>NZ_JBEGHG010000013.1:0-124010 GCF_040675865.1 Burkholderia sp. LMU1-1-1.1 | reverse complement strand
AGGTCTATAGCGAGGGAAATGGCATCTGATAGCATCGTGCCGGCAAGTTAACACTTCCGGCCGCCGTTTACAACAAAAATGCCGCTAAAAGCTTAAGTTAGCGGCATTAGGACCTGACCCCGGAGTTGCTATGGTTTGCAGAAGTTGTGGATAACCTCGTATGCATAGCGCGATGCTACCGTTTTGATGAAATGCATGAAGTCGACGGCGGCGTCGTCGTTGGCGTTGTCGGAGATCGTGCGGATCACCGCGAACGGGATGCCAAGCTCGAAACATACTTGCGCGACTGCCGCGCCTTCCATCTCTACTGCTAATAATTCAGGCAATCCGGCTTTGATGGCCTGGATTTGCGCCAGTTTCCCTATGAACTGGTCGCCGCTGGCGATCAATCCGCGATGCACACGCGTGGTTTTGGCGGCTGCGATGGCCAATCTTTCCGTCAGAGCAACGTCGGTGGCGAAGCGCGATAGCCCGGTCAGCGGGATTTCAAACCGGGGAAACAGCGGGCTGGCATCGAAATCATGCTGAAGCAGCGCTTCCGCGACGACCATATCCCCGACTTTGACGTTTTTATCCCCGCTTCCAGCAACGCCGGTGAAGACGATGTGGGTAACTCCGAACTTTTCCACAAGGATTGCAGCTGTCATTGCCGCTGCAACCTTGCCTATACGCGACAGAACGCACACAGCGTCGATTTCCCAGAGTTTCCCGGTCGTGTACTCCCTCATGCCATGGACGTGCTTGTAGGGGCTCTCAAGGGCTTCTATCAGCCCATGCTGTTCTTCAGCCAACGCACTAATGATGCCTAAACGCATGTCTTTTCCTGAATTTCAAGTGGAGGGCTGTGGATTTTCTGCGAGTTCTCCACAGTGCGAAGCAAAAAACAGTCGATTTTAAGGCGTTTTTTGCTGTGTAAACGGGTCTTCGTCCACGTAGAGGGCCTCAGATTTCGTCAGAAATCTGCGCTTTTTCGGGTTTTCGGGTCGGTTTTCGCTTTTCCGGGTTTAGTAGTTTACAAAGATATATATAAAAATAGTAGTAGTAGTAAACGGGCATTTAGCTGTGGATAAGTTCTGTATACGTTTACGAATCATTGGTTTACGCGAAAGATAAGCACTTGCATAAGCGCTGTACCATTTACGGAGCAATTCTGTATAAAATGTCGGCCCTTGGATAACTTCGAGCTTACTCACAACTCATCCTGTGGATATCCAGTAAGTTATTCACAGGCAGCACGGTTTTGCAGTGTTTTCAGAGCTTTTCAGCAACATCAACAACGGCCACAGCGCCGAATCTCATCTAAACCACGTAGGGCGGATTAGCGAGGCGTAATCGGCCAGGGTTCGTCGACGGCTCATCGATGGCCGATTACGACCTTCGGTCTAATCCGCCCTACGTGTCTATATAGCAATTTTTTGTTTTGCAGGTCGTCGCGTGTATGCCGAACACTGTCCTCGATCAGTGCTACTACTTTTTTTTGACACAAAGGTCTTCAGGCGCTTGCGCCTCGGTTTTTGGGGTTTTCTTCGAGCCGCGTGAACTATGGTTTACTCTAAAGATGTATATATAAAAATAGTAGTAGTTGTTAACGTAGACACTTTTCTGTGGATAAGTCCTCATTTTGGATTAGAATCAGGCGTTTACGAACTTCATAAGCAGGCTCGTAAGCCGTGTATGACGAAAGAACTGTTTTGGGATAAGAAAACAGCTCCCCAGAAATTTTTTGTTTACTCACATATCGTGCCTGTGGATATCCATAGACTTATCCACAGGAGTAAGTGGACCTTACAGTGAGAAATATGATGAATCTGACATCCGTTTTTCCGCATCCAATCATCCAGGGGCCTACCGCAGGCGGCCCCAATACACCGGCCCAAGTCGCCGCTGTGTCCAACGCCGGTGCCCTCGGTTCGTTGGCTTGCTCCCTACTTTCTCCAGCTGCGATCCGCGAACAAACCGCGCAAATCCGTGCCTTGACCGGTAAACCTTTTTGCCTCAACTTCTTTGTCCTGGAGACTCCGCAGCCTGATCCGGCTGAAATAAGCAAGGCTGTCGAATGGCTGAAGCCGCTTTGGTCGTCGCTGGGCTGGACCGAGTTGCCTACGCCCGCCAAATGGTGCGAGGACTTCGCCGCACAGTTTGAAACCTTGATAGAACTGCGCCCGGCTGTCGCCAGCTTTACTTTCGGCATCCTAAGCGCGGAGCAAATCCAGCGTTTGCATGACGCTGGCATTGTCGTGATCGGTACTATCACCCACGCCGAGGAAGCCATCGCCTGGCAGAGCAGGGGAGCCGATGCGGTGATCGCGTCCGGTACCGAGTCGGGCGGCCATCGCGGCACCTTCATCGGCGCTCAGGAAGACGCGACCTTAAAAACGTTCGAATTGCTGCCGACGATAGTCGCGGCAGTGGATATCCCCGTCATCGCTGCCGGCGGCATCATGGACGGCGCCGATATCAAGCGGGCACTGGACATGGGCGCGCAGGCGGTACAGATGGGAACCGCCTTTCTGGTGACCGACGAATCGGCAATTAATCCACACTACAAACAACGTTTGTTGACCGCTGGCGACCATCCGACCCGGCTCACGCGCACCTTTTCCGGACGCTATGCCCGTGGCCTGGTGAACCGTTTGATGCGGGAACTGGAACCGGTCGAAGCGCAATTGCCCGCATATCCCGTTCAAAATGCGCTAACTACACCGATCCGCGCCGAGGCGGCCAAGCGTGGCGATACCGAGTTGATGTCGCTGTGGTGCGGCACCGGTGTTGCGCGCGCGCGCCCCATGCCCGCCGCCAAGCTTGTTGAAACATTGCTATCGGAGATGAACGCAGCGTAGACTAAGGCTGAGACCGCCGAGAGAGCCCAAACGCCCCGGCATACCGAGTCATCCTTGGAGGAGCAGTTTTTGGAATCAGCAGGCGACTACGATTACATCATCATTGGGGCAGGCTCGGCTGGCTGCGTGTTGGCAAACCGTTTAAGCGCGGACAGGAACGTCGACGTCCTGCTGATCGAGGCGGGCGGCAGGGACGATTATGTTTGGATACATATCCCCGTCGGCTATCTGCATTGCATCGACAATCCGCGTACCGACTGGATGTTCCGCACCGAAGCCGACGCCGGCCTTAATGGGCGCAGCCTGCTTTACCCGCGCGGCAAAGTACTAGGCGGAAGCTCCTCCATCAACGGCATGATTTACATGCGCGGCCAGGCAGGCGACTACGACCGCTGGGCCGATCTGACCGGCGACGCCAGCTGGCGCTGGGACGCGGTGCTGCCGCTATTTAAAAAGAGCGAGGATTATCACGGCGGCGCTTCCGAAGAGCATGGCGCAGGCGGTCCGTGGCGCGTGGAAAAACAGCGCCTGTCTTGGCAGATACTGGACGCGTTCCGCGATGCCGCCGAGCAGAACGGTATCGCGAAGGTCGACGATTTCAATCGCGGCGACAACGCCGGCTGCGGTTACTTCGAGGTCAATCAAAAACGCGGCATCCGCTGGAACACGGCGAAGGCTTTCCTCAAGCCGGTATCGGGCCGGCCCAATCTGACCGTGATGACCGGCTGCCACGTGGAACGCCTGCAGATCGAAATGACCGACCAGGGACCGGTGTGCAAAGGTGTGATTTTCACCGGCGGCGGCACCAGGTATCAAGCGATGGCCGCGAAAGAAACCGTGCTGGCGGCTGGTGCCGTTGGTTCGCCGCAGATTTTGCAGTGCTCCGGTATCGGCTCGGCCGCGAAGCTGCTCCACCATGGCATCGCGCCGCTGGCCGACCTGCCCGGCGTCGGTGAAAACCTTCAAGACCATCTGCAACTGCGCATGATTTACAAGCTCGGCGGTGGCGCCCGCACCTTGAACACGATGGCGTCGAACTGGTTCGGCAAAATGAAGATCGGCCTGGAGTACGCGATGTTCCAGAGCGGGCCGATGTCGATGGCGCCGTCGCAGCTGGGCGCGTTCGCGCGCTCCGATGCCAATCAGCCGACGCCCAATCTTCAATATCACGTGCAGCCCTTGTCGCTGGAAAAATTCGGCGACCCTTTGCACGCCTTCCCCGCGTTCACCGCGAGCGTGTGCAACCTGCGTCCGACATCGCGCGGCCATGTGCATATCGCCGGCGCCGATTCGTACGCGCCTCCCAAGATTTCGCCGATGTATTTGAGCACCGCCGAGGACCGCAAAGTGGCGGCGGCGGCGCTGACGTTGACGCGCCAAATAGTCGCTTCGCCGGCGCTGAAAAAGTTCTCGCCCGAAGAATACAAGCCCGGCATCCAGTACCGCACGGAGGAAGAACTCGCCGAGGCGGCGGGCCATATCGGCACCACCATCTTCCATCCGGTCGGCACCTGCAAGATGGGCCGCGCCGACGATCCGACCGCCGTCGTCGATAGCGAATTGCGTGTCATCGGCGTGACCGGCCTGCGCGTTGTCGATGCATCCATCATGCCATTTATCACATCCGGAAACACCAATTCACCGACGATCATGATCGCCGAAAAAGCTTCAGAAATGATCCGTTCAGCCCGGAAGTAAAGGGCGCGCCTGTTAGCGTTAGATCAAAAGTAAGTAGTAGTTATACTGTATTGTTAGCTAATTTTTTACTCTGTATGATCTAAAAAAATTTAGTACCTTGAACCATAAAAGCAAGGGAGACAGGATGTCCGGTGTTATCTTGGAAACGAAGAACTTGACCAAGCAGTTCAGAGGTTTTACTGCGGTCAACGACGTCAATTTGAAAGTACAGCGCGGTCACATCCACGCGCTGATCGGCCCCAACGGCGCCGGTAAAACCACATGCTTCAATCTGCTCACGAAATTCCTGGTGCCCACTTCGGGCCAGATCCTGTTCAACGAAAAGGACATCACCGCGGCCAAGCCGGCGCAGATAGCCCGCATGGGCGTGATCCGTTCGTTCCAGATTTCAGCGGTCTTCCCCCACCTCACGGTGCTGCAAAATGTCCGCATCGGATTGCAGCGGCAGTTGGGGACGAGCTTCCATTTCTGGCAGAGCGAACGCGCGTTGGACAAGCTCAACGACCGTGCGATGCAACTGCTGGCCGAGGTCGATCTGACCGAGTTCGCCGACACCGTCACCGTCGACATGCCTTACGGGCGCAAGCGCGCTTTGGAGATCGCCACCACCCTGGCGATGGAGCCCGAGCTGATGCTGCTCGATGAACCGACGCAGGGCATGGGCCACGAGGACGTGCACCGCGTAACCGACCTCATCAAAAAAGTCTCGGCCGGCCGCACCATTTTGATGGTCGAACACAATATGAAAGTCGTGTCCGGCATCTGCGACAAGATCTCCGTTTTGCAGCGCGGCGCCATGCTGGCCGAGGGCTCCTACGCCGAGGTCTCGCGCAACCCGCAAGTGATGGAGGCGTACATGGGCACCGAGGCCGCCGAGCTGGAAGGAGCCCACTGATGACGGCCGCCCTGCAAATCTCCGACCTGCAAACCTGGTACGGCGAATCGCACATCCTGCACAACGTCAACCTGACGGTGCAGCCCGGCGAAGTCGTCACCTTGTTGGGCCGTAACGGCGCCGGCCGCACCACCACCCTGCGCGCCATCATGGGATTGACCGGCGCGCGCAAGGGCTCGATCAAGATCAACGGCGTCGAGGCGATCGGTTTTCCGACGCATAAAATCGCCCACCTCGGCGTCGGCTATTGCCCCGAGGAGCGCGGCATTTTCGCCTCGTTGTCGACCGAGGAAAACCTGTTGCTGCCGCCGCAGTTGTCGACCGGCGACAAGGGCATGTCGATCAAGGAAATCTACGCGATGTTCCCCAACCTGGAGGAGCGCAAGCACAGCCAGGGCACGCGCCTGTCGGGTGGCGAGCAGCAGATGCTGGCGGTGGCGCGCATCCTGCGCACCGGCGCGCGCCTGTTGCTGCTCGATGAAATTTCGGAGGGCCTCGCGCCTGTCATCGTGCAAGGCTTGGCGCGCATGATCACCACCTTGAAATCGAAGGGCTACACCATCGTCATGGTGGAACAGAATTTCCGGTTCGCCGCGCCGCTGGCGGACCGGTTTTATGTGATGGAGCACGGTCAGATCGTCGAGACCTTTGTTTCATCCGAATTGAGCGACAAGATGCCGGTGCTGACCGAGTTGCTTGGCGTGTAGAAAATTATTTCATCGTTCTGTGAGCATACAAATCTAAATCACGACTTTTCGAACGGAGACAAAATGAAACTCAAAGCTATCACCATCGCCGCCACCGCCATCTGCGCGCTGGGCCTGTCGTTCGCCGCGCAAGCCCAGGTTTCCGGCGACACCATCAAGATCGGCATGATCACCGACATGTCCGGCCTGTATACGGATATCGACGGCGCCGGCGGCGCCGAGGCCATCAAAATGGCGATCGCGGACGCCGGCGTCGTCATCGCCGGCAAGAAGGTGGAGTTCATTTCCGCCGACCACCAGAACAAGGCCGACATCGCCGCCTCCAAGGCGCGTGAATGGTTCGACCAGCAGGGCGTCGACATGCTGATCGGCGGCACCAACTCGGGCGCCAACCTGGCCATGGCCAAGGTGGCCGCCGAGAAGAAAAAAGTCTTCATCTCGATCGGCGCCGGCTCGGCCCGCCTGACCAACGAGGAATGCACGCCTTACACCGTGCACTACGCCTACGACACCATCGCGCTGGCGCGCGGCACCGGCGGCGCCATCGTCAAGCAGGGCGGCAAGAACTGGTACTTCATGACCGCCGACTACGCCTTCGGCCAGTCGCTGGAAAAGGATACGTCGGACGTGGTCAAGGCCGCCGGCGGCAAGGTGATGGGCTCGGTCAAGCACCCGTTGTCGGCGTCGGACTTCTCGTCCTTCCTGCTGCAGGCGCAGTCGTCGGGCGCGCAGATCCTCGGCCTGGCCAACGCCGGCGGCGACGCGATCAATTCGATCAAGGCCGCCAACGAGTTCGGCATCACGAAGAAAATGAAACTGGCCGGCTTGCTGATCTTCATCAACGACGTCCACTCGCTGGGTCTGAACCTGACGCAGGGCATGTACCTGACCGACGGCTGGTACTGGGATCAAAATCCGGAAACGCGCGCCTGGTCGAAACGCTACTTCGACAAGATGAAGAAGGAGCCGTCGATGCTGCAGGCCGCCGACTACTCGGCCGCCGCCAACTACCTGAAGGCGGTCAAGGCCGTGGG
This sequence comes from Burkholderia sp. LMU1-1-1.1, assembly GCF_040675865.1. Lineage (NCBI taxonomy): Bacteria > Pseudomonadati > Pseudomonadota > Betaproteobacteria > Burkholderiales > Burkholderiaceae > Burkholderia > Burkholderia sp. LMU1-1-1.1. The sequence continues at coordinate 116,836 of NZ_JBEGHG010000013.1, read as the reverse complement.
CACCGACGACTCCGACAAGGTCATGGCCTATCTGAAGGCCAACAAGATCAACGATATGTTCGCCAAGAACGGCGTGATCCGTCCGGACGGCCGCATGGTCCACGACATGTTCCTGATGGAAGTGAAGAAGCCGTCCGAATCGAAATATCCGTGGGATTACTACAAGGTCGTGGCCACCATTCCGGGCGACCAGGCGTACGCCACCAAGGCCGAAACCAAATGCAGCCTGTGGAAATAAGCTGAGTTGTACACAGGGCCGGCGCAGCGCCACTCCGCGTGGCGAGGCGCCGGTCCGTTCCGTTCTTTGTTGTTGACCTTGTTTTTGTCCTCTTATCCTGCCTCGCCGTCCGGCCAGGTGCTCTTTAGACTGTGATCTCATGGAAATTTTCGGCTATCCCTTGAGCGTATGGATGAGCCAGCTGCTGCTGGGGCTGGTGAACGGCTCCTTCTACGCGATGCTGTCACTCGGCCTGGCCGTCATCTTTGGCCTTCTCAACGTTATTAACTTTTCCCACGGCGCCCTGTACATGATGGGCGCCTTCGTGGCCTGGATGGGGATGACTTACTTCGGTCTGAACTATTGGACCATGCTGCTGCTGGCGCCGCTGATCATCGGCGTGTTCGGCATCGTTATCGAAAAGACCATGCTGCGCCACCTGTACAAGCTCGACCATTTGTACGGATTGCTGCTGACTTTCGGTATCACCTTGCTGGTGGAGGGCGTGTTCCGGTCCTTCTACGGCGTCTCGGGCCAGCCGTTCCAGGTGCCCGACGCGCTGGCCGGCGCCACCGACCTCGGCTTCATGGTGATGCCGAACTACCGCGCCTGGGTCGTCGTGGCGTCCGTGGTGGTCTGCATGGCCACCTGGTACGTGATCGAAAAGACCAAACTGGGGGCCTATTTGCGCGCCGGCACCGAGAATCCGAAGCTGGTGGAAGCGTTCGGGATCAACGTGCCGCTGATGGTGACGCTCACCTACGGCTTCGGCGTCGCTTTGGCGGGCTTTGCAGGGGTGCTGGCGGCCCCGATCATCCAGGTGCAGCCCCTGATGGGTCAGAACCTGATTATCGTCGTATTCGCCGTTGTGGTGATCGGTGGCATGGGGTCGATCATGGGCTCGATCCTTACCGGCCTCGGCCTGGGCGTGATCGAAGGCCTGACCAAGGTGGTGTATGCGCCGTTTTCGTCGACGGTGGTGTTCCTCGTGATGGTAGTCGTGCTGTTGATCCGTCCCGCTGGTTTGTTCGGTAAAGAAAAATAGGAGGGACGGATGAACAAGAAAATCGGTTATCTCATCGCTTTCGCGATCGCGCTGTCGGCGCCGTTCATCGGCTATCCGGTGTTCCTGGCCAAGCTGCTGTGCTTCGTGCTGTTCGCCTGCGCCTTCAACCTGCTGATCGGCTTCACCGGCTTGCTGTCGTTCGGCCACGCCGCCTTCTTCGGCGGCGCCGGCTATGTGGCCGGCAACGCGCTCAAGGTATGGGGCTGGCCGACCGAGCTCGGCATTCTGGCCGGCGTCGCCGGCGCCGCCTTGCTGGGCCTGGTGATGGGCGGGCTGGCGATCCGCCGCCAGGGCATCTACTTTTCGATGATCACCCTGGCGCTGGCGCAGATGGTGTTCTTCGGCGCCCTCAGCGCCGGCGAGTTCACCGGCGGCGAGGACGGCCTGCAAGGCGTTCCACGTGGAAAACTGCTCGGCATGATCGACCTGTCCAACGACACCACGCTGTACTTCTTTGTGCTGGCCATCGCCGTGCTGGCGTTCATGCTGATCGTGCGCATCGTCCATTCGCCGTTCGGCCAGGTGCTCAAGGCGATCAAGGAGAACGAACCGCGCGCCATCTCGCTGGGCTACGACGTCGACAAGTACAAGCTGCTGGCCTTCGTGCTGTCGGCCGCGCTGGCCGGCCTGGCGGGTTCCACCAAGGTGCTGGTGCAGGGCTTCGAGACCTTGACCGACGTCCACTGGACCATGTCGGGCCTGGTGATTCTGATGACCCTGGTGGGCGGCATGGGCACCCTGGCCGGTCCGATCCTGGGCGCGGTGATCATCATCATGCTGGAAAACAAGCTGGGCGACTGGGGCATCTACCTGACCCGGGTCACCGGCATCGAATGGTTCAACACCATCGGCGAAGCCGTCACCATGGTGATCGGCCTGATTTTCATCGTCTGCGTGTTGTTATTCCGCCGCGGAATCATCGGCGAAATCGTCGCCAAGCTCGGCAACAAGAAGCCCGCATGATCTAGCACAGACGCCGGACGTTCTGTCCGGCGTCCTTTTCAAATCGAGAGTAAATTTTTTTGTCTGGCCGTTGGCTGGATTGGGGGTAGTCCGTCCGTTGCTTTGAGACTTACTGAAGAAGAGGATGACATGCATACGAAGAAAATCACGCTGGCGCTGGCCGGCATCGCACTGACCGCTTGCGGCCATCACCATGATGGGCCGGAGATCATCAACGAGCGTCCCAGTTTTCTCGGCACCATCACCGCGAAGACCTACGACGGCGTCAGCGACGATTTGCTGACCGCCGGCCTGGGGGCGACCGGTCTGGCCGGTCCGGTGCCTACCTACGTCAATGACGCGAACCCGACAGCGGCCGAACTGCGCCGCAACGCCATCTGGTCCAACTACCGCGCCATCCAGGACATCAGCTCGGCCGCCGGCTTCGGCCGGCTGTACGGCCCGAACGTGGACGCCAACGGCACGCCCACGACCGGCGAGGGCAAGATCGCCGGCAGCGAGTTCATCGCCTACGCCGACGACGGCAGCGGCAACCAGAACGTCACCTTGATGGTGCAGATCCCCACCAGCTTTGATGTCGACAAGCCCTGCATCATTACCGGTGTGTCGAGCGGCTCGCGCGGGATCTACGGCGCCATCGGCACGTCCGGCGAGTGGGGCCTGAAGAACAAGTGCGCGGTCGCCTATGCCGACAAGGGCTCGGGGACCGGCCTGTACACCTTCGACGACGACAGCGTGAACCTGCAGAACGGTGTGCGCGCCACCCGGACCGCGGCCGGCAAGAACTCCAACTTCACGCCGGTGCTCAGCGATGCCGACCGCGCCGCCTTCGCCACCGGCAGGCCGGGACGCGTCGCCTTCAAGCACGCGCACTCGCAACAGAATCCCGAGAAGGACTGGGGCAAGAACACGCTGCAGGCGGTCGAGTTCGCGTTCTACATCCTGAACGAGCAGTACGGCCGGTACGCCCGGGACAACACCCACCACGTGGTGCGCTTCACGCCGACCAACACGATCACCATCGGTTCCAGCATCTCCAACGGCGCCGCCTCGGCCTTGCTGGCGGCAGAGCAGGACACCAGGGGCCTGATCGACGGCGTGGCCGCCACCGAGCCGCAGATCCAGCCGCGCACCGCGACCGGCTATTCGATCCGCCAGAACGGCGTGCCGGCGACGGGGCAGGGCAAGTGGCTGATCGACTACTCGACCTACGCCGCGCTGTACCAGCCGTGCATCGCCGCCACGGCGGCCGCTCCGGGCCGCTGCACGGCGCTGGTCGCCAAGGGGCTGCTGACCGGCGCGGACTTGGCGGCGCAGCAGCTCGACGCCCGCGCGCGGCTACGCGCCTACGGCTGGCTGCCGGACTCCGACGTGCTGCAGGCCTCGCACGCGCTGACCACGGTGCTGGTGGCCGTGACCTACGCCAACGCCTACGGCCGCTTCTCGGTGACCGACCAGCTGTGCGGATTCACTTTCGCGCCGGTTGACGCGACCGGTTCGCCGGTGCCGTTCACGCCGGCCCAGCGCGCCGTCAGCTTCGCCACCCAGAATGGCATCATCGGCACGCCTATCTATGAAGCGTCGGTGGGCGGACCCAAGTCCTACAACCTGGGCGTGTCGCCAAGCACCAATCTGGCCGACCAGTCGCTGGATGGCTTCCTGTGCCTGCGGGCGCTGGCGACCGGCATCGACCCGGTCAACGGCAACGCCCTGACCGGCACATTGGCCGAGCAAAGCGCGCGCGTCCGCTCCGGCGCGGCCGAGGTCCTGGCAACCGGCAATTTGCATGGCAAGCCGGCGATCATCGCCGCCGGCCGCAGCGACACGCTGATGGTGGTGAACTTTAATTCGCGTGCCTATCTGGGGTTGAACGCGTTGGCCGAGGGGCCAGCGAGCAAGCTGCGCTACATCGAGGTGCTGAACGCCAACCATTTCGACACCTTCACCAGCGTCTTCCCGCAGAACATCGTGCCGTTGCACATCTATCTGTTCCGCGCGCTGGATGCGATGATGGCCCACCTGCGCAATCCGACCGTTCCGCTGCCGCCGTCGCAGGTGGTGCGCACGGTGACGCGGCCGGACGCGACCACGCCGATGACAGTGGCCAACGTACCGCCGTTCGTGCAGGCGCCGGCGCCGGGCAACCTCATTACCGTCAGCGGCACGACGGTGGATGTTCCGAATTAAAGTTTGATGTTGAAAGCGCCGGCGTTTACAGCGCCGCCGCGTAAATCGCCCTGGCATCGTCGCGCGTGACGGTGCGGGGGTTGTTCCCCAACAGACGGGTCTGGAGCATGGCATCGTCCGCCAGTTGATCCAGATCCGTTTCTTTTATGCCGACCTGCTGCAAGGTCCGCTCTATCCCGGTCAGGGTCGCTATTTGTTGCATCGCAACAACCAAGGCTTCCGCGCGCGCCTCCACGCTGCCGCTTGCTTCCGGCACGACGATTTCCGCCAACTCCGCATACAGGCCAGCCGCCGCCGGCAGGTTGAAGCGCAGCACGTGCGGCAGCACCAGAGAGTTCGACAAGCCATGTGGCACGTGGAACGTGCCGCCGATCGGATAGGCGAGGGCGTGCACCGCCGCCACCGGAGCATTGGAGAACGCCTGCCCGGCCAGCATCGCACCCAGCAGCATGGCCTGCCGCGCGGTCAGGTTGCGTCCGTTCTCGCAGGCGGGGATCAGGCTGGCCGACAGCAGGCCGAGCGCCTTGCGCGCGAGGATATCGGACAGCGGGTTCTTTTTGTGGCGGCTGGTGTAAGCCTCGATCGCGTGGACCATGGCGTCGATGCCGGTGGCGGCCGTGACCAGTGGTGGCAGTCCCAGGGTGAGCTCGGCGTCCAGCAAGGCCATGTCGGCGTACAGCTGGGGCGCGACCACGCCCATCTTGGTGGTGGCGCCGGTCGTGACGATGGCGATGTTGGTGACCTCCGAACCGGTGCCGGCGGTGGTGGGGATTTGCACCAGCGGCAGCCGGTTCCCCTTGACGTTGCCGATGCCGTAGATGGCGCCGATTTCCTGCTCGCCGCCGGCCAGCACGGCGATCAATTTGGCGACGTCCATCGAGCTGCCGCCGCCCAAGCCGATGACGATGTCGGTGCCATGTTGGCGTGCGGCGGCGACGGCTTCCAGGACGATCTGCTCCGGTGGATCGGCGACGACGTTGGAGTAGATGCCGACATCGATGCCGGCCGCCCGCAGGCTGGCGACAGGGGCATCGACCAGTCCCGTTTTGAGGAAGCCTGGATCGGTGACGAGCAGGGCGCGTTTGACGGCAGGGAAGCGTTGGGCGATGTGCTCGCCGAGTTTGGCGGCGGCCCCCAGTTCGGAGACGATGTGGGCGACGGTGCTGAAAGTGAATGCGGGGAAATCGTTCATGGCTGTGGTCCGTGAGGTGGTGGATTTCACGTGGAAGCTTACATGATCGCGGGAGGGGGACGTCGGGTGCCCTGCTAATTTCTTCCGTACAATGTGGCTTTTGCGCGTTGGGATAGACAGGTCATGGTTGAGTATGCGGTGTTGGGTGTGGCGGCGTTCAGTGCCGGCTTGGTGGATGCGGTGGTCGGCGGCGGAGGACTGATACAACTGCCCGCGATGTTTTCGATATTTCCCAACATGGCGCCGGCCACGATCATCGGCACCAACAAGCTGGCCAGCATCGCCGGCACCAGCGTCGCGGCGGTGAGCTACGCGCGCCGCGTCGCCATCGCCTGGACCGTCGCCGCACCGGCGGCTTTCGCCGCGCTGATCTTCTCCTTCTTTGGCGCCTACACCGTCACCAAGGTTTCGCCTGATTTCTTCCGCACGGTGCTCCCCGTCGTGCTGCTTGCCGTAGCCATCTACACCTTCGCCAGGAAGGACTTCGGCAGCGTGCACGCGCCGCTGCACACCGGCCGCAAGGAGCAGACGCTGGCGCTGCTGATCGGCTCCGGCATTGGCTTCTACGACGGCTTCTTCGGTCCCGGCACCGGTAGCTTCCTGGTGTTCCTGTTCGTGCGGATCTTCGGCTTCGACTTCCTCGGCGCATCGGCCGTAGCCAAGATTGTCAACGTTGCCTGCAACCTGTCGGCGCTGGTCTGGTTCGGCTACAGCGGCCACCTGATCTGGCAACTGGGCGCGATGATGGCCGTGTGCCAGATAGCCGGTTCCATCATCGGGACCCGGCTGGCAATGAAGCACGGCAGCGGGTTTGTCCGCAAACTGTTCCTGGTGGTGGTGTCGATATTGATCGTAAAGACCGGCTACGACGCCTGGATACGCTGGTAGATTGTTTCACGTGGAACAGTGAGACCTCTTGAAAAGGGATGCTTGTTTGATGACAAGCATCCTTTTTTTCATTGTTTCACGTGGAACAATGATGCAAACAAGACGAAAATATTTTGCCTAAAAAAGTCGCAGCTCTCAAAAGACTTTATAATCGGTGCTTGATCCCTTCGCTTTTACCCAATTCCATCATGTTATTTCCAACTAATTTCGACGTCATCGTCGTCGGCGGTGGTCACGCCGGTACCGAGGCGGCCCTCGCTTCCGCTCGCATGGGGCAGAAGACTTTGCTCTTGACGCACAACATAGAGACCCTGGGCCAGATGTCGTGCAACCCTTCCATCGGCGGTATCGGCAAAGGCCATCTGGTCAAGGAAGTCGATGCCATGGGCGGCGCCATGGCGATCGCCACCGACGAATCGGGCATCCAGTTCCGTATCCTGAACTCGTCCAAAGGCCCGGCGGTACGCGCCACGCGCGCGCAGGCCGACCGTATTTTGTACAAGGCCGCCATCCGCTCGCGCCTGGAAAACCAGCCCAACCTGTGGCTGTTCCAGCAGGCTGTCGACGATCTGATGGTGGAGGGCGATCGCGTGGTCGGCGCCGTCACCCAGATCGGCCTGAAGTTCCTGGCGCCCGCCGTCGTGCTGACCGCCGGTACCTTCCTCGACGGGAAGATCCATGTGGGCTTGCAGAACTACTCAGCGGGCCGTGCAGGCGATCCGCCGGCGATCTCGCTGTCCGCCCGCCTGAAGGAACTGAAGCTGCCACAGGGCCGTTTAAAGACCGGCACGCCGCCTCGCATCGACGGCCGCAGCATCGACTTCTCGCTGATGACCGAGCAGCCGGGCGACCTCGATCCGGTGCCGGTGTTCTCGGTGATGGGCAACGCCGCCATGCACCCGGCGCAAATGCCGTGCTGGGTCACGCACACCAACGCCAAAACCCACGACATCATCCGTGCCGGTTTGGACCGCAGCCCGATGTACACCGGCGTCATCGAAGGCGTCGGCCCGCGCTATTGCCCGTCGATCGAGGACAAGATCCACCGCTTCTCGGCCAAGGAATCGCATCAGATTTTCCTGGAACCGGAAGGCTTGACGACCAACGAATTCTATCCAAACGGCATCTCCACCAGCCTGCCTTTCGACGTCCAGATCGAGCTGGTGCGGTCGATGAAGGGCATGGAAAACGCCCACATCCTGCGTCCCGGCTACGCCATCGAGTACGATTATTTCGACCCGCGCGGCCTCAAGGCGTCGCTGGAAACCAAGGCTGTCAGCGGCCTGTACTTCGCCGGCCAGATCAACGGCACCACCGGTTACGAGGAAGCTGCGGCGCAAGGCATGCTCGCAGGCCTCAACGCGGCGCTGCAAACCCAGGGCAAGGAAGCCTGGACGCCGGCCCGTTCTGAGGCTTATCTGGGGGTGCTGGTCGACGATCTGGTCACGCAGGGCGTGCTGGAACCGTACCGCATGTTCACCAGCCGCGCCGAGTATCGCCTCAGCCTGCGCGAGGATAACGCCGACATGCGCCTGACCGAAATCGGCCGCAAACTCGGCTGCGTCGGCGACGCACAGTGGGAAGCGTTCGAGAAAAAACGCGAAGCCGTGGCGCTGGAACTGGAGCGCCTGCGTTCCACGTGGGTGAATCCACGCATCCTGGAGGCGGCAGAATCCGAGCGCGTCATCGGCCAGGCGATCGAACGCGAATACTCGCTGGCGGACCTGCTGCGCCGTCCAGGCGTCGAGTACGAGAAGCTGATGAGCCTGTCCGGCATCGATGGCCGCGAGCTCGCCGGTCCCGGCGTGAGCGACGACGCGGTGCGCGAGCAGGTGGAAATCCAGCTCAAATATTCGGGCTACATCGACCGCCAAACCAAGGAAGTCGAGCGCCACGAGCACTACGAAAACCTGAAATTGCCGGAAGGTTTCAGCTATCTGGACATCACCGCGCTGTCGGTGGAAGTGCGCCAGAAGCTGCATGCGCAGCGTCCGGAGACCCTGGGCCAGGCGTCGCGCATCTCCGGTGTGACGCCGGCGGCGATTTCGCTGCTGCTGGTGCACCTGAAAAAGGCCGGTTTCGGCGGCTACCTGAATGACAAAAACGCGCAGAAAGACGAGGCAGTTCAATGAAGGTGTTTGACCGTGTAGTTGTCGCGGATGTTTTAAAACAAGGCATCAAAGATCTGAAGCTGGACCTCGGCGACGATCAAGTGGAGAAGCTGCTGGACTATCTGGCGCTGCTGAACAAGTGGAATTCGGTCTACAACCTGACGTCGGTACGCGATCCGATGCAGATGGTGACCCTGCATTTGCTCGATTCGCTGGCTGCCGTGCCGGCTTTCGCTGGCGCGAAAAACGTGCTGGATGTGGGCGCGGGTGGTGGTTTGCCCGGCATGGTGCTGGCGATCAGCCGCCCGGACATGAAGGTGTCGATGATCGATACGGTGCACAAGAAGACCGCGTTCCTGAACCAGGTGAAGGCGGAGCTGGGCCTGTCCAACGTGACGGTGTACACCAAGCGCGTGGAGCAGCTGGAAGTGAAGACGAAGTTCGATGTCATCACCTCGCGCGCCTTCGCGGACCTGTCGGACTTCGTCAACTGGTCGGGCCACTTGCTGCAAGAGGGCGGGCGGTTCATAGCCCTGAAAGGGACGGCTCCAGAGGAGGAAAGAGAGCGGCTTCCAGAGCCATGGAAAGTGCGCAAATTGGAGCCTTTGACGGTGCCGGGGCTGGAGGCGGAACGCCATCTGGTGTTCATAGAGGCAGAAATTGTATAAATCATTTATATCGTATAAATCGTTTATACCGTATAAACAGTATAAATCGTTTATACCGTTTTAATAGTATAAATAATTTTTTAAAAACGAGACCGCGGCGTCCGAAACTAAAAAGAGATCGATAAGAACTACATGGCAAAAATTTTCTGCGTAGCGAATCAAAAAGGTGGAGTTGGCAAAACAACAACCACCGTCAACCTGGCCGCCGGATTGGCAAAGCTGAACCAGCGCGTGCTGCTGGTGGACCTGGACCCGCAAGGCAACGCGACGATGGGCGCGGGCATCAACAAGGCGGGCCTGCCCGCGTCGACCTATGAGGTGATGCTGGGCGAATCGGACGTGGCGACCGCGCGCCAGCGTTCGGAGCCGGGCAAGTTCGACGTGCTGCCGTCCAACCGCGAGCTGGCCGGCGCGGAGGTGGAGATGGTCTCGCTGGACAACCGCGAGCGCCGCCTGAAGGACGCGCTGGCCGCCGTCGACAAGGAGTACGACTTCATCCTGATCGACTGCCCGCCGGCGTTGTCGATGCTGACCCTGAACGGCCTGTGTGCCGCGCACGGCGTCATCATCCCGATGCAGTGCGAGTACTACGCGCTCGAAGGCTTGTCCGACCTGGTCAACACCATCAAGAAGGTGCATGCCAACCTCAATCCCGATCTGAAGATCATCGGCCTGCTGCGCGTGATGTTCGATCCGCGCATGACGCTGTCGCAGCAGGTGTCGGCGCAGCTTGAGCAGCACTTCGGCGACAAGGTCTTTAAAACCATTATCCCGCGCAACGTGCGTCTGGCCGAAGCGCCGTCGTATGGTTTGCCTGGCGTCACGTTCGATCCATCCTCCAAGGGTGCGCAGGCGTATATCGCCTTCGGCGCCGAGATGGTCGCGCGCATTAAAAAAATGTAACGTAGAGATTCCCACATCATGGCAACCAAAAAACTCAAGGGCCTCGGTCGCGGCCTCGAAGCGCTGCTCGGCGGCGACGGCGATCTGACCACGGCGGACGCCAACACCCCGTCCGAACTGAACGTCACGCAAATGCAGGCCGGTAAGTACCAGCCGCGCACCCGCATGGACGAGGGCGGTTTGCAGGAGCTGGCCGCGTCGATCAAGAGCCAGGGCATCATGCAGCCGATCCTGGTGCGTCCGGTCGGCACCAACAAACTGACCGGCGAGATCAAGTACGAGATCATCGCCGGCGAACGCCGTTTCCGCGCCGCGCAAATCGCCGGTCTGGAAGTGCTCCCCGTTTTGGTGCGCGATGTGGACGATCAGGCCGCCGCCGCGATGGCGCTGATCGAGAACATGCAGCGCGAGGATTTGAATCCGCTGGAAGAGGCGCAGGGCATCCACCGCCTGATCACCGATTTCAGTTTCACGCACGAGCAGGCGGCCAGCGCCGTCGGCCGCTCGCGCAGCGCGGTGTCGAACCTGTTGCGTTTGATGAATCTGGCGTCGGCGGTGCAAACCATGCTGATGGCCGGCGACATCGACATGGGCCACGCGCGCGCGCTGTTGTCGGTCGATGCCGCCACGCAGATCAATCTTGCCAACATGGTCATCGCCAAGCGGTTGTCGGTACGCGAAACCGAAAAGCTGGTGGCCAAGACCCTGGAAGAGCAAAAGGCGTCGCCAACCGAGGCGCGCCAAAAAGAAAAGTCGGGCGACATCGTCCGCCTGGAAGAAGAGCTGTCCGACAAGCTGGCCACGCCGGTGGTGTTCAAGATGGGAACGAAGGGGCGCGGCCAGATGATCATCGACTTCGCCGACCTTGACATCCTGGACGGCGTCCTAGCAAGATTGCGCGCCTAACCCAGAGCCGCCACGGAAACACGTAGGGCGGATTAGGCGGAACGCCGTAATCGGCCATCGACGAGCCGCCGAGGGCGCTACCATGGCCGATTACGCTTCGCTAATCCGCCCTACGTGTTTCAGACAACGCCCAAGCATCCGGAATTTTTGCCCCAAAATCAACAAAATGCCAAACGTTTAACTGGCTCCAAAGTGGTGCAAAGCCATCCGAAATGTTTATAAAAGCGTCTCTTTCGCGCACAAAATGCTCTGCTGCGGTGCAGCAATGTTTGACGTGATACATGAAAGACACATATAATCACGCGTCTTTGGGTTTTATCGGCTTTTTTTGGAGCTCGGCAGTGAGTAAATCGACGAGTAATTCCAAGCCGATGTTTAAAGTCGTCGCCCTCCAGCTGGCCATCGTCACTGGATTCGCCTTGCTCGCCTGGAACTTGGGCGGAGTAACCAAAGCTTGGTCGGCCGCCTATGGCGGAGCAATCGCAGTCATCGGGAGTCTGATGTACGCGATGATTGTTGCGGGCGGAACAAATGACCCCAAAAAAGTTTTCCGGTCGCATGTAAAGGCCGAAGTAACGAAAATATTTATCACGGTAGTGCTGTTTGTTGTGGCACTGGCGCTGTTTCAGTCGGCCTCTTGGTTATGGCTGATCTTGGGTTTCGCGGTGGCAACCTTGGCGTACTGGTTCTCACTGCTAGCAATTTAATCACCAAAATCTAAACTTTTATGACCACAGAAAACGCTGCAGGAGCGCATCAAGCTGCGCCGACCTCAATTGAGTATATCCAGCATCACCTGACTCACCTGAAAAATGCCGAAGGCACGATCAACCTGGACACGTTCTGGGTTTCGGCCATTCTGGGACTGATTTTCCTGGGCGTGTTTTACATGGCGTCGCGTAAAGCGACCGCCGGCGTCCCGGGCAAGCTGCAAAACTTCGTCGAAGCCGTGATGGAACTGGTCAACGAAGTGGTCAATTCGGCCTTCCACGCCAAGAGCAAGGTCATCGCCCCGCTGGCGATCACCATCTTCTGCTGGGTCTGGCTGATGAACGCGATGGACTTCCTGCCGGTCGACCTGCTGCCCAAGCTGCTCGGCTACTTCGGCGTGCACTATCTGCGCGTCGTGCCGACCGCCGACGTCAACCACACTTTCGGCATGTCGTTCGGCGTCATGCTCTGCATTATTGGTTTCTCGATCAAAGCCAAGGGTCTCGGCGGCTGGGGTAAAGAGTTGCTGACCGCCCCGTTCCACGCCCATGGCTTCATGGCCATCGTGCTGGCGCCGGTCAACTTCATCTTCCAGATGATCGAGTTGCTGGCCAAGCCACTGTCGCTGTCGCTGCGACTCTTCGGCAATATGTACGCCGGCGAGCTGCTGTTCATTCTGATCGCTCTGCTGCCATGGTGGGCGCAGTGGCTGCTGGGTGGTCCTTGGGTTATCTTCCACATCCTGGTGGTGACCCTGCAAGCGTTTGTGTTTATGGCGTTGACGGTTGTCTATCTGAGCCTTGCGGTTGAGAAGCACTAACAACAAATCGTTTTATCTTTTTTAGTATCTGTAGTCTTTTTTAAAATCTTAGGAGAAATTTCAATGCAAGCTCTGATCGCACAAGTACAAAGCATGACCGTTCTGGCCGCAGCAATCATCATCGGTCTGGCCGCTATCGGCACCGCACTCGGTTTCGCAATTCTGGGCGGCAAATTCCTGGAAGCGTCGGCCCGTCAACCAGAACTGATGCCACAACTGCAAACCAAGCTGTTCGTTATCGCTGGTCTGCTGGATGCGATCTCGATGATCGGCGTCGGCGTTGCTCTGCTGTACACCTTCAGCAACCCGTTCCTGGCTGCCGTTCTGTCCGCTGCTCAGTAATCCGCTCCACCCTAGGAGAAACTTTTAGTTAGGAGCAAAGGTATGGACATCAATATGTCTCTCATCGGTCAGATGATCACCTTCGCGGTGCTGGTCTGGGTATCGATGAAGTTCGTATTTCCATCGCTGAACGCAGCGTTGGATGAGCGTGCCAAGCGTATCGCTGACGGTCTGGCCGCGGCCGACCAAGGCCAGGCTGCGATGGTCGTCGCTGAAAAGCGCGCCGCCGAAGCACTGACCAGTGCACGCGAAGAAGCTTCGCAACGTGTTGCCGACGCCGAAAAGCGCGCGCAACTGGTGGCTGAAGAAATCAAAGCGAATGCACAAGCCGAAGCGGACCGCATCATTGCGCAAGCCAAGGCAGATGCCGATCAGCAACTGGCCAAGGCGCGCGACACGCTGCGCGCTCAGGTGGCTGACCTGGCTGTGAAGGGCGCCGAGCAAATCTTGAAGCGCGAAGTCAACGCCTCGGCCCACGCCGATCTGTTGTCGCGCCTGTCTGTCGAGCTGTAATCATGGCAGAAAACGCAACCGTCGCCCGTCCCTACGCGGAAGCTTTGTTCCGCGTAGCCCAAGCAGGTAAGGAATCGTTCAACCTCGCGGCGTGGTCCGAACTGGTGGCCGAATTGGCCCAGATCGGTGCCCACCCCGAGGTGCAAGCATTCGCCCGCAACCCGAAGACCTCGGCAAGCGACGTGAGCGCCGCCATTACGGCCCTGGTGAAGTCGCCTTTGACCCCGGAAGCGAACAACTTCCTGGCGATGCTGGTCGACAACGGCCGTATCAGTCTGCTGCCGGAAATCGGCGCGCAATTCCAGGCGTTGAAAAACGCCACGGAAGGCGCCGCGGACGCCGAGATCACCAGCGCCTTCGAGCTGAACGCCGCTCAAGTCGCCGAACTGATCGCGACACTGGAAAAGAAATTCAGCCGCAAGCTGAACCCGGTCGTGACCGTGGATCCGGCGTTGATCGGTGGCGTGCGCGTGGTGGTCGGCGATGAAGTGCTGGACACTTCGGTCCGCGCCAAGCTGTCGCAGATGCGTATGGCACTGGCCGCCTAAGGCGCAAGCCGGCGGACCCGCTTAGAACAGATTCTTCCCCTCGCGCAAGCTGAGAGAAACACTTTTAGGAGTTAGTATGCAACTCAACCCATCTGAAATCAGCGAGCTGATCAAGAGCCGTATCCAAGGCCTTGATGGCGGCGCTGAAGTACGCAACCAAGGCACGGTTATTTCCGTCGCCGACGGTATCGTCCGCATCCACGGCCTGTCGGAAGTGATGCAGGGCGAAATGCTGGAATTCCCAGGTAACACCTTCGGTCTGGCGATGAACCTGGAGCGTGACTCCGTTGGCGCCGTGATTCTGGGTGCTTACGAGCACATCTCCGAAGGCGACACGGTCAAGTGCACCGGCCGCATCCTGGAAGTGCCGGTCGGTCCTGAACTGCGCGGCCGTGTGGTCAACGCGCTGGGCCAGCCGATCGACGGCAAGGGCGCCATCGACGCCAAGCTGACGTCACCGATCGAAAAGATCGCACCGGGCGTTATCGCCCGTGAGTCCGTCTCGCAGCCTATGCAGACCGGTCTGAAATCGATCGACGCGATGGTACCGATCGGCCGTGGCCAGCGCGAGCTGATCATTGGCGACCGTCAAACCGGTAAATCGGCCGTGGCCGTTGATGCGATCATCAACCAAAAAGGCCAGGGCGTGACGTGTATCTACGTCGCCATCGGTCAAAAAGCCTCGACCATCAAAAACATCGTGCGCTCGCTGGAAACGCACGGCGCGCTCGAGTACACCATCGTGGTCGCTGCGACCGCGTCGGAATCGGCGGCGATGCAATACATCTCGGCCTACTCGGGCTGCACGATGGGCGAATACTTCCGCGACCGCGGCGAAGACGCGCTGATCGTCTACGATGACTTGTCCAAGCAAGCCGTCGCCTACCGTCAGATCTCGCTGCTGCTGCGCCGCCCACCAGGCCGCGAAGCGTACCCAGGCGACGTGTTCTACCTGCACTCGCGTCTGCTGGAACGCGCGGCCCGCGTGAACGCCGACTACGTGTCCGCCTTCACCAACGGCGCCGTCACCGGCAAGACCGGTTCGCTGACCGCGCTGCCGATCATCGAAACCCAGGCCGGCGACGTTTCGGCGTTCGTTCCAACCAACGTGATTTCGATCACCGACGGTCAGATCTTCCTGGAAACTTCGCTGTTCAACTCGGGCATCCGTCCTGCGATCAACGCCGGTATCTCGGTGTCGCGCGTCGGTGGCGCCGCTCAGACCAAGGTCATCAAAAACCTGTCCGGCGGTATCCGTACCGACTTGGCGCAGTACCGTGAGCTGGCCGCGTTCGCGCAGTTCGCCTCGGACCTGGACGAATCGACCCGCAAACAGCTGGACCGTGGCGCGCGCGTCACCGAACTGCTGAAGCAAGCCCAGTACTCGCCACTGTCGATCTCGCTGATGGCCGCTTCGCTGTTCGCAGTGAACAAGGGCTACCTGGACGACGTGCCGGTCAAGAAGGTGCTGTCGTTCGAAGCCGGCCTGCACGCCTACCTGAAGACTAAGCAAGCTGATCTGCTGTCGAAGATTGAATCGTCGAAGCAACTGGACAAAGACGGCGAAGCAACGCTGTCGGCCGCGGTTGCCGACTTCAAGAAATCCGGCGCATTTTAAGCGGCACGGGCGGTCCAGCTTAGGCTGAGACCGCCCTCAGCGCAGAAGGAGTAAGGACTCATGGCAGCAGGCAAAGAGATACGAGGCAAGATCAAGAGCGTAGAGAATACGAAGAAGATCACCAAGGCGATGGAAATGGTTGCCGCATCGAAAATGCGCAAAGCGCAGGACCGTATGCGCGCCGCCCGTCCCTACAGTGAGAAGATTCGCAATATCGCCGCTAATCTGGCTACCGCTAATCCGGAATACACGCACCCGTTCCTGGCAACAGAGCAAAAGGACACGGCCAAGAAGGTTGGTTTCATCATCGTCACCACGGACAAAGGTCTGTGCGGCGGTATGAACACCAACATCTTGCGCATGGTGACGTCGAAAACCCGCGAGCTGGAAACAGCCGGCAACAAGATTGCCGCGGTGGCCATCGGTAACAAAGGGTTGGGGTTTTTGAATCGCGTAGGCGTTCCTGTCGTTGCGCAAGTAACGCAGATCGGCGATACGCCGCACCTGGAAAAACTGATCGGACCGGTCAAGGTCATGCTCGAGAAATTCCAGAACGGTGAGGTCGACGCAGTCTACCTGTGCTACACCAAGTTTATCAACACGATGAAGCAAGAGCCGGTGGTGGAGCAGTTGCTGCCATTGCCAGCCGCTAAGATGCAAGCCGACGCGGGTAATCACAACTGGGATTACATCTACGAGCCGGACGCAGCTAGCGTGATCGATGAACTCCTGGAGCGCTATATCGAAGCGCTGGTGTACCAGTCGGTGGCGGAAAACCTGGCGTCCGAGCAATCGGCGCGTATGGTGGCGATGAAGTCGGCAAGCGACAACGCCGGCAGTGTGATCGGCGAATTGAAGCTGATCTACAACAAGACCCGCCAAGCTGCGATTACCAAAGAACTCTCCGAAATCGTCGCCGGTGCGGCTGCGGTTTAAACGAATTTAACTATATTTGAAGGAACGAACATGGCTGATGGCAAAATCGTTCAGTGTATCGGCGCTGTGGTGGACGTTGAGTTTCCCCGCAACGCGATGCCTAAGGTATTCGATGCCTTGAAAATGGAAGGCTCCGAGCTGACCCTGGAAGTACAACAACAGCTGGGCGACGGCGTGGTTCGCACCATTGCTCTGGGTTCGTCCGACGGCCTGCGCCGCGGCATGATGATCCAGAACACCGGCAAGCCGATCATGGTGCCAGTGGGCAAAGCGACCCTGGGTCGCATCATGGACGTGCTGGGCAACCCGATCGACGAATGCGGCCCGGTCGCGCACGACCAGATCGCCTCGATCCACCGCACCCCGCCTGCGTACGACGAACTGTCGCCATCGCAGGACCTGCTGGAAACCGGCATCAAGGTTATCGACCTGGTCTGCCCGTTCGCCAAAGGCGGTAAGGTCGGTCTGTTCGGTGGCGCCGGCGTCGGCAAGACCGTGAACATGATGGAACTGATCAACAACATCGCCAAAGCGCACTCGGGTCTGTCCGTGTTCGCCGGCGTGGGCGAGCGTACCCGCGAAGGTAACGACTTCTACCACGAGATGGCCGATGCCAAAGTGGTCGATCTGGAAAATCCAGAGAACTCCAAAGTGGCGATGGTTTATGGTCAGATGAACGAACCACCAGGCAACCGTCTGCGCGTCGCGCTGACAGGTCTGACCATGGCTGAAGCGTTCCGTGACGAAGGCAAGGACGTTCTGTTCTTCGTCGACAACATCTACCGCTTCACCCTGGCCGGTACCGAAGTGTCCGCACTGCTGGGCCGTATGCCTTCGGCGGTGGGTTACCAGCCGACCCTGGCCGAAGAGATGGGCCGTCTGCAAGAGCGCATCACCTCGACCAAGACCGGCTCGATCACCTCGATCCAGGCCGTCTACGTTCCAGCGGATGACTTGACCGACCCGTCGCCAGCGACCACCTTCGGTCACCTGGATTCGACCGTCGTTCTGTCGCGTGACATCGCCTCGCTGGGTATCTACCCTGCGGTCGATCCACTGGACTCGACCTCGCGCCAGCTGGATCCGCTGGTCGTCGGCCAGGAGCACTACGATACCGCGCGCGCTGTTCAGGGCACCCTGCAGCGCTACAAGGAACTGCGTGACATTATCGCGATTCTGGGTATGGACGAACTGGCACCGGAAGACAAACTGCTGGTCGCACGTGCACGTAAGATGCAGCGTTTCCTGTCGCAGCCGTTCCACGTCGCTGAAGTGTTCACCGGCGCGCCTGGTAAATACGTTTCGCTGAAGGACACGATCAAGGGCTTCAAAATGATCGCTTCGGGCGAGCTCGATCACCTGCCGGAACAAGCGTTCTACATGGTTGGCACGATCGAAGAAGCAATCGAAAAAGCCAAGAAACTTAACTAATCGTTGAGCTAATCGTTGAGCGCGGTCCCGCCCAAGCGGGGCCGCAGCTAACCCGACAGGACACACATGGCAAATACTATTCACGTTGACGTGGTTTCCGCCGAGGAGTTGATCTACTCCGGCGAAGCCGAATTCGTCGCGTTGCCGGGCGAACAGGGCGAGCTGGGGATCTATCCCAAGCACACGCCGTTGATCACCCGCATCCGTCCGGGCGCGGTCCGCATCCAGGTGCCAGGTCAAGCCGAGGAAGAATTTGTCTTCGTCGCCGGCGGCCTGCTGGAAGTGCAGCCGGGCGCCGTGACGGTGCTGGCCGACACCGCGATTCGCGGCAAGGATCTGGACGAAGTCAAAGCGGCAGCGGCCAAGAAACGTGCCGAGGAAGCGCTGGCGAACAACACCTCCGGCATCGACTACGCGAAAGCGCAAGCCGAACTGGCGGCCGCGATCGGCCAGTTGGCGGCGATCGCCAAACTGCGCGCCAAGCACTAAGCAACGCACACGCAGCACAGCAAAAAGGCAGCCTCGGCTGCCTTTTTTTATGGCGTCAATGTTTCGTGAGTTTGTTTTGCGACCGCGACCAACGCTTCGGGGTGGCTGAGGGCAATGGCGATCAAGGTGCGCACAGCGCCGTCAGGTGGTTTGCGTGCCTGCTCCAGATCTGCCAGCTCACTAGTGGTAATTCCCAGCAAAGCTGAATAGGGCAGTATCAAAGATCAGCCAATTTTCGCGCGCGGGGTGCCCGTGCTTGCGGCGGGCAGCTGCGGATGCTATATTCGTTAACACGTTAACTATCTCTCAGCATTGTGGACAGCGAAACCATCAGCATCACCGTGCCAGACGCCGGCACCATCTCCGGAACCCACTGGCCGGCTCGCGAACCACGCGCGTTGGTGCTGCTGCATCCAGCCACAGGCGTGCCGCAACGCTACTACGAAAGTTTTGCCCGCTATCTGACAGGCGTCGGGCTGAGCGTGCTCACCTACGACTATCGCGGCATCGGCCGCTCGCGTCCGGCCTCGCTGCGCGGATACGATGTCAGCATGTCCGACTGGATCGACCACGACGTTCCGGCCGTCACCGCGTGGGCGCAGGCACGGTGCCCGCAGTTGCCGCTGCTGGCAGTCGGCCATAGCGTCGGCGGCCACGCGATCGCGCTGTCGCCGTCGAGCGGCGCGCTGCGCGCGGCGGTGATGGTGGCCTCGCACGCCGGCGCCTCGCACACCATCAAGGGTTGGGCCGAGCGCCAGCGCGTGCGTTTCATCATGCGCGTGCTGGCGCCGGTATTGGTCGCCCTGAAAGGCTATATGCCCAACAAGCGCCTGGGCTTCGGCGAAGACTTGCCGGGGACGGCGATGACGCAGTGGCGCCGGTGGACCACCTTGCCGCGCTACTTCTTCGACGATCCGGCGATGGCGGCCGATGCGCGCATGGCGCAATTGCGCATCCCGTTGCTGGTCATCAGCTTCGAGGACGATCCGTGGGCCAATGCCCGCGCCGTCCAAATGTTGGTATCTCCGCTGAAAAACGCCCAAATGGAGCGTTGGCACCTCGATCCCCGGGACGGGGGCATGCCGGCGGTCGGCCACATGGGTTTCTTCAAGAAACGGTTCGAACAAGAGCTGTGGAGCAAGGTGGCGCACTGGTTGCTGGCGGCGGTGCCCCAATGAGCGCGCCGTCGAAGCCGCCGCGCCTGGTCTTCCTGCTGAACCGGGCGCAGCGCGCGATTCAAAAGTGGATCGAAGGCAGTCCCGATTCATGGGAAGGCATTTCATCGGCGCAGGTCGGGCTGTTGTTCCTCCTGACATCGAAGGACGAGGCCTCGGTCGGCGAAATCGCCGAGGCGTTGCGGGTGGCGCCGGCGGCGGTCACCAATTTGTCGAAGCGTATGCAGGGCGCCGGTTTGATCGAGCGCGTCGCCGATGCGGCCGACGGCAGGTTGACGCGCTTGCGCCTGACAGCGGCCGGCAAAGCCGCCAGCACGCAGTCGAGCGTGGTCTTGCAAAGCCTGAACGGTCAGTTGACGGCCGGATTTTCCCAGGAAGAATTGGCGGTCGTCGCGCGCTGGCTGGATCACGCCGCGAAATTGTCCGGGGATGACCTGCCGGACGTATGAGGTGCTCAGGCCCTTGTGGCGACAGGCAGGTCTAAAGTTGAAGTTCGATCAAATTCCGGGGCTTAAGCTGACTGAGCGCCACTAGTAACTTGGGTACGAGTTGTTGGAATGAGGGAAGCAGACCGCCGGGCGTCGACAACAGTTCGAACCACATGCCCCACCAACATCGATCTGATGGGATTGGGCAGAGATTCGTCAAGCAAAATGCGCATCTTCAGTGACCAGTCGCTCAGCTGCCTTCAAAGCTGCAATCGCAACGTTCTTCGGAACGGAAGGAAAGTGCTCAATGAATGTATCTAAAGACTCTCCCGCTCGCAAATAGTCAAACATGAAAGATAGCGGCACCCTGGTGCCCACAAAAACTGGTATGCCGCCCATAATTTCGGCGTCCCTTTGTATTGCTTTCTGTTCCATATCTCCTCCTTGGAAAGACGCGTCCCGGTCGCGTATCAGCGAGCGCGGGGAAAGCGCACGGTGAACACCGTCCCCTCGGTCTCGTTGGACGTCACGCTGATCGTACCATCGTGCGCGGCGGTGATTTCCTGCGCGATGAACAGGCCGAGGCCCAGGCTGGTCTTGGGACGGGCATCCTGGCCGGGCTCCGGCTCCAATTGCACCAGCGGCTGGAAAATCGTCTGCAGCGACTCGGCCGGAATGACCGGTCCGACATTGGTGACCGTCAGCGTGATGGCGTCGTCGTCCCCCTTGGCGGCCAGCGTCACCGGCGTGCCCTTGTTGCTGTGCTGCGCCGCGTTGATCAGCAAATTGGTGACAAGCTGCTGCAAACGGATGTTATCGAACGCGCCGCGCAGGTCGCCCTCGGCGTGGAATACCATGACGGCGTTGGGATACATGGCCTGCGCGTCGGCCATCGCCGTTTTGCACACCTCCGCCGCTTCGAGCACCGTGCGCTCGGTCGGCATGCCGGCGCCCATTTGCAGGCGGGCAAATCCCAACAGGTCGGTGACCATTGAGCTCATCAGTTTGGCGCTGCGTTTGGTGCGCTCGGCCAGCGAGGGTATTTGCTCCGGCGCCGTCTGCGCGTGCGCCAGCAGATCGCCAACCAGCGTGATGGTCGCCAGCGGCGCGCGCAAGTCGTGCCCCAGCACCGCCAGGAACAGATCCCGCGTGCGGTCGTCCCGTTCCGAATAGGTAACGATGGATTCGGCCAGCGCCTGGTCGATCGACTCGTTGAAGCGGACCATTTCATAGATCGTATCGCTCGACAGCTGCGGTACGCGCGGCAGCCACAGGCGCAGCACCGTCGCCCTCAACGCGCGAAATTCCGAACTCAGTTGCAGCAACGAGAAGTTGCTGGCGTGCCGAAGCCGTCCGTGGATCGCGGCCGCGCTCTCCTCCGGACCCAGATCGATCTCCTCGCCCTGGGACTTAACGAATTGCTCCTGCTGGCTCTGGTGCGTTTCGATGTCGAGCGCGATCGCGCTCAGAATTTGCTCGGCGTGGTCGGTCAGTGCCAGTTTGGTCATTTCGCCTTCGGGCGGCGCGGCTTTCTCTGCGAACGTCGTCCATTCGGCAAGGATTTCCGTCATATTGTCGCGGATAAAAGTGGAGATGCTCATATCACGGTGGCTTTCCCGAGTGAAGCGAGGCACGAGTTTTATGGGGGGCACCTCGGAATTTGGACGCGGCATGACCGCGTGGCTGTGACGAACTTCAGTGTAACCGAATCCGTGCGTTTGGCTTGTTCGTATCGGCGGGCGCGCAGGGCTGGCGCGCCCGCCGCGTGCTCAACCGCGCCGTGCTTTCGACCTCGCCTGGGCGGCGCGTTGCAGGACCTTCCACTTGGCCACGTCGGCGATGCGGTCGAGCGGCGTCTGCTGGCCGCGCCGCGCCTCGCGCAGCAGCTTGTGATAGTTGCGCAGGCGGTCGGCGTCGACCGCCCCCTGCACGGCGCAGCCCGGTTCTGCGTTATGGCGGCAATCGCGGAACTGGCAATGTGCGGCCAAAGCGTCGATGTCCTCGAACGCCGCCGCCAAGCCGGCCTCATCGGTATCCGGCTGCCAGCTGCGCAGCCCCGGCGTATCGATGATGCAGGCGCCGCCGGCGCACTGGTGCAGCGAGCGCGAGGTGGTTGTATGGCGGCCGCGCCCGTCGCCCTTGCGCACGCCGCCCGTCAGCTGGCCGGCTTGCGCGAGGGTGTTGGTCAGGGTCGACTTGCCGGCGCCGGACGTGCCCAGCATCACCAGCGTCTGTCCCGCTTCCAGCCACGGCGCCAACTGCCGCGCGGCATCGCCGCTGGTGCCGTCGACGGCCAGCAGCGGAATGCCGGCGGGCAGGCGCTGGCGCAGTTGTTCCACGCGTCGCGCCACGTCGTCGCCGATATCCGCCTTGCTCAGCACCACCACCGGCTGCACGCCGGCGGTCTGCACGATGGCGAGGTAGCGCTCCAGGCGGCGTGGGTTGAAGTCGTGGTCGAGTCCCATCACCAGCAGCGCCGTGTCGACGTTGCTGACCAGGCGGTGATGGCGGCCGTCGTTGCCGCGCCGGGCGATGTGGGTGGTGGGCGGCACCAGCGCGCATAGCCAGCGCTCGTCATGGTCGCGCGTGGTGCTGAGCACCCAGTCGCCGACGGCCAGGTGTTCGTCGTGCAGCAGCGGCAGCGCGCGGGCGCGAAATTCCCCGAGTCCGTCATGGACGGTGAGCCAATCGCGCTGGATTTCGGTGATGCGCGCCAGGCGGGCATCGTCGGGATATTGGTGGAGTTGGGCCGCGATGGTTTGCGTCAGGCCGATGCGGCGCAGTAAGGCGAAATCGATCTCTATCATGGTGTGTGGTTTCCGGTAAGCGAGCAGAATCCTTCGCGCGAGCGCGACAGGAACGAATACGGGAAGTCAGCTGCGCGTTGCCGCGCGGATCAGCACAATGACAGGGGAGTTCCGGGGAATCAGGCAGCCGACAGGAGGGCAAGATCAAAAGTGCGCATGGGTTTCTCCTGTGGGTGAATGGGACTTGATTTTCTCATAACTCCGGGGTCAGGTCCACCATTTCTACACGAGCTCATGCGTTGTCGGCGGAGATTCAGAGTACTCAACGGTCTCAGGTCGTTGGCGTTTTGCAGCTGCGGCGGTAGTCGGCCGGCGGTTTGCCCACCAGTTTTTCGAAGTCCGTCGTGAAGTGGGCCTGGTCGTAATAGCCCAGCGCCTGCGCCAGCGTGGCGAGGTCGACGTCCGTGCCGTTGGCCAGCTGGTCGGCGGCGTCGAGCAGGCGGTTGCGGCGGATCACCCACTTCGGACTGGCACCGACATATTCCTTGAACAGCAGCTGCAGCCGGCGCACACTGATCCCCAGTTGATCGGCAAGCTGTTGGACTTGCGTGATGTCGGGATGCTCTTTAATCGTCTGCAATATCGCGCCGATGCGTTCGACCTGCGGATCGTGCGGCGGCAGGGCGCCGCGGAGGATGGCGCTGGCGGCGGCCACCATGCCGGCGTCGTCGGGCGCGTCGAGCACGCGGCGTTCGGCTTCGGCGTCGTCGCAGTGGAACAGCGACGATAACGGCAATTCCTGGTCGGTGATCGATTGCACCGGCCGGCCGAGAAAACCGCGAAACGCGCCCGGCCGGAACCGTGTGCCCAGCACGCGGCCGCTGTCGCGCAGCGTGTATTCGAAGGCGCCCGTCATCACGCCGAACACGCCGCTGCGGCCGCTGTCAAACACCACGTGGATGCACGGCGAGGGCAGGGTGCGCTGCACATGGACCACACCTGGCGGCAGTTGCCAGGCGACCAGCCAAAAGTATTCGATGAACGGCGCCAGGTCCGGCTCGGGCAGATAGCGCTCCAGGCGGAAGACCTTGCCCACCGCCGCCGGATGCACCACGCCTTTGTAGCGGTCGTCGACCATCAGCTTGTTCGTCATATCGTGTTCGCGTTTTTACAAGACTGCCATGATAGCAGCGGCTATCGTGGCATTTTCCCCACCCCGACAGGAGACGTCCATGGCATCGCAAATCACCTTGTATCACTGCCCGCATTCCCGCTCCACCAGCGTCATCACACTGCTGGAAGAACTCAAGGCGCCATATCAGTTGCACGTGATGAACATGAGGAAGGGCGAGAACCGCGAGGCCGCCTATCTGTCCGTCAATCCGATGGGCAAGGTGCCGGCCATCCGTCACGACGACGCCATCGTTACCGAACAGGTGGCGATCTATCCGTATCTGGCCGACCTGTTCCCCGAAGCGAAGCTGGCGCCGCCGATCGGCGATGCCCAGCGCGGCCCGTATCTGCGCTGGATGGCGTTCTACGGCAGCTGCTTCGAGCCGGCGCTGGTCGACCGCTGGCTGAAGCGCGAAGTCGAGGACAAAAAGACCACCGGCTACGGCAATTTCGACGACGTTTTCACCACCCTGGTCGACCAGTTGGCCAAGGGACCATATATGCTGGGCGAGCGGTTCACCGCGCTGGATGTGCTGTGGGGCGGGGCGCTGGGATGGATGACCGCCTTCGATCTACTGCCCAAGCGCCAGGAAATCACCGACTACGTCGCCCGCGTGCAGGGCCGGCCGGCCGCCGTCGCGGTCCGGCGACGGGATGAGGAGATGGCCGCCGCGCAAGCAGGCTGACAAACACGCGCCATTTAAAAATTAGCATCAATGCAATACCGTTGCTAATTTCCAATTTATTTTTCATTTCGAACCGTTTTTCGATAGTTCCCGCCGCGCTTTGAGGTATTGTTACTTCAGTTATGCGAGTAGGTAAAACAGCAAAACGGGGACACATATGAAAAAGGCATTTTTTTTAGTTGCCGTGGTGGCGCTTGCGGGCTGCGCGTCGACAGTTCAACGGCAGCAATCGCTGACGGTGGAGTCGGTCGCGGGTAACCGGACGGCGACCGTGACGTCCAAAGACGCCATCTTCAACGACATTCCGCTCAAACCGATGACGGCCAGCCAAAGCGCGGCCAGGATGAACTGATCAGTCGAAGCCAGGCGGCGCCCGCCGTACCGTGTTGATCTGGCTGGACGCAGGTGTCAAGGCCTTTTCGATGATGGTGAGCGCTAACTCCGGCTGCGCGCTGCCGCACATGAAGATGTCGGCGGCGGCGAAGCCGCATTCCGGCCATGTGTGGATCGAGATATGCGATTCGGCCAGCAACACCACCCCGGTCACGCCCTGGCCTTCGCCAAATCCGTGAAAATGGCTGTGCAGCACGTGGGCCTGCGCCGCCTCGGCCGCCGCCCGCAGCAGTTGCTCCAGCGCCTCGCAGCTGCATAATTTTTCAGCATCGATTCCGTTCAGATCCGCCAGCACATGGATGCCGGCCGGCCGGTGAACGGCGGACGCGGCCATGACCGCGTCCGGCAGCGGTTCGCGTTTCACTTGTGGCCTCCGCCGCCGGAGCCGCCGCCAAAACTGCCGCCGCCGCCGCCCGTGTGCGAACTCCAGGTGCTGCCACGGGAAGCGCCGCCGCCACCGCCGCCGAGCCGTGTCCAGCTGTTGCAGGAAGTGAGAACGGTGACGACGACCGCGTAAATGAAAAATTTCGTCATGATTTGTCGTTGCTATCTAAAAATGTCGCCGGCAGGTAAATCGCCAGGGCGCCGATCGCGTTCAAAAACCAGGTGCCTGAAAAATTCGTCAGCAGCGGTATCGCGTTGATCACCAGCATGAACCCGATGATGTATTTGGCGGCGTTGCGGTAGCGGTTGTTGACCGCCAGCTTGCCGCCCGCTGTCTTCACCGGTACCGCGCTGCCGTGGAATTGGGCGCCGAACCAGGCCTTCAGCTGGTCGACCGCCACCGGCGCGGAGCGCGACCACGTCATTTCCTGTTCGCTCGTCTCGCAGGCCAGCCGGATCTGGCCGGCCTGGAATTCCTCGACGTGCGTGTGGTCGCCAACGGCCACGCGCCAGTTGAAGGCGCCGGCGGCGAACGTCACCTGCGAGCCGTAGTCGTACAGCCGCTCGTACTGCGCTTTTTCCACCGCCACGCTTTGCTGCCCGGGCGCGTAGACGACCGGCCACTCCGACATCACCGTCGCGCCGGACCAGCCCTCGTCGGTCTCCACCAGCCACGAGAAGCCGGCGCGCGCGCCGTACATCAGGTACTCGGTCCACTCGGCGCCCTCGTCGTCTACGCGCCGCATCATGCCGATGATGGTGAAGTCCTGTTTGTTGATGTTGGCCGTGGCGCCCAGGTCGAGCGTGGGCCGCGCGGCGGTCACGCGCTCGCCCGCCGCCAGCACCGTCGCCTCGGTGCCGGCCGCGTCGATTTGCGTCTGGCAGGCGGGGCAGACCAGCGTCGTCGTCACGCCCGGCAGGTATTTGATGCCGCTGCCGCAGGAGGGGCAATCGAGCGCATCGAGCTTGCCGCGATAGCGGCCGGCGGAGCGATGGATGGTCTCGTCGTCGCGCAACAGCTGCATGCGCAGGCTGTCGAGCGTGACGGCCATGCCGGTGTAGATGACCGGGCGTGGCGAATCCGAGTAATCGAGGGTGATGAATTCCGTGCCGCGCCGGAAGTCGGCGACCTTGCTCTGATAGCCTTCGCCGACCTTGAACGGCAGCTCGCCCTGGCCGCCGATGCAATCGGCCACGCGGATCTCGGCGGCGATATACGGCGCGCCGTTGATGCCGTAGCTGGCGCCGGGGCGCAGGCGCTCGAACTCCGGCACGTTGATCTCGTGCGGCGTGATGCCGTTGCCCTTGTATTCGGCGGTGATGGTGTACATGCCGGATGAATCGCCCAGCCACGAGGTGGCGCCGTCGTCGAACAGCAGATACCACTCGTTCCACATGCCGGCCGAATAGCGCAGCTGGATGCGGCCGACGACGTTGAATTGCCGCTTGCCGAGAACGCCGGAGGCGCCGATCTGGATCGG
Source organism: Burkholderia sp. LMU1-1-1.1 (assembly GCF_040675865.1). Lineage (NCBI taxonomy): Bacteria > Pseudomonadati > Pseudomonadota > Betaproteobacteria > Burkholderiales > Burkholderiaceae > Burkholderia > Burkholderia sp. LMU1-1-1.1. The sequence continues at coordinate 89,860 of NZ_JBEGHG010000013.1, read as the reverse complement.
CGAATAGTCCTCCAGCACGGAGGACATCTTGCCCAGGTCCTTGACCGAGTCGGCGTCTTTGAGCACGCTGGTGCCGCAGTATTCGCAGACGGCCATGACCGAGGCGTGCGAGCGGAATTTGACCTCCGCGCCGCAGCTGGGACAGGAAACGATTTGCATGTGTCCTTATCAGCCGATCAGTTTTTTGAGCAGTTCGGCCTTGGTGCTGTCGTAGTCGGCGGCCGAGATCAGGCCCTTGTCGAGCAGTCCTTTGAGCTTTTCCAGCCGGTTTTCGATCGAGTCCTCGGCCGGCGCCGCCGCCGCCGGCGCCACGGGAGCCCCCGGAGCCGCGCCGAGCGTCTGCCCCATGGCCTGTCCCATCATCTGGCCGACCGTCATGCCGGCGCCCAGGCCGGCGCCGATGCCCGCCAGGCCGCCTTCGTTGGACGCCGCCATCGGGATCGCGCTGGCCACCTGGTAGCGCGTGAAGCCGGCCATTTTGTCGGCGCTCATGCCGCCCTTCATGCCGGCGGAGATGCGCTCGTCGAGCGCGGCCTGCAGTTCCTCCGGCAGGCTGACGCTGGCGACGTTGAATTCGTCGAGTCCGATGCCGTAGCGGCCGAATGCGGTGGACAGGTCGCCCTTGACCTGCTGCGCCATCAGCGCCTGGTTGGCCGCCATGTCGAGGAACGGCACCTGGGCGCCGCCCAGCGAGCTGGCCATGGTCGCCATCAGGATGCCGCGCAGCTGCTCCTCCACCTCGTCGCGGGTGTAGGCCTCGCGCGTGCCGCTGATCTCCTTGAAGAACAGGCGCGGATCGGCCACACGGTACGAATACATGCCGAAGGCGCGCACGCGCACCATGTCGAAGTCCTTGTCGCGGATCGTGATCGGCTGCGGCGTGCCCCATTTGCGGCCGGTCTGCACGCGGGTGCTGAAAAAATAGACATCCGACTTGAACGGCGAGTCGAACAGCTTGTCCCAGTTTTTCAGGTTGGTCAGGATCGGCAAGGTTTGCGTGGTCAGCTTGTGGGTGCCGGGGCCGAAGACGTCGGCCACCTGGCCCTCGTTGACGAACACCGCCATCTGCGACTCGCGCACCACCAGCACGCCGCCGTTCTGGATCTCGAAATCCTGCATCGGATAGCGCCAGGCCAGTACGCCGTCGACTTCCTCGTTCCACTGCAGTACGTCGATAAACTGCTTCTTGATAAAGCTGCCGATGCCCATGATGGTCCTCGCTTTGGTTTGACTAAATTAGGAAATGCAGGCGCCGTTGATGACGCCGATGGAAATGGAGATCGCCCCCAGCAGGCCGCCGAAGGCGGTGTTGTTCGCCTCGATCTGGTCCTTGGACATGTTCAGCACCCGCGTCGTGATGGCATAGGCCAGCACCTGCACCAGCATCGCGCCGAAGGCCCAGGCGAAGAACTCCTGGTAATTCGCAGTATGCATCAGCGCCGAACCGACGGTGATTGAAAAACCGATCAACGCGCCGCCCAGCGATAGCGCCGCCGCCTGGTTGCCCTGGCGGATCAGCAGCACCTCGTTGGCCGGCGTCGTGCGCGTGTACACGACGAAAAAGACGGCCAGCAGCACGGCGGCCAGTAGAAGGTGTATCAGATAGTTTAGGATGGCGGGCACGGCGCGCTCTCAGTGGGGTAAAGTGTTGACCTTGTGGTTAAGTTACTAACGCTGAAGCATATTAGTGCAAAAGAGCCAAATGAACAAAAAGATTCTTATATTGTCCGTGTTTGTGGTCGCTTCCTGCGGCCTGGCGTACGAATTAATCGCTGGCGCCCTGTCCAGCTACCTGCTGGGCGACTCCATCCTGCAGTTCTCCACCGTGATCGGATGCTACCTGTTCGCAATGGGCGTCGGCGCCCACTTTTCCAAGTATGTGCTCGACGAGGATGTGCTGGCGCGCTTTGTCGATATCGAACTGGCGGTCGGCCTCGTCGGCGGGATGTCGGCGGCGATCCTGTTCCTGACGTTTTCGTGGATGGCGGCGCCTTTCCGCACCATGCTGTACGTGATGGTGTTCCTGATCGGCGCCTTCGTCGGCATGGAGGTGCCGTTGGTGATGCGCGCGCTGAACGCGCGCCAGACCGGTTTCAGCGAAATCGTCAGCAAGGTGCTGACCTTCGACTATCTGGGCGCGCTGGCGGTGTCGCTGCTGTTCCCGCTGGTGCTGGCGCCGACCCTCGGCCTGGTGCGCACCGGTTTCCTGTTCGGGATGCTCAATGTCGGCGTCGCCCTGTGGACAATTCGCGTGTTTCGCACAGAGCTTAAAAACGTCACCGGCCGCATGCTGCGCGCGTCGGCCGTGATGTTCGTGCTGGTGGCCGGCTTCGCGTCGGCCGACAAGCTGACCTACTGGGGCGAGCATGGCCTGTTCGGCGACGAAATCGTCTTCGCCACCACCACGCCGTATCAGCGGCTGGTGGTCACGCGCTGGAAGGACGATCTGCGTCTGTACATCAACGGCAATCTGCAGTTTTCGTCGCGCGACGAGTACCGCTATCACGAGGCGCTGGTGCATCCGGTGCTGCAGCCCTTGCCGTGGGCGAGGCGGGTGCTGGTGCTGGGCGGCGGCGACGGCCTGGCGTTGCGCGAGATCCTGCGCTACAAGAATATCGAGCATGTGACCTTGGTCGACCTGGATCCGGCGATGACCGGCGCCTTCACCAACCGCGAGGAGCTGGTCAAGCTGAATGGCGGCTCGCTCAGCGACAAGCGGGTGCGCGTGGTCAACGCCGACGCGGCCCTGTGGCTGCGCGAGAACGACGATATGTTCGACGCCATCATTGTCGACTTCCCCGATCCGTCCAGCTTCGCGCTGGGCAAGCTGTATTCGGTGCCGTTCTACGGCATGGTGCGCAAGCACCTGGCGGCCAACGGCCTGATGACGGTGCAATCGACGTCGCCGTTCTTCGCGCCGCACGCCTACTGGACCATCGACGCCACCCTGCGCGAAGTCGGCATGAAGACCTATCCCTATCATGCCTACGTGCCGTCGTTCGGCGAATGGGGCTTCATCCTCGCCACGCCCCAGGCGCAATACACGCCGCCCGCCGAGTACCGTTTGCCGATGCGCTACCTGAACGCCGACACCACGCGCGAGATGTTCATCTTCCCGCCCGATATGAAGCGGCTGCCGATGGAGCCCAACCGGCTCAATACGCAATCGCTGGTGCACGAGTTCGAGCAGGACTGGCGACGGGTGATACGCTGATGCTGCGCCGATCTTTCCTTGTGTGGGCCGGCGCCACCGGGCTGGCGGGGGCGGGCAGCGTCGCGGCTTTCCAGCGCTGGCAGGAGATCACGCCCACGCTGCACTATCCGGGCCGCGACGAGGGCCATTTCCTAAGAGACCGCAAGCCGTTGCCGCCGCCGTCGCAGGTGCTGCAAACCGATATCGCCATCCTCGGTTCCGGCATCGCCGGCCTGACCGCCGCGTGGAAGCTCAAGAAGCTCGGCAAGACCGACATGCTGATGGTCGACGGCCCGCAACCGCACGGCAACGCCGCCGGCGGCGCCTTCGGCGAGTTCGAATATCCGACCGGCGCCCACTACCTGCCGCTGCCGTCGCCCGAATCGGTGCACGTGCGCGAGATCCTGGCCGATCTGGGCATCATCCAAAAAGACCCGATGGGCGAGAAGCCCTACTACGACGAGCGCTTCATCCTGCACGCGCCGGAGGAGCGGCTGCTATACAACGGCCAGTGGCAGGAAGGCTTCATGCCGACCGAGGGCGTGCCGCAATGGGAGATCGACGAGCATACGCGCTTCTTCGCCGAAGTGGAACGCCTGCGGCAAACCCACGGCGCCGATGGCCGGCGGGTGTTCGTGTTCCCAACGGTGATGTCGTCCGAGGACCCGACATGGCAGGCGCTGGACCGCATCACGCTCAAGCAATGGCTGGAGCAAAGCGGTTATCGCTCGCCGACCTTGCACTGGTATCTGAACTACTGCTGCCGCGACGACTACGGCACCCGCTACGACAAGGTCTCGGCCTGGGCCGGCCTGCACTACTACTGCAGCCGCTGGGGACAGGCCGCCAATGCCGGCAATGGCACCTGGCTGACGTGGCCGGGCGGCCTGCAACCGCTGGCCACCGGCATGGAGCGCGCCTCGGGCATCAAGCGGGTGGCCGGCACCGTGGTGTCGCTGAAAACAACGGCGGACGGCGTCGAGGCCCTGTGCTTCAAGCTCGAAAACGGCAAACCGTCCACCTATCTGGTGCGCGCGCGCAAAGCCATCTGCGCGATGCCGGTGTATGTGGCCGCGCGGGTTGTGGATAACATCGCCGCCTATGGTTTCGATCCGGCCAAACATATCCCGGAATACGCGCCGTGGATGGTCGCCAACTTCCTGCTCAAGCGTTTTCCGCAGGAGCTGCAGGAAGGGCCGCATTCGCCGCCGCTGTCGTGGGACAACGTCGTCTACAGCGAGCCGGGATTGGGCTATGTCGTCTCCACCCATCAGGATATCCGCGTGCGGCCGCCGGAAAAGACCGTCTTCAGCGCCTACATCGCGCTGTCCGACCGCAAACCGAGCAGCGCCCGGCACTGGATGGCGGCCGCCAAGCCGGAGGAATTGCTGGCGCTGGCCAGCGCCGACCTCAAAACCGCCTACGGCGCGCGGTTCGCGTCCTGCGTCGAGCGGGTGGATATCACTTTGCGCGGCCACGCGATGGCGGCGCCATGGCCCAACTTCCGCGCCAACGCCGGCATGAAGGCCTTGCGCGAGGTGGACGGCCCGATTTTGTTCGCCCATGCCGACCTGTCGGGCTTCTCGGTGTTCGAGGAGGCGGCGTGGTGGGGCTACCGGGCAGCCGGACTGGCGGCGAAATGATATTCTAGCTAAACCATATAAACCGAATCGACGCCATGACACATAACGCCCGCCAGCACTTCCGCGCCTCCGCCAAGCAAAAACTGCGCGAGGAGGACGCCGGCGACAGCGCCTTCTCCAGCCGCGCCGCCAATCCCGAGTTGAGCAAGTCCAAGGGCAAGGCGCTCGACATCAAGCGCACCGACGCGCTGATCAAACGCATCTCCGACCTGCAGAACATGCTCTACGCCCAGCGCAAACAGAAGGTGCTGCTGGTGCTGCAGGGGATGGACACTTCCGGCAAGGACGGCACCATACGCGCGATGTTCAGCGGCGTCAGCCCGATGGGCGTGAGCGCGGCCGCCTTCAAGGCGCCGACCGACGAGGAGCTGGCCCACGACTACCTGTGGCGCGTGCACCAGCATGTGCCGGTCAAGGGGCAGATCGCGATCTTCAACCGCAGCCACTACGAGGATGTGCTGATCACCAAGGTGCAGGGCATGATCGATGAGAAGGAGTGCAAGCGCCGCTACGCGCAGATCCGCGATTTCGAGCGCATGCTGGCCGAAACCGGCACCGTCATCGTCAAGGTGTTCCTGCATATCTCCAAGGAGGAGCAGCGCGAGCGCCTGCAGGAGCGGCTGGACGATCCGGACAAGCAATGGAAGTTCGCCCCCACCGACATCGACCAGCGCAAGAAATGGGACGAATACCAGCGCGCCTATGAACAAGCCATCCGCGAGACCGACCAGCCGCACGCGCCGTGGTACATCGTGCCGGCCAATTCCAAGACGCATCGCAACCTGGTGATCGCCAGCCTGCTGCTGGAGACGCTGGAAGGCATGAATCTGAGTTATCCGCCGCCGCACCCGGACCTGTCCTCGTTCACCGTAGTGTAAATCACGCCGGCGCGGTCTATGGCATAGTCATTCTTTGCATGAGGAGGACCGACCGATGCTGCAACTGAAAGACCCCACGCTGCTGCGCCAGCAAGCCTACATCAACGGCGTCTGGAGCGACGCCGACAACGGCGAGACCCATCCGGTGACCAATCCCGCCACCGGCGAGCAAATCGGCACCGTGCCGCGCATGGGCGCGGCCGAAACCAGGCGTGCCATCGACGCCGCCAACGCCGCCTGGCCGGCCTGGCGCAAAAAGACCGCCAAGGAGCGTGCCGCCATTCTGCGCAAGTGGAATGACCTGATCCTGGAAAACACCGACGACCTGGCGCTGCTGATGACGGCGGAGCAGGGCAAGCCGCTGACCGAGTCGCGCGGCGAGGTGGCCTACGGCGCCTCGTTCATCGAATGGTTCGGCGAGGAAGCCAAGCGCGTGGCCGGCGAGACGCTGGCGTCGCCGTGGCCGGACCGCCGCCTGCTGGTGACCAAGGAGCCGATCGGCGTGTGCGCGGCGATCACGCCGTGGAACTTCCCGATCGCGATGATCACCCGCAAGGCCGGCCCCGCGCTGGCGGCGGGCTGCCCGATGGTGCTCAAGCCGGCCGAGGCGACGCCGTACTGCGCGCTGGCGCTGGCCGAACTGGCCGGACGCGCGGGCGTGCCGCCGGGCGTGTTCAGCGTGCTGACCGGCGCCTCCAGGGACATCGGCGGAGAAATGACCTCCAATCCGATCGTGCGCAAGCTGACCTTCACCGGCTCGACCGCCATCGGCCGGCTGCTGGTGGAGCAAAGCGCGCCGACGATCAAGAAGCTGTCGCTGGAATTGGGCGGCAACGCGCCGTTCATCGTGTTCGACGACGCCGACCTCGATGCCGCCGTCGAAGGCGCGATCGCCTCCAAGTACCGCAACGCCGGCCAGACCTGCGTGTGTGCCAACCGCCTGTATGTGCAGGACGGGGTGTACGAACAATTCGCCGAAAAACTGGTGGCCGCCGTCGAAAAACTCAAGGTCGGCAACGGCGTCGACGAGGGCGTCACGCAAGGCCCGCTGATCGACGAGAAGGCCGTCCAGAAGGTCGAGGAGCACGTGGCCGACGCGCTGTCCAAGGGCGGCCGCCTGCTCACCGGCGGCAAGCGCCACGCGCTGGGCCACAGCTTCTTCCAGCCGACCGTCATCGCCGACATCGGCAAGGACATGCTGGTCGCCAGCGAGGAGACCTTCGGCCCCCTGGCGCCGCTGTTCCGCTTCAAGACCGACGAGGAAGTCATCGCGCTGGCCAACGACACCGAGTTCGGCCTGGCCAGCTACTTCTACTCGCGCGACATCGGCCGCATCTGGCGCGTGGCCGAGGGACTGGAATGCGGCATCGTCGGCGTCAATACCGGGCTGATCTCGAACGAGGTGGCGCCGTTCGGCGGCGTCAAGCAGTCGGGCCTGGGCCGCGAAGGGTCGCACCACGGCATCGATGAGTTCCTGGTGGTTAAGTACATTTGCCTAGGCGGCATCTAGCGGGCGGCGCCGCCGGCGCCGTCGGTATCATGGCCGCCGGCCCGCCCGTCAACCGGTCGACCATGCGTTTGACGGCCGTCATCTGGCGGCCGCCCTTCTGCGGGTAGCGCAGATCGTCGTAGGCGAACCAATCCCAGCAGGCGTTGGGGTTCCTGTACTGCCCGATCGAGGCCGCCTGCGGGTACAGGATCATCAGCTTGTTGCTGTCGGCCCAGGCGTTGTAGCCGGCCCGCTCGACGAAGGTGGTGCCGATCTCCTCCAGGTCCTGCAGGCAACCGTGGAACGCCACGTGCAGCCGGCAGCCGTTGTTGCCGGCGTTGTCGCAGGCCGGCGGCACATACAGATAGCCGCTCTCGGCCATGCCGTGCAAGCGTGGATGCGTCAGAAATTCCGCCTGGTTGAAAACGATGAAGCGGCCCGCCGGGCGGCCGGTGTTGCGCGCCGTCAGCGGCCCATAGATCCACTTCAGCAATTCCCCTGCCGCGTCGAACCCGCAATTGTTGATGAACGGCGAAGCCAGCGTGGCGCAGGCATTGCCGAAGTTGTCCGTCGGCATTGCGTGCTGGGCAGGCAAATCACGCTTGTAGAAAATACGATTCGCCGCGACGTAGTGCTGGTAGAAACTTTGCAGGTCGTCGACGACCGCCTGTGGCACGACGGTATCGGCGCCGCCCGACAGCATCCAGATCCGGTGTCCGGCCATGGCGCTGGTCGGATCGATCGCTTGCAGCGCGGAAAACCAGTCGGTGACCGCGATCAGTTCGCGCACGCGGGTGGCGCCCGGGGCGACCCGGCACGGGAATACGTCGTTGGTGCAGCTGCAGACGGTGGTGGCGGTGAGCACATTGCCGCGCGAGCAGAAATAGGGGCCGGCGGCGATGATGCCGGCCCCTTTGACCGTCCTGGAAAACGCCACCTGGAACTGCACCGCCATGTAGGCGCCGGAGGAGATGCCCGAGACCGTGACCTGTTCCGCTTTCATGTACGGCAACGCGACCGACGGTGCGGACGCGGGCGCCCGCGCCCATGCCGGGCCCATGGCCTGGGCGGCGGCAAATAGCAGCAGTGCTAAGCAGAAAGTACGCATGTTCACCTCCTATCCGGCCCAGTTTAAAGCGGATACCCAGTGTGGGTTACTAGGGTCGCGCTCGCTTAATCCCGGTCAAAGGAATGCCGATGTTTGCGCGATGTTTGCGATTTCGCATGCTCTTCAGGCAAGGTCCGGCGGATTGGCATAGAATGATTTTTTTACTCTTAGCGACCTCGACCATGTCCAAGATCATTGCCCAGTTGTGCGTAGTTTCCTCGCTGACCTTGTTGGCGGGCGCCTCGGCGTTCGCGCAAGCCCCCGCCGTCGCGGCCGGGACCGCGCCGGCGGCAACGGCCGCGCCGGCCAATTGCCCGGCCATCCTCAAGCAAACGTTCAAGCGTCTGCAGGACGAGGCGCCGCAAGACCTGTGCCAGTACTCGGGCAAGGTGATTCTGGTGGTCAACACCGCGTCGTACTGCGGCTTCACCAACCAGTATGAGGGCCTGGAGGCCATGTACGCCAAGTACGGCGGCAAGGGGCTGGTGGTGCTGGGTTTCCCGTCCAACGACTTCGGCCAACAGGAGCCGGGCAGCAGCAAGGAAATCGCCGATTTCTGCTACAACACCTATGGCGTGAAGTTCCCGATGTTCTCCAAGTCGGTGGTGTCGGGCAAGGAGCCGAATCCGCTGTTCGCCAGCCTGATCAAGGCGACCGGCAAGGCGCCGGCCTGGAACTTCCACAAATACCTGATCGACCGCAACGGCAAGGTGGTGGATAACTTCGGCAGCAAAGTCAAACCGGACGACAAGCAGCTGGTCGGCGCGGTCGAAAAAGCGCTGGCGATGTAATCAATCCTCGTGCGGGTCGCCGGCCGGCGCGGTGGCGAGGGCGAAGCCTTCGTCGAGCCAGCCGGTGATGCCGCCCGCCATCAGTTTGACGGGCCGCCCCAATTGCGCCAGCCGCACGGCGGCGCGCGCCGCGCCATTGCAGTGCGGGCCGGCGCAGTAGACGACAAACAGCGTGTCGTCCGGGAATTCGGCGACCTTCGAGCCGATGATCTTGCGGTGCGCCAGATCCAGCGCGCCCGGCACGTGGCCGGCCGCGTACTTCTCCGTGCCGCGCATATCCAGCAACACGAAATCCTGCTTGCCGCCGGCGAGCGCGTCGTGCACGTCCCAGCAATCGGTTTCGTAGCTGAAGCTCGCTTCGAAGTGGGCCAGGGCGGCGGCGCTGGGGGCGGCCGGGATGGCGCTGACGAGGGATTTGGTTGGCATTGTTATCTCCTTGGTGAATGAGTTCTTGGTTCATTGGTAATTTGAATCGGCAACGACATTCTGCGCCCGCCCTGTCACCGCCGTCAGTGGCGCATCCGCCATTCTGCGTTAAGATCACGCCATGAAAAAACATCTCGTTGTCGCACTGGCCTACGACCGGCTGTGCACCTTCGAGTTCGGCTGCACGGTCGAACTGTTCGCCCTCGAGCGCCCCGAGCTGGACGTCGACTGGTACGACTTCGCCGTTTGCGCCGTCGAGCCGGGGCCGATCCGCGCGGCTGGCGGCATCGTCGTACAGGCGCCGTATGCGCCCGGGTTGCTGGCGCTGGCCGACACCATCGTCATCCCCGGCTGGCGCGACGCCGACGAACCGCCGCCGCCGGCGCTGCTGGAGCTGATCCGTGCCGCCCACCGCCGTGGCGCCCGCCTGTGCTCGATCTGTTCCGGCGTCTTCGTGCTGGCCGCCGCCGGCGTGCTGGACGGGCGGCGCGCCACCACCCACTGGCGCTACGCCGACAAGCTGGCCAAGCGCTATCCGGACATCGACGTCCAGCCGGACCATTTGTATGTCGACACCGGCCAGGTCATCACCGCCGCAGGCTCGGCCGCCGGGCTGGACATGCTGCAGCACGTGGTGCGGCGCGACCACGGCGCCCGCGTCGGCAATCTGGTGGCGCAGCGGCTGGTAGTGGCGCCGCACCGGGAGGGCGGACAGGCGCAGTTCCTGCCGCGGCCGATGGCGCAGGGCGGGCAGGGCAGGCTATCGAAACTGATGGACTGGCTGCGCAGCCATCCGGAGCGTCCGCACACGGTCGCCAGCATGGCCGAGCGCGCCGCGATGAGTCCGCGCACCTTGCAGCGTCAGTTCCAACAGGCAACGGGAATGGGCGCGGTCGAGTGGCTGATCCGCGAGCGGGTGGCGATCGTCAAGGAGATGCTGGAAGTGCCGGACGTGCCGCTGGCGCAGATCGCCGAGCGGGCCGGTTTCGGCTCCGAGGAATCCCTGAGGCATCATTTCCGCCGGCTGGCCGCGACCACGCCGGGCGCCTATCGGAAGCGGTTTGTCGACGTCGCCTGATATATATCGCCGTATTGATTCACCCTAAGCTATGTCGCTTGTCATCTGGTGGTTAGTTGACTAATCTGATTGTTCACCCAATAACTAGGAGACAATCATGGCATACGTCGATGGATTTGTGATTCCGGTACCCAAGGAGAACATCGAAGCGTACAAAAAAATGTCGTTGGCCTGCGGCGCGGTCTGGAAGGAATACGGCGCGCTGGAATTTCGAGAGAACATCGGGGACGACGTCCCGCCCGGCAAGGTCACCTCATTTCCGATGAGCGTGGACCTGAAGGAAAACGAAGTGGTGGCGTTTTCCTGGATCGTCTACGAGTCGCGCGCCAAGCGCGACGAAATCAACGAGAAGGTCATGAAGGATCCGCGCCTGGCCGAATTCATGGACCCCAAGAGCATGCCCTTCGACGGCAAGCGCATGATCTACGGCGGTTTCGAGATGATCGTCGATCTCTAAAGCGTCGCCTTCATCGCGCCGCGCAGGGCATTGCAGACGACGATGTCCTGCGCGCGCTCCAGCATGGCCCGCGTGATCACCGCTTCGCTGGCGTTCCATTCGGGATCGTCGAGCAGCACGCCGCGCATCACGCCGGGCAGCACGCCGCAGGCCAGGGGCGGCGTCAGCCAGCGGCCGTCGATGCGCACGAAGACGCTGCTGCGTCCGCCCTCGGTCAGTTCCCCGCGCTCGTTGAAGAACAGCGTGTCGAAGCCGCGCTGCGCTTCGGCGTCGCGCCAGGCGGCGTCGTAGCGGGCGCGGACGCTGGTTTTATGACGCAGGAACAGGTCGCCGGAGGCGGTGGCGTCGCCGGCCAGCAGCACGCGCACCGGCTGCGTCAACGGCGCCAGCGGCGCGTGCTGCACCGAGAACGCTCCCGATGAACCCAATGCCAATCGCAGTCGATAGGCGGTGCCGGCCGCCGGCGGCTGGTGGGCGTCGTCGGCCAGCATGTGGCAGGCCGTGTCCAGATAGGCGTTGGCCGCGGCCTCGTCCCACGCGTAGCCGAAGTAGGCGGCCGACGCCGCGAGGCGCTTCAGGTGGCGCGCGCGGTGGCGCACGCCGCCCTGGGGCGTGGCGTACATCGTCTCGAAGATTTCGAAGTCGTTTTTCAGGCCGGTGAGGAAGCGCGCCTTCAACTGGCACTCGGCGTACTCCCCGGCGGCGTCGCTGTCGAAGACGATGCCGGCGCCCACGCCCATTTCGCCCCGGCGCACACCGTCGACGCCGTCCGGCGCGCCCAGCGCCAGCGTGCGGATCGGCACCGACATGCAAAAGTCGCCGACCTTGCCTTCCTTGTCGGGATCGAACCAGCCGATGGCGCCGGTGTAGATGCCGCGCGGGTCCGGTTCCAGCTCGCCGATGATCTCCATCGTGCGGCGCTTGGGCGCGCCGGTGATCGAGCCGCACGGATAGAGCGCCTCGAAGATGTCGGCCAGCGAGGCGTCGTCGCGCAGTTCGGCGGTCACGGTCGACGTCATTTGCAGCACGCTGCTGTAGCGGTGCACCTCGAACAGCGCCGGCACCTTCACGCTGCCGGTGCGGGCGATGCGGCCGATGTCGTTGCGCAGCAGGTCGACGATCATCAGGTTTTCGGCGCGGTTCTTCGGATCGGCCGCCAGCACGGTGGCGCGCAGGATGTTCTCGGCCGCCTGCGCCGGCGGCGCGGCCGGCGCGGTGCCCTTCATCGGCCGCGCCGTCAGCACGCCGTCCTCGTGGCGCACGAACAGCTCCGGCGACAGCGACAGGATGGCCGAGCCGTCCTCCAGCCCCACCAGCGCGCCGTAGGGCACCGGCTGGCGTCCGCGCAGGCGCGCGTACAGCGCGTGGATGCCGCCGAAGGCGTCGAAGCGTAGCCGGTAGGTGTAGTTGACCTGGTAGGTGTCGCCCGCCTCGATGTAGTCGTGGATGCGCGCCAGCGCCGCGTCGAAGGCCTGGCGGTCGATGTTGGCGCGGATGTCGGCGATGCCGGCCGGCCGGTCGATCGGGAACGAGCGCGCGGCCAGCCAGTCGCCCACTTCGGCGTTGGTCAGCGATGCGCAATCCTTGAATAGCAGTATTTGCGCCAGCGGCGCCAGCGGCGCGCCGGCCGGCGGGGAGGTGCCGATATCGAGCAGCTGCGCGCCCAGCTCATAGGCGCACAAGGCAACCGCGTACTCGCCGCGCGTCAGCGCCGCGCGCATCTGTTCGAGCACTTGCGGCCACTGGCCGATGTCGTCGCAGCGCAGCGTGCCCAGATGGACGGTGTACAGGCGCGAACGCGAGGGCGCGGATTGCGCAGCCTCTCCTTCACGGCCGTTGCCGGGACTGGCGTCGTCCAGCAGTGCGAAACATCCAGCGTTCATTTCCATTACGATAACAGCAGCGCGATTTGCAGCGGGGCGTCCTGCGACGGGTTGTTCTTGAATCCACTCTTGGCATAACGGTGCCAGCGGCCGATGACAAAACTGGTCAGCATGCCGGCGCGCGCCTGCACCTCGTTCTCGTGCGCCTGGCCCTCCGCCACCGACTGCCGCAACGCCTGTTTGAGCGCCAGGTCGATGCGGTCGTAGAACTGGTTCATGCGCAGCTGCAGGCGTTCGTCCTCGTTGACCAGCGCCTCGCCGATCAGCACCCGCGTCATGCCCGGATTCTGGCTGGCGAATTGCAGCAGCATGCCGACGATGTCGCGCGCCTGCGTCAGGCCGTCGGCCTGGCGCTCGGCGATCTGGTTGATCAGGCCGAAGACGGTGGATTCGATGAATTCGATCAGTCCCTCGAACATCTGCGCCTTGCTGGCGAAATGCCGGTACAGCGCGGCCTCGGAAAACTCGAGCTTGCGCGCCAGCGCGGCCGTGGTGATTTTGTCGCCCTTGGGCTGTTCCAGCATCTCCGCCAGCGCTCGGAGGATTTCAAGGCGGCGCTGGCCCGGCGGTGTGCTTGCCATGTGATCTCGCGGATAGGTGTCGAAAAAAGAGGTGAATCAGCGCAGATGATGCAGGCGTGCCGGCAGATTCCTGACAGATTTTACTTTGACATCGACATAAGCGGGGCGAATTAACCTTTTTTGGGGATGCGCCAGGCCGGCGGTGTCGCCGATGGTCAGGTACTGGGTGATCCACGCGGTGCGCATGCCGAGCGCGTGGGCGCTGCGCAGATTGGCCAGCGTGTCCTCGACCAGGATGCAGCGCTCCGGCGCCAGGCGGTGGCGGCGCATCAGTTTGCGCAACAGCAGCTTGGACGGCTTGGGACGCATCTGCCGGTGCACGGTCATCGACTCGACCGAGACGTGGTGGCCGAATTCGCGGTGCAGGCCCAGATGGCGCAGCACCTGCGTCGAATAGCGGTGAGGCGCGTTGGTCAGCAGGATTTTGCGCCCGGGCAGGCGGCGCATCAGCTGGCGCAGTCCGCGCTCGGCGCGGATCATCTCCGTCAGCTCGGCGATCGCGTGGGTCTCGTGCAGAAAATGGGCCGGGATCACGCCGTGGTGCTTGACCAGTCCCAGTATCGTCGCACCGTAGCGGCGCCAGTACTTGGTGCGCGCGGCGTTGACCACGTCCTCGCCGGCCGGCGTGACGCCGTCGCCCAGCACGCGGGCGATATAGACGTTCATGTTCGCCATGATCGCGGGGAAGATGGCGTGGGAGGCGTTGTGCAGTGTATTGTCGAGATCGAACAACCACACGGGCGGGTTACGAGTAATATTCACGGGAGACCAATCAACAAAGGAAGCCATGCGACGCCAGATTATAGTGATGTTCTGCAGTTTGTTCTGCTTTGCCCTCGGCCCCGCGTGGGCGGCGGACCAGGCGGCGGACCAGAGGCAGGCGCCCAATCGCGGCGCGCTGTTCAAGGTGCGCAACGGCGAACATGCGCTATACCTGTTCGGCACCATCCACGTCGGCTCGAAGGAGTTCTACCCGCTCGAGCCGCGCGTGGCCGGCGTGTTGAAGCAGGCCCCCGTGCTGGCGCTGGAAATCGATCCGTTGGGCGATCCGCAAAAACTGGCGCGGGCGGTGCAGAAGTATGGACTGGTGGGCCCCGGCGCGGCGGCGCCGGCATTGTCGCCGGAATGGCGGCGCCGGCTCGACGCTTTGCTCAAGCAGTATCAGATCGAGCCGCAGACCGTGGCGGCGATGAAGCCATGGCTGCTCGCCAGCCTGCTGACGGTGAGCGAATTCGCCAGCCAGGGCTACGACGCCGCGCAGGCGGTCGACGCGCACCTGGCCAAACAGGCGCACGACCGTGGCCAGAAAGTCATCGAGCTGGAATCGCCCGAGGGCCAGATGGGCCTGTTCGGCAATCTGTCGCCGGCAGAGCAGCTGCTGTTCCTGCAGGAGACCATCGCCGGCATCGAGGACAAGGAACAGGTCAAGCAGGCGCGCGAGATCGCCGAGGCCTGGCGCAACGCCGACGCCAAGGCGCTCGACGCGCTGGCCGCCCAGGCGGAGCGCGACGACAGCTTCTCCGGCCGCTTCGTGCAGAAGGTGCTGCTGGACGGACGCAATCCGGCGCTGGCCGACAGCATGATCAAGCTGATGGCGCGCGAAAACAACAGCGTGGCGGCGATCGGCGTGCTGCATTTGATCGGCAAGGGGAGCGTGCCGGAACTGCTGCGCCAACGCGGCATGACGGTGGAGCGGATTTATTAAATAGTCAAGACAAGCGGGGGAGGGTGCTGGGGGAGGGGTGAAACCGGGGAAGTGGTGCCCTTTACGTGGATTGAACACGTGGCCTCTCCCTTACCAAGGGAGTGCTCTACCACTGAGCTAAAAGGGCGTACTGGTGTGGCGATGCACTCAAAAACGCGGCTAAACGTGCATCGCCGTTTTTTCAGTGAGACCGGATCATAGTTCCAAATGCCTGTTCGGTCAACACCTCGAGCAACAAAGAGTGTTCAATTCGCCCATCGATGATGTGAACCGTGTTGACACCGGACTTCGCGGCGTCCAGCGCTGATGAAATTTTAGGCAGCATGCCACCCGAAATCGTCCCGTCGGCGAACATCTCGTCGATCTCGCGCGCGGACAGGTCGGTCACCAGATTGCCCTGCTTGTCCTGAACGCCGGCGATGTTGGTCATCATGATCAGCTTTTCGGCCTTCAGGATTTCCGCGATTTTGCCGGCGACGACGTCGGCGTTGATGTTGTAAGCCTGGCCATCCTGGCCGAAGCCGATCGGCGAAATGATCGGGATGAAGGCGTCGTCCTGCAGCGCCTTGACCACGGCCGGGTTGATCGCGTCGATCTCGCCGACGAAGCCGATGTCGAGGAACTGGCCCGGGTTTTCCTTGTCCGGCATCGCCATCTTCTTGGCGCGAATCAGGCCTCCGTCCTTGCCGGTCAGGCCGACGGCTTGGCCGCCGTAGTGATTAATCAGCATCACGATGTCCTGCTGGACCTCGCCGCCGAGCACCCACTCCACCACTTCCATGGTCTCTTCGTCGGTGATGCGCATGCCCTGCACGAAGGTGCCTTGCTTGCCGATTTTTTTCAGCGCGTTGTCGATTTGCGGACCGCCGCCGTGCACCACGACCGGATTCATGCCCACCAATTTGAGCAAAATGACATCACGTGCGAAGCCGTGTTTCAGGCGCTCGTCGGTCATCGCATTGCCGCCGTATTTGATGACAATGGTCTTGCCATGGAAATTGCGGATGTAGGGCAGGGCCTCAGCCAGGATCTGCGCCTTGATCTGCGGCGATACCGCGGTCAAGTCGTCATTCATGCCTAAGTTAAGGTTAGTCAGTTGGGTCATGGCGAGTCCGGTTAAAAATTTTGTGCAATTTTACAGCCTGCGGCTGCGATCGCTGCGATCAGTTACGCATTATAGGGCTATCCGGTTGTATTTTCCGAGATCATCCGATACGCTGAACCGCATGACCAGTCAACTTGCCGCCCTATGAGTACCTGCTCGCGCTGCGGCGCTGAATTCTCGTGCGCCATGGTGGACGCCGATCCCGCCGCGGCCGCGCAGCCCTGCTGGTGCACCTATCTGCCGGCATCGCTGCCGGTGCCGTCGGCGCCGGGCGCCAGTTGCTGGTGCCCGGCGTGCCTGAAGCAGCACATCGCCGACCATTCCCGGGCCGATGGGGGCCAATCAACCGACTAACTCACGGTCCGGAAAAACCGCAACATCTCGCGGCTGGCGTCCGGCCCCTTGGCGTCGGTGTACGTGCCGTGGGAGCTGCCGCCCGACCATGCGTGGCCCGCCCCGTGCACCACCCAATGCTCGCCCAGCGGCGAGCCGTCGGCCTTGGTGTGCGTCGTCTGCGTGTAGCGATATCCATTCGGCACGCTGCCAGACTGGATCGACGGCGCCCCTTTGTGGCTGTGCAGGCGCTGCTCGATCACCTGCTCGCCGTTGCGCGGATTGACCGTGGTGTCGCTGTCCCCGTGGAACACGATGATCGGCTGCGAACCGTTGCCGGCCTTGGGCGAGCTTTTGGCGCCGCGCTTCATGGCGCTCAGCGCCGACGGCAAATCCTGCGCCGAGGCGAACGGCAGGCCCGAATGCACGCCCACCGCCGCGAACAGCTCGGGATACAAGGTGCCGACGATGACCGCCATCGCGCCGCCGGCCGACAGCCCGGCCACATACACCTGGCGCTCGTTGACCGGATACTCGTCGATGATCTGCTGCGCGATGCCGGCGATGATCGACGGCTCGCCCTGGCCGTGCTGCTGGTCGATGGCGTTGAACCAGTTCCAGCACTTCGAGTGGTTGGCGCCGGCGGTCTGCTCCGGATAGGCGACGAAGCAGCCCATTTCCTCGGCCACCTGGTTCATCTGCGTGCCGGCGGCGAAATCGTCGGGGTTCTGCGTGCAGCCGTGCAGCATCACCAGCAGCGGCATGGCCTGGCCGGTGTAGGTCGACGGCACATACAACTTGTAATTGCGGCTGCCGGCGTGGTTGGCGTAGCTGCCGCTGATGAACTTCGCGCCTTCCGGCAGCGGCGCGGCCTGGGTGGGATTCATGATCGAACCCATGTCCATGCCGAAGTTGGACTGCAGATCGATCTTGATGCCCATCCGGTTCAGCATATCCTGCGCGTATTCGGTCGGACTGGTGGCGGGATTGGGCGTGCTCGCCGGCGCGGCCTGCGGCTGCGGTTCGGCAGCAGCCTTCGCATTCTGATTCGCGGCCGGTTTCGCCGTCGATTCGGCGTGCACGCGGGCGCTGTCGGCGTCCGGCTGGGGCGCGGAACGCGGCGCCACGTATTCGGGCGGCGGGTTAATGTCACGCATATGGGGTTGCGCCGACGGTTGGGCCGCCGACGGCGATGCCGGTTGCGGCCCGGCGGCCCTTTGTTGCTGCTGTTTTTGCTGCAGTTCGAGCATGCTCTCCATGGCTTTTTGCACGGCGGCCGTGGCGCCCTTGCTAATGAGCTTTTGTGCGGCACTGCGCACGCTCGACATAAACGGTAATTTCATAGCTGTCCTTTAGTGGATCCGTTGGGCCAGCGCGGTTTTGATCACGGCGCTGGCGTGTAGCGAACCTAATACAAAAATCGAATCGATGGTCGCCAGCGCCAGTTCGACCGAAACGTCGCTGGCGATACTGGCCAAACCAAGTACCTGTATCTGCAGCCGCTGGCCGGCCGCCTGCACCGCTTCAAGATCGGAGCGGGTGTAATGTTGCATTCCGAGCACCAGACTTTTGCGCGCCACCGTTTGCTTCACCACTTCGGCGTGCTCGTTTAACTGATTGCGGATCGCCGTCCGGATCAAATCGGTGCGATTGGAGTAAAACCCCTCCTGCACCAGCAAATCGATCTGCCCAAGGTCGATGGGACCGAGGTTGATCGTGATCTTTTCCGACTCGGCGGTCTTCAGTTTTAGTTCTTGCTTAGCCATACGTCTCCATCTGGTTACCATCTACATGGATGGTAGTATAGGCTTCGCGTTCCCCAAGTCAAGCGCATTCGGTCCATAATGTCGCCATGAGTGATCCAACTAACTTAGCAGTCCCGGGCGCGGCTCCGGAGCTCGCCACCCCCGTCCCGTCGCCCTGCGTCAGCCTGTGCAAGATGGATGCCGAGCGCCGTTATTGCATGGGATGCCTGCGCACCATCGAAGAAATCGTCAACTGGTCCAAGGCGGACGACGACTACAAGCGAGGCGTCTGGGCCGAGATCCGCCGGCGCGAGCTGACGGTCGATTTCGACGACGATTTCCAGCAATGAACGCGCTGCCGGCCTCGATCCAGGTGTTCGAGCGGGGCTGGCTGTCCTCCAACAACGTGCTGTTGTTGGGACGCGACGACACGGCCCTGATCGACACCGGCTACCTGACCCACGCGCCGCAAACGCTGGAACTGGTGCGGCACGCGCTGCAAGGGCGGCATCTCGACCAGGTGCTCAACACCCATCTACACTCCGACCATTGCGGCGGCAACGCCACGCTGCAGGCGCACTATGGCAGCCGCGTCGCCGTTCCGGCCGCCGAGGCGGACAAGGTGCGGGACTGGGACGTCGACGCGCTCAGTTTCAAGGCCACGGGCCAGCGCTGCGAGCGATTCACCTTCGACACCACCATCGCCCCGGGCGAGGTGCTGGCGTTGGGCGGCATGGAGTGGCGGGCGCTGGGCGCGCCGGGGCACGATCCGCATTCGCTGATTTTTTACTGCCCGGCGGAGCGGGTGCTGGTGTCGGCCGACGCGTTGTGGGAGAACGGCTTCGGCGTGATCTTCCCGGAACTCGATGGCGAATCCGGTTTTGCCGAGGAACGGGCCACGCTCGACGTGATCGCGGCGTTGGATGTGCGCTTGGTGATTCCGGGGCACGGACGGCCGTTCAGCGACGTGGCGGGCGCGCTGGCGCGGGCCAGGTCGCGGCTGGCGTATCTGGAGGCGGACCCGGTGCGCAACGCCCAGAACGCGATCAAGGTGCTGCTGAAGTTTTTGCTTTTGGAGCGGCAGCGGATCGCGTTGAGAGAGGTGCCGGCGCTGCTGCTGGCGATGCCGGTGTTCGAGACCGCCAACGCGCGGTTTTTGAAGGAGACGCCGGAGGCGCTGGGAGCATGGGCGGTAAAACAGCTGGTAAGAAGCCTCGCGGCCCGCATTGAGGGTGAGTACTTACTTAATGCATGAGTCGCTGGCGGAACTTGGCCGATTACGCTGCGCTAATCCGCCCTACGTGTATCCGCGCCGAATTCTCGGCCGGTGGCCGTGTGCGTAGTTTTCCCCCCGACCTCGAATACCACGCGATCCACGTAGGGCGGATTAGCGCGAAGCGCGTAATCGGCCACCGAGCCGCCGCCGGCCTGGTACAAACTCTAGAGCAATCCACCTATTTTTGGCACGATCGTACTATTTCCGGCTTATAATCGTCTGAGACCGTCACACCCCGATCAACTTACGTCAGCGAGTTCGCCATGGCCCTGCCTGCAGCGTTGCAAAATCTTTCACTCCCCGTAATCGCCTCCCCGATGTTCATCGCCAGCGGCCCCGCGCTGGTGGCGGCTCAGTGCAAGGCGGGTATCGTCGGCTCGTTCCCGGCGCTGAACGCCCGCCCGGCGGAAACGCTCGACGTCTGGCTGACCGACCTGCAAAAGGAACTGGCCGACTACCAGATGGCCAATCCGGACAAGCGCGTCGGCCCGATCGCCGTCAACCAGATCGTCCACCAATCGAACGACCGCCTGGCGCATGACGTCGAAGTCTGCGTCAAGCACCAGGTCCCGATCATCATCTCGTCGCTGCGCGCGCCGCCGAAGGAGATGCTGGACGCGATCCACAGCTATGGCGGCATCGTCATGCACGACATCGTATCGATCCGCCACGCCGAAAAAGCGCTGGAAGCGGGCGTCGATGGCCTGATCCTGGTCGCCAGCGGCGCCGGTGGTCACGCCGGCACCTTGTCGCCGTTCGCGCTGGTGGGCGAGGTGCGGAAGTTCTTCAAAGGCCCGATCGCCCTGTCCGGCGCGATCGCCACCGGCGACGCGATCCTGGCGGCGCAAGCGATGGGCGCCGACTTCGCCTACATCGGCTCGCGCTGGCTGGCGACGAAGGAATCGAACGTCAGCGACGACTACCGCGACGCCATCGTCGAATCGTCGGCCGCCGACATCGTCTATTCGAGCCTGTTCACCGGCGTGCACGGCAACTACCTGAAGAAATCCATCATCAACGCCGGCCTCGATCCGGACGCGTTGCCGCAGGCCGACAAGAGCTCGATGAACTTCGGCTCCGGCAGCGCCAAGGCCTGGCGCGACATCTGGGGCGCCGGCCAGGGCGTGGGCCTGATGGACGACGTACCGACCACCGCAGAAATGGTCGCGCGCCTGAAAGCCGAATACGACGCCGCCCGCGCACGCCTGTCGCTGTAACAACCCCGGGGTCAGGTCCGACATTCGGACAAAAGGCCAAAATGAGGAACTTTTTCAACGCTTAAAAGTTCCCAAATGTCCGAATGTCGGACCTGACCCCCGTCTTGGTGATCCCCGTCTTGCTGGCGAAAGCACTTATAATAAATTCAACCTTGCCAAAAAATGGGATTGAATGATGAATAAGTTGCGCGCGCTGTCGCTGTCTCTGTCTTTGTCGTTCTCGCTGCTGTGCTTTGCTCCCATGGCTTCCGCGCAGGTGCCCATCAACGACGCCGCCGCCGCGCTGGTGCAGGAGGGGGACACGCAGCTCTTCCAGCGCAAGCCCGCCGAGGCGATTCGCAGCTATGAGGCGGCGATGAAGGCCGATGCGACATCCTCGGTGCCGTTGTCGAAGCTGGCCAACGCGCTCTATTTTTTATCGATCCTGCAGAACGACGCCGCGAAAAAATTGGAATGGCGCGCGCAGTCGGAGGCGTTCGCGCAGCGGGCGTTGAAGCTGGCGCCGCGCGATCCGATCGCGCAGGAGGTGCTGCGGATGCTGTCCGAGGAAAAGCCGGCGCCGCTGCACGAGCCGACCGAGCAGGCGTTGAATCTGAAGCACGAAGGCGAGCAGCTTTTCATCGCCGGAAAACTGGACGAGGCGCGGGAAAAGTACATGCAGTCGGCGCAGGCCGACCCGTTGTATTCCACCGCCTGGATTTACGCCGGCGATTGCTACTTCGCGCAGAAAAAATATGCCGAGGCGGAGGAGCTGTTCCGCAAGGGCGTGACGATCGAGCCGCTCAATAGCCAGGGATGGCGCTTCTTGTCGGATGCGCTGGCATATCAGGGCAAGCGCGCCGCCGCCGAGGAGGCGCTGCTGAACGGGATCGCCGCGCAACCGAGCCAGATGCCCAACTGGGGCAAGCTGGCGCACCTGCGGGCGGCGAACGGCACGCCGCTACAGCCTTTGGGCCTGGTGCGTAAGGCCAGCGCCTTGCTTGATCCGGCTACCGGAAAGGGAACGGTAAGGCTCGATCCGGCATTCAGCGATCCGGCCGAGCAGAAGAAACCCGATGGCGCGGTGTGGCTGATGGTGGGGGTGAGCGAGGCGAATATCCGCCTCAAGGACCGTCAGGAAAAGACCACCACCACGCCGTTCGCGATGGAGCTGGCGGTTTGGAAGGCGGCCATGAACGTGGCAGACGAAATCGCGGCCAATGGTGGCGGCGCGCTCACCGATCCAGGCCTGATCGCCATGCACACACTGGCCAAGGCGGATCAGCTGGAGGCGGGGCTTCTGATATTGCGGTACAAGGAATCCTACCGCCCCGAGTTCGAGGCGTGGAAGAAGGCGCATCCCAACGGCATACGCAAATTCGTCGATACGTGGGGATTGCAGCCCTAGATTTCGTTATTGGTTCTCGGTCTGGATCGCCCACAGTCCCGGCAGATTGCGCCAGTAGCCGTATGCGTCCATGCCGAATCCGACCACGAAGCGGTTCGGAATCGTGATGCCGACGATGTCCGCCTTGACCGGCTTGGGCTTGCCGATCGCCTTGTCGGCGAAGACGGCCAGCACCACTTCGGCCGCGCCCATGTCGAGCAGGCGCTGTTTGACGTGCGCTAAGGTTTCGCCTTCGTCGAGGATATCATCCAACACGATGACGACGCGGCCGGCCACGTTCGAACGCGGCACCACTTTCCACACCACTTGTCCGCCCTGGTCGTCGTCGCCGTAGCGGCTGACGTGGATGTAGTCGAATTCGAGCGGGAAGGTCAGCTGCGGCAGCAGGTTCCCGGTGAAGACCACCGCGCCGCCCATCACGCCCAGCACCAGCGGGAACTCCTCGCTGTCGGCTTGGTTGAAACGGGCGTTGAGGGTGTCGGCCATCGCGGTGACGGCGCCGTCGACGGTCTCTTTGTTGAACAGCTCTTCCGCGTTCTCCAGCAGGGCGCGGGCGCGGTTGTGGTGGAAGTCTTGCATGGTCTTCTTCGGCTTTTAAAAACATGTGGAAGAACGCTATTATCCGCCATATCCCCTCCCGCCGCTCACCGTTGCTATCCCGCCACAGGATTTGCCGCGGCCCTACGTGTAATCCCGTACGTCGTCGATTACCTTGCCGTCGCTCGGCAGGCTGCCAATGGCGGCGAAACGCACCTCGCCACGCAGTTTGGTGAGCTCGCGGATCGATTCGACGATGGCAGCGTCGCTGGCGGCGCCGGGATCGGCCACCTCGCAGTGCAAGGTCATCACGTCCTGCGCCATCCGGCCGGAGATCACCAGCCGCGCCTTGACGATTTCCGGATGGCGGCGCGTCACCTCATGCACTTGCGATGGATGGACGAACATCGCGCGCACCTTGGTGGTCTGGTCGGCGCGGCCCATCCAGCCCTTGATGCGGGTGTTGGTGCGGCCGCACGGCGAATCTGGCACGCCGGTCAACACCGCCGACAGGTCGCCGGTGGCGAAGCGGATCAACGGATAGTCGGGATTGAAAACGGTGACCACCACCTCGCCAATTTCGCCGTCCGCCACCGGCTCGCCGCTGCCGGGACGGACGATTTCCAGGATCACGTCTTCATCGAGCACCATGCCGGGATGGCGCACGTCGCCGCTGCGTGTTTCGAAGGCGATGCTGCCGATATCGGCCGAGGCGTAGGTTTGCAGCACATGCGGCACGCCGTTGTTGGCGAACCACTCGCGCAGCGATTCGGGCAGCGCCTCGGCGCCCATCAGCGCCTTGGTCATGCTACTGATGTCGGCGCCCATCTCCTGCGCCTTCTCGATGATGATCTTCAGAAAGGAGGGCGTGCCGACATAGGTGTCCGGCCGCAGCTCGCTGATCGCCTGCACCTGCATCTCGGTCTGGCCGCTGCCGGCCGGGATGACGGTGCAGCCGATGCGTGCGGCGCCGCCTTCGACCATGAAAGCCGCCGGCGTGAAATGATAGGAGAAGCAGTTTTGCAGCAGGCTGCCGGGACGCACGCCGGCCGCGTACATGGGACGGCCGAAGCGCCACCAGTCCTGGCCCTTGCCTTCGGGGTCGAAGATCGGGCCGGGCGACATGTACAGGCGCGCCAATTGTCCCACCGGCGTCGTATTCAGGCCTCCGAACGGAGGCTGCATCTTTTGCAGCGCGTGCAGTTCGGATTTGCGCGTCACCGGCAAAGTCGCCAGCGCGGCGCGGCTGGTGATGTCGGCCGCGTTCACGTCCCGCAGGATGCGCGACCAGCCGGCGGCAGCCTTCGCGCGCGCCACCAGTTGCGGCAGGCGCGCCATCAGTTCGCGCTCGCGTTGTTCGGGCGTGCGTACTTCCAGGCTGTCCAGGGTATCCGTCATGATTGCCGTCCTCCGATCTCTTGATTGATATGCATGCGCGAGGGTCCTCAGGCCAGCCAGCGTTTGCGGCGGCGGTAAAACTTCATGTCGCGGAAGCTCTTGCGGCCCGCGCCGGACACGCCTAGATAGAACTCCTTGACGTCCTCATTGCTGGCCAGGTCGGCGGCCGCGCCTTCCATCACGACGCGGCCGTTTTCCAGGATGTAGCCGAAATCGGCGTAGCGCAGCGCGATGTTGGTGTTTTGCTCGGCCAGCAGGAAGGACACGTTCTCCTTGCCGTTCAAGTCCTTCACGATGCCGAAAATCTCGTCGACAATTTGCGGCGCGATGCCCATCGACGGCTCGTCCAGCAAGATCATCGACGGCTTGGCCATCAGCGCCCGGCCGATCGCGCACATCTGCTGTTCGCCGCCCGATGTGTAGCCGGCCTGGCTGGTGCGGCGCTCCTTCAATCGCGGGAAGTAGTGGTACACCTTGTCCAGCGATTCCTTGAGCTCCGCCCGCGACAGGCTGCGCGTGTAGGCGCCGGTCAGCAGGTTTTCCTCGATGGTCAGGTGCCCGAAGCAGTGGCGCCCCTCCATCACCTGCGACAGGCCGCGCTTGACCAGTTCATTGGGCGTGAGCTGGTCGATGCGTTCGCCCTTGAACTGGACGTCGCCCTTGGTGACGTCGCCACGCTCTCCGCGCAGCAGGGTGGAGATGGTCTTCAAGGTGGTGGACTTGCCGGCGCCATTGGCCCCCAGCAGCGCGACGATTTTCCCCTGCGGGACCTGGAGCGACACGCCTTTCAGCACCAGGATCACATGGTCGTAGATCACTTCCACGTTGTTGACGGAGAGGTAGGGCGTCATTTTGCGCAGGCCGGCGTGATTTTTTTCTCGGCCGCGTAGGTCGCGGAGCTTTCCTCCAGCAGTTTGCGGGTCAGCGCCTTGTCGCCGACCACCCAGTTGGGCGTGATGGCGTTCCATTTTTTGCCATCCCACTGCTGCACTTTCACCGCGCCGGAGCCTTCGTGGTCGTCGCAGCTGGTCTTTACCACCGGTAGCATGCCGAGCGCGCCGATGGCTTTTTGGCGCGCTTCGTCGACGTTGAGGTTCTCCAGGCCCCAGCGCATTTGCTCGCCGGTGATGGCTTTGCCTTTGCCGAACTTCTCCTGCGCGGTGCGCATGGCCTCGACCCAAAGGATGGCCGCGCTGACGCCGCGCATATGGTACACGGAGCCGATGCGGTCTCGGTCCGCCAGATTGCCCTTGCCGGCTTCGTAGAGTTTTTTTCTGATGTCGTCCATCACCGGGTAGTTGCCGGGGGTGTTGAAGGTCATCGCGCTGTAGCCCTTGGCCGCGTCGCCGGCCGGCACGGTGTCCTCTTCCGATCCCGCCCACCAGACGCCGAGCATTTTCTCGCGCGGGAAGCCGTTGCGCTGCGCGGTCTTGATCGCCACTGCGTTCATCGAACCCCAGCCCCACAGGATCACGTGATCCGGCTTGGCCTGGCGGATCTGCAGCCATTGCGATTGCTGCTCGCTACCCGGCGGCGTGACGGGGATCTTGATCAGTTCAAAGCCGTATTGTTTGGACAGCGCCTCCAGCACCGGCAAGGGCTCCTTGCCGAAGGCCGAGTCGTGGTACAGATGCACGATCTTCTTGCCTTTGAGTTTGTCCATGCCGCCGTTTTTGTCGCCCAGGTACTTGATCATGCCGGCGGCCTGGTTCCAGTAGCTTGTGATGAGCGGGAAGACGTAGGGGAAGACCTTGCCGTTGGCGGCGTCGGAGCGGCCGTAGCCGATCATCGTCATCGGGATTTTATCGGTCGGCAGGCGGTCGAGCACACCGTAGGCGACGCCGGTGGACAGCGGTTCGACCAGGGTGGCGCCGCCGTTCTTGGTCTTTAGCCGCTCGTAGCATTCGACGCCGCGCGACGGGTTGTATTCGGTCTCGCATTCCTCCCAGGCGATCTTGACGCCATTGACGCCGCCCGACAGATTGACCAGGTTGAAGTAGTCGATGATGCCGCCGTAGAAACCGGAACCGCCCGCCGCATAAGGCCCGACACGGTACGAAGGCAGGGCGACGTACTGTCCGGCGGCCTGCTGCGCCAACGCGGGCGCGATGGTTGCGACAAGGGCGGCTCCAAGTGCGAACGATGCGATGATTTTCATTGTTGTCTCCTCTTGGTTTACTACGCTGGGTGTGACTACGCTCAGTGCGGGAATGGCCACAGGCGCAGTTTCTCTTTACCGATTTGCCACAAACGTGCCAGGCCGTGCGGCTCGACGATCAGGAAAAATATGATCAAGGCGCCAAACACCATCAACTCCAGGTTGGACGCCACGCTGTTCGGCAGCGACAGGCTGTGTGCCAAAATATTGAGCAGCACCGGCAGCAGCACGATGAAGGCCGCGCCGAGGAAGGAGCCGAGGATCGAGCCGACGCCGCCGATGATGATCATGAACAGGATGCGGAACGACAGATCGAGGTTGTAGGCCTCCGGTTCCACGGTGCCGAGGTAAGCGAAGGCGTATAGCGCGCCGGCCACGCCGCAGTAGAAGGAGCTGACGGCGAACGCCAGCAGCTTGGTGCGCATCAGCCGGAAGCCGATCACCTCCGCCGCCACGTCCATGTCGCGCACCGCCATCCAGGAGCGGCCGACGTTGGAGCGCACCATGTTCTTGGCCAGCAGCGCCATCACCGCCACCACGCCGAGCACCAGCAGGTATTTGCGGTCCGGCGTATCGAACTGGTAGCCGAGGATGACGATTTTCTGTGCGGTGATGACGCCGGAGGCGCTGTAGTTGGTCAGGTAGGGGATCTTGGTCAGGCACCAGATGACGAAGAACTGCGTGGCCAGGGTCGACGCGGCCAGGTAGAAGCCGCGTATCCGCAGCGACGGCAGGCCGAAGGCGATGCCGACCGCCGCCGCGCTCAGGCCCCCGAGCACGAACGCCACCAGCACGGGAATGCCCGGAATGCGGGCGACGAAGTTATACGAGGCGAAGGCGCCCACCGCCATGAAGGCGGCGGTGCCGAGCGAGAGCTGGCCCGCGTAGCCGGTCAGGATGTTGAGCCCCAGCGCGGCGAGCGAGAAGATCAGAAACGGAATCAGGATCGCCGACAGGGCATAGGGCGACGCCACCAGCGGCACCACCACGATGGCGACGACCAGCAGCGCGAGCATCGCCATGCGGTCCTGCAAGATGGGGAAGATCTGGCTGTCGGCCTGATAGCTGGTCTTGAATTGTCCTGCTTCGCGGTAGAGCATGGGGCGCCTTTTATGGTTCGCTTTTAAATTCTGCGGATGATTTTTTCGCCAAACAGGCCTTCCGGCCGCACCAGAAGGAACATCAGCGCCAGCACGTACGGGAACCAGCCCTCGATGCCGCCGCCGACCAGCGGGCCGATATACACCTCCGCCAGTTTTTCCGACGCGCCGATAATCAGGCCGCCGACGATCGCGCCGGGCATCGACGTGAAGCCGCCGAGGATCAGCACCGGCAGCGCCTTCAGCGCGACGAAGGTCAGCGCGAACTGCACGCCGTTTCGCGCGCCCCACAGCAGACCGGCCACCAGCGCGACCACGCCGGCCACCGCCCACAGCACCGCCCAGATGCGTTGCAGCGGAATACCCACGGCCAGCGCGGCCTGGTGATCGTCGGCGACGGCGCGCAGCGCGCGGCCCACCTTGGTCCTGGAGAACAGCAGCGCCAGGGAGGTAACCAGGATGCCGCACACCGCCGCCGCCATGATGTCGAACTGCGACACCAGCAGGTTGAAATTCTCCATCAGGTACTCCGATGGCACGTCCTCGATCGGCAGTTCCAGCTTGTGTACCTGATTGCCCCACATCAGCTGCGCCAGTCCCTCGATGAAGAAGGCCAGGCCGATGGTGGCCATGAACAGCGTGATCTCGGGCTGGTTGACCAGCGGCCGCAGGACCACCTTTTCGATCGCGATGCCTAGCAATATCATCACCACGATCGTCAGCGGTATCGCCACCCACAGCGACACGCCGAATTTATCCATGATGCCGACGCAGGTCAGCGCGGCGAAGAACACCATCGCGCCCTGGGCGAAATTGAACACGCCGGAAGCCTTGTAGATCAGCACAAAGCCGATCGCCACCAGCGCGTACATGACACCGGACAGCAGGCCGCCGATCAGCACCTCGAAGAAGAAGTTGATGTTCATGAATGCGCGACTCCGAGGTAGGCGTTGATCACATCCTGGTTGCCGCGCACCTCGTCCGGCGTGCCGTCGCCGATCTTGCGGCCGTAGTCGAGAACCACCACGCGGTCCGAGATATCCATCACCACACCCATATCGTGCTCGATCAAGACGATGGTGGTGCCGAATTGGTCGTTGACGTCGAGGATGAAGCGGCACATGTCCTGCTTTTCCTCCACGTTCATGCCGGCCATCGGCTCGTCCAGCAGCAGGACCTCAGGCTCGGCGGCCAGCGCCCGGCCCAATTCGACGCGTTTTTGCAGGCCGTATGGCAGGCGTCCAACCGGCGTTTTGCGGATCGCCTGGATCTCCAGGAAATCGATGATCTCCTCGGCCTTGACCCGATGCTCGATTTCCTCGCGCCGCGCCGGTCCCCAGTACAGCGCCTGCATCAGGAAGTTGGACTTCATCTTCAGGTTACGGCCGGTCATGATATTGTCGAGGACCGTCATCCCCTTGAACAGCGCGATATTCTGGAAGGTGCGCGCGATGCCCGCCTTGGCCGCGGTATGGCAATCCATGTTCTTGCTATGCCGGCCGCGAAAAACGATCTCCCCCTGTTGCGGGCGATAGACGCCGTTGATCACGTTCAGCATCGAGCTTTTGCCGGCGCCATTGGGGCCGATGATGGCGCGGATCTCGTGCTTCTTCACATCGAAGGAGATGTCGGTCAGCGCCTTCACGCCGCCGAACGACAACGAGATGTTTTTCAGGTCGAGGATCACGTCGCCGATGACGCGTCGCCCGCTGTTGATGTCGGCGCCGAAATGGGCGTCTGGTTCGTTCATCTGCATGGTCGCGCTCTCCGTCATGCCGCTGCTTGGACCGCGGGGAAGGTCTTGCAGCGCTCTATCTTCAGATCCGCCGCCACCAGGCCCGTTCGGCCGTCTTCAAACTTTACCTGCGTCTCGATGTATTGCGACGTTTTTCCGCCATAGAGCGCGGCGATCAGCACCGCGTACTTTTCGGCGATGAATTTGCGCCGCACCTTGCGCGTGCGGGTCAACTCGTCGTCGTCGGGATCGAGCTCCTTGTGCAGCACCAGATAGCGGTGGATTTGCGTGTCGCCCATCATCGGCTCGGCGGCCAGGTCGGCGTTGACCTGCTCGATGCAGTCGCGGACCAGACCATAGACTTGCGGATGCGCCGCCAGGTCGGTGTAGCCGGAATAGGCGATGCCGCGCCGCTCCGCCCAGTTACCCACGGCCTCGATGTCGATATTGATGAAGGCGCAGACCTCGTCGCGTTCATGGCCGAACGCTACCGCCTCTTTGATAAACGGGAAGAACTTGAGTTTGTTCTCGATGTAATTTGGCGCGAAGATGGCGCCGCCGTTCATCCGGCCGACATCGGCGGCGCGGTCGATGATCTTCAGATGGCCTTCCAGGTCGAACACACCGGCGTCGCCGGTGTGGAAGTAACCTTGGGCGTCGATCGCCTCGCGGGTGGCGTCGGGGCGCTTGTAATAGCAATCCATCAGTGTTGGCGATTTCACCAGCACCTCGCCGTTGTCGGCCAGTTTGACCTCCACGCCGGGCGCCGGCAGGCCGACGCTGTCGAATTTGATCTGGCCGTCCGGTTGCAGGCAAATGTAGGCGCAGGTTTCGGTCGAACCGTAAAACTGCTTCAGATTGACGCCGATGGAGCGATAGAAACGGAACAGATCGGGTCCTATCGCGGCGCCGGCGGTGTAGGCGACGCGCACGCGCGACAATCCGAGCACGTTTTTCAGCGGCCCGTAGACCAGCACACGGCCCAGCGCATACGACAGGCGGTCGGCAAGCGGCACCGGTTTGTCGTCCAAAATCGCCGCGCCGCTGCGGCGCGCCACCGCCATGAAGTAATGGAACATGGCGCGTTTGATGGCGCCGGCGTCCTCCATCCGTATCATCACGGTAGTGAGCATGTTCTCGAACACGCGCGGCGGGGCGAAGTAATAAGTGGGACCGATTTCGCGCATGTCGGTCATGACGGTGTCGCCGGATTCGGGGCAGTTGACGGTGAAACCGGCCGTCATCGCCTGCGCGAAGGAGAACAGGCAGTCGCCCACCCACGCCATCGGCAGATAGGACAGGATGTCCTCCGCGTCGGTGAGGTTCTCGAAACCGACGCCGCCGATGCCGGCCGCGATCAGCGCGGCGTGGGTCTGGCACACGCCTTTCGGCTTGCCGGTGGTGCCCGAGGTGTAGAGGATGATGGCGTTGTCGCCGCCCTGGCCGGCATCGACGGCGGCGTCGAACATGCCGGGATGGGCCTTGTCCCAGTCGCGCCCCAGCTCCTGCAGGCGGGCGAAGGACATCAATCCCGGCTGGCGGTAGTGGCGCATGCCGCGCTCGTCGTCGTAGGCGATGTGGCGGACATGCGGGTACAACGTTTGCAATTCCATTAACTTGTCGACCTGCTCCTGGTCTTCGACGATGGCGTAATGGATCTCGGCGTTTTCCAGCACGTAGGCCATGTCGGCGGCCGGCGCGTCCTGGTACAGCGGCACCGGCACGCCGCCGAGGCACTGCGCGGCCAGCATCGCCCAGTACAGGCGCGGACGGTTGTCGCCGATGATGGCCAGGTTCATGCCGCGTTCGAACCCCAGCGCGGCCAGCCCGCAGGCGAGCGCGCGAACTTCGTCGTTCACCTGCGCCCAGTTCCAGCTTTGCCAGATGCCAAGGTATTTTTCGCGGAACGCGGGTTTGCCGGGTCTGACCTGGCCGTGCGCGAGCAGGCGGCGAGGAAAAGTCTCTTGATTGTTTTGCACCAGTTGTCTCCGGTTGCTTTTCTTGTACTTGTGTACAGCTTCTTGTGTGATGATATTAGCCTGACACAAAGACCTGCGTTGTCGTTTCGACGACAATTGACCGACTTTTCTATGGTGCGACGCAATAATGCCTGATCAACATTGTTCTCTGAAAGAAGCACTGCGGACGGCCATTTGGGCGCAAAGCCTGACGCCGGAACAAATGGCGCGCGTCGAGGCCGATACCTTTGAAACCTTCGTCCCCAAGGGTGGTTATGTTTGCCGCAAAGGGGATATGGTCGAGAATTGGCTCGGTATTATCGACGGGATGGTCAAGATGAATAACTTCTCGCGCTCCGGTAAAAGCGTGACATTTACCGGTGTGCCGGCGGGCGGCTGGTTCGGCGAGGGTTCGATATTAAAGAACGAGATTCTTAAATATGATGCGATGGCATTGCGCGATGCCCGCATCGCGCGCATGCCGGCTTCCACATTTATGTGGTTGCTGGATTCGAGTTTGCCTTTTACCCGATTCCTGCTGATGCAATTGAACGAGCGTCTCGGGCAATTTATCGGCATGGTGGAAAACGACAGATTGCTCAATCCCGATACCAGAGTGGCACGATGTCTTGCATCGATGTTTAATTCCCACCTTTATCCCGGCCTGGAAAAGCTGATTCAAATATCGCAGGAGGAATTAGGACTTCTTTCCGGCGCATCGCGCCAGCGCGCGCATCAGGCTTTGCATCTGCTGGAGAAACAAGGCCTGCTGCGCGTCGATTACGGCGGCATCCGCATACTCGATCTGGAAGGCCTGCGGCGCTACGAAGCCTGAGCCCTCGTGCCGGAAATTGGCGAATACACGCCAATATTTAGCACGGATAGCGGGCAATTGCGTGGCAAATGCCTGTTACGCGATGGTCGGCACCGTTCCGCCTTCGGCGCGGATGGCCGCGCCGTTGATCACCGCCGCACGCTCGCTGGCCAGGAAGGTGACCACGTTGGCGACTTCATGCGGTTTAGCCAGCCGGTAAATAAGGGAAGACGGCCGATTCTCCGCCATGAACTTGCGCTCGGCTTCCCCATATGACAGTTCTGGATTCACCGACGAAATAAAACCCTTTAAACTCTCCGTTTCAGTCGGACCGGGAAGCACCGAATTAACCGTTACTTTCGTTCCCTTGGTTAATTCAGCCAGACTGCGCGATATCGATAATTGCGTCGCCTTGCTGGCGCTGTAATGCGCCATCGATGCCATGGGCGTCAATGCGACTTCGCTGGAAATAAATATGACCCGTCCATTGCCACGTTCCAGCATGCCTTTCAAATAAGTGCGGGCCAGGCGGACGCCACTCCAGACATTCACTTCAAACATGCGCTGCCAATCCTCGTCGGACGTGGAAAAGAAATCGCTCAGCGCGTAGGTGCCCATGTTATTCACCAGGATATCGATTTCGGGATAATGCGCCGCCGCTGTGCTTTCGCTTCCCGCCACACTCATATCCGCCACCAGGGGTAATGCGCGACCATCGCCGAATTGCCGGTTTAAAGCCGTCACGGTTTGCATGACCGTGTTGTCGCTGCGTCCGTTAATGATGACGCGCGCGCCATCTTGCAGTAGTTGCAGCGCGATGGCGTGGCCGATGCCGGCCGTCGAAGCGCTGACGAGCGCCGTTTTACCTTCCAGATTCAGATGCATGATGTATTCCTTTAGTTGGTATGCATGCAGTATGGTCAGCGCGGAATGCTTTGATAAGACACCATAATGGAATATGATCTGTGAATTCAATTCACAAGTGATCGACCATGGATAGCCGCAGCGGTGAGATGCTGGTGTTTGCCAAAGTTGTCGAAACGGGTAGTTTTTCCGCCGCCGGCAAGCTCCTCAATCTGACGCCGTCGGCGGTCAGCAAGCTCGTCACGCGCATCGAGGAGCGCCTCGGCGTGCTGTTGTTGCAGCGCTCAACCCGGCAGCTCGCCGTCACCAGCGAGGGGAGGCATTTCTACGACAGTTGCGTGCGCATCCTGGATGATATCGAAGAGGCGGAGCAGGGCATCGCCCAGGGCAAGGTGGCCGCGCACGGTTTGTTGCGCGTGAATGTGTCGCTGCCGTTCGGCACGCATCAGCTGTTGCCGGTCATCCCGGAATTTAGCCGGCGCTATCCGGATATCACGCTGGATCTGTCGCTGACGGACGCCCTGGTCGATTTGCAGCGCGAGCGGGTCGATGTCGCGATTCGCATGGGACCGCTCGCGGACGCCAGTTTCCGCGCCCGCCCGTTGGGGCGGAGCCGGCTGGCGGTGGTGGCGTCGCCGGCCTATCTGGCCGCGCACGGCACCCCCGCCCATCCCGACGACCTAGCCCTCCATCGTTGTTTTAACTTTAACTTTCGGCGCGCGCTGGACGAGTGGCCGTTCCTCATCGACGGGCACACGGTATATCGCCAGGTCGGCGGCGGCATGTTGACCAATAACGGCGAGACGATGCGCCAGTTGACTATCGACGGCCTGGGCGTCGCGCGTCTGGCGCTGTTCCACATCGGCCACGATATCGGGGCTGGACGGTTGGTGGAGGTGCTACCTGGTTTCAATCCGGGCGACACCGAGGAGATCCACGCGATTTTCCGCAACCAGCGCCACATGCCGCAGCGCGTGCGGGTGTTTATCGACTTTCTGGTCGAGAAAACGGGCAATGCCGATTTCGGTGTGGCGCCCCACATGGTTCAACGGTGACGGCAAACCAGCGCTAAGGCAATCGCGGTATCATAGCGACAAGCTATGCCGCACCGGCGGCGCACCGGATTCAAGCTACCCATGGATATTTCAGATACCACCCACGTCCCCGAGCGCCTGGCGCTGTTGCGGGCGGCGATGCGCCGGCACCGGATCGACGCGCTGCTGGTGCCGTCTGCCGATCCCCACCTGTCCGAATACCTGCCGGCCCGCTGGAAGGGCCGCGAGTGGCTGTCCGGTTTCACCGGCTCGGTCGGCACCTTCATCGTCACCGCCGATTTTGCCGGCGTCTGGACCGACGCGCGCTACTGGACCCAGGCCGAGCAAGAACTGGCCGGCACCGCTATCGGGCTGATGAAGCTCGCCTCCGGCGCCAGCGTGCAGTATGTCGACTGGCTGGCCGCCAACCTGCAAGCCGGCCAGACCCTGGCCGTGGACGGCGCGGTACTGGGCCTGGCGATCGCGCGCCTGCTGCGGCAGGCGCTGGACGCGAAAGGCGTCGCCTTGCGCACCGATCTCGATCCGCTCGACGAGATCTGGACCGATCGTCCCGCTCTGCCGGCGACGCCGGTCTACGAACACCAGCCGCCGTACGCGTCGAAAAGCCGCACCGCCAAACTGGCCGAGTTGCGCGACGCGATGCAACGGCTGGGCGCAGACCGGCACCTGATCTCCACCTTGGACGATATCGCCTATCTATTCAATTTGCGCGGCGCGGACGTCAATTTCAATCCGGTCTTCCTGGCGCACGCGCTGATTACGCCGACCCGTGCGACCTTGTTCGTCGCCGACGGCAAAATCGCCGCCGAGCTGGTTAAACAACTGGCGGAGCAGGATATCCATGTCGCCCCCTACGGCGCCATCGCCGGGGCGCTGGCCGACTTGCCGCGAGATGCCACGCTGCTGGTCGATCCGCGCCGCGTGACCTTCGGCACCCGCCAGTGCGTGCCGGAAGAAGTCCGCGTGATCGAGGCGGTCAACCCGACCACCTTCGCCAAGTCGCAAAAGAGCGAGCAGGATGCAAGCCACATCCGCGCGACGATGGAGCAGGACGGCGCCGCGCTGTGCGAGTTCTTCACATGGCTGGAGCAGACGCTGGCCGATCCCGCCAGAGCCCCTTTGACCGAAGTGGCGATCGACCGCCACATCACGGCGGCGCGCGCGCGCCGGCCGGGTTTTATCAGTCCGAGCTTCGCCACCATCGCCGGCTTCCGTGCCAACGGCGCGATCATGCACTACCGCGCCAGCGAGGCGCACCACGCCGTGATCGAGGGCGACGGCCTGCTGCTGATCGATTCCGGCGGCCAGTATTTGGGCGGCACCACCGACATCACGCGCGTGGTGGCCGTCGGCGCCATCACCGCCGAACATAAACGCGACTTCACGCTGGTGCTCAAGGGCGTCATCGCGCTGTCGTCCGCGCGCTTCCCGCGCGGGACCAAATCCCCGATGCTCGACGCCATCGCCCGCGCGCCGTTATGGGCCGAAGGGCTCGATTTCGGCCACGGCACCGGCCATGGCGTCGGCTATTTCCTCAACGTGCACGAAGGCCCGCAGTCGATCTCGCAATCGGCGATGCCGGAGCCGCACACCGCTATGGAACCAGGCATGATCACATCGATAGAACCGGGCCTTTACCGCCCGGGCAAATGGGGCATCCGGATTGAAAACCTGGTGCTCAACCGGCCCGCCGGCCAGACCGAGTTCGGCGACTTCCTGCAG
This sequence comes from Burkholderia sp. LMU1-1-1.1, assembly GCF_040675865.1. NCBI lineage: Bacteria > Pseudomonadati > Pseudomonadota > Betaproteobacteria > Burkholderiales > Burkholderiaceae > Burkholderia > Burkholderia sp. LMU1-1-1.1. The sequence continues at coordinate 54,224 of NZ_JBEGHG010000013.1, read as the reverse complement.
TTCGAGACGCTGACCCTGTGTCCGATCGACACGCGCTGCATCGAGCCCTCGCTGCTGCGCGACGACGAAAAGCGCTGGCTCAACGACTACCACGCCACGGTGCGCGGCCGTTTGCTGCCGCTGTTGTCCGGCGACGCGCTGGCCTGGCTGGAAAACCGCACGGTGGCGCTATGAGCGGCCGCGCAACCCGGGCCACGTCGGCCGTCGACCGCCTCAAGGTCCGCAGCGGCAATGCCAAGTATTCGATGTCGCGCACCGGCAGCGGCCACTTCTTCCTGACCGAGGGACCCGGCCTGCCGCCGTTGTGCGCGCCGTTGGAGCTCGACGATTTCGTCGCCTTCGTCAACGGCATCTCGCCCGGTCCGCCACGGCGCGTCAGCAAGCTCGATATCGCGTTCGAGAAGCAGCTCACAAAAAAAGCACCCAAAGAATAAAGGCTCGACATGCCCGCCATCGATTTCCTGAGCGCCTACTGGTCGCACGCCGAACTGGCGACCAACGCCGTGATCTTGTTAAATCTATTGGGTGCGCTGGCACTGGGGCTGCTGGTTGGCTACGAGCGCTCGTACCACGGCCGCGCGGCCGGCATGCGCACCTACGGCCTGGTGTGCATGGCCTCCGCCGCGCTCACCGTCATCGGCGGCTATCCGGGACACTGGTTCGGCGGCCATGTGTCGCAGTACCTGATCAACTCCGACCCGACCCGCATCGTGCAGGGCATCGTCACCGGCATCGGCTTCCTCGGCGCCGGCGTCATCATGCGCGAAGGCTTTAATATCAGCGGTTTGACGACGGCGGCGTCGATCTGGGCCTCGTCCGTGATCGGCGTGATGGTGGGGATCGGCTTTTATCTGGGCGCGATCGGCCTGGCGATATTGTGCGCCGGGTCGATGATCTTCCTGACCCGCGTGGAGGCCTGGCTGCCTTCGCGGCATGCGATCGCGATCACGATGCGCTTCAAAGCCGGTTATATGCCGCAGGAGCCGGCGCTGCGGGCGATGGCGCTGCAGCGCGGCTACGAGATCGCTGGCGGTTCGCTGATGATCGGCAGCGACGGCGGCCAGCAGGAGTGGCGCTTTGTCGCCATCGCGCTGAGCAAGCGCAGTGGCGCGCCGATGGCGGTGCTGTCGGCCGAACTGGCCGCGTTCGACGGCATCCACAGCTTCCAGCTGTCGCACGCAAGGAACTAAGACAATGAATGAACAAGCCCAAGCCGTATTCGATTTCTGGTTCCAGCCGGGGCCGGGCCAGCCGGCCGACGCCCCGCGCCGCGAGTGGTTCCAGAAGGACGACGACTTCGATCGTGAAATCAGCCGGCGTTTCGGCGCCCTGATCGATCAGGCGCTGGCCGGCGGCCTGCTGGAATGGGACGCGGAAGGTCCGCAATCGCAACTGGCGCGCATATTGGTGCTCGACCAGTTCACCCGCAACGTCCATCGCGGTACGCCGAAAGCGTTCGCCGGCGACGCGTTGGCGCTGCAGGCGGCGCAGGCGATGGTCGATGCCGGGCAGGATGTGGCGCTGCCGCCGTTGCGGCGCGCGTTTGTCTACCTGCCTTTCGAGCACGCCGAGGACATGGCGATGCAGGAGCTGGCCGTGGCGCTGTACACCGGCATGGAAAACGAAGAACGCGACGTTGTATCGGAGGCCACCCTCAAGGGCATCGCCGGCATGTGCGATTACGCGCAGCGCCACCGCGAGGTGATCCGCCGCTTCGGCCGCTTCCCGCACCGCAACGCGATCCTGGGCAGGCCATCGACCGCTGAAGAACAGGCCTATCTCCAGCAGCCGGGATCGGGATTCTGATGACGCCGGGGTTCAACCTGATAGGCGCCGGGCATGTCGGCCGCGTGCTGGGGCGCCTGTTCGCGCGCCACGGCTGCTTCAACATCCAGCAGGTGCTCACGCGCTCCGTGGCCTCCGCCCGCGACGGCGTGGCCTTCATCGGCGCCGGCGACGCGGTCGAGCGTTACGATCAGTTGCAACCGGCGGCGGTGCACGTGCTGGCCGTCGGCGACGACCAGATCGCCGACGCCTGCGCCGCGCTGGCGCGGGCCGTGCCGCTGGCCGGCAGCGTGGTGTTCCACTGCAGCGGCGCGCTGGCATCGGACCAGCTGCAGGCCGCGCGGGAAGCCGGCGCGCTGGTCGCCAGCGTGCACCCGATCCGCAGCTTCGCCGACCCGTCGGCGGTGGCCGCGCAATTTGCCGGCACGTTTTGCGGCATCGAAGGCGACGCGGGCGCGCTGGACGTGCTCACGCCGGCCTTGACGGCGATCGGCGCGCAGCCGGTGCCGATCGACGCCTCGGCCAAAACCGTGTACCACGCAGCGGCCGTCTTCGCCAGCAACTACCTGGTGACGGTGCTGGACGCCGCGCTGCGCGCCTACCAGGCAGCTGGCATACCGGAGCCGGTAGCGCGGCAAATGGCGCAGCCGCTGGCGTCCGAATCGATGGCCAATGTGTTCCGGCTGGGCGCCGCCGCCGCGCTCAGCGGGCCGATCGCGCGCGGCGACATGGCGACGGTCGAGCGCCAGCAGCGCGCCGTGGCAGGCTGGGACGCTGGCAGCGGCGACTTGTATCAGGCGCTGGTCGCGCCAACCGCCGCCCTGGCGCGCAGAAAACATCACAAGCTGCCCTGACCCGCCGGCGCTGCACGCTTCGGCACTTATCTCCTTGCAAATTACTACATAACAACTATATTTTAAACAGGATTGCCTATGGTCCGGCGCCGTCCCGGGTCAGGCGTTGCAGTTTTATTGATACGAATTCACAAATAAGTGGCGGGATTTGTCGACAAACGCGGCGATTCGCAATAAGCTTGTTTCTCAGAATGTTTTCTTTGAGAATCAAGAAGTACACAATACAACACGTCAGCAGGACTGCAGCCGGCGCCAATTGGATAGGGGTAAGAACATGTTATTTTTGAAAAGTACGACCGTCACGAAGGCGCCTGGCATTTACGACGTCGACATCGCCGCCAAGCCGCCCGGCAAAACCTTCGGCGTCTTCATGGCCACCGATCCGGACAATCCGCCGACCGAAGTGCTGGCCGCGCTGGCCGCGATGGGTTTCAAGAACACCTACAGCGGCGGCTACACCCACAAGGATCGCGGCAAGGTGCTGGACCTGCACTTCCAGAAGGACGGCACCGACCTGTTCCAGGGTTGGAAGGCCGAGGAAATGGAAGCCAACATGGCCGCCATCACCGCGCTGTTCAGCGGCATCGGCATCACCATCGCGCCGCGCGTGATGACCCTGGCCGAAGCCTACGCTTAAATCCTTCCGCGCGGCGTCACGCCGCCACCTCGATGTGATACAAGGCCCACGGGCAGGAACCGAACCGCTCTGGCAGCGGTTTGCCTGCCATGTCGGGCACCTTGTCGGCATCGTAGATCGCCCATAACGGGCCGAGTCCGCCCAGCGCCATCGCCGCCCCGTCCATGTGGGTGGCGACGATGTAGCGCTGCGCGCGCGCCTGCGCCACCGTGACCGAGGCCGCATAGCCATCCACCGCCCGCAGCACCAGCTTGACGTTGTCGCCGAGCGCGCCGCCGGCCGCCTTGACGACGTCCAGCAGCAGCGGGCCGCTCAGCGTGTGCGCCTTGGCGTCGTATTCGAGGGTCGGCTTGATGGTGACGGCGGGCAGCGCGGCCAGCGCCGCGAAGGTGAACGCGTGCGCTTTCTCGAAACTCAGCTTTTGCTTGAACATCATCTGGTCGCGCACCGGGTCGAACTTGCCCCGGTTGGGCTTGCCGATGGCGCCGGTGACGGTCAACAAGGTCGGGCCGGCGGCGGGGGAGGCGGCAGCGGCGGGCAGGGCGGCGGCCAAGCCACCGGCGACGGCGCTGCCCAGGAACTGGCGTTTTTTCATGTTTGGTTCTCCTCGATCGCGTAGTGCCGGTATCATACCGCGCATGGACTTATTCGCCGATGACGCCGCCCTGACACCGATCCCGATCGAGGATGGCGAACTGTGGTTTCAGCAGCGGCTGGCGCTGGACTGGCCGCCGGCCGAGGTCATGCAACGCCTCCTCGACGAGACCGACTGGCGCCACGAACAGGTGCAGGTCTGGGGCAAGCTGCACATGCAGCCGCGCCTGACGGCCTGGCACGGCGAGGCGAGCTATCGCTATTCGGGCAAGACCTTCCATCCGCTGCCGTTCACGCCGCTGCAACTGCACATCAAAGAGGCGGTCGAGCGCGCCACCGGCCGGCGTTTCAACAGCGTCCTGCTGAACTATTACCGCGACGAGCACGACAGCATGGGCTTCCACGCCGACGATGAGCGCGAACTGGGACCGGAGCCGGCCGTCGCCTCGGTCAGCTTCGGCGCGCCGCGCACCTTCATCCTCAAGCATCGGCGCCTGCCGAAGACCGTCAAGCTGGCGCTGGGCGACGGCTGCCTGCTGCTGATGGCTGGAACCTTGCAGCAACACTGGCTGCATGGGATAAACAAAGAGCGCACACCGCGCGGCCCCCGCATCAACCTGACCTTCCGCTTGATTTCCTGACCTGTAATTCAAGGTCCCGGAAACTTTCTTAAGCCTCGCTTAAGTTTGGCGAAGCGTCGATTATACCATGAAACGTATGGCTTACACTTGGTCACACTTCTTACTAATTCGGTCGTGACGCAAGGTGGTTGGAGTGCTATCTTGAACACATCGCAATTCAGAGAACTGCGATCCCAAGCAATTCCCGCTTTAACCACTTTGCTGAAAGATCAAAAATCATGAAAAAAATTCTGTTCGCATTAGTCGCTTCCGCAGCCGCCCTGAGCGGTACTTCCGCCTACGCAGATGACGCAGGCACCGGCTACATCGGTGCTGGCGTGGTCGGCAGCCGTTACGAGTTCAACGCGCCCAACGCCCTGAGCGGCGACAACCACAGCGGCTACAAGGCCGGTGGCAAGGTCTACGGCGGTTACAACATCGACCAGACCTGGGCCGTGGAAGCGGGCTATACCGACTTCGGTAAAAAGTCGTACAACTACACGTCGAACGGCCTGCCTGGCGGCATCCGCACCGATGCGCACTCCTACTATCTGGCCGGCAAGGGCACGTGGCCTGTGAACCAGCAGATCGCGCTGTTCGGCAAGCTGGGCGTGGCCCGCAACACCAACGAAGTGACCACCACCGGTTTCTCGTCGGTAAGCGGCGACAAGGACAAGACCGCACTGTACGCATCCGTCGGTGCTGAATACGCCATCAACAAGAATGTCAAAGTCTCGCTGGAATATGAAAACTACGGCAAGAACGACATCGACACCGGTCGCAAAGCTGGTGCCGTGACGGCGGGTCTGCGTTACGCGTTCTAAGCGATAGCAACGAAAAAAGCCACCGCGAGGTGGCTTTTTTTCGTTGTGCGCCGTGTGAAGACGGTTAACGGATCCTGTTAATCGTCCGGCCAGGCGATTGGTCCGTTTCCTGCTCGGCCAAACCGTCGCGCCGGGCGAAGATGCTCGCCATTTCCGCCATGTGCTCGGTTCCCCAGGTGCATAGCGGGACGATCGCCTCGGCGAGGCTGCGACCGAGCGGGGTCAGCGAGTAATCCACGCGCGGCGGCACTTCCTTGTAGTCGTTCCGCGCCAGCACGTGATCGGCCTCCAAATCCTTCAATTGCTGGATCAGCACCTTGTCGCTGACACCCTGGGTTAAGCGCTTGAGCTCGCCGTAGCGCTTCGGGCCATCGCGCAGGAAAAACAGGATCAGCGGCTTCCATTTGCCGGAAATGATGCGGAGCGTGGCGTCGAGCCCGCAGGAAAAGCCACCGGTGCCGCAGGTTTCATGAGTCGTCATAATTTTCTCCCGAAAGGGGTACTTACCTAAAAGTGCATACTTGTCCTTAGGTTAGCAGCTCGGTATATTGGCCGTCAAGGAAGCAATCCCTGCTTCCTTGACTCTGCAACGAAAAGGACGCACATCATGACCAGACTCAATGGTAAGACCGCCGTCATCACCGGCGGCGCCACCGGCATCGGCCGCGCCGCGGCAAGGCGCTTCATCGAGGAGGGCGCCTTCGTCTTCATCTACGGGCGCCGGCAGGACGCGCTCGACGCCGCCGTCGCCGAGCTCGGCCCCAACGCCCGCGCGGTGAAGGGCTCGGTCTCGGACGAGGCCGACCTCGACCGGCTCTACGCCGCGGTGAAGGCCGAGCGCGGCACCCTCGACATCGTCTTCGCCAACGCCGGCGCCGGCAGCCAGGGCCGACTCGGCGAGATCACCGCCGAACATATCGACGAAACCTTCGACACCAATGTGAAAGGGACGATCTTCACGGTCCAGAAGGCGCTGCCGCTGATGGGCAAGGGTGGTTCGATCATCCTGACCGGCTCGAGCGCCGGCACCACGGGCGCCCCGGCAATGAGCGCCTACAGCGCCAGCAAGGCGGCGGTGCGCAACCTCGCGCGCACCTGGGCCGAGGATCTGAAGGGGACGGGCATCCGCGTCAACGTGTTGTCGCCCGGGGCGACCGCCACCGAGCTGGCGAAGGCGGCGCTGGGCGAGGAGGGGCAGAAGGTCTACGCCGCGATGACGCCGCTCCAGCGCATGGCCGAGCCGGCCGAGATCGGGGCGGCCGCAGCCTTCCTGGCATCGCCGGACAGCAGCTTCATGACCGCCAGCGAGCTAGCCGTCGACGGCGGCCTGGCGCAACTCTGACGCGCTACGTTTGTATGCATGCGCAGCATAGCCTGGGTCATCTGATCTTCAAGGACCTGATCAAGTTCGACTGATGATGTGGCAGGGGCAGCTAACCAGCTGCCCCCTATGCCCTTTATACCGCTGGATTTAGACCGTGAGCGGCTTGTAACGGATACGCTTCGGCTTGGCGCCTTCCTCGCCCAGGCGCTTCTTCTTGTCGGCTTCGTATTCCTGATAGTTACCGTCGAAGAAGGTGACCTGCGAGTTGCCTTCGAACGCCAGGATGTGGGTGGCGATACGGTCCAGGAACCAGCGATCGTGGGAGATCACCAGCACGGAGCCGGCGAATTCCAGCAGCGCGTCTTCCAGTGCGCGCAGGGTTTCCACGTCCAGATCGTTCGACGGTTCATCGAGCAGCAGCACGTTGCCGCCCTTGAGCAGCGTCTTGGCCAGGTGCAGACGGCCGCGCTCACCGCCGGACAGGTTGCCGACGATCTTCTGCTGGTCCGAACCCTTGAAGTTGAAGCGGCCCAGGTAGGCGCGCGACGGCATGTCGAAGCGGCCGACGGTCAGCGTGTCGGCGCCGCCGGAGACGTCCTCGAACACGCTCTTGCTGTCGCTCAACGTGTCGCGGCTCTGGTCGACCAGCGAGATGCGCGCGGTCTGGCCGATCGCCACTTCGCCGCTGTCCGGCTTGTCCAGGCCGGCCACCATCTTGAACAGGGTCGATTTACCGGCGCCGTTCGGGCCGATGATGCCGACGATGGCGCCCGGCGGGATCGTGAACGAGACGTTGTCCATCAGCAGGCGGTCGCCGAACGCCTTCGACACGTTTTTGAACTCGATCACTTCGTTGCCCAGACGCTCGGCCACAGGGATGAAGATCTCCTGGGTCTCGTTGCGCTTCTGGTATTCGTACTCGCTCAGCTCGTTGAAGCGGGCCAGGCGGGCCTTCGACTTGGCCTGGCGCGCCTTCGGATTCTGGCGCGACCATTCCAATTCCTTGGCCAGCGCTTTTTGACGCGCCGATTCGGTCGACTCTTCCTGCTTCAGGCGGTTGGCCTTCTGGTCCAGCCACGACGAGTAGTTGCCCTTCCATGGAATGCCATGGCCGCGGTCCAGTTCGAGGATCCATTCGGCGGCGTTGTCGAGGAAGTAGCGATCGTGGGTGATGCCTACCACGGTGCCCGGGAAGCGCAGCAGGAACTGCTCCAGCCATTCGACGGATTCGGCGTCCAGGTGGTTGGTCGGTTCGTCGAGCAGCAGCATGTCGGGCTTGGACAGCAGCAACTTGCACAGCGCCACGCGGCGCTTCTCGCCGCCCGACAGCACGCCGATCTTGGCGTCCCATGGCGGCAGGCGCAGCGCGTCGGCGGCCATTTCCAGTTGCAGGTTCAGGTTGCCGCCGTCGGAGGTCGAGATGATCGCCTCCAGACGGGCCTGCTCGGTGGCCAGCGCGTCGAAGTCGGCGTCCTCTTCGGCGTAGGCGGCGTACACGGCCTCCAGCTTGGCTTGCGCCTCGAACACTTCGCCCAGGCCCGATTCGACTTCCTGGCGCACGGTTTTTTCGGGGTCGAGCTGCGGTTCCTGCGGCAGGTAGCCGATGTTCAGGCCCGGCATCGGCACGGCTTCGCCCTGGATGTCGGTGTCGATGCCTGCCATAATTTTCAGCAAGGTCGACTTACCCGAGCCGTTCAGACCCAGCACGCCGATTTTTGCGCCTGGGAAGAAGGACAGCGAAATATCTTTCAGAATTTGGCGCTTGGGCGGGACGATTTTGCCCACGCGGTTCATGGTGTAGACGTAATTTGCCATTCAGGGGGAACTTTCAAGAGAGTAAGTGATAATCCGTAACCAGCATTATAGGCGCAGCGGACAGCGCCGGACACATCGCACGCGCATCCGGACACCCCGTTCCAGCAAATTCAAGGACTTAGCGGTGGCATGAATCATGCAATCCACGGCTGGTCTTTATTCACATTAATGCCCATGAAAAATACGTTTTGCGCAGTCCTGTTCGCGGTCCTGTTCCCCATCGCGTCGGCAGGGGCTGTCGCCACCACCACCTTGCCTGCGCCGCGCGACATCCCGTTCAAGGGGGAGATCAAGCTCAGCGTCGACGCCACCGACCAAGTCCATAAAATCCTGCGCGTGCGCCAAACCATTCCCGTGCAGGGCGAGGGCGCGATGGTGCTGATGTATCCGCAATGGGAGACCGACAGCCACTCGGCCACCCAGCAACTGACCGGCCTGGCCGGCCTGATCGTCAAGGCCGGTGGCCGGCGCGTCGAATGGCTGCGCGACGGCGGCGATCCGTACGCCTTCCATATCGACATCCCGAAAGGCGCGCGCGAACTGGAGGTGGAGTTCCAGTTCCTGTCGCCGACCGCCGGCAACACCTTGATGAGCCGCGACATGCTGACCTTGCCGTGGCAAAAAGTGGCGCTATATCCAGCCGGCTGGTTCATCCGCAACATCGCCGTGCGGGCGGAACTGAAGCTGCCCGCCGGCTTCCAGTACGCCACCTCGCTGGAGACGGCCTCCGTCCGCGACCAGTTGGTGTCGTTCAAGCCCACCACCTTCGACGACCTGGTCGATGCGCCGGTGCACGCTGGCCGCTACTTCAAGCGTATCGAGCTCACGCCCGGCGCGGCCCGCCCCGTCCGCCTGAACATGATCGGCGACAACGAGGCCGCGCTGGCCATTCCGCCGGCCCTGCTGGACAAATACCGCGCCATGGCCACCGCGCTGCCCAGCTTGTTCCGCTCGCAACACTACCGCCACTACGATTTCCTGCTGACATTGTCCGACATCCTCCCGTCGGGGGGCGGGCGCGAGCATCAGGAATCGAGCGAGAACAACCTCGCGCTCGATTTCTTCACCAGGCCGGATGCGCATCTGCCGATGGCCGACCTGATCGTGCACGAATACGCGCACTCGTGGAACGGCCGCTTCCGCCAGCCGGCCGACCTGTGGTCGCCGACGATGAACCAGCCGGTGCGCGGCAGCCTGTTGTGGGTGTACGAAGGGCAGACCGAATTCTGGGGCCGCATGCTGGCCGCGCAATTGGGTTTGCGCACCCGGCAGCAAACGCTGGACGCGCTGGCCGTCGATGCCGCCAACGCCGTCGCCCGCACCGGCCGCCAATGGAAGTCGCTGCTGGACACCACTAACGACCCGCTGTACATGCCCGGGCGCCAGATGCAATGGCGCGACTGGCAGCGGCGCGAGGATTATTACGGCGAGGGCGTGCTGCTGTGGCTGGACGTCGACATGCTGCTGCGGGAGCGCACCGGCGGTAAACACAGCCTGGCCGATTTCGCCGGCGTCTTCTTCGGCGCGGGCGCAATGGGCCGCCACGCGCTGGCGACCAGCACCTATACTTTCGCCGACGTCTGCAAGGCGCTCAACGCCATCGCGCCCCACGACTGGGCCGGCTATCTCAACACGCGCCTGCGCGCCCACGATGACAGCCACCTGCTGGACGGCCTGGCGCGCGCCGGCTACCGCCTGGTCTACACCGACGAGGCGACCGAATATTTCGTCCAAAACGAGGATTTCAACGTCGGCGGCATGGATTTGAGCGCGTCGCTGGGCGTGACCGTCGGCAAGAAAGGCGTGGTGAAAACGGTGGCGTGGGAAGGGCCCGCCTTCCGCGCCGGCATCGGCATCGGCGCCAGGCTGACCACGGTCGGTGAACAGCCCTACACCGACGAGGCCCTCAAGCAGGCGATCAAGTCGGCGGCCGCGACGAAACAGCCGATTTCGCTCGGCTTCGACGCCGACGGCCGGTCGCAAACGGTGCTGATACCATACTACGGCTCGCTGCGTTATCCCCGCCTCGAACGCCTCCCCGGCAAACCAGATCGGCTCGAACGCCTGCTGGCACCGAGTCCTTCCGCTTTATAAAACCTACACCCATGATAAAAACCATATTTTTGCTTTTCATTGCGACGCTGATGCCGCTGCCGTCCGGCGCCGGCCCGGTGAGCATCGACCAGTCCTTCACGCCCGATATCGGCGGCATCAAGCAGGTCGTCGAGATCAAGACCGACGACGCGGGCAAGCCGGCGCTGCTCTTTTTATCGGGCGGGCCGGGCAGTTCCATGATCAACAATGCGGGCGCTTTCACCGACCAGCTGAAAGAGTATTTCACGATTGTTCAATGGGACCAGCGTGACGCCGGCAAGACGCTCAAATTGAATCCCTCTCCCACCAGGCCTGCGCTCGCGCAAATGGACAGCGACACGCTCGAGGTTATCAATTTCGTTCGGGCGAAGCTGAAGCAGCAAAAGATTTATTTGCTGGGTAGCTCGTGGGGGAACGTGCTGGGTTTCCATATCGTCAAAACCCATCCGGAATTATTAAGCGCTTACTTCGCCGTCAATCCCGTGGTCAGCCAGTTGGCAAGCGAGAAGCAATTGCTTGAAACCTTAAAGCTTCACTTCAAGGACAACGCCGCCGCCAGCGATGAACTGGCGGCAGTCAGCCTGCCGTTCAAAACAGACGAAGACCTTTTCCACCTGAGAAAATGGCTCTTCATCAAGGACGGCAAGGCATTCGCGGCAAGCCCCGACTTCAAGAGTGGTTTTCTGCAATGGTCGAAAGCCTGGTCGCCCGTCTGGAACGAAGTGATGGCGATCGATCTGAACGTGTCGTTGAAGAAAGTCGACTGCCCGATCTACTTCCTGGTCGGCAAAAACGATATTCAGACGTCGACCAACATCACCGTCCGCTATGCGGAGGCGTTACAGGCGCCTCGGAAGGAACTCTACCTCTTTGAAAAGTCCGGGCATCAAATTCATCAGGATGAACCGGAAAAATTCCAGGCGACGATCATCCGGACGCTGGCGGCCGCTAGGTAGCCGGATGCGGCGGGCGCCGGCCGGCCCACAGGCCCTCGGCCACATACAGCGCCAGCGCGGCCCAGATGATGACGAAGCCGATCAGGCGCGCCGGCGGGAAGGCTTCGTGGAACACCCACACGCCCAGCAGCGCCTGCATGGTCGGCGACAGGTATTGCAGCAGTCCCAGCGCGGCCATCGGAATCTTGCGCGCGCCGGCGGCGAACAGCAGCAGCGGAATGGCCGTGATCGGCCCGGCCGCCGCCAGCAGCCAGCGGGTGCTGTCGAATTCGCTGTTGGCGAAGGTGTTTTGGCCGTGCAGGGTCAGCCAGACCACGTAGACCAGTGCCAGTGGGAACAGGATCATCGTTTCCAGCGACAGGCCCTCGAGCGCGGCCAACGCCGCCGTCTTGCGCAGCAGGCCGTAGGAACCGAAGGTGATGCCTAAAATCAAGGCAATCCATGGCACCTGGCCGGCCGACCAGGTCAGCCACAGCACGCCGCAGGCCGCCAAACCGATCGCGATCCATTGCGCGCGCCGCAGCTTTTCCTTCAGCACCACCACGCCCAGCAGCACGTTGACCAGCGGATTGATGAAGTAGCCGAGGCTGGCGTCGATGACATGGCCGTTGTTGACGGACCAGATATAGACGAACCAATTTGCGGAGAGCAGCACGGCGCTGGCGACGAAACTGGCCAGCACGCGCGGCCGGCCCAGGGTTTGCGGCAGCCATTTCCACTGGCGGCGCGCGGTCAGCACGATGGCCAGGAACAACAGCGACCACAGCATGCGGTGCGCGAGCATTTCCAGCGCCGGCACCTCGGCCAGCGCGTGGAAATACAGCGGGAACAGTCCCCAGCAAAAGAACGCGAAGGCGGCGTAGGCAATACCTGGGTTCATGGTGCGCAGCGGCGGAAAGAGGGCGGGCCGACATTATCGCTCAATTAAGATGGGCTTGCTGGCCGCAGGGCAACAACGGCGTCCCGGCAGCGCGCCAAACTCGCGCTCGCGGCCGTGGCAGCGTACACTGGCGATATTGACTAATTGGAACGCCCGCGTATGCCAAAATCTCCTTGCCTTTTGCAAATAGTTATCCTATTGTGCAATGCACCAAAACAACAACAGGTGCAATCTTGACCGAGCAACACAAGAAAAGCAGTGTCGCCGCCCTCACCCTCGCGGCGGTCGGCATCGTCTACGGCGACATCGGTACCAGTCCCCTCTACACCCTCAAAACCATTTTCGATCCCGAGCACGGCCTGGCGCTGAGCGAATTCAACCTGCAGGGCATCATTTCATTGATTTTCTGGGGCCTGACGATGATCGTCTCGCTCAAATACGTGACCCTGGTGCTGCGCGCGGACAACCGCGGCGAGGGCGGCATCATGGCGCTGATGGCGCTGGCGCTCAATTCCGTCACCAAGGCGGCGCCGCGCTGGCACTTTCCGCTGATGCTGCTGGGCGTCTTCGGCGCCACCATGTTCTACGGCGACAGCGTCATCACGCCCGCCATCTCGGTGCTCGGCGCGATCGAGGGGCTGGAAGTGGCCGCGCCGGGACTGGAGCAGTACATCGTTCCGCTGTCGATCATCGTGCTGGTGTCGCTGTACGCGCTGCAAAGCCAGGGCACGGCCGGCATCGGCCGCTGGTTCGGGCCGATCATGGTGATCTGGTTCCTGGCGCTGGCCGTCATGGGCGTGATCAACATCGTCGCCGCGCCGCAGATCCTGTATGCGCTCAACCCGATGAACGCCTTCCACTTCATGCTGGAAAACCGCATGATCGCCTTCGTCGCGCTGGGCGCCGTGGTGCTGGCCTTCACCGGCGCCGAGGCGCTGTACGCCGACATGGGCCACTTCGGCAAAAAACCGATCCGCGCGGCCTGGTTCCTGATCGTGTTCCCGGCGCTGGCGCTGAACTACCTGGGCCAGGGCGCGCTGCTGCTGACGCACCCGGAGGCGGTGTCCAATCCGTTCTTCAACCAGTTGGGCGCATGGAGCGTCTACCCGCTGGTGGTGCTGTCGACGATGGCGGCGGTGATCGCCTCGCAGGCGACCATCTCCGGCACCTTCTCGATGACCAAGCAGGCCATCGCGCTGGGGCTGCTGCCGCGCATGCGCATCCTGCACACCTCGGCCACCGAGATCGGCCAGGTCTACATCCCGGCGGTCAACTGGCTGCAGCTGGTGGTGGTGCTGATGGCGGTGATCGGTTTCGGCTCGTCGGACAAGCTGGCCGGCGCCTACGGCATCGCGGTTACGGCCACCATGCTGTGCACCACCGTGCTGACCTTCTTCGTGATCCGCTACCGCTGGCACTTGCCGCTGTGGCTGTGCTTTAGCGCCACCGGTTTCTTCATCGCGATCGACATCCTGCTGTTCTCGGCCAGCACGCTCAAGCTGTTCCACGGCGGCTGGTTCCCGCTGCTGCTGGCGATCATCCTGTTCACCGTCATGCTGACCTGGAAGCGCGGGCGCGAGCTGGTGTTCAAGAATCTGCAAAAGCACGCCATTCCGCTCGAGGAGTTCCTGTCGTCGCTGTTCGTGGCGCCGCCCGCGCGGGTCTACGGCACCGCCATCTTCCTGCGAGGCGAAAGCGACGGCGTGCCGCACGCGCTGCTGCACAACCTGTCGCACAACAAGGTGCTGCACGAGCGCGTGGTGTTCTTCACCGTGCATATCGTCGAGGAGCCGTGGGTGTCGGAGGACGAGCAGGTCAAGGTGATCGACCTCGGACACCAGTGCTACCAGGTCAATGTGTTCTACGGCTTCAAGGACGAACCGGATATTCCCAAGGTGCTGGCGCAGTGCGAGTGTCTGGGCTTGCCGTTCGAGATGATGGAAACGTCGTTCTTCATCGCCCGCCAGACGGTCATCTCGACCCCCGGCCACGGCATGGCGCCATGGCGCGAGCATCTGTTCGTGACGATGTCGCGCAACGCCCGTGGCGCGGCCGACTACTACCAGATTCCGCCCAACCGCGTCATCGAACTTGGCACGCAAGTGGAAATATAAGCACACAAACGGCGCTAAAAGATGTAACCGAATGTAGTGCTTGGGGCGGAGGTGCCTGCGTCTGCTAAACTTCTGCTCCTAAAAGCTTGCACGAATATGAACTATTCATCAAAGGTCATCATGAAATCGAAGTTTCACATTATTGTTGCTGTTGCCTGCCTGGCGATCTTGACGGCCTGCGGTGGCGGTTCGAAAAAATCCGATCCGGTCGTGGTGCCGCAGCCGGCATATGCGATCAAGGATCTCACGGTCGGCCCCGGCGCCGACACCGCCACGCTGGCGGAAAAAGGCGATCTGGTGACTGTGGCCTACACCGGCTACCTGTACGACGCCACCAAGACCGACGGTATCGGCGCCAAAGTGGAAAGCTCGATCGACTCCGGCACGACGGCGCCGCCGTTTACGCTGGGCGTGGGCGGCGTCGTGCCGAGCGGCTGGGACTTGGCCATCGTCGGCATGCGCGTTGGCGGCGTGCGCCTGGCGACCCTGCCGGACAATCTGGCCTTCGGCGCCACCGTGCGGCCGGCGCAAACCGTCAATGGCATCGCCTACGCCGAGATCAAGGCCAATTCGCCGCTGGTCTACGAACTGCGGCTGGTCAGCGTTACCAAAGTGGTCAAGCAGCCTGCCGTCGCGGCGCCGACCGATCTGAAGATCGTCGAGGTCACGGCCGGCACGGGCGCCGTCGCGACGTCCGGTAAGAGCGTCACAGTTCGCTACAGCGGCTGGTTTTATGATGGTACGCGTGAAAATCTCAAAGGAACGCGGTTTGATCCGGTGGCCACCGCCACTTCTGCTACTAGCACATTTACCTTCACCATCGGTCGCACCAGCGGCGACGGTAGTGCCATCCCAGGCTTTAGCAGTGGCACTGAAAACATGCAAGTCGGCGGCAAACGCACGCTGTTCATTCCGCCCGCGCTGGGGTACGGCGCGACAGGATTTGGGAGCATCCCGCCCAACGCCAACCTGGTCTTCGATATCGAACTGATTTCGGTGAATTGATCCGTAGCGGATGTAAATGAAAATGGCAGCTAATTAGATGGCTGCCATTTTTTTCGTCCAAAACACATCGTCAGCAGATCGCCCCGGGGGTGCTCTTGCCGGTCGGTACGTCGAGGCCGAAATAGTAAGCGTACCCATGGTCCTTCGCGCCGCCACAGGGCATCTTCGCACCAGGCCCGATCTGGTCGAACAGGTCTTTCGCGAGCGGCCCCTTGAACATGAATGACACCTTTCTGTTTTTCCGCGAAGGGGCCATCATTTCGCACAGAGTTCCCTCGTACACTTGGTATTGTCCCTTGAGTGGCTTCGGCTTCTTCTCCACTGTTTGAGCCAGTGCGAACAGCGCCAACGCGGCGACAATGGCCGCAAGTCGCGCGCTTATGATGCAAGCCTCGGCCAAAGCTCGACGTGGAAGTGGTCGCTGTGTCCGGGCAGATGCTGACGCATCCCACTTGCCTTTTGCGCCTCGGGGGCGTTAAAGTAGACGAGCCGTACCCATGGGTGCTGTATGAACAGTTGGATCAGCTTGATTGTGGCAGGGCAGTCGTACATCGCTTTGTCTTGGTACGAACAGCGCGCGCTCTGGCCCGTCAAATAGTCCTTGCGGACCGGACGGCAATCCATCTCGATGCCCCATTGGTGTGTCTTGTGCTCGTCGTACTCTTGTCCTCCGTCGATGCTGATGTTGCCGATGCCGAATTTCCGATCACAGATGGCCTGCTACTCGCGCTCGATCTGGAAAATCATAGTAAGCATGTTGGGGTGGGCATACTGTGCCAGATGGCCTCCGTCACTTTTGCGGCCGAGGAAACCGCCGACTTGAGCGATGAGGCGGATGATCTCGTTCAAGATGGACGACGTGGCCGACATCTTCTTTTTGGTCAGTAAATGGGCGCCGCGAATTTCATCGGGATTGAAGAACAGCGCAGCATCGAGATCTGGGCGGGTCCTGCCCATGCGCATCAGATAGGTGACGCGCCAGGCCTCCTCCATGAACAAGGCCAAAGCCCGCGCAATGCGGTCAATCGAGGACAGCTGCGGCTCCTCGACCTTACAACCATTTTTGATCACATGGAATAGATCTCGATTTCCCAGCGCGCCCGGTACCATTCGATCAGTTTGACGGCCTGCTCGACGGTCGCGATGAGACGGTTGCTCAGCAGGCGCCATTCGGTCGGCTCGATGCCGGCAGGCGCGCCCACCTCGCGTGCCACTACACACGTCACGCTCAGGCGCCCGCCCTTGCCGTCGGTTATCTCGACCTGCCTGGCCCACAATTGTTGACGTACGGGACGGGCTTTTTGATCCTCGCGGGCCGGCATGGTAAGGCGATTTCCCCCAGCGCCATGCCGGTACAGGTGTGCTCCCACGGCTTCTCGCCGTCGTCCACGCCGCGATTGTGCGTGGCCCGCACCAGCCAGTCGGCCGGGGTGCCCAACTCGCGCGCGGCGCATCAACGCCATCACGTCGGCCTCGTGTTCGGGCACGTACACCAGCCTCGTTGCGGGCAGCGACGCCGCTATCTCGGCCACGCGCCCGTAACCCTCGATCCAGCGCGCGCTCTCTTTCTGCCCGGGACGCACGCCATCCTTGCCGCGTTTCTCGTGCGCCCACATCCAGGCGTCGAGCACGCCGAGCGGCTCGCGCCCCGGCGTGACGGCGTAGGTCGGGTGCAGGTACATGCCGCACCGCGCCTCATAGTTCAGCGGTCCCAGCCCATCCGCTTCCTGGCCGTTGAAATCAAGTTCGGTAGTGTCTTGATACACAGCACGGCCGCATGCGGCTGCATGCGCTCCCGAGTGCGCTCCCAGTGCGGCGCCAGGATGCCCTCCCAGGACACCTCTTCGTTGCCGAGAAAGCGATAAGCCGCGCAGGTCTTGCTCTAACTGTCGCAGGCTTCGGTGATGCTCGCCGTCGGCTTCGTCGTAAATCGTTCCATCAGTGTTCTCGCTCGTTTGTCGAGCCGAGCATCGCCCAGATCCAGTCCCGCAGACTCTTGATCCGTCCAGCGACTCGATACCTTGGCCGATGCGTCACTCAAAATCAGAGAGTAAACGCGATCTCGCCAAAGTTTACAAGCCCCTCAGGTCAGTCGTTGAAAGCCAGTGGCTTCCTGAGCCGCGCGTGGAGCGCCTGCCGACTGGTGTACAACGATATGAGTTTATAAGGGCTGCTGCAACTCATTGGATGTAAAAGGTATTTTTGAGCGCCTCATTCGGGGTTCGAGAGATGTGTATAACGAGGTGGGATAGGGGCATGGCGTGAACGGAGGCCATTTTTCGAGGTGCGCATATATATCTTCCAGATGTGACATTGTGAGAGTTTCTTTCGTATCAATGCAAGCCATAATCTGCATCTCTCAACCTTGGAAATATTATGATTAAGAGACTCGCAATGACCGTTGTTTTGACGGGCTTAACATTTCTAGCGTCGCCTGCGCTTGCGGTGATGTCGCTCAGCCCCTTCAGCAATCCCTCAATGGAGCTAGGTCAAGCAATGACTAATGGTCGATATACCTTTATTCAGCAAACTGACGGGAATTTGGTACTGTATCGGGATAGTACGCCGCTATGGGCAAGTTATAAAAATGGTTTGCGTTCTGTTATTCAAACAGATGGCAACTTCGTGCAGTACGATGCCGCCGGAAAGGCTGTGTGGGCTTCGAATACCGCTAGCAATGATTCAGCCAATCCTAGGCTTGAACTTTTAGAGAACGGTCAGGTGCAGGTGAGAAATGCCCCGCCGGCCTCATTTGAGTGGATCAAAGTGATTATTCCAGCAGATACCTCGATTGCAAACAAATATCCTCTCAAGGCAACAGATTTGGGAAGTAAGCCTTCAGTTCCAAATATAGCGACGCCCCCCTCGGAATACTGGTACAAGCTTGGAGAGATTGTTGTGAAATAAATTTTCATTTTTGCAATTTTCAATATGCCTTCGTTAAAGGAATCTTATGATATTCAAAGTGCGGGGATCGCTGCTGGTGATTGGCAGCTTCCTATTCTTATGCATGGATACGGCATTTGCATTGGGGCAGGTAAGTAGGGCTTGTCAATTCAGTACTATTCCGAGCGAATTAAAACCTGTTGCTGCAGCTTTTTTCTATGCCGTTGGCGCGGATGCGGATGTTTTAACTCTTCCCGCTCAAACTCGGGACGTCCAAGCGACGAAGTGGGTACTGGAGTCGCTAACCACGGACTATGGCCGGGTGCGATATATGTTATTTGCGACTAGAGTCTTGTATGGTAAAGGCGGATATAAACAATCGACAAATCAAGTCGTATATATAAATCAAAATCAGGCTATAAGTAGCCAATGGACTGCAGAGCAAATTTCTGACGCGATGATGGCAGATCCAAAATTTAGCAATTACTACTTAAATAGAGGAGTTTTGTATAGCGCTCGCGCTGGGAATCCGAAAATCGTTGATACAGATCAATATACAACTGCAAATGCAGAAAGCGCGTTAAACTATCTGGTGGTTGGATATCACTGGTATTACGATCCAGTAGGTAAAAATATAGTTCGCCTAGCTGATTCACAAGCTAATACTTGCAATCTAGGAAATTTAGGTCTCGGTACCGGGCTTTTTAATAGGTAAGCTATGAAAAATAAATATTGGTTGGCTGTGTTTCTTCTTGTTTCAAATTGGGCTAGTGCACAAATTCCACCGAAAACATTAGTAGAGTTATCAAAAAAAAATGACACGATTGTTTCTGCTGATGATTTGACGGCAGAGCAACGAGCATATCTCTGGGAAAAAACTTCGCAAGATAGGAGTGGATTTTTAGCGGTCGATGTTGATAGCGCTTATTTGGAGGTGATAAAGAATTTTTTGCACGAACCGGGAATTAATACCACTTCGACTACCTATTTAAAAAAATTGAATTCAATCATGATGGGTTTTGATTTTTCTTTTGCTGGCGTTTTGGAAGAAGATCGAAATCGATATAATGCTATTTATAGAGATTCATATCAGACTCTGATGATGCTGACGCGCTGGGAATATAAAAAATCTGGTGCGGCTATTTCTTCTGCTCAAGAATTTTTTAATCAGAATATTAATGGAGTGGATGCGGTACTTTCACTTGCCAGCGCGAAAAATCATAGCACTGGTATTTGGAAGCTGACGTGGGCGGCAAACGGCGTATTGTATGAATTATATCAATCGGATAAGGTTGATGTCTATGGAAAACCGAGTGGCGGGCCGGACAATATTTTGAAAGTGGCGATGCAAATTGTTGATGCCACTAGTCTGCCATAGCGCTTTCTGGGTGTCTGAGGGCGTCCGTAAGCGCGCCGCTTATGGACGTTTTAAGTGCCGTGTCGTTGCTAACTAAGACGCCACCGCCAATCTATTCTGAAACGCCCGCTTATTAAAATTGGTGGCACGATGGAGCTAGCGCGGAAAGTTTTAGATCGGGTGCCGTTCGCCTTGAAGTGAACTTATGTCTTCATTTTTATGCTGGTAGCAAAAATAACGATGGCAGTTTATAAAAATAGCTGCCATTTTTTTCGCCCCCGTTTTTTAGTCGCGCAGCGCCCTCGCGGGCGAGATGCGCATCGCGGCTAACGTGTGGCGCGCGGTAGCCGTCGCCACGATCAGCAGCGCGACGGTCAATGCCGCCGCCGGCGCCCAGGCCCCCAGCGGCGTGCGTTCGACAAACGGCGCCAGATAGCGCTGGATCGCCAGCGCTGCCGGTGGCAGCCCGACCAGCGCGGCGACGCCCGTCAGCAGCAGGAATTCGCGTCCCACCAGAGCGCCGATGGCCGCGCGGCCGGCGCCATGCAGCTTGCGCAGCACGATCTCGCGCGCGCGCCGCTGCACGCTGTTCGCTGCCAGCACGTAGATGCCGAACGCCGCCAGCGCGAACACCACGGTGGTGACGCAGGCCAGCATCCTGGCCACGCGCAAATCGTCCGCATACGCCTCGGCATGGTAGCCGCCGGCGCGCCGTAAGAGCGGCGGGGATGTCGGGAAGTAGCGCAGCGCCGTGGCGGCGATCGCCCGCTCCAGCGCCTCGGCCGCGCCGCTTGCCGATGGCGCGGCGCGCATCCGCACCGTCAGCAGGCGGCTGTTCTCAGCCGGCTGGTACATCGTCGGCGCCATCGGTTCACGCAGGGTGTACCAGCGGATGTCCGGTGCCACCCCGACGATGCGCCAGTTGGAGCCGGGGATGCGCTGGCCCAGCGCCTGTTGCGTCGAATTCCAGCCCAGCGCTGTCACCGCCGCCTGGTTGATGACGATATTGCGTTCCCCGTCCTTGCCGGCGTTGTTGTCGATGCGCGGGTCGAACAGCCGTCCGGCGATGGCGGACAGGCCGTAGACGTCGAAGAACTCGGGACTGACGAATTGCACTGTCAAAGCGGCGGTACTGCCGTCCGCACGCCGCACCGACGTGCTGCCCCGTGTGCCGGTGTGGTCGTCGCGGCCGGGCACAGAGCCGCTGTCCGCCACGCCAGCGACCTCCGGCAAGCGCGCGACGGCATCGCGGAACGCCCGAGCCCGCGCATCGTCCAGCCCTTTGCTCATTTCCACTACCAGCAACGGCGCAGGATCGAAGCCCGGCGGCGCCCGGCCGGCGAACTGGGTCTGCCACAGGATCGCCAGCGCCACGCTGCCGGTCGCCATCGCCGTGGCGAACTGCAATGCCGTCAGCACGCGCCGCAGCCATGCGCCGCCAGCCGTCTCGCCGCTGCGGTGGGCCAGCGCAGCGCCCATGTCGACGCCGCGCGCCAGCCAGCCGGGATATAGGCCCGCCAGCGCGCCCACCACGACGCCGGACAGCAGGCCGGCCGCCAGCGACAGCGGCGTGAACGCGTTGTCGAACCGCCGGTCCAGTAGTTCGGACAACAACGGCAGCAGCAGCCACGCCAGCAGCATGCCCAGCCCGGCGGCGGCAACCGACAGCAGCACCGCTTCGGCCATGAACTGCGTCAGCAGCCGGCGCGTGGTGGCGCCCAGCACGCGGCGCATGGCGATCTCGCGCTGGCGGCGCAAGGTGCGCACCGTCGCCAGGTTGACATAGTTGACCACAGCGATTGCGAGGATCAGCAGGCCGGCCGCGCCCATCGCCAGCACCAGGCGCCTGTCGCCGCGCGGACCGGTGCCCAAGGTGTTGGCGACGCTGCGGTCGAAGTAGGCGTCGGCCAACGGACCGAGGCCGATGTCGACCATCTTGCGACCATCCAGCGTGGTCTTCATCTCCGGCGTGGCCAGGCCCTCCCATGGGGCGCGGTCGACGACATCCTGCAGGACCTTTTGCAGCGCCGTCGCGCTGATCCCAGGGCCGGTCTTGACATAGATCCGGCCTTCGATACCCATCCAGTTCGACAGCGCCCGCTGGCGCTCCGCGTCAGGCCACAGCGCGCTGCCGATGCCGACCATCGCGCCGAATTGCAAGGTGCTGTTGCCGGGCCGGTCGTCCAGCACGGCGCGCACCTGCAAGGGTTGACCGTCGATGTCCACGGTCTTGCCCAGGGCGTCGACGGTGCCGAACAACGCCAGCGCGGTCCGGTGCGTCACCGCCAGGCCGTCCGGCAAGGTCAGCGCCTGTTGCAGGCTGCCTTCCCGCGCCAGCAGGCCGGCGATGCGCTCGAAGGCCGGATCGACCGCCATGACCTCCAGCTCGCGCGCGCGGCCCTGCAGCGAGGCCGTCGTCTTGTGTGGCCACCACACGCTGGCCTCGAGCGGCAGGCCGCTGCGCAGCGCCACCTCGCGTAGCGCGAACGGCGTGTATTCCATCCACTGCGGCTGCGGGATGAAGTTGAGCCGGTGTTTGATCACGTAGACGCGCTCCCGCTGCGGCACGTCGCTGTCGTAGCTGAACGAGTAAGCCACAAACCCGAGCAGCAGGAAGCAGACCGCGAAGCCGGTCGCCAATCCCAGCAGCTCGACCGTCGATTGGAATGGCTGGCGGATCAGCAGGCGCCAACCGATGCGAAAGTCACGTAGTTTCATGTGCGTCTCCTTTTTAGTCGCGCAACACCAGGGCGGGCGACATGCCGGCCGCCGCGATGGTACCGCGTAGCGTGGACACCAGCGTCACCACCAGCGCCGCCAGCAGCCCTGCCAGCAGGGTCCAGCCGCCGATGGGCGCGCGTTCGATGAACGAGGCCAGATAGCGCTGGATCACCAGCGCCGCCAGCGGCAGGCCGATGGCCGCGCTGATCGCCACCAGCACCAGCACTTCGCGTCCGACCAGCCGGGCGATGTCGCGCCGCTCGGCGCCGAACAGCTTGCGCAGCACGATCTGCCGGCCCAGGCGGCGCACGTTGTACGCCGACAGCACGTACACGCCGAAGCCGGCGATCATCACGGCGATGGCGCTGGCCAAGCCGAGCAGCTTGGCCAGCCGCAGGTCGTCGCCGTAGTTCTGCGCGAAGTAGCTGCGTGCCTGGCGTATCGGCACCACGTCGTTCGGGAAGTAGCGCGCCGCCAGCGCGTGGGTGGCGCTTTCGAGCTGGCCTGTGTCGTCGCGCGCGCGCACCGTCAGGGTGCTGTTTTGCTGGCTGGTGAAGTACAGGTAGGATTTGGGGGTGTCGCGCAGGCTGTCGTAGCGCAGATCGGGCGCGATGCCGACGATCGTCGCCGTCACCATGCCGTCCCCGCTGTCGGTAGTGAGGAGTTGTCCGACGGCGTCCGCCGGATCGGCGAAGCCGAGCGCGCGTGCGGCGCGTGCGTTGAGCAGCACCGATTCGAAGCCGCCTTCGTCCTTTTCCATCTTGTCGCTGAACAGGCGGCCGGCGACTGGCCGCAGCGCGTGGACGTCGAAGAAGTTGGCGCTGACCGAGCGGATCGACAGGCCGCTCCAACGCCCGTTCTTGAGCGAAGCCTTGATGTAGGCGCCGGCGAATTGGCGGCCGATCGGATCGAGTGACGTGGCCACGCCGTCGACGCCCGGCAGGTGCTTGAGCGCCTCGCGCAGGCCGCGCGAGGCCGGATTGGTGCTGTCGGCCGGCAGTTCCAGCACCAGCAGCGGGGACGGGTCGAAGCCGGGACTGGCCCGGCTGGCGTAGCGGGTTTGCCAAGCCACCGCCAGCGTGACGGCGACCAATCCCATGGCGGTGGAAAATTGCAGCACCGTCAGCGCGCGCCGCAGCCACAGCGCGCCGGATGTTTCAGCGCCGCCGCGTCCCGCCAGCGCCTGCGGCGGCCGCACGCGCAGCGCCACCCATGCCGGGTAGGCGCCCGATAGCAAGCCGATGGCCGCGCCCAGCGCCAGGTTGGGCAGCAGCGCGGCCGGCGTGAACAAGCCGTCGAGCCGGCGGTCGACCAGATCGGCGAACACCGGCAGCAATACCCACGCCAGCAGCAGTCCGAGGGTGGTGGCCGTCATGGCCACCAGCAGCGATTCGGCCAGGAATTGCCCCAGCACGCGCTTGCCGTCGGCGCCGAGCACCTTGCGCACGGCGATCTCGCGCTGGCGTCGCAGCGCGCGCACGGTGGCCAGGTTGGCGTAGTTGATCGCCGCCAGCGCGAGGATCAGCAGCGCCACCGCCGTCAGACCCAGCATCCCACGCAGGTCGCCGTGCGGGCCGCTGAACGGCGTGTTGGCGGTGTCGGCGTCGAAGTACATCCCGGGCAGGGCGCCCACGGCCATGTCCCGCAGCTTTCGGCCGCCGAGTTTATCCTGGAGCTCCGCGGCTTGTTCGCGCCGGAATGGCGAGTCGTCGGTGGCCTGCTGCAAATGCCGTCGCAGCGCGTCGGCATCGACGCCGGGCTTGAGCCGTACATAGATCTTCGCGCCGTTGATGTAACCCCATGATCCCATCAGCACCTTGCGCTCGGCGTCGTCCCAAGCCCCGGTGTCCATGCCGGCCAACGCGCCGTAGCTCAAGGTGCTGTTGGACGGCCGGTCGGCCACCAGCGCGGCTACCGTATAGGGCTTGCCGCCGATGTGCACCACCTGGCCGAGGGCGTCGGCGCCGCCGAACAAGCGTGTCGCGCTGCTGGTCGTCAGGGCCAGGGTGTCGGGGCGGCTCAAGGCCTGGCGCAGGTCGCCGGCCAGCGCCCGCACGCCGAACATCGCCGGGAAGTCGGGGTGGACCGCCGCCAGCTGGATCGATTGCGGCTGGGAGTTCGTCTTCATCCCCACTGGCAGCGGCACCACGGCGGTGACGCCGTCGGTCATGCCGCTGGTGCGGGCCGGTTCCAGGAAGGCCAGCGGCACCGATTCCGACCAAACCGGCTGCTCGAAGGTGTTGCTGCGCATCTTGATCAGGAATACCCGGTCGGCCTGCGGCACATCGCGGTCGTAGCTGAGCGAGTAGCGCACAAACCCCAGCAGCAGGAAGCAGCTGGCGAAGCCGACGGCCAGGCTCAGGATCACGGCGGCGGAGTAGCCGGGTTCCCCGGCCAGCAGGCGCCAGCCGATGCGGAAATCGCGCAGGTTCATGGGGGTGATCCTGACGCTTAAGCGGCTTGCAGGGCGTCGACCATGATGCGGCCGTCGAGCAGGTTGATGGTGCGGGAGGCCTGCGCGGCGTGGTCCGGCGAGTGCGTCACCATCACCACGGTCGTGCCCTCGGCGTTGATCTCGCGCAGCAGGCGCATGACCTCGTCGCCGTGCGCGGTGTCGAGGTTGCCGGTCGGTTCATCGGCCAGCAGCACGGCGGGGCCGGCCACCAGCGCGCGCGCGATCGCCACCCGCTGCTGCTGGCCGCCCGACAGCTGCGACGGACGGTGCGCGGCCCGGTGGCCCACGCCCAGCTTGTCGAGCATCGCCGTCACGCGCGCGCGGCGCTCGCGCGCCGGCGTGCCGTTGTATTCGAGCGCCAGTTCGACGTTCTCGAACACGGTCAGTTCCTCGATCAGGTTGAAGCTCTGGAAAATGAAGCCGATGCGGCCGCGCCGCAGCTGGTTCAGTTTCGCTTCGCTCCAGCCGGCGACGTTGCGGCCCTCGAACCAGTATTCGCCGTGGTTGGGCGTGTCCAGCAGGCCCAGGATTCCCAGCATCGTCGATTTGCCACAGCCTGACGGGCCGGTGATGGCGACATATTCGCCCGCCTCGATCTCCAGGTCGATGCGGTCCAGGGCCGTGGTCTGGATTTCCCCCGCCTGGTGGATTTTGCTGATGCCGACTAGTTTGAGCATGTGGGTTCGCCTTTTGGTGGTGTGGATGTGAATTTACTGCGTAATCTGCAGCCTGGGTGAATTTCCGTAGGCGGCGTAGCTGGACAGGATCACCTTGTCGCCCGCCGCCAGGCCTTCGAGCACCTCGATCTGGCTGTTGTTGCGGCGCCCGATGCGCACCGCGCGCCTCTGCGCGCCACGGCCGGTGGCGTCGACCACGTAGACCCAGGCGCCGCCGCTGTCGTTGATGAAGGCGCCGTTGGGCAGCAGCAGCGCCGGCGCCGGCTCTCCCAGCGTGATGCGGGCGTCGAGGCTCTGGCCGGGGTTGAGCACCGGCGGCTGGCCGTCCTTGAACACCATTTCGACCGTGAAGCGACCTTCCTTGATCTGCGGGTAGATGGTGCTGATGTCGGCGGCGTAGCTTTTATCGTCCTGCTTGACGCTGCCCTTGCGCCCGACCGCCATGCGGTTCAGGTAATACTCGTCGACGCTGGCCGAGAGCTTGAAGCGCACCGGATCGTCGATGCGGCCGATATTTTTGCCGGTGGCGATCGATTCGCCCACCTGCAGGCGGAAATTGGTCAGCCGGCCTTCGACCGGCGCGCGCACGGCCAGCGCGTCGACAGTGCCGGAGACCAGCTTCAAGCCGGAGTTCAAGCCATCGATTGCGCTTTCGAGCTGCTGCGCTGCTGCGCTGCGCACCTTGTCCTCGGTGCTCGATGCGCGCTGCTCGTTCGCCAGCTGGCGTTGTTGCTGTTCCAGCTTGTCGGCCGACTCCTCCAGCGCAACGCTGGAGATGAAGCCCTGCGCGGCCAGCCGCGCGTTGCGCTGGTGCTGCTTACGGGCTTGGTCCACCTCGAATTGCAGCTCGTCGAGCCGGCGCCGGTGGTCGCTGGCGCTGGCTTCCTGCGCCACCCGCAGATTGGACAGGTTGAAGATGCTGACCGCGTGTTCCGATTGCCGCGCCAGCAGTTCCAGGTTGCGCTGCGGGTTGGAGATGCGGAACAGCAGTTGGCCTTTTTTCACCAGCGCGCCGTCGCTGGCCAGCACCTCCTCGACGCGGCCCGATTCCACCGAATCGAGTATCACGGAGTTGAGCGGCTCGGCATTGGCGCGCACGACGATTTCGTCGACGAATACGCCGCGCGTGGCCTGGCCGATGCGCAGGTCGGCGCCGTCGATCTGCAATCCGCGCGGCATCCACGACCATAGCGCGTAGACGGCGGCCGCCATCGCCAGCACGGAAGCGATCGCAAAGGCGATGGCTTTCCCGCGCCGGCGTGGCACCACGGTGTCCATTGCGGCGCCGCTGGCCGGCAGTCCCGGATTCGGCTGGTCGATATTTTTTTTGATCTGCATACGGGCCTTAGAGCAAAGGACGTGCCACGCGCAAAAACCGGCGATTCAGGGGTTTTTGGCATGCGTGCGCCCCGCAGGTGTTCGATATCGAACACCGGGCGATGTTCGGAACTGGACATCCGCATGTGGCGCGGTTTGCCCGGCTGGTTTTGCCTTGTCCGCAGCCCCTCCCGCGCTGCTAGAATGCCTGCATGTCCGCCTACGTACTGATACTCGATGATGATCCCGACGTCGCCACCGCCGCGCAGTTGCTGCTGCGGCGTCGCCATGGCCAGGTCGCCACGCTTTGCGATCCCGCCGGCTTGCCCGCGCTGCTGGCGCAGGGCGTGCCGGACGTCGTGCTGCTCGACCTGAATTTCACGCCCGGCTGCATCGATGGCGCCGAGGGCCTGGCGCTGCTCGATGTGTTGCGCGCCCAGGGACGTCCGCCGGCGGTGATCGCGATGACGGCGTATGCCGACGTTCCGCTGGCCGTCGAGGCGCTCAAGCGCGGCGCCGGCGACTTCATCACCAAGCCGTGGGACAACGCGCGGCTGGTGGCGGCCGTCGACCAGGCGCTGGCGCGGCGCGCGGCCCTGCGCGGGTCGTCGGCCGCCGCGCCCGAGCTGATGGGCGAGTCGGCCGCGATGCGCGAGCTCAAGGCATTGATCGGCAGCGTGGCGCCGACCGAGGCGAATGTGATGGTGCTCGGCGAGAACGGCGTCGGCAAGGAGCTGGTGGCGCGCGCCATCCACGCGCTGTCGCGCCGGGCGGCCGGCACCTTGCTGGCGGTGGACATGGGCGCGCTGCCGGAATCGACTTTCGAGAGCGAGTTGTTCGGCCATCGCAAAGGCTCGTTCACGGATGCCAAGTCGGACCGCGCGGGGCGCTTCCAGGCGGCGCGCGGCGGCTCGCTGTTCCTCGACGAAATCGGCAACATGCCGCTGGCGGCGCAGGCCAAGCTGCTGACGGCGCTGGAACGGCGCGAGGTGACGCCGATCGGCGCCGACAAGCCGGAGGCGATCGACGTGCGCATCGTCAGCGCCACCAATCTGGACGAGGCGCGCCTGTTCGATCCCTCCGTCTTCCGGCCCGATTTGCTGTTTCGGCTCAATACCATCGTGATCCGCGTGCCGCCGCTGCGCGAACGGCGCGAGGACATCCCCTTGCTGCTCGCGCACTATCTGAAGCTGTATGAGCTGCAGTACCAGCGGCCGGTGCGCGAGGTGGCCGGCATGGCGATGGGCTACCTGTGCCAGCACGATTGGCCCGGCAACGTGCGTGCGCTGCGCCACGCGTGCGAACGCGCCGTCATCCTTGGACAGGGGACGGAATATGGCTTGAACGATTTCGGCCTCGGCGCGGGATCTTCGATGGCGGCCGCCGTCAACATCGTCGCCGCCAACGAGGGCGCCGGCGTTGTCCCCGGCCTGGTCCCCGTCGACATGACGCTAGATGCCCTGGAACGCGAAGCCATCGCCAGCACGCTGGCCCAGTTCAACGGCAATATCAGCCACGCCGCCAAAACGCTCGGCATCAGCCGCGCCGCCTTGTACCGCAAGCTGGGCAAACATGGCATCTGAGCGCGCGCTCAAGTTCGGCGTCGCGGCCAGCGTGCTCGTTTTGCTGGCGCTGGCGGTGGCGGCGGACGCCTTGTCGGCCACGCCGGAGCCGCGCCGCATCGTGCTGTGCGCGACGCTTGCGCTGGCGCCGCTGTGCACGTTGTGGCAATGTCTGCGAAAACTCGGACCGCGCGTCCCGCGCATGGAGCCCCAAGGCGCCACCGCCGACATGGTCCCCGGTCCCCGGCACAACGAACTTGCCGCCAGCGTGCTGGCGCTGGAGGCGCGGCTGGAACACGCGCCCATCGCGCTGTTCCGCATCATGCATGCCAGCGGCGCCGGGCAGGTCGCGCCGCTCAACGCCAGCGCGCGCAGGCTGCTGGCGCCGGGCCGCGCCAGCGCGCCGCAGGATTTGCACGAGCTGCTGTCGGCGCAGCCGGTCGGCCAGCGCAGGTTGATCACCTTTGACACCGAACGCGGTGGCGAGCGCGCGCTGGTCGCCATCTCGGCGTTGTCGGTGCAGGGTTCCGCGCAGCGGCTGGCCGCGCTGATGCCAGTTGAAAGCGAACTGGAAGCGGAGGCGCTGAACGCCTGGCGCGAGCTGGTGCAAGTGCTCACGCACGAGATCATGAATTCCCTGACGCCGGTGGCCTCGCTGTCGCGCACCGCCTGCGGCCTGCTCGACGAGGCCAGCGCCGGACTGCCCGCCGATATCCACGCCGATCTGGGCATCGCGCTGGACGCCATCGCGCGCCGCGCCGCCAGCCTGGTCGACTTCGTCGGCAGTTACCGCAGCCTGTCGACGGTGCCCCAGGCGCAGCCGCAGCGCGTGCGGCTGGAGGATTTGTTCGACCGCTTGTCCGCGCTGCTGGCGCCGCAGTGGCAGGCGCTGGGCGGGCAGGTGGTGTTTTCGGTGGAACCGGCGTCGCTGGAGGTGATGATCGATCCGGGACAGCTGGAGCAGGCGCTGATCAACCTGCTCAAGAACGCCGCCGAGGCGATGGCCGTGGGCGCCCGTCCGCCGCGCGCGGTGGTGAGCGCACGTTTGAGCCGGGGCAGCCGTTTGCGTATCGAGGTGGCCGACAACGGCCCCGGTGTGCCGGAAGCGCTGGCCGCGCACATCTTCACGCCGTTCTTCTCGACGAAAAAACAGGGCAGGGGGATCGGGCTGGCGATGGTGCGCCATCTGGTGCATGCCAATGGCGGCACGGTGCGCTACGCGCGCTCGGTGGGCGAGGGCGCGCGCTTCATGCTGACTTTTTGACGGTTCGGCTTATCGCACCATATCGATGTGCATGATGCCATCTTCGTCATACGGTTCGGTGACCGTTTTGAAGCCGAAACTCCCGTAGAATTTTTCCAGATGCGCCTGGGCGCCGATGCGGAACCGGTGGCCCGGGTGCAGCGCCTCCGCCAGCGGAATGGCCTTGGCCAGCAGCTCGCGGCCGATGCCGCTGCCGCGCGCGGCGCGCGTGGTCAGCACGCGGCCCAGCGACATCTCGTCGTACTTCAAGCCGGGCGGCAGGCAGCGCAGATAGGCGACCAGGGTGCGCTTGCCGTCGATCTCGCGCCACGCCATCAAGTGATGGCTGTCAAGGTCGTAGCCGTCGATATCGGGATACAAGCAGGTTTGCTCGAGGATGAACACGTCCTGGCGCTGGCGCAGCACCTCGTACCAGTCGTCGCGGGGGATGTCGTCAAAGCCCAGCCAATGCCATTCAATCATTGCGTATCTCTGTAAGGGATGAACGGCGATTGTAATGCAGAAGGCCGGCGCTGGTGGGCGCCGGCCTCGGGACCGTCAATCGCTGAACGCGGCGATTACAGGATGGTCAGGGTGACGTCGATGTTGCCACGGGTGGCGTTCGAGTAAGGGCACACGATGTGGGCGGCGTCGACCAGCTTTTGCGCGGCTTCACGGTCCAGGCCTGGCAGCGAGATTTTCAGTTCCACTTCGATGCCGAAACCGGTAGGGATGGCGCCGATGCCGACCGTGCCTTCGATCGAGACGTCCGCCGGCAGGGCGATCTTGTCGCGGCCGCTGACGAATTTCAGCGCGCCCAGGAAGCAGGCCGAGTAGCCGGCCGCGAACAGTTGTTCCGGGTTGGTGCCGACGGCGCCGGCGCCGCCGAGTTCTTTCGGGGTGGTCAGCTTGACGTCCAGCACGCCGTCGGAGGAGACGGCTTTGCCTTCACGGCCGCCGGTGGCTTTTGCGGTGGCGCGGTACAGTACTTTTTCGATCGACATGATGAATTCCTTTTCAGTTAAGTTGAAGTACAAATCGTTGGACTACAAATCTAACAAACTATCTAATCGCTAGCGATCTACCATCTGTTGCGACAGCTTGCTAATCTACTACGCTTCGCTGCCGTTTGCAGCGCCGATGTGAGAACTATACATAGCACTCGATCAAATAGCAAGCGATTTATAAAATATTTTCAGTTGGTCCCGGTGCCGAACACATTTGTGTCTATCGAATGTTCGCGCCCAGTCTTTGGGACAAGCGATCGGCGATCAGGCGAATGGCGTTTCCGGCCGCCAGCTCGCTCTCCGGGGTGATTTCCTGCGACAGCATGCTGACCGCTACCCCTGCTACCGCGCGCCCTCCGGTCGAGTCGAAAACCGGCGCGCCAAAACAATGCATGCCCTCCCTCACCTCGCCATCGTCGACGGAGAAACCCCGGTCCCGTATTTTGTTCATTTCATCGAGGAACGCGGCGAGATTCGGAGTGCCTGCCGGCGTTAGCGGTTGCGGCCAGTCTTTCGCATAAAGCGCCCTGGTTTCGTGTTCGGGCCAGGTGCTCAGCATGGCCTTGCCCGTCGCCGTGTAGGGCGCCGGCAAGCGCATGCCGATGCGGAACGTCACGCCGAGCGGCCGGTTACCGTTGCGGCAGGCGATATAGATCACGCTACCGCCGTCAAGCACGGACAGCGTGATGGTCTCTTGTGGCAACACATTGACTTCGTTCCACACCGAGAAAAACTCTTGCGTGACATCGCTGCGGGACAGGAAGGCGTTGGCCCAGGTCATCACGTGCGGCCCGAATGACATCTGGCCGGTGTCGAGCCGATGAAGCAGGCGCAGGTGGACCAGGGTGTTGCACAGCGTATGCAGCGTGCTCTTCGGAAGATCGACGGTACGCGCCAGCTCCGCCAGTGAAATCGGCCCGTTGCTCTGTGCGAATACATCAAGGATTTGCGCCGCCTTCATCACTGCCGGAGCCAGGTTTTTGGCTGCCTGCGGCGTGTCGGTCGTATCGGACGAACTGGTGAATATGGAAGACCCGGGAACCGGACTGGAGGACATATCAGATCACTTTGCTGAACAAAAATGCCAGGCGGGGAAGCGCCTGACAGTGGACTTAAGTGCGATTTTCGCACGAGCGCACGGAAAATAGTGATTGACCGTCAGGAAAACGTCTTCTATGATTCAGTCATTCCACATACGGAACAGTATCCCGCATACGGGACAACGGAGACGAAATGATACTAAAAGATTCAAGCTTGCTCCGCGAGCGGGCCTACGTCGGCGGTCAATGGATAGACGCGGACGACGGCACAACGCTGGCGGTGTCCAATCCGGCAACGGGGGAGCTTCTGGCCCACGTGGCGGCCGTCGGGGCGGCGGAGGCGCAGCGTGCCATCGCCCATGCGATCGGGGCCCAAAAGAAATGGCAGCTCTTGAGCGGTAAGGAGCGGGCGGGATTGCTACGCGCGTGGTTCGACGCCATCCTGGCCAATATCGACGATCTCGCGCTCATCATGACGCTCGAGCAGGGCAAGCCGCTGAGCGAGGCCCGGGGCGAGATCCAGTACGCGGCCTCGTTCGTGGAATGGTATGCGGAAGAGGCCAAACGTATCGCCGGTGAAGTTTTGCCCCACCCTGAGCGGGACAACCAGATTACTGTACTGAAGCAGCCGGTCGGGGTGTGCGCGGCGATCACCCCCTGGAACTTCCCGGCGGCGATGATCACCCGGAAAGTGGCGCCCGCGCTGGCGGCGGGCTGCGCGATGATCGTCAAGCCGGCCGAGTTGACGCCGCTGTCGGCGCTCGCGCTGGCCGCGCTTGCCGAGCGGGCCGGCATTCCGGGCGGCGTGCTGCAAGTACTGGTGGGCGACGCACGGGCCATCGGCGGCGTAATGACCGCCAGCGCGGACGTGCGCAAGTTGTCATTTACCGGCTCGACCGAGGTGGGCCGGCTGCTGATGGCCCAATCGGCGCCGACCATCAAGCGCCTGTCGCTCGAACTTGGCGGCAACGCGCCGTTCATCGTCTTCGACGATGCCGACATCGGGCAGGCCGTGGACGGCGCCATCAAGGCGAAGTTCCGCAACAGCGGCCAAACCTGCGTGTGCGTCAACCGTTTCCTGGTGCAGGACAGCATCTACGACAAATTCACGATCGCGCTGGCCAACCGGGTGCGCACGCTCAAGGTGGGCAACGGCCTGGAACCGGACGTGGCGCAGGGACCGCTGATCGACGGCCGGTCGCTGGCCAAGGTCGAAGCGCTGATCGGCGACGCCAGCGAGCATGGCGCCACCGTCCTGACGGGCGGCGGGCGCCATGCCGCTGGCGGCACCTTCTTCCAGCCGACGGTGCTGGTGGACGTCACGCCGGCGATGCGGGTAGCCCGGGAAGAGATATTCGGGCCGGTCGCCGCGGTATTCCGCTTCGGCACCGAAGCCGAAGCCATCCGGATGGCCAACGACACCGAGTTCGGCCTGGCCGCCTACTTCTACACCAACGATCCCGGCCGGCGCCGCCGCGTCGCCGAAGCGCTGGAATGCGGCATGGTGGGCATCAATACCGGCGCCATCTCCAATGAAGTCGCGCCGTTTGGCGGCATCAAGCAATCGGGCCTGGGACGAGAAGGTTCCCATTACGGCATCGACGAATACCTCGAGATCAAATACCTGTGCGAGCAGGTCTAGAGCAGACTGGAACAGACATGACTAGCTTCGAATTTCAAACCGTCCCGAGTTTTATTGTCGAGTTCGGCGGCGCCCGCCGGCTCGGCGCCATCTTGCGCGAACGCTATGCGCTGCGTCGCCTGTGTCTGGTCACCGACGCTTTCCTTCACAACAGCGGCCTGCTCGACGCGGCGCTGGCCAGCTTGCGCGAGGCGGGCTGGGAGGTCAGCGTCATCGATGACGTGGTGGCCGACCCGCCGCAAGCGGTGGTGTTGGCGGCGGCTGCCCGCGCCCGCGCGGCCGGCGCGGAAATTATTCTGGGCCTCGGCGGCGGATCGTCGCTGGACGTGGCAAAACTGATCGCGGTGCTGGCCGCGTCCGACCAGCCGCTTGACGACATGTATGGCGTCGGCAAGGTGACCGGACCGCGCCTGCCGCTGGTACAAATGCCCACCACCGCCGGCACCGGCTCCGAAGTGACGCCGATTTCCATCGTCACCACCGGCGAGACCACCAAGGCCGGCATCGTGTCGCCGCATTTGTATGCCGACTTGGCGATTCTCGACGCCGA
Organism: Burkholderia sp. LMU1-1-1.1; assembly: GCF_040675865.1. Taxonomy (NCBI): domain Bacteria; kingdom Pseudomonadati; phylum Pseudomonadota; class Betaproteobacteria; order Burkholderiales; family Burkholderiaceae; genus Burkholderia; species Burkholderia sp. LMU1-1-1.1. Next base: position 20,265 of record NZ_JBEGHG010000013.1, on the reverse strand, counting down.
GCTGACGGTGGGGCTGCCAGCCAACATCACGGCGGCGACCGGCATGGATGCGATGGTGCACGCGATCGAGGCCTATACCAGCCGGGTCCGCAAAAACCCGATGTCGGACGTGCTGGCGATGCAGGCGTTCAAAATCATGACGGACAATTTGCTGCCCGCGTGCCGGAACGGCGGCGATCGGGAGGCGCGCGAAGGCATGCTGCTGGGCGCTATGCTGGCGGGACAGGCGTTCGCCAACGCGCCGGTGGCAGCCGTGCATGCGCTGGCCTATCCGCTGGGCGGGATCTTCCACGTTCCCCACGGCGCGTCCAACGTGCTGGTCCTGCCGCACGTGCTGCGCTTCAACCTGTCCGTAGCGCACGCGCTCTATGCCGAGCTTGCCGAAGTGGCCGTACCTGCTTGCAAGGGCAGCACCGAAGCGCGCGCGACGGCGTTCATCCTGTACCTGGAGGGGCTGGCCGAGGCCACCGGCATGGTGACCACCCTGCGCCAGGTCGGCGTCAAGGTGACCGACCTGCCGTTGCTGGCGCAAAGCGCCATGCTGCAAACCCGGCTGCTCGCCAACAATCCGCGCGAGGTGACGGAACGGGACGCGCTGGCCATCTATCAAGCGGCGTTCTGACCGCCAAACACGCCCTCGCGGGCACCCATCGACATTACTGGAGGAGCGATGACAGACGTCATCCTGGAGACGCGCAACCTGACGAAACAGTTCAGGGGATTTACGGCCGTCAATGAAGTCAATTTGAAGGTGCGGCGCGGTCACATCCACGCGCTGATCGGGCCCAACGGCGCCGGCAAGACCACTTGTTTTAATCTGCTGACCAAATTCCTGACGCCGACTTCCGGCGCCATCCTGTACAACGGCCAGGACATCACCGGCCTGCGGCCGGAGCGGATCGCCGATCGCGGCGTGATCCGTTCGTTCCAGATTTCCGCCGTCTTCCCCCACCTGACGGTGCTGGAGAACGTGCGCATCGGCTTGCAGCGCGCGCTCGGGACGTCCTTCCATTTCTGGAAGAGCGAAACCACGTTGTACAAGCTCAACGACCGCGCCCGCGAACTGCTGGCGACGGTCGACCTGGAAAGCTTCGCCGACACCGTCACGGTCGATCTGCCGTACGGCCGCAAGCGGGCGCTGGAAATCGCCACCACGCTGGCGATGGAGCCGGAACTGATGCTGCTCGACGAGCCGACGCAGGGCATGGGCCACGAAGACGTGCACCGGGTGACCGAGTTGATCAAGAAGGTCTCCGCCAACCGCACGATCCTGATGGTGGAACACAACATGAGCGTGGTGTCGGGCATCTGCGACAAGATCTCGGTATTGCAGCGCGGCGCCCTGCTGGCCGAGGGCAGCTACGACGAGGTCTCCAGCAATCCCCAGGTGATGGAAGCGTACATGGGCACCAGCGCCGGCGCGATGGAAGGAGCGCATTGATGGGCACACCCGCACTGGAAATCCGCAACCTGCAGGCGTGGTATGGCGAATCCCACATTTTGCACGACGTCAATCTCATCGTGCGGCCGGGCGAGGTCGTGACACTGCTGGGCCGCAACGGCGCCGGGCGCACCACCACGCTGCGCGCCATCATGGGCCTGACCGGCGAACGCACCGGCTCGATCAAGGTCAACGGCGCCGAGTCGATCGGCTTGCCCACACACAAGGTGGCGCATCTGGGCATCGGCTACTGCCCGGAAGAGCGCGGCATCTTCTCGTCGCTGTCGACCGAGGAGAACCTGATGCTGCCGCCCGCTGTCTCCAGGACGCAGCGCGGCATGCCGATCGAGGAAATCTACGCGATGTTTCCGAACTTGCACGAGCGCCGCCACAGCCAAGGCACGCGCCTGTCCGGCGGCGAGCAGCAAATGCTGGCGGTGGGACGCATTTTGCGCACCGGCGCCAAGCTGCTGTTGCTCGACGAGATATCCGAAGGACTGGCGCCGGTGATCGTGCAGACGTTGGCGCGCATGATCACCACGCTCAAGTCCAAAGGCTACACCATCGTTATGGTGGAACAGAACTTCCGTTTTGCCGCGCCGCTGGCGGACCGGTTTTATGTCATGGAACACGGCCAGATCGTCGAGTCGTTCGCCTCGTCCGAACTGCCTTCCAAAATGCCGGTTCTTAACGAACTGCTGGGCGTGTAAGCCGCGGCGCGGCGCCACAACACGCAGTACCACAACAATAAACAGGAGACTATTATGAAACGCAACGGGAACGCCATGTCGCTGGCGGCCGGCGCCGCGCTGGCCGCAATGGCCGGCATCGCCCAGGCACAAATCTCGCAGGACGTGGTCAAGATCGGCCTGATCACCGACATGTCCGGCGTCTACGCCGACATCGATGGCGCCGGCGGCGTCGAGGCCGTGAAAATGGCCATCGCCGACTTCGGCGGCGCGCTGGCCGGCAAAAAAATCGAATTTATCGTGGCGGACCACCAGAACAAGGCCGATATCGCCGCCTCCAAGGCGCGCGAATGGTTCGACAAGGATGGCGTGGACATGCTGATCGGCGGCACCAATTCCGGCACCAACCTGGCGATGGCCAAGGTCGCCGCCGAAAAGAAAAAGGTCTACATGGCCATAGGCGGGGCCACCGCCCGCCTGACCAACGAGGAGTGCACGCCTTACACCGTCCATTACGCCTACGATACGGTCGCCCTGGCAAAGGGGACCGGGTCGGCCATCGTCAGGCAGGGCGGCAAGGAGTGGTTCTTCCTGACGGCGGATTATGCCTTCGGCGCGTCGCTGGAAAAGAGCACCTCCGATGTCGTCAAAGCCAGCGGCGGCAAGATACTCGGCAGCGTCAAGCACCCGCTGTCGGCCTCGGACTTTTCGTCCTTCCTGCTGCAGGCGCAGTCGTCGAAGGCCAGGATCCTGGGGCTGGCCAACGCCGGCGGCGACACCATCAATTCGATCAAGGCGGCCAACGAGTTCGGCGTCAACAAAACCATGAAGCTGGCCGGCCTGCTGATGTTCATCAACGACGTGCACTCGCTCGGCCTGGACCTGACCCAGGGCATGTACCTGACCGATGGCTGGTACTGGGACCTGAACGACGGCACCCGCAAGTGGTCGAAGCGCTACTTCGACAAAATGAAGAAGATGCCATCGCTGCTGCAGGCGGCCGACTATTCGGCCACGGCGCACTACCTCAACGCGGTCAAGGCGGCGGGCACCGACAACCCGGACAAGGTCATGGCGCAGATGAGGAAGACCCGGATCAACGACTTCTTCACCAGCAACGGCGTCATCCGTGACGATGGCCGCATGGTGCACGACATGTACCTGATGGAAGTCAAGAAGAAGACCGAGTCGAAGTATCCATGGGACTACTACAAGGTGGTGCAAACCATCCCGGGAGAGCAGGCCTTCGGCACCAAAGCCGAAAGCAAATGCACCCTGTGGAAGTGATGCGCCTGCCGCCCCACATCGAGTGAACGCGGTCGCCGCGTCGGCAGGAGTTCCCGTGCCTGATGCGGCTGTCGCGTTGTGTCCCGTGCCGTTCCCCTTTATTGAAACCGTTTATGGAAATCTTTGGTATACCCTTGCAAGCGATGTTGAGCCAGCTGCTGCTGGGCCTGGTCAACGGCTCCTTCTACGCCATGCTCTCGCTGGGCCTGGCGGTCATTTTCGGCCTGCTCAACGTGATCAATTTCGCCCATGGCGCGATGTACATGGTGGGCGCCTTCCTCGCGTGGATGGGCCTGAATTACTTCGGCCTGAACTACTGGGCGATGCTGGTGCTCGCTCCCGTGCTGGTCGGCGCGTTCGGCGTCGTCATCGAAAAAACCATGCTGCGCTGGCTTTACAAGCTGGACCACCTGTACGGCCTGCTGCTGACCTTTGGCATCACGCTGCTGCTGGAAGGGGTGTTCCGCTCCGTCTACGGGGTGTCCGGCCAGCCCTTTTCCGTACCGGACGCGCTGGCGGGGGCCACCGATCTCGGCTTCATGCACCTGCCCAATTACCGCGCATGGGTGGTGGTCGCGTCGCTGGCCGTTTGCATGGCCACCTGGTTTGTGATTGAACGAACCAAGCTCGGCGCCTACCTGCGCGCCGGCACGGAAAACCCCAAGCTGGTCGAAGCGTTCGGCGTCAACGTGCCGTTGATGGTGACGCTGACCTACGGCTTCGGCGTGGCCCTGGCCGCGCTGGCCGGCGTGCTGGCCGCGCCGGTGATCCAGGTGTCGCCGCTGATGGGATCGAACCTGATCATTTCCGTGTTCGCGGTGGTGGTGATCGGCGGCATGGGATCGATCATGGGATCGATCGTCACGGGACTGGGGCTGGGCGTGCTGGAAGGCCTGACCCGGGTGTTTTATCCGGAACTGTCGGCCACCGTGGTGTTCATCGTGATGGCGGTCGTCCTGGTCATCCGTCCAGCCGGTCTGTTCGGTAAAGAAAAGTAAGGGGAAATGAAATGAACCACAGAATTGGATATATGGCGGCGCTGGTCGCGGCCTTGGCGCTGCCGTTCGTCGTCTACCCGGTGTTCCTGATGAAGTTGCTCTGCTTCGCCTTGTTCGCCTGTGCCTTCAACCTGCTGATCGGCTTCACCGGCCTGCTCTCGTTCGGGCACGCGGCGTTCTTTGGCGGCGCCGGCTACGTCGCCGGGCACGCGTTGAAAGCGTGGGGACTGCCGTTCGAGCTCGGCATCGCCGCCGGCGTCGCCGTGGCGGCGGCGATCGGGCTGCTGATGGGCGGCCTGGCGATCCGCCGCCAGGGCATCTACTTCACCATGATCACGCTGGCCCTGGCGCAGATGCTGTTCTTCGTGTTCGTGCAGATGCCGTTCACCGGCGGCGAGGACGGCCTGCAGGGCGTGCCGCGCGGCAGGCTGCTGGGGACGTTCGACCTGGGCGACGACATGACGATGTACTACGTGGTCCTGGCGATCTTCGTCGCCGGCTTTGCCCTGATCGTGCGCACGGTGCATTCACCGTTCGGCCAGGTGCTCAGGGCGGTCAAGGAAAACGAGCCGCGCGCGGTCTCGCTCGGTTACGACGTGGACAAATACAAGTTGACCGCGTTCGTCCTGTCGGCGGCGCTGGCCGGCCTGGCCGGCGCCACCAAGGCCGTGGTGCTGGGCTTCGGCACCTTGACCGATGTGCACTGGTCGATGTCGGGCCTGGTCGTGCTGATGACGCTGGTCGGCGGCCTGGGCACGCTGACCGGCCCGGTGGTGGGCGCGCTGGTGATCCTTTTGCTGGAGAACAAGCTGGCCGAGGTCGGCGCCGCGCTGGCGTCCGTCACCGGGATCGCGTGGTTCAACACGCTCGGCGAGTCGGTCACCATCGTCACCGGACTGATCTTCATCATCTGCGTGCTGGCCTTCCGGCGCGGCATCGTCGGCGAACTGCTGGCCTGGCCCCGTCAACGCACCGGCGCCAAGCCCGCGCCGGCGGTCCCCGCCGCCTGACACCTAAGGAGACAACCATGTATCGGATCAACGCCGCCATCGGAACCCTCGCGCTGTCGCTGTGCGTGGCCACAGCCGCCCACGCCTATGACGGGCTGGTGGAAAAGAAGGTCTTTACGCTGCCCGCCTACACCACCGTCGGCGGCAAGGTGATCAAGGATCTGCGGGTGGGCTGGGAGAGCTACGGCACGCTCAACGCCGCCCGCGACAACGTCATCGTGGTGCCGCATTTTTATTCGGCCAATTCCCACGTGGCGGGCAAGTACAAGGCCGACGACAAGCTGCCCGGCTACTGGGACGGCATCATCGGCGCGGGCAAGCCGATCGATACCGATAAATACTTCGTTGTCAGTGTCGACTCACTGGTCAACCTCAATTCCAAGGACGGCGTCACGGTCACCACCGGCCCCGCCAGCATCGATCCGGACACGGGCAAGCCCTACGGCTTGTCGTTCCCGGTGGTGACCATTCCCGACTTCGTACGTGTGCAAAAAGCGCTGCTCGATACGCTCGGCGTGCGCAAAGTCCAGGCGTCGATCGGCGTGTCGATGGGCGGCCTGCAGTCGTACGAGTGGGCGGCCCGGTATCCCGAGATGGTCGAGCGCGTCATTGCCGTCGATGCCACCGCCAGCCAGAGCGCCTATGCCATCGCCGCCCTTGAAAACTGGAGCGGACCGATACGGGTGGACCAGAACTGGAACAATGGCGACTACTACGGCGGCCCCGAACCGTTGAATGGTGTCGCCCAGGCGTTCTTCAATGTCGTGGTCGGGGCGCGCCACCCGGAGTACGCGGCCGCCGCGTTCGCCCACAAGTGGGCGGTCGACGGCAAAAATCCGCTCGACGACTACCGCAATACCTTTCTGGTCGAGAAGGTCTTGAAGGACGCCGGCATGGCGCGCGCCAGGGCGACGACCGACGCCAACCATATGCTGTACATGACCAAGGCGAACCAGCTCTTTATCGCCGGCACTGCCGGCAGTGCCGTTGATCCCGGGCTGAAAAAAATCCGCGCAAAAACGCTGGTGGTGCAAGCGCGCACCGACCTGCTGTTCCCGCCGGCCGACGCCAAGGCGGAAGCGGCGAAGCTGAATGCCAACGGCACGCCGGCGGACTATGTGGAAATCGATGCGCCGGGCGGCCACCTGGCCGGCATCAGCGATATCGCCAAAGCCGGGGACGCGATCCGCGCGTTCCTGGCGAAGTAGCGCGGCGACCTACACGCTTCCCAATCTCAAGAAAGGAGGCCGAGCCACAGACGGTTCACTGCCAAGGCTGCATACATTGCTTATCGGGATATTGTTATTTAACGATGGAGAATCTCATGGTGAAGTTGGTGAAAAACCTGGTGCTGGCGTGCCTTGTCAGCCTGTGCGCTGCGACAGCGTTCGCCGCGCCGGAAAAGGCAACCGCGGCCGAAGCGGTCGCGCTGGTAAAAAAAGCGGTAGCGTTCTACCAGGCGAATGGAAAGGACAAAGCGATCGCCGCCTTTAACGATCCGAAAGGAGAATTTGTCCGGAAGGACCTGTACGTATTTGCCTACAGCATGACCAACGAGGGAGTGCAGATCGCGCACGGCGTCAATCCGAAGATCGTTAATAAATACCTTTTTGAACTCCGCGACGGCGACGGCAAGGAATTCATCAAGGAAATGTATGCGCTCGCGAAGACCAAAGGTTCCGGCTGGGTCGATTACAAATGGCCCAATCCCCTCACCAAGGACCTGGACGCTAAAACCACCTACATCGAACGGATCGATGACGTGTTTATCGCGGCCGGCATCTACAAAAAATAGAGTTCCCGACGCCTGGACGTAGCCAGGACGCCAGTCGACCGATCTCATTGCGGCCATACAAGAGCCCCGGATCGGTCAACGAAGCAGTATTTCCTTACTTCTTCCGAACGACTAACAATGATGGAGACAAACAATGAAAACCAAGATTTTGCGCGCCTTGCGGGCGGCAGGCGCCGTGTGCGCGTCGGTGTTATGCGGCGCGGTGATGGCACAGAGCGCTTTCACGGCAAGCTATACCGGTGCCGGCTATGGCGGCGGCGCCTGTAACAGCAGCTACGACATTTCGGGCATGGAGCCCGGCACGGCGGGCAAGTATCCCGTGTTTGTGTATATGGTCGGCACCTATGAGGCGCACAACAACGCCTCGGCGACGGAGGCGGTCAAGCGCATGGCCGGAAAGGGCTATGTCGCGGCGACCATAGAATATGCGAGCAGCACCTTTGGAACATGCTCCGCCATCGGCGCCAAAGCCCGTTGCGCCTTCAATCCCAATAGCGCGGCAAGCGCGATCAGCCAGCTTTGCACGCGCGACAAGGCCGACTGTTCCAAGGGTATCGTGGTGGCCGGTTTCAGCCAGGGTTCCATTATGGCTATCCTGGCGAAAAACTACGATGCCCGGGTCCAGGCGGCGTATGCCATTGGTGCGGGCGTGCAGTATACGAATTACGATCTTCGTGCGTGCGTTGCCAACGGCAATCGCAGCTTGCCGAGCGACCGCTTGCTCGCGGTGAACGGCGAGAAAGATAACTTCAACGGCGGAACAGCGGCGGCGGCACGTAGCCAATTGCAGGAACTGACCGGCATGCATTGCGGTACGTCCGCGTATGGTTGCCACGCCGCCAATAACAGCGGCTGGCTGATCGTGAAAAATTCCCAGGTCGCGGATCTCTCCGCCGACCATTGTTATATGCGCCAGTCGGGCGACTGCTATGGCAGTGGATTATCGCTCGACTTCGGTTGGAAGAGCGGAACCCAAAACTGGCAGCTCGACAGCAATTTGAACTGGCTCAGCGGCTTCACCACGAAATAAGCGGCCGAACCGCCGGCACCAATCGCTGTTCGGCGCGCCACAACTCCCTGTTTGTCACGGTACCGCGTTCAACAAGCTGTTGACGCGGACGCCGCTCGCCTGATTTTTAATCTTGTGCCGGTAAAGCCGGCAGGACGGCGCACGCCCGTAGGGTTGGGAAACATGAGCGTTGGCGTATCCGCATCGACGGAATGCCTGAAATATTTTTATTCAATGTATTTAAGAAAAGGAGACAAAAAATGAAGCGATCGTTTGTGCTGGCGGGTTTGCTGGGCGCGGTTGGCGCTGTTGGGCAGGCATCCGCACAGTCGGCAATGACAGTGTATGGGTCCATCGATGGCGGTATCCGGTACGCGACAAATACCGACGCCGCCGGTAACGGCAAACTCACGATGACGTCGAACGGCACGTCGATGTCCAACCGCCTGGGCTTCAAGGGCGTGGAAGATCTCGGCGGCGGCTACAACGCCCACTTCGCGCTGGAGAGCGGATTCATTAACGGAACCGGCGCCCTCGACGTGCCCAACGTGCTGTTCAACCGCACCGCGATCGTCGGTGTGGGCGGCGCCTTTGGCACGATCGATGTGGGACGGCAATACACGATCGCGGCCAAGACCATCGCGCTCTACGAACCGCTGGGATTCCGTTTCCCGTTGAGCACCTATGCCGTCGCGGCGTCGGCGGGCTTCCGGTTCAATAATGACGTCCAGTACGGCGGCACGTTCGGCCCGGTGACGGTAAGGGCAGGGTATGCTGCCGGCGAGCAGGCGGGAAGCACGAATAACGGTAGCGCGAAAGCCATCGGCGCCAGCTATAGCCTGGGCAGCCTGGCATTGGGTGGCGCCTATACCCGGCGCATGCTTCCGGTCGCCGCCGCGTACCGCGAAAACAGCCACGCCACCGTCGGCGGCGCCTACAGCGGGGACGTGCTGCGCGTCGCCGTCGGTTACGCCGACGAAAGGCAGGAGACGGGGGCGCTGGACACCAGGTCCAGGTATGTGTGGCTGGGCGGCGAGTACCAGGTTTCCCCCCTGGTGAAAGTTGGCAGCGCGTACTACCGGTACAAGACCGACACGGCGGGCATGGCCGGCAAGCGCGGCACGCTGATTTTGACGTCGTACTATGCGCTGTCGAAGCGCTCCAGCCTGTATGCGGCCGTCGATCGTACGCGCTTCGACGGCAAACAGGTCCTGTCGGCCGCGCAAACGCGTCAAACCGTGGTCTCCACCGGTATCAACCACTTGTTCTGACAACGGTCGGTCCTGGCGTCGCCCGCGAACTGCCGCACAAACCCCGCTGTAAGCAAACCTTCCACCTCGTTGGCCGAACCGCCAGCCTGGTTGCCGCCGCGTGCCCGGTTTTCGGGCCGCGCCCGGCGTGGTTCCCGGTGGCATGCTCCTTGCAGAGCCGTAGTGTGCAGCAGTATCAAATATAAAAAATAAACCAGGAGACCTTTATGAACCATCCGTTACGGCGCTATGCGCTGGGCGTAGCATTTCTATGCGTCAGCGGCATCGTCCAGGCCCACCCGGGCCACACGCTGGGCGCTCTGGACGGCATCGTCCACCCCTGGCAGGGCCTCGACCATCTGCTGGCCGCCGCCGGCGTGGGGTGGTGGGCCGCCCGCCTGGGGGCCGCCAGCCCGGCCGGCCGGGCGCGGATGGTGCTCCCGTGTACCTTCGTCGCCGCCATGGCGCTGGGCATGGCGGCCGCGCTGGCCGGCCTCGTGCTGCCGCTGCACGAGGAAATCGCCACCTGGTCGGTTTTGGCGCTGGGCCTGCTGATCGCCCGCGCCGGCCCCACCTCCACCTTCTTTGCCGCCGTGTGCGTCGGCGTCTTCGCGCTGGCCCATGGCGCGGCCCATTGCGCCGGCTTGCCGGTTCAACCGTCGACCCTGGCGTTCGCCATCGGCGCGCTGTCGTCGACGGCACTGCTGCACGCCGGCGGCCTGGCGGCAGCCGGCGCGCTGGCCGGACGCGGACACTGGCTGCGCGCCGGCGGACTGCTGCTGGCCGGCGGCGGCGCGCTGCTCATCGCCGCCTAGCCCGCGCGCGTTTCTCGTCATTTCAAAAAAAGAAGACCAACCGGAGGAGATTCCCCATGATCGAGACGTTCTATGAAGTCATGCGGCGCCAAGGCATTTCGCGCCGCAGCTTCCTCAAATATTGTTCGCTGACGGCCACCTCGCTGGGCCTGGGGCCCGCGTTCGTGCCGCAGATCGCCCACGCCATGGAGACCAAGCCGCGCACCCCGGTGCTGTGGCTGCACGGCCTGGAATGCACCTGCTGCTCCGAATCGTTCATCCGCTCGGCCCATCCGCTGGCCAAGGACGTGGTGCTGTCGATGATCTCGCTCGACTACGACGACACGCTGATGTCGGCCGCCGGGCACCAGGCCGAGGCCATCCTCGAGGAGATCATGACCAAGTACAAGGGCAACTACATCCTCGCCGTCGAGGGCAATCCGCCGCTGAACCAGGACGGCATGAGCTGCATCATCGGCGGGCGCCCGTTCATCGAGCAGCTGCGCCACGTGGCCAAGGACGCCAAGGCCATCATCTCCTGGGGCTCGTGCGCGTCGTGGGGCTGCGTGCAGGCGGCCAAACCCAATCCGACCCAGGCCACGCCGATCCACAAGGTGATCCTCGACAAGCCCATCATCAAGGTGCCCGGCTGCCCGCCGATCGCCGAGGTCATGACGGGGGTGATCACCTACATGCTCACCTTCGACAAGATCCCGGAACTGGACCGTCAGGGCCGGCCGAAGATGTTCTACAGCCAGCGCATCCACGACAAATGCTACCGCCGCCCGCACTTCGACGCCGGCCAGTTCGTCGAGGAGTGGGATGACGAGGGCGCGCGCAAGGGCCACTGCCTGTACAAGGTCGGCTGCAAGGGGCCGACCACCTACAACGCCTGTTCGACCACCCGCTGGAACGAGGGCACCAGCTTCCCGATCCAGTCCGGCCACGGCTGCATCGGCTGTTCCGAGGACGGCTTCTGGGACAAGGGCTCGTTCTACAACCGGCTGACCGACATCCACCAGTTCGGCGTCGAAGCGAACGCCGACCAGATCGGCGCCGGCGCGGCCACCGTGGCCGGCGCCGCCGTGGTGGCCCACGCGGCCGTCTCGGCGATCCAGCGCGCCTCCCACAAACACGCCGCCACCGAGCGCGACTGATCCCGGCAGCACCGGACCTAGGATAGAACATGCCGAACTACGAGACCCAGGGCTATAAAATGAACAGCACCGGACGGCGCATCGTCGTCGATCCGGTCACCCGCATCGAAGGCCACATGCGCGTCGAGGTCAACCTCGACGCCGACAACGTGATCCGCAACGCCGTCTCCACCGGTACCATGTGGCGCGGCCTGGAGGTGATATTGAAGGGCCGCGACCCGCGCGACGCCTGGGCCTTCGTCGAGCGCATCTGCGGCGTGTGCACCGGCTGCCACGCGCTGGCGTCGGTGCGCGCGGTGGAGGACGCGCTGGGCATCAAGGTGCCCAAGAACGCCCACCTGATCCGCGAGATCATGGCCAAGACGCTGCAGATCCACGACCACGTGGTGCACTTCTACCACCTGCACGCGCTCGACTGGGTCGACATCATGTCGGCCCTGAAGGCCGACCCCAAGGCCACGTCGACGTTGCAGCAGACGGTGTCGCCGTCGCATCCGACGTCGTCGCCGGGCTACTTCCGCGACATCCAGAACCGCATCAAGAAGTTCGTCGAGAGCGGCCAGCTGGGGCCGTTCAAGAACGGCTACTGGGGCAACCCGGCCTATAAGCTGCCGCCGGAGGCCAACCTGATGGCGCTGGCGCACTACCTCGAGGCGCTCGACCTGCAGAAGGAGTGGGTCAAGATCCACACCATCTTCGGCGGCAAGAACCCGCACCCGAACTACCTGGTCGGCGGGGTGCCGTGCGCGATCAACATCGACGGCAACGGCGCGGCCGGGGCGCCGCTGAACATGGAGCGCCTCAATTTCGTCAAGGCCCGCATCGAGGAGGCGATCGAGTTCTGCCGCAATGTCTACATCCCCGACGTGCTGGCCATCGGCGCCATCTACAAGGACGCCGGCTGGCTGTTCGGCGGCGGCCTGTCGGCCACCAATGTGTTCGACTATGGGGCCTACCCCAAGGTCAACTACGACGAGAGCACCAACCAGATGCCGGGCGGCGCCATCATCAACGGCGACTGGGACCGGATCTTCCCGGTCGATCCGCGCGATCCCGAGCAGGTGCAGGAATTCGTCGCCCACGCGTGGTACAAGTACGCCGACGACAGCAAGGGCCTGCATCCCTGGGACGGCGTGACCGAGCCGGACTACCGGCTCGGGCCCAAGACCAAGGGCACGCGCACGGCGATCGAGCAGATCGACGAAGAGGCGAAATACTCCTGGGTCAAGTCGCCGCGCTGGCGCGGCCACGCGATGGAGGTCGGTCCGCTGGCGCGCTACATCCTCGGCTACGCGCACGCGCTCAAGGACCCCGGGCACGCCGGCGCCGCCGCCATCAAGCGCCAGGTGGACGAGGCGGCGCAGGCGATCAACGTCGACATCCCCAAGGCGCTCGGCCTCAAGCCGACCGACTACACGGTCAAGCAGCTGCTGCCGACCACCATCGGCCGCACGCTGGCGCGCGCGCTCGAGTCGCTGCTGTGCGCCGAGATGATGCAGGACGACTTCAACGAAATGATGGCCAACATCAAGGCCGGCGACACCAGCACGGCCAACGTCGAGAAGTGGGATCCGGCCACCTGGCCCAAGGAGGCGCACGGCGTCGGCACGGTGGCCGCGCCGCGCGGCGCGCTGGGACACTGGATCAGGATCAAGGATGGCAAGATCGAAAACTACCAGTGCGTGGTGCCCAGCACCTGGAACGCCGGCCCGCGCGACGCCCAGGGGCAGATCGGCGCCTTCGAGGCGTCGCTGATGAACACGCCGATGGCCAATCCCGAGCAGCCGGTCGAAATCCTGCGCACCCTGCATTCGTTCGATCCCTGCATGGCGTGCTCGACCCACGTCATGAGCCCGGACGGCCAGGAACTGACCAAGGTCACCGTGCGTTGACGGCCCGCCCACCACCGGAGAAGGAGCAAACATGTCTACCCCAATAGCGGACGATTTCGACGCCGAGCAGGTCACGCGCAAGGTGGCGCACGCGGCGTCGGTCAAGTCGGTCTATGTCTACGAGGCGCCGGTGCGGATCTGGCACTGGATCAACGTGCTGGCGGTCGTGCTGCTGTGCGTGACCGGCTATTTCATCGGCAGCCCGCCGCCGACGCAACCGGGCGAGGCCAGCGCGCATTTCCTGATGGGCTATATCCGCTTCGTCCATTTCGCCTCGGCCTACGTGTTCGCCATCGGGCTGCTGGCGCGGATCTACTGGGCTTGCGTCGGTAACGGCCACGCGCGCGAAATGTTCTGGGTGCCGCTGCTCACCCGGGCCTACTGGGTCGAGGTCTGGAGCATGATCCAGTGGTACGGCTTTGCGCGGTCGGCGCCCGGGCGCTACGTGGGCCACAACCCGCTGGCGCGCTTCGCGATGTTTTTCATGTTCTTCCTGACCTCGGTGTTCATGGTGCTGACCGGCTTCGCCATGTACGCCGAGGGCCAGCAACGCGGCTCCTGGGCCGACCGGCTGTTCGGCTGGGTCGTCCCGCTGATGGGGCAGTCCCAGGACGTGCACACCTGGCACCATCTGGGCATGTGGGTGCTGATCGTGTTCATCATCCTGCACGTGTACGCCGCCATCCGCGAGGACATCATGGGCCGCAGCAGCGTGGTCAGCACCATGATCTCCGGCTACCGCACCTTCAAGGGCGAGCCATGAGCGCGCCGGAGGACGGCCCCGGCGCGATCGTGGTGCTCGGCATCGGCAACCTCTTGTGGGCCGACGAGGGCTTCGGCGTGCGCTGCGCCGAGCTGCTGCAGCGGCGCTACCGGTTCGCGCCGCACGTGCGGCTGATCGACGGCGGCACCCAGGGCCTGTACCTGATCCAGCACGTGCAGGGCGCCGACTGCCTGCTGATCTTCGACGCCGTCGACTATGGCCTGGCGGCGGGCGCCCTGAAAGTGGTCGAGGACGCCGACGTGCCGAAATTCATGGGCGCCAAGAAGATGAGCCTGCACCAGACCGGCTTCCAGGAAGTGCTGGCGCTGGCCGAGCTGACCGGCCGCTATCCGCGCCAGGTGGTGCTGATCGGTTGCCAGCCGTGCGCGATCGACGATTACGGCGGCAGCCTGCGCCCGGCCGTCAAGGCGGCGCTGGCGCCGGCCGTGCGGCTCGGGCTGGCGTACCTGCGGCGCTGGGGCGCGGCGCCGGCGCGGCGCCGCGCGCCGCTGGCGCCGGACGAGGCGATCACGCTGCCGCACCTGGCGCTGGAGCGCTACGAGGCGGAGCGGCCGTCGGCGCGGCTGGCGTGCCGCACCGGCGACGAGCGCTTCATGCCGCCGCAAGAGGGGGCGTGACATGTGCCTGGGCATCCCCATGCGCGTCGAGAGCGCCGCGTCCGGCACGGCATGGTGCGCCGGCCGCGCCGGCCGGCGCGCCATTTCCACGCTGCTGGTGGGCGATTGCGCGCCCGGCGAGTGGCTGCTGACCTTTCTCGACGACGCGCGCGAACGCATTTCGGCCGGGCGGGCCGGCGAGATCGACGCCGTGCTCGATCTGCTCGAGCAGGCCATGGGCGGCGGCCACGCCGGCGCCGCCGCGCCGTTCGTGCTGCCGTCCAGCGTGGCGCCGCCGGGCGCGGGCGGCCGCCTGGCCGCGCCACCCGAACCACCCGAACCATCCGAATCACTGACAGGGAGTCCGATATGACCACCGAAACATCGATGTTGCAAGTGCCGGCGCCGCACAGCGTGGCGGGCACGCCGCCGCTGATGCAGCGCCTGGTGCGCCAGCATGGCGCGGCCTGGGTGCGCGACACGCCGTCCGAGCCGTTCCTGGCGCGCGACGGCGACTGCGTGCTGTTCATCGCCGGCGACCCGGTGCGCTTTCCCGAGTGCCTGGACGTGGCGGTGGTGCTGCCCGAGCTGCAACGGGCCTGCTCGGTGCCGTTCCGCATCGCGCTGGCCGAGAGCGATTGCGAGGACGCGCTGGCGCGGCGCTACGGCGTCGCGCGGCGTCCGGCGCTGGTGTTCCTGCGCGGCGGCCGCTACGTCGCCACCGTGGCCGGCATGCTGGACTGGGACGACTATGTGCGCGAGGTCGAGCACGCGCTGCGGCTGCCCGTCTCGCGCGTGCCCGGCGTCGGCATCCCGGTGGTCGCGGCGGGCGCCGGCGCCTGCCACTAGCCCGCCATTCACGATGCCGCCGCCGGCGGCGCACGAGGAGACAGCATGGAAATCATCAGAGACAAAACAGGCGCGCGGCCGTTCCCGGTGCCGGTGGTCGCGCTGGGCGCGGGCAGCCAGAGCGAGGAAGTGGAGCTGGACTATCTGGTCATGCCCCAGGGCATGCAAACCTATGCCATGCCGATCCTGCCCGAGCCCGGGCACCTGGCGGGGCTGACGGCCGCGCACCGGGCGCTGCGGGCGATCGAGGCCGCCGTCACGGCCGCGGCCGGCGGCGCCGCGCCGGCGCCGGTCGACCTGCTGGCGCTGGACCAGGCCAACCTGGCGCTGATCAACCAGGTGCTGGGCGAAGGCGAGGTCAGCGCCCGGGCCGAGCCCGGGGACGGCAGCTCGATCCGCATCCAGGAAGCGATCTTCGCCGGCATCTGGCGCACCGTCACCAGCGTCGACGGCCGCGTCACGGCCGACCAGGTCGACATCGGCCCGGTGCCGCCGGTGCTGATATCGGCCGCGCGCGCGGGCGCGGTCGGCGGCGAGGCGCTGGCCCTGCCGGACCCGCCGCCGGCCGGCATCATGAACGCGCCGCCGCTGCTGGCCGAATTGAACCAGTACCTGGCGGCGTGGCGGCCCGGCGAGGCGGCCCGCGCCATCAACCTGAGCCTGTTGCCGCTGTCGCCCGGGGACGTGGCCCTGCTGGAGCGGCAACTGATGGGCGGCTGCGTGCTGATCCTGTCGCGCGGCTACGGCAATTGCCGCATCCTCAGCACGCTGGTGCCGAACTGCTGGCGCGTGGTCTACTACAACTCGTCCGACACCATCCTGCTCAACACGGTGGAGGTGACCGACATCCCGGAGGTGGCCTGCGCGGCGCGCGAGGACTTGCTCGACTCGTGCGAGCGCCTGCGCGAAGTGCTCGACTGGGTGGAGGGCGCATGAGCGGCGCGCAACAGGAGGCGGCCGCGTTCTCCGGCTTCGAGGGCAGCTACATGGGCGACGCCGGCAAGCTGGCGCCGCTGACCCGGCTCGAATGCAAGATTTGCTGGTGGGTCTACGATCCGGCGCACGGCGACCCGGTCTGGCAGGTCGCGCCCGGCACGCCGTTCGCGGCCTTGCCGGCCCATTGGCGCTGCCCCGAGTGCGACGGCGCAGCCGAGCAGTTCATGGTGCTGGCGCCATGAGCGGCGCCGACATCGCCGCCACGGCCGCTACGCTGGCGGCGCGCACGGCCGCGCTGCGCCTGTGCTTTGAACGCATCGGCGCCACCCGCATGGCCGGGCTGCCGGTCATGCACCCGGACCTGCGGGTCGAGGCGGTCGGCTTCGAACCCTGCGAGGACGCCGACGGCGCGCCGGCGGCGCTGGGGGTGCTGCTGACGCCCTGGTTCATGAACCTGATTCTGTTGCCGGCGCCTGGAGGGGCCTGCGCGCCGCCGGGCCAGTCGCGTCCGCACCGCGTCGGCGGCGCGCGCTTCGACTTCATCGGCGCCCGCGAAGCCGGCTTCGGCGCCTACGAAATGTGCTCGCTGTTTTCGCCGATGTTCGCATTCGCCGGCCAGGCGGCGGCGCACGCCACCGCCGTCGAAGTGTTGCGGGCGCTGCGCGGCGCCGAGCGCGAAATCCAGGCGCGGCTGGCGGCGCAACCCCGGCCCGGCCGGCGCGGCTTCCTGACCGGCCGCGTGGCGGCGGGGCAGCGGCCATGAGTGGCGCCGCCGGCCCGGCCTGGTCCGGCGCGCTGATATTGCGCCCGGGACGGGGCCGCGCGGCCGTCGGCGACACCCGCGTGCCGCTGGCCGGGGCGCTGCTGCGCGGCAGGCCGGCGGACGAGGCCATGCTGATGCTGCCGCGCCTGTTCGCCCTGTGCGGCCAGGCGCACCGCGTCACCGCCGGGCTGGCCGTGGCCACGGCCATGGCCGGCGGGGGCGGCACCGGTGCGGCCGGCTTGGCGCCGCAGCGCGCAGCGCTGGCCGCCGAGACCTTGCGCGAGCACGTGCGGCGGCTGTTGATCGATTGGCCACGCCTGCTGGGCCAGCCCGCAGACGGTGCCGCCGCCGCCCTGCGCACCTGCCCCCTGTTCGGCGCGGCCGCAATGGCGCACAATGGGGGTGACGGGGCCGCCGTGCGCGAGTGGATCGGGCGCGAATTGCTGGGCGGCCCGGTGGCGCCGTGGCTGGCGGGCTGGCGCGCCGATCGCGCCGGCTGGCTGGGACGCTGGAGCGGGCAGGCCCGGGCGCTGCCGGCCCGCTTGATGCGCGCCGTGCGCGACGACGCCATGGCGGTCGGCCCGGCGTGGCCGCCGTTGCGGGCCCAGGCCGGCGAGGCCGGCATGCGCGCGCTGGCCGCGCGCATGGCGGACGGCGCCGGGCTCGAATACGTGGCCGGCGACAGCGGCGCCGCCTGCGAGACGGGGTGCTGGACCCGGCTCGGCGAGGAAGCAGGCGGGGACCAGGGCGCGCCGGACAGCGCCTGGCTGCGCATGGGCGCGCGCCTGGCCGAGGTGTGCCGGCTGGCCGAGTATGGGCCGGGGGCGGAGCAGGCGGACGGCGCGGCGCTGGCCAGCGGCGCGCTGTGGCTGGGGGACGGCGAGGCGCTGGCCTGGACCGAAATGGCGCGCGGCGTGTTGTGCCACCGGGTGCGGCTGGAGCTCGATGGCGCGCGGCCGACGATAGGCGATTACCACGTGCTGGCCCCCACCGACTGGAATTTCCACCCGCGCGGGGTGGTGGCGGACGCGCTGGCGGCCATGCCGTCGGGCGGAAACGCCGGCGCGCGGGCGGCGACCGCGCGCCGCGTCGGCGTGCTGGCCGCCGCGTTCGACCCGTGCGTCACTTTTGAGATCGAGTTTGCCCATGCATGAACTGAGCCTGGCCGGCGGCATCATGAACATCGTCGAGGAAGCGGCGCGGCGCGAGGCGTTCGCGCGCGTCACGCTGCTGCGGCTCGAGGCCGGCGCGCTGGCCGGCGTCGAAGTGCGGGCGCTGCGCTTCGCGCTGGAGGCGATCGCGCCCGGCACGGTGCTGGCCGGCGCGCGCATCGAGATCGGCACGCCGCCGGCCAGCGCCTGGTGCATGCCCTGCGCGGCGACGGTGGCGATCACGGCGCGCGGCCAGCCTTGTCCGCGCTGCGGCACCTGGCAGTTGCAGGCCACCGGCGGCGACGCCTTGCGCATCGTCGACATGCTGGTCGACGATTAAATAACGATAACAATCAAATCATAGCGGGAGACCAGCCATGTGTGTCATTTGCGGTTGCGGCGATACGAAGCAGAAGGGTGACATCGCCTACACGCGCCACCTTCCGGGCCATGCGCACGGCCAGCACCATCACCACCACCCTCACGAGCATCCGCATGAGCATTCGCACGAGCATGTCGCGGCCGATCCGGCCAGCGGCGACCTGCACTTCGGCGCCGGCGCGGCCGGCGCCTCGGTGCCCGGCATCAGCCAGGCGCGCGCGATCCGCATCGAGCAGGACGTGTTGGGCGAAAACAACCGCCATGCGCGCGCCAACCGCGCCCATTTCACCGGCCACGGCATCCTGGCGCTGAACCTGGTCTCCAGTCCCGGCTCCGGCAAGACCACGCTGCTGTGCGCCACCATCGCCGCGCTGCGCGCGCGCCGCGCGGACCTGGCGGTGGCCGTCATCGAGGGCGACCAGCAGACCAGCCACGACGCCGACCGCATCCGCGCCAGCGGCGCGCCGGCGATCCAGGTCAACACCGGCAAGGGCTGCCATCTCGACGCGCTGATGGTCGGCCAGGCCTTCGGCGCGCTGCCGCTGCACAGCCATGACGAGCATGGCGGCGCCGGGCAGGGGGGCGTGCTGTTCATCGAGAACGTCGGCAACCTGGTCTGCCCGGCCATGTGGGACCTGGGCGAGGCGGCCAAGGTGGTCATCCTGTCGGTGACCGAGGGCGAGGACAAGCCGCTCAAATACCCCGACATGTTCGCCGCCGCCACCTTGATGATACTGAACAAGACCGACTTGCTGCCCTACCTGCAATTCGACGTCGCCGCCTGCGTCGCCTTCGCGCGCCGGGTCAATCCGGGCATCGCCGTCATCGAACTGTCGGCCACGGGCGGGCAGGGCATGGACGCCTGGCTGGACTGGCTCGACGGCGCGCGCGCGCGGCTGGGCGCGCCGCCGGCTTCGGCCGGGAGCGCGCCATGAGGCACCAGGCGCTGCCGGCCGACGGCGCCGGCGCCGGCCTGGCCGTCCTGGCCTGCGGCGCCTGGCTCAAGAACGCCGCCTGCCTGCTGGACCGGGACGGCGTCCGCTGGAGCGCGCCGCACGGCGACCTGGACGATCCGGACAACTGCGCCGCGCTGGCCGCGTCGGCGGCCGCGCTGGCGCGGGCGGGGGCGCCGCCGGCCGCCATCGCGCACGACCTGCATCCCGATTTCTACAGCACCCGGCTGGCCGGCGAGCTGGCCGCCCGGCTGGACGTGCCGGCCATCGCGGTGCAACACCACCACGCCCACATCGGCGCGCTGGCCGCCGAACACGGCCTGCGCGAACCGCTGATCGGCCTGGCGCTTGACGGCGTCGGCTACGGCAGCGACGGCGCCGCCTGGGGCGGCGAGCTGCTGCTGGTCGACGGCGCCGCCTGGCGCCGGCTGGGCCATTTGCGCCCGCTGGCCCTGCCAGGGGGGGACGCCGCCGCGCGCGAGCCGTGGCGCATGGCCGCCGCCGCGCTGCAGGCGCAGGCGAAGGAACTG
>NZ_JBEGHG010000012.1:0-576959 GCF_040675865.1 Burkholderia sp. LMU1-1-1.1 | reverse complement strand
TGCTCGACCTGAAAGCGCAACGACCCGGACGAAAATTCGACCGGGTCGTTAAAGCGGTGGCGCAGCGATATCCAGAGAAACGATTAACTAAGAAAACTTAACTTAGCGGCATTAGGGTCAGGTCCACTTTTTCTACACGGGCTGGGCGGTAAGGCCGGTGGCGGCTCGGTGGCGGATTACGGCGTTCCGCCTCTCAAGTCCTCCGGCAGGAGGACGCTCTTTCGATGGCCCCCCGGCGGATTGGCGGGCCTCGCCCGCCAATCCGCCCTACGTGTCTCCGCAGTAATTCAACCTTTGTGAGCCTTATTTACGGCGCATCTTGCCGTCGGCGCTGTATTCGATTTCCTGCAACAGGATCGAGCGGCGATGGTCGCCGCCGCCGGGCAATACGTTGTCGTGGTAGAACAGCAGCGTCTTGCCATCATGCTCCAGTATCGCCTGGTGATTGGTCGATATCTTCAGGAAGTCGATCAGCACGCCGCGATACTCAAACGGCCCCAGCGGCGACTTGCCGGTCGCGTAGACGATCTGCCCCGGCCAGCCGGTCGAGAACGAGAAATAATACACACCCTTGTGCTGATGCAGGAACGGCGCTTCGCCGTACGCGGTCTTGGCCGGGAATTTGTCCACCACCACATTCTTGATGCCGCCCACCGCGCTCTTCAAGTCGGACGACAGCTCGACCACCTTCGGCACCCGCGTGCCAAAGTACAAATAGATACGCTTATCCTTGTCGATAAACACCGCCGGATCGATGGGCTCGTCGCCCGCATTGGCGTCGCGCGGCGTTTCGACCAGGGGCTTGCCGATCAGGTCGACGAACGGCCCCATCGGGCTATCGCTGACGGCCACGCCGATTTGCTTGCCACCCACCGGCGCAAAGAAATAGTATTTGCCGCCATGTTCGACCGCCTCCGGCGCCCACGCCTTGGCGTCCGCGCTGGCCCATTTGAAGATACTGGCCGGCAAAATCGGACCGTGATCCTTCCAGCTCTTCAAATCCGGCGACGTCAACACCCGCCATGAGGTCGAGTCCCAGTACTTGCCCGAATTGTTTTGATCGTCGGTCGCGTAGACGACGTACTGCCCGGCGAAAAAGTGCGGCGATGGATCGGCGGCGAAATTTTTAGTCAGCAACGTCTGCGCGCTTGCGCACGCGCCGGCTGCAAGCAGCACGGTGGCCAGAATGGTTTTCACGAAGTCTCCAGTATTTTTATTGAGGCAATGGTAAAACTGAGAATGACCGCCGAGATATAACTTTATTGAGTGCAGCCATAAAAAAAAGCAGCCACGAGGGCTGCTTTCACAAACCGCCAGTGCTTACTTGGCGTTGCGCGGCTTGGCGAACGCGTCGCCGGCCTTCCATTCAGGCAGTTTCGGGCTGTCGGCGATCATGCGGCCCAGGTTCAGCGTGTACTGCGCCATCTGCACCATGCCCGACAGGTCCCAGCTCGGGTCGTACTCGTCGCTGACCTGATGGTAGCGCTTGCCGTACGCATCCGCCTTCAGCTTGGAGCCGGCCGGATCCTGGATGTATTCGCGGCCGCCGTCGATCGAGAACGCCGGCACGCCCTGCTTGGCGAAGCTGAAGTGGTCGCTGCGGAAATAGCCACCGGCCAGATCCGGTTCAGCCTTGGCGATATGCATGCCCATGGCCTTGGCGGCGGCCTCCGCCATTTTGCCCAGTTCGGTGCGCTCGCTGCCCTGGGTGCCGATATCGCGCGTGGCGCCGACAAAATTCAGGCTGTCCAGGTTCAGGTTGGCGGCCGTCTTCGCCAGCGGCCACAGCGGCGCCGTCGCGTAGGCCGCGCTGCCCAGCAGCCCCTGCTCCTCGGCGGCGACCCACAGGAACATCTGGCTGCGCTTGGCCGGCGCGCGCACCGCCTGTTGCGCCATCGCCAGCAAGCCGGCCGTGCCCGAAGCGTTGTCGACCGCGCCGTTGAAGATGGTGTCCGCGCCCTCGCCCTGCTTGCCCAGGTGATCGTAGTGCGCGCTGTAAATGACGACTTCATCCTTCAGCTTCGGATCGGTGCCCGGCACCACGGCGGCGACGTTGAACTGCTCGACCTTGCGCACGGCCGCCTTCATTTCGCCGCTCAGCTTGGCGGCCAGCGGCACCGGCTTGAAGTCCTTGCTTTCGGCGGCGGTGCGCAGCGCGTCCAAATCCTGGCCGGCGGCCTTGAACAGGTTGCGCGCGGTGTCGTCGGTCATCCAGCCCTGCAGCTCGGTCCCGAGGGTGCCCGCCGCCAGCTGGAAGCGCTCCACGCCCGACCAGCTGTTCTGGATCACGCTCCAGCCATACGACGCGCTCGGCGTCGTATGGATCAGCAACACGCCGGCGGCGCCCTGGCGCTTGGCTTCCTCGAACTTGTAGGTCCAGCGGCCGTAGTACGTCAGGCCCTTGCCGTTGAAACGGTTGGGCTGCTCGGCGCTCGGCTGCGGATCGTTGACCATCATGACCAGGATCTTGCCTTTGAGGTTGGCGCCCTTGAAATCGTCCCACTGCTCGTCCTGCGCGGTGATGCCGTAGCCGACGAACACCAGGTCCGCGTCGAAGCTGTGCGCGGCCGTCGCGTCGCCCGGCGCGAACACCCAGTCCTTGCCAAAGCTGATCGGCAGCGCCTGGCCGCCCGCTTCCAGCTTCAGCGTGCTCTCGGCCGGCAGCGTCTTGACGCCGGCGATCTGGACCGCCTGGCGATAGCTGTCGCCGTTGCCCGGTTTCAGGCCCAGCGCCAGCGACTGCGTTTCCAGATACGAGACGGTCAGGTCGGCGCCGCGCTGGCCGGTGCCCCGGCCCTCCAGCAAATCGCTGGACAGGAACGCGAGGTGCGCGCGCAATGGCGCTTCCTGCACCACGACAGCGGTTTTGCCGCTGGCCGCTTGTGCGGGGAAAGCCAACGCCAGGCTGATGGCCAAGGCGGAGGCAACAAAGGATGGGGTCATTTTTTGCATGATGTCCTGAAGGCGTGGATGATGAGTGCGCTAATTAGCGCGCGCACATTGTAAGACATTTGCCGGGGCCGCCGAACGCCATCCATTGCGCAGCGCAGCATGGGCCGCCGCGTTAAAATGGCGGCATGACCGATCGCGACAACCCCGCTGACAACTACATAGGCCGCTTCGCGCCCTCCCCCACCGGCCCGCTGCACATCGGTTCGCTGGTGGCGGCCATGGCCAGCTACCTGGACGCCAAGGCGCACCACGGCCAGTGGCTGGTGCGCATCGAGGATGTCGACGGCGACCGCAACGTCGCCGGCGCCGACCAGCACATCCTGGCCTCGCTGCAACGCTGCGGCATGCGCTGGGATGGCGAGGTCACCTGGCAAAGCCGCCGCACAGCCTTATACGAGCAAGCGCTGCCGCGCCTGGGCGACCTGGTCTACCCCTGCGGCTGCTCCCGCAAGGAAATCGCCGATTCGCAATTGAGCCTGACCGGCAGGCAAGCGCAGGCGCTGATCTACCCCGGCACCTGCCGCCACGGCCTGGCGCCGGGCAAGACCGCCCGCGCGCTGCGCCTGAAAGTGCCGCAATCGCCGCACTGCGTGATCGGCTTCGACGACCGCTGGGCCGGCCACGTCAGCCAGGACCTGACCGACGACGCGGGCGACTTCGTCATCAAACGCGCCGACGGCTTCTGGGCTTATCAACTGGCGGTGGTGGTCGACGACGGCGACCAGCGCGTCACCGACATCGTGCGCGGCGCCGACCTGCTCGACTCGACCCCACGCCAGATCTATCTGCAACAGGCGCTCGGCCTGCGGCAGCCGCGTTACCTGCACGTACCGGTGGTGGTCAACGAACTGGGCGAGAAATTGTCCAAGCAGACCGGCGCCATGGCCTTCGACAACGGCGCGGCGCCGGACATGCTGCTGCAACAGGCGCTGCTGCCGGCAGCGCGCTTCCTCGGCATGGATTTCCAGGCCGACACGATCGAAGGCTTCTGGCGGGCCGCCACACCGGCCTGGGAACAAGTTCTGCGGAATCTGCCTATTTCGCGGTAGTCTCGACCTCGCTCAAGTCCGGCAGAGGCGTGCGCCGCCCGCCCGGATTTTTCATCTACACTGGCGCCATGGAAGTCGAACTCAAACTACTACTCGCCCCCGCCGACAATGAGGCGCTGATGGGCCACCCGCTGATCGCCGCCCACGCCAGCGGTCCCGCGCGCGCACAACAGATGACGGCGCGCTACTTCGATACGCCGGATCTGCATTTCCTGCACCACGGCGCCGGCCTGCGCGTGCGCAAGGTCGGCGAAGAGTGGATACAAACGATGAAGGCCGGCGGCAGCGTGCAAAGCGGCTTGCATAGCCGCAATGAGTGGGAATGTCCGGTGGACCGTGCGTGGCCGCGCCTGGGCCGCCTGCGCAAGCTGATCGGCAACGATCCGCAGTGGCGGGACATGCTGGACCTGCCTGATCTGAAGGAGCGGCTGGAGCCGCTGTTCGTGGTGGAGGTCGTGCGCCACACCTGGAATCTGGAAATCGAAGGCAATTCGATCGAGCTGGTGCTCGACCAGGGCCACATCGAACGCCACGGCCGCAAAATCGACATCAACGAGATCGAACTGGAGCTCAAGGAAGGCGAACCGGCCGCGCTGTACGCCTTCGCGCTGGAACTGCACAAGCAGATTCCCCTGCGGCTCAGCAACATCAGCAAGGCCGAACGGGGCTACCTGCTGTGCCGCCAAACCGGCACAGCGCCCTACCGCGCCCAGGCGCTGACCCTGGACAAGGACAACACCGTCGGCGAGGCGCTCAAGACCATCCTCGACAACTGCCTGCAACACATCCAGCGCAACGAGGACGCCGTCATCCATGGCGACGACCCCGAAACCTTGCACCAGATGCGCGTCGGCCTGCGCCGCCTGCGCTCGGCGCTAAAACTGTTCGACAACGTCGCACCCTGTCCGGAAACGCTGGCGGCCGACATCGCCTGGCTGGGCACGGAGCTGGGCGCCGCGCGCGACGCCGACGTGCTGCTGATGTCGACCTTGCCGCGCATCCAGTCCAATCCCGGCGGCAAGAACGGCCTGCTGGAACTACAAGCGCTGGCATTGGCGGCCGCGCGCGGCTACCGCAAAACGGCGGCGCAGGCGCTGCTGTCGCCGCGCTACACGCAACTGCTGTTGTCGATGGGCGTGTGGATGCAGCACATCGCCACGGACGTCCCCGACAGTCCGCTGCCGAAATTCGTCCACTCGACGATGCAGCGCCTGCACAAGCAATTGATCAAGCGCGCCAACCGCATGGACGACGATGACGCCGCCTCCATCCACCGCACCCGCATCGCCGCCAAGCGCGGCAGGTACGCGCTGGAATTTTTCCACTCGCTGTACCGCCAGAAAGGCTCGCGCCAATATCTGAAGACGCTGGCGGCGATCCAGTCGGAGTTGGGCCAGCACAACGACCTGATCATCGCCGACCGGCTGCTGCAGGAAATGGCCGAGCAGCATCCCGATGCGGCCGACACCATCGGTTATGCGCGCGGCTATCTACAGGCGTTGCAGTCGCAGAAGCCGGTCGACCTCGACGAGCTTCGCGCCACCTTGCATCAGCTCAAGCTGCCGCACTAAACCCAACCCCGTTTCCCGAATCGCGACGCGCGCGTCTCAGCTTAGGGGTCGTACCCCTTGGGGTACGACCCCGCATGGCCGTGCGGGTTACTACCGCGCCGCGGCGCTCGCGGCCGGCACCGGCTTCGACGTCACCGTCCAGGCCAGCGTGCCGGTGCACTTGGCCTGCACCACCGCCGACAACGCCTGGTCGGCCTCCTCGCTCGCCAGCGGATACTCCTTGCTCCCCTCGATCTTGAAATGCAGCTCGGGCATGGTGGAACTGGCCGTTTTCGACAGCACCGGCGTGTAGCCACGCTCGGCCAATATTTGCCGGCAAGGCTCAAGGCCCTTCAAATCGAACGATTCGAGCCTGATGCTGAACACCCAGCGCTCCGCGACGCCGCGCGCGGCCAGCACCGGGTCGGGCAGCATCAGGTTCGATGGCAGGGTGGCGGCACCGGCATTGGCGGCAAGCACGGAGGCGGCCAGCAAGGCGGCGCGGACGACGGCGGGAACAATACGGCGATACATGGGCATTCCTCAAAATCCAATCAAGCCGCCATGGTATCAGCCCACGAGAATTGGATACAGCGTGGCCACCAACAGCAGCGCCATCACCACGTTAAAAATGCGCACCGAGCGCGGGTCCTGCAACAGGCGGCGCATGGCCACGCCGAACATCGCCCAGGCCCCGACGCAAAAGATGCCGATCACGCCGAACACGCCTGCCAGCTGCGCCACATCCCCGATGCCGAAGCCTTGAGGCAGGTAGGTGGTCAGCGCGCTGACGGCCATGACCCATGCTTTGGGATTCACCCACTGAAATGCGGCCGCGCCGACGAACCCCATCGGCTTTGACCGCGCCGCCTGCTCGGCGTTCATCGGCGCCGCGTGGGCCAGCTTCCAAGCCAGCCACAGGAGGTAGATCGCCCCGGCGTACTTGAGTATCAGTTGCAGCATCGGAAACTGCACAAACACCGCATGCAGGCCCAGTCCAGTGGCAAAAATCATGAAGGCGAAGCCACAGCAGATCCCGAACAGATGCGGCAGCGAGCGCGCGAAACCATAGTTCAGACCGGAGGCCATGATCATGGCGTTGTTCGGTCCGGGCGTGATGGAACTGACGACGGCAAAAGTGCACAGGGGCAGCAGCAAATCGGGCGACATATTTTTTCCAGTGACGATGAGGTGCCTCTATTGTAGGCGTAACTGTGTTGGCGTGTACCAGTACACTTATGCACACCATGCGCCCACGTGTATTGGTCACTTCGCCGGTACGACCCTGGCCGTCCGCGCCGGCTTGCGCTGCCGGCCCAGCAGTTTGTAGAAACTCTCCAACTCCCGCCGCACCAGGTCCTGGCCGTTTTCAATGACGAAGTCCTGGAACGACGCGGCCACTTTGGGAATCGGCTGGCCGCTCAGGTGCATGATGTGCCAGTCCGCCTCCACCGGATTCTCCTGCATCGGCAGGATCGCCAGCAGGCCGGCCTCGAACTCCAATCCGCAGGCGTGGACCGACAAAAATCCCAGTCCCAGCCCGGCCGACACCATGCGCTTGATCGCCTCGTTGCTCGACACCTCGGAGCCGAATTCGGCCGGATGCCCGGCCTCGCGCAGCAGCTTCTCGACCGCCGTGCGGGTACCGGAGCCGCGTTCGCGCACCATCAGGTTGGCGGCCATGACGTCGTTGAGCGTGATTTTTTTCTTCTTCATCAGCGGGTGCGCGGGGCTGGCGACGAACGCCATCGGATGCCGCGCGAACTTGGCCGCGTTGGTGCGCAGCTCGCGCGGCGGCGTGCCCATGATCGCCAGGTCGATCTCCTGGCGCGCCAGCATATTGACGATCTCCGAGCGGTTCCCCACCTGTAGCTTGAGGCGCACGTCCGGCCGCTTGATGGTGAACGGCACCAGCATCGGCGGCAGCAAATGCTCGGCGGTGGTGACGGCGCCGATGCGCAGCGTACCGCTGGTGACCCCCTGCAGCGCCGCCAGTTCGTCGCCGGCCTGCTCCAGCAGCCGCAGGATGCGCTCCGAGAAGGTGGCCATCACCTCGCCGGCGGCGGTCAGCTGGATATTGCGTCCCACCTTGCGCGTGAGCGCGATGCCGGCGATGTCCTCCAGCGTGCGCAATTGCAGCGAGACGGCCGGCTGCGTGACGTGCATCGCCTCGGCGGCGCGCGACACGCTCTCGTGGCGGGCCACCAAAACCAGCGATTGCAGCTGGCGGAAACTGGCGTGATACATAAGCTTTCCCTTATCAACTATCGAATATCTTTAATTTTTCTTTTGTAGATTCTACCGTTATATTTACGTCAATGCGATAGATCAAATTTTGAGGGAACGATATGAGCATAGACGTGATCTTCCTTGGCCTCGACGGCGTACTGTTCGACACCGAAGCGCTGCATCTGGCGGCCTGCAACGCGGCCTTCGCCAACGCCGGCCTGTCGATACGCTGGACCGCGTCCGCCCTGCGCGCTGCCGCCGCCACCCACGGCTATGCCCGCGCCATCGGCACCGTCATCACCCGCGAGCTGTTCTCGCGCAGCAAAGACCGAGGCCGCGCGGCAGAACTGTACGCCGACAAGCACCGCCAGTTCCACCAGGCGATCATCGACTCCCCGCCGGTGGCGCTGCCGGCCACGCTCACGCTGATCGACGACGCCATCGCCGCCGGCTGCAAGATCTGCATCCTCACCGACCTGCCGGCGCCGGCCACGTCGGCGCTGCTGGCCAACAGCTTCGGCGCGCATGTCAACAGCGTGTTCACGGTGGTCACCGGCGGCGCCAGTTTCGACGGCCCGTCCGGCACCGGCCCCTATGCCAAGGCGTTGCACGCGATGGGCGTGGACCCGGGCGACTCCATCGCCATCGACACGGCCGTCCCGAGCCTGCGCGCCGCCGAGGAAGCCGGCCTGTGGACGGTCTCGGTCGCACCCTACGGCGCCGACGTGGTCCGCCCGCGCCAATTCATCACCTTCGAAGCGCTGAACGAACTGCGCTCCAGCCCCTACACCCCGGACCAGCAGCAAGACCAGAACCACCAAAATCTGGCCGCATAGGACGCAAACGCGGAACAACTACGGAAACACGTAGGGTGGATTAGCGCAAAGCGCGTAATCGGCCAAGCTCCGCCACCAGCACCAAACGACTCACCAACCTGGAGAAAAAAATGGAAACGATCGTCATCGTAGGGGGAGGTGCGGGCGGACTGGAACTCGCCACCCGTCTTGGAGACACAATGGGCGCCGGCAAGCGCGCCCGCATCCTGCTGGTGGACCGCTCCCCGGGCCACTTCTGGAAGCCGCTGCTGCACACCGTCGCCTCCGGAAAATGCGACCCGCAAGTCACGGAACTCTCCTTCACCGCGCAAGCCATGGACCACGACTTCGAATTCCTGCAAGGCGAAGTCCTGTGCGTGGACCGCGCCCACCAAACCATCACCCTCACCCCGCGCGGCGGCCGGCAAGACGACGGCGTCTGCCGCACCATCGGCTACGACAAGCTGGTGCTGGCCCTCGGCGCGGTCACCAACTTCTACAGCGTCCCCGGCGCCGCCCGCCACGCGATGACCCTCGACAGCGTGGCCGACGCCGAGGCCTTCCGCCGCCGCTTCGTCGACGGCTGCATCCGCGCCGGCGAGCGCAAGGAACAGCTCAATGTCGTCATCGTCGGCGGCGGCGCCACCGGCGTCGAACTGGCGGCGGAGCTGAGCAACAGCGCCCGCGCGCTGGCCGACTACCGCGTGCACACGCTCGATCCGGAGCGCGACATCCGCATCACCGTCATCGAGCGCGGCGACAACCTGCTGCCGCACCTGCACCCGCTGCAATCGCAGCGCGCCGCCAACCATCTGCGCTCGCTCGGCATCGACGTGCGCACCGCCACGGCCGTCGCCCACGTCACCGACAACGCCGTGATCGACACCACCGGCGCCGCCCATCGCGCCGACCTGACCTTATGGGCCGCTGGCGTCGAAGCGCCGGAGCTGTGCGCCACGCTCGGCCTGACGCTCAACCACATCCGCCAGATCGTGGTCGATTCCAGCCTGCGCGCCGCCTGCGACAGCCGCATCCACGCCTTCGGCGACTGCGCCAGCTATGTCTGCCCGATCAAGGGCGCGGCGCCGCCGCGCGCGCAGGTCGCGCACCAGCAGGCGATGTTCCTGGCCGAGCTGCTATCGCGCCGCGAGGACGGGCCACGGCCGGAATTCCGCTACCACGACTACGGCTCGCTGGTTTCGCTCGGACCGCAGGCGGCGGTCGGCGTGCTGACGGGCGCGCTCACCGGCAAGAGCATCCGTGTCGGCGGTGCGGCGGCCAGCCTGCTGTATGCGCTGATGTACCAAAAACACCTGTTGCAGCTGCATGGCAGCCTGCGCATGGCGGCCCAAACGCTGGTGGACTGGCTGCGCGCGAAAATCCTGCCGCCGGTGCGATTGCACTAGTGCCAGACCCGGTGCCGCCCGGTGCCCAACGCCGGGGAACCGTTCTATAATGGGTTCATGACGACCATCACTCCATTCAACCGGGACACGGCCGCTAACGCGGCGGCCGGCGTCGCCGCATCGCCCTCCCGCTCCACGTCAGCGACCGCCAGCGGCCAGGCCTCCGGTACGCGTAGCGGCGGCTCTTCCACCATGGTGTCGCTCAGCGGCGGCCAGGATGCCCAACAGCCCAAGGCCGTGGTGTGGGAGAACCGCACCCGAAGCACCTCCAGCACTATGATGGCGCGAAACTTCGCCGAGCAGCCGCCGGCCGGACGCCTCAAGGGCCTCGGCGGCGAGCTGCTGAAGCAGGTGGCCTACGACGGCGGGGATTTCTCGCAATCGATCCAGCAAGCCCCGAGCGGCGTGCAAGCTGATACCTACGACATGCTGGTATCGCCGTCGCAGGTGTCCCAGCACGGCATGGGCGACAACCGCATCGGCCTGACCATCACCACCCGCAGCGGCGTCTCGGTCGAGCTGTCGCTGGACGCCGGCGACAACAGCATCGCGGTCGAAGCCAAGAGCAGCGGCAAGCTCACCGAAGTGGAACGCAAGGCGCTGGGCAAACTGTCGGAAGCCTTCCAGAAAGCGGTCGACGGCCTGACCGAAGACCCGCCGCGCGTCGACCTGGCCGGCCTGACGCAGTTCGATGGCGCGGTCCTGTCATCGGTCGATCTGAAGGGCGAGATCAAACTCAATCCCAAGGAAACGCAGCGGCTCGAATTCCATGCCGACAGCGGCAAGCGCACGGTCAATTTCAGCGGTCCCGATGGCGTGGCCAAGATCGGCGTGGACCTCAGCCAGCCCGCCAGCTGGGGCAACAAGGAACAGCAGGCCAAGGCGCTCAACCGCTATCTGCAACAGGTCGACCAGGCCGGCATGCGCGGCCAGGGCAACGCCGCCATGCTCACCATGTTCAAGGACGCGCTGGTCGACATGAACAGCGACTACGGCACGCCGCCGGTGGCGCCGCGCGACATGCTGCTCACCGACCGCGATCGCGCGACGACCACCGGCCTGGCGGACTTCACCGCCTCCGTCACGCAAACCGAGGTGGCGTCCAATCCCGCCAAGTCCACCGAGAAGGACAGCTTCGCCTACGAGTTGTCGCAAAAGACCAAAATCTCCGGCCGCTCGCAGATGGACCTGGCGCTCTCGCAGCAACAGCAGTCGCACCTGAAGGCGCGCTACCACGCTCCGGTGTCGCCGACCGCGACGCTGGCGCTGGACCTGGAGCCGCAATCGCAGAACTACAAATACATGATGGTCGATGAATCGGCCAGCAGCACCACCAGCATCGAGTATGACCAGGGCAAACTGGTGAAGGCCTCGCTGGAGATGCAGGCCAGCCGCTCGACGCGGGTGCTGGAATACATGTTCGGCAAGCTCAAGGACGACCACACCACGCCGTCCGGCAAGGCGATGACGCGCGACCTGCTGCCGACGCTCGATCCGGAGGACGGCGGCCAGTCCATGGACGACTACGAACGCGCGCAGATGCTGGCCAAGGTGAACGACGCCATCTTCCTGCAATCGGATCCCGATGCGCTTACAAGTAACTGAGCAAGTGAATGAGCACACCTGAGCACTTCGTCCTGCTGGCCGCCTACAACGCCGACATGAACCGCAACCTCTACGCGGCGGCGGCCAAGCTGCCGCCGGGAGAACTGACGGCGGACCGCAAAGCCTTCTTCGGCTCCCTCGCCGGCACCATGAACCACCTGCTGGCCGGCGACACCATCTGGCTTAAACGCTTCGCCACGCATCCGGCCAATTTTCCAGCGCTGGCCGCGATGAGCGGGATCCCGCAGCCAGGCGGCTTGGCGCACAGCTTCAGCGACGACCTGCCCACCCTGCGCCGCCACCGCGAACAGCTGGACGCCGTCATCAGCGCCTGGGTGCCGCAGCTCACCGCCGCCGACCTGGCGCATGCTTTCGAATACCGCAGCACCAGGGGGGATGTCTACCGCAAGCACTTCGGCAGCGTGCTGGCGCACTTTTTCAACCACCAGACCCACCACCGCGGCCAGGCCAGTACGCTGCTAACCCAGGCCGGCGTCGATATCGGCGTCACCGATCTGCTGCTGTGGGTACCCGACCTGGAACCTCCAACTCCATGAAAATCGCCGTCTACAGCGCCCAGCCCTACGACCGCCGCTTCCTCGACGAGGCACGGCTCGAAGCGGTTGAAACAACGCCGGCGTCGCCGATCGACGCCGTCTACTTCGCCAACCGCCTGACCCTCGACACGGTGCCGCTGGCCCACGGCTGCACGGTGGTCTGCGTGTTCGTCAACGACCTCCTCGACGCGGAAGTGCTGGAAGCCTTGCACGCGCTGGGCGTGCGCGCCGTGCTGCTGCGCTGCGCCGGCTTCAACAACGTCGACGTGCAAGCCGGCGGGCGGCTCGGCATGTTCATGGCGCGCGTGCCCACCTACGCGCCGGAAGCGGTGGCCGAGCACGCGCTGGCGCTGGTGATGACGCTCAACCGCCACACGCACCGTGCCTACGCGCGCGTCCGCGAGGGCAATTTCTCGCTCGACGGGCTGCTTGGCATGACCCTGCACGGCAAGACCGTCGGCATCGTCGGCGCCGGCCAGATCGGCACCGCCGCCGCCCGCATCTTCAAGGGCATCGGTTGCACGGTGCTGGTCAGCGATCCGGCGCCGCAGCTGCAGCTGCAACTGGGCGCCATCGCCGCGCGCGTCACACTGGAACAGCTGCTGGCGCAATCGGACATCGTCTCCCTGCATTGCCCGCTGATGGACGCCACGCGCCACATGATCAACGCCGCCAGCCTGGCGCTGATGAAGCCCGGGGCGATGTTGGTCAACACCTCGCGCGGCGCGCTGATCGACACGATGGCCGTCATCGCCGCGCTCAAGTCCAAGCATTTGGGCGCGCTGGCCATCGACGTCTATGAGCAGGAAAGCGACCTGTTTTTCCACGATCATTCGAGCGACATCATCGACGATGACGTCTTCCAGCGCCTAATGACGTTCCCGAATGTGCTGGTCACCGGCCACCAGGGCTTTTTCACCATCGAAGCGATGCGCGAAATCGCCGCCGTCACCTTCGCCAACCTGGCCGCCTTCATGCGCGGCGAACCGACGGCCAACGCGCTGGCGGCCAGGGCGCCGCCGACTTAGCATCGCAATCCTCAAAAAAGTGATCACCCGGCGGTGTTTTCCCCGGTAACATCACCGATACGCATGACCGCCATGCGCAATGCCCGGTTGTGGCCGCGCCGCGCCTGGCTTATACTGCACTGCAACAATCCGGCTTTTTCATAACTAATAATACCGTTCCACCGGAGAAGGTCATGTCCCTCGCCTACCGCGCCACCGCCGATTTCGCCAAATTGAACCACCCGATGCGGGTGCCGCTGTCGGCGGAGATTCACTCACGCCCCTTCCTGCAATTGCAGGCACCGGAAAGCCTGACCCATTTCGCGCTCTACGTGCAGCAGGATCAGCCCTCCCAAAAATACCATCGCGGCACGCAGCACCAGATTTTGCAGCAGCTGTGCACCCACTACGGGGTGGCCGGGCCGCATCCGCAGGCGCGCTACTTCTTCCATGACTTCGGACGTTTCCGCCTGAAGTGGGAATGCCACACCGAGTTCGCCACCTACACCTTCGTGGAGCGCGGCGAACCGGGACTGGACTTCCGCCAGGCGTTCGACAGCATGCCGCTGCAGCACGTGCCGCAGGAATGGCTGGCCGGCCTGGCCGGGAAAATCATCGTCGCCTCGCATGTCGTGCTGCGCAAGGGCGACACGGCCGGCGCCGACGAGGAAGCCATCGCCGAGCTGTTTCAAGGTAAATCGATGGTCGGCAGCAGCGTGGGCAGCGGCGCCGAGGTCTGGACCGATTTCCTGATCCAGCCCGATGGCTTCAGCCGCTTCATCGTGCGCGATCTGGGCCTGCGCGAATTCCAGGCCGGCCGCCTGGTCGGGCGTCTGCTGGAGATCGAAAACTACCGCATGATGGCCCTCCTCGGCCTGCCGCACGCCGAAGCCTCGCAGCCGCTGTTGAACGGCATCGAGAACGAGCTGGCCGACCTGACCGCGACCCTGGTGCAGGCGGACATGCCGCAGTCGCTGGACTCGCGCGGCCCGGACGCGCATGAGGAACAGAACCTGCTGCACCGTATCACCAGTCTGGCCGCGCGGCTGGAAAAACTATCGGTCAACAACAGCTACCGCTTCGCCGCGTCGCAGGCGTATTTCAGCCTGGTGCAGGCGCGCATCCACGAGCTGCGCGAGGTGCGCATGACCGGCGTGCCGACCCTGGCCGAATTCATGGGCCGCAGGCTGGCGCCGGCGATCCACACCTGCACCTCGGTCTCGCAGCGGCAGGAAGCGCTGGCCAAGCGTATCGCCCGCAGCAACGACCTGCTGCGCACCCGCGTCGGCATCGAGCAGGAACGCCAGAACCGCAAGATCCTGCAATCGCTGGACGCGCGCGCGGCCCAGCAACTGCGGCTGCAACAGGCGGTCGAGGGATTGTCGGCGGTGGCGATTTCTTACTACACGCTGGGATTGATCGGCTATGCCGGCAAGGCGATGAAGGCTGGCGGACTGCCGGTCAATCCGGACATCCTGCAGGGCGTCGCGGTGCCGGTGGTGATTTTGGCCGTGTGGATGGGACTACGCCGGGTGCACAAGCAGCTGACGGCGCGCGGCACGGCGGCCGCGCAGCGCCACCCGGCCTGAAATCCGGCTCAACGAAATCCGGCTAACAAATAACAAAAACCCGTAGGGCGGATTAGCGCGCAGCGCGTAATCCGCCAAGAGCCGCCGACAGCGCCCGGCAAATTACTGAAGCCGCAGCCGCGTCGACAGCCTGCCGGCGCCGGCGCCACCGCCACCACCCTCCACCGTGAACCGCCCCACCTGCGACAGCAAGGCCTGCGCCTGCTCGCGCATGCTCGCGGCGGCGGCGGCGGCCTGCTCGACCAGCGCCGCGTTCTGTTGCGTCATCTCGTCCATCTGACCGATCGCGCGGTTGACCTGCTCGATGCCGGAGCTTTGCTGTTCGCTCGCCTGCGTGATCTCGCCCATGATCTCGGCCACCTTCTGCACGCTGGCCACCACCTCGCTCATCGTCTGGCCGGCACGGTCCACCAGCCGTCCTCCCTCGTCGACCTTGCCGACGGAATCGTCGATCAATCCCTTGATCTCCTTGGCCGCCGATGCCGAGCGCTGCGCCAGATTGCGCACCTCGGACGCCACCACCGCGAAGCCTCGCCCCTGCTCGCCGGCGCGCGCCGCCTCGACGGCGGCGTTCAGCGCCAGGATGTTGGTCTGGAAGGCGATGCCGTCGATCACGCCGATGATGTCGACGATCTTGCTGGAGCTGGTCTTGATCGAGCCCATGGTCTCGACCACCTGCCCGACCACGTCGCCGCCGCGTACGGCGATGCCGCTGGCCGCCACCACCAGGTCGTTGGCGTGGCGCGCGCTGTCGGCGTTCTGCCGCACGGTGCTGGTCAACTCCTCCATCGAGCTGGCGGTTTCCTCCAGCGCGCCGGCCTGCGCCTCGGTGCGCGCCGACAAATCAGCGTTGCCGGCCGCGATCTCCTGCGCCGCCACGGTGATGGTATCGGTCGACAGGCGCACGTCGCCGACCAGCTGCGACAGGCTGCCGTTCATCTGGCCCAGCGCGTCAAGCAGCTGGCCGGTTTCGTCACGCGCCTGGTTCTCCACCTGCGAGGTCAGGTCGCCCGAGGCCACGCGGCGCGCCAAGGCCACGGCGCGCTCCAGCGGTTGCGCGATCGACCGGCCCAGCGCGAAAGCCAGCGTCCCGCCCAGCAGCAGGATCACGACCGCCAGCGCCACCATCAGGTTGCGGCTGGCGACATTGATTTGCTCGATCTCCGCGGTAGCCTCGTCGATCTGGCGGCGCTGTTCCTTCAACAGCGCTTCGGCCGTGGCCAGATACGTCACGCTGGCCGGTGTGTAGACGTCGCGCATTTGCTGTTGCGCCTCCTCGACCTTGCCGGCCTTCTTGAGGGCCAGGGTAGCGTCGCGGGCACCAAGGAACGCCTTGCGCCGCGCTCCCAGCTCCGAAAACAGGGACTTCTCGACGTCGCTGTCCATGCGCGCCTCGACCTGCTTTTGCAGCACGCTGGAAGCGTCCGACGAGGCCTTGATGCCGGCGGCGAAATAGTCGCCCAGGCTGGCGTCGGTGCTGACGATGATGGCGGTGGTGCGCGGCACCGCCGCGAACATGTAGCGATACCAGTCCTGCAGATAGCGCTCGGTGGCCATCGGCTCGTCGATCATGTGGCGGGTGGCGACTGCCACGCTATTGAGACGGATGATGCTGACCACGATGGCGATCAGCGACAGCAGCAGGATGCTGGCGAAGCCCAGGACGAGACGCCGTTTAACACTAATGTTGTTTAGTAGCTGGAACATCTGGTCCGTCCTGTGAAGGAAATACTGCGATGCGCAGAAACGGAACCAATGATAGCGCTAAAATAAGGTGTAAACGTCACATTGTTACTCTTAAACAACAGTTTTCGCCGACAACAAGTCGGTACGGAACTAACCTGTCATGACCGGCGGCTGAAGTGACTGGTCGGCCGGCTGCCGCTGAGCCGGCTGGCTGAAGCGGTCTGCCAGGAAGCTGGCGATGCGCTGCTGGGTGGACTCCAGATACGGGATGTTCATGTGGTCGG
The DNA here is from genome assembly GCF_040675865.1 of Burkholderia sp. LMU1-1-1.1. Classification (NCBI taxonomy): domain Bacteria; kingdom Pseudomonadati; phylum Pseudomonadota; class Betaproteobacteria; order Burkholderiales; family Burkholderiaceae; genus Burkholderia; species Burkholderia sp. LMU1-1-1.1. Next base: position 560,230 of record NZ_JBEGHG010000012.1, on the reverse strand, counting down.
AATCGGGCACGATTTCGTCCGCGTGCAAGGTGCCGAGCTTCTGCACCAGCAGATCGGTATGCGAATGCGGCACCACGTCGTCGAACGCCGCCCGCAGCACATAGGTCGGCGCCTTGAGCTGGTGCGCGTACTTGACCGACTCGAATTTATGCCGCAGCACGTACTCCACCGGCAGCGTCCTGAATTTACGCTTGGCGATCGCCAGGATCGAATCGTAGGGAGTGATCAGCACGATGGCGCTGGCCTCGCGCTCCATCGCCACCTGCACCGCCACGCCGGAACCGAGGCTGCGGCCGACGACGGCGATGCGCGTCGGGTCGACGTGATGGCGCTCGCTGAGCCAGTCGAACAGCATGCGGCCGTCCTCGACGAAATGGGCCTCGGCCGGATCGCCGTGCGAATCGCCGTAGCCGCGATAATTCACCGCCAGCACCGCCATGCCGGGAAACAGCTTGCCGGCGTCGCGCGCCACCCACGACACTTCCTCGGAGCGGCCGCCGAAATAGACCACGCCCGGCGTCTGTCCCGCCACCAGGGGCGTCATCAGCCATCCGGACAAACGGGTGCCATCCTTCGCGCGCACGACGATGGGGCGCGTGCGGTGACCGGTGCTGTAAGGCTTGAGCACCTCGCGGCGGCTGCCGAGAGGATTAAACAGCAGGCGTTTCTGGTTGGCCGCGACGGCGGCGGTCAACCCCATCCACAACACGCTGACGATGCCGGCCAGACCGGCGACTTTTTTTGAATTGTCCATCCCTCTACTTTACCCTCGTCTTGACTCTTTGCTGTACGCCAGCGTACAAATACATTTGCCCGTGGAAAACACCAAATGCGGTCGGGCCGCCCGTTTCTCAAGGCAAAGGGGGCGAACCGGTATAATCGGCGCTTCGTTTTGCTCTCCCGCCCCCTATGAAACCGGCCATCGTCCTGCTGCACAGCTCCATGAGTTCCAAGGCCCAATGGGCGACACTTGTCGAACAGCTCACGCCCGACTTCCGCTGCATCCCGCTCGATCTACTCGGCTACGGCGCCGCGCCCTATCCGCCAGGCGCCGGCAAGAGCGAAGCATACACCCATACGCTGGCCCACGAAGCGGACGCCATCGCCGAAGCCATCGCCGCGCAGCTGGCGCCGGACGAAGCGTTCCATCTGGTCGGCCACTCGTTCGGCGGCGCCTCCGCGCTGCACCTGGCGCGCCGCATGCCGGAACGCATACGCACGTTGACGCTATTCGAGCCGGTGGCCTTCCACCTGCTGCCGGAGCTGGACGCGGCGCGGGTGGAGATCGTCACCGTCGTCGGCGGCATCATGGCATGCGCCACGGACCGCGACGCCACCCGCATCTTCATCGACTACTGGAACCGTCCGGGCGCGTTCGACGCAGCGCCGGCATCGGCCCAGGACAAGATGATCGCGCAAATCGCCAAGGTCAAGCTGGACTTCCAGGCGCTGCTGGGCGAGCCGGTCTCCCTCGCCGACCTGGCCGTGCTGACAATGCCGGCGCTGGTTCTATCGGGCCAGCACAGTCCCGCGTCGACACGATCGCTGGCGGCGCAACTGGCGGCGGCGCTGCCCAACGCCCGCGCGCTGCAAACGCGCGGCGGCCATATGGGACCGATCACCCATGGCGACGCGATCAACCCCACCATCGCCGCGTTCTTGCGCGGTGAAGACCTCATTCAAGGCTGACATGCAAACCAACTTCCCATCGCGCGGCCTGACCTCGCTCATTCAACGCGGCTTGCTGGCAGTGGCCTTCAGCGGCATTGCCGCCCTGTCGCATGCCGCCGTGAAGCCGGTGACGGTCGCGCCGGAAGTCACCGGCGAATGGGTCACGCCCGACGGCGCGTGGGACGGCCGTACGGTGCTGATGCTGCACGGCTTCGCCGACGACCTGAATGGCGCCGGGGATTTGAGCAAGCGCATGTCCGCGCGGCTGGCGCAGATCGGGATCGCGTCGTTGCGCATCAACTTCCGTGGCGAGGGTGGGCGCATGCGTAGCGATATCGACTCGACGCTCGACACGCGGGTCGCGGACACCGAAGCCGCCTATGCCTTCCTGCAGAAGCAGGCCGGCGTCAAGATCGCGCACAGCGCGGTGTTGGGATGGAGCCTGGGCGGCGCCACCGCGATGGTGGTGGGCAGCAAGCACCCGGAATGGTTCCGCAGCATGGTGGTGTGGTCGACGCCGAGCGGTGACCTGTATAAGTACTTCATGTCGAAGCCGACGGCGCAGAAGGCGGTGCGGGATGGCGTCGCCTCGGAGGTGATACCGGGCTGGAAAACCATCACCACCAAGCGGGAGTTCTACGAGAGTTTCAAGGGTGTGGATCTGGATAAGTCGCTGGCAGGTTATCGGGGAGCGTTTCTGACGGTCCGGGGCAGCAAGGATTATCTGCCGCAGAGGGATTTTGATTTGATCCGCATTGCGCCGGGTAAGCCGGCGCAGGCGGAGATGATCGATGGGGCGGATCACGTATTCAACGTGTTCGAGGCAAACAGCCCGGCCGCGAAGCGGGTCATCGACATCACCGCCGCGTGGCTCTCAAAGACCCTGTGACACGTAGGGCGGATTAGGCGGCACGCCGTAATCGGCCATCTATGCGCCGTTGGCGGCTCATCGATGGCCGATTACGCTTCGCTAATCCGCCCTACGTGGTCCGACCGCTGTCATTTTCGGTCGCCGATCACGATATCGATCGTGTTCTCGAACCAGATCCCCAGGTTGGGCGTACGGCCACGCTGAGCCGACGGTCCCAACTCGTGCGGCGGATTGAACTTTGTCCCTATCGGCAGGATCGCGTTCAGGAACGAGATGTCCCCCGGAGGGAAATCCATATGCGTGCCCTTCGGCTCGAAACCCTCGCCGCTGGCCTCCCTCGGGGTAAACACCCGCAGCGCGATATCGTCGCTATGGTTGATGAACATGATCGGCAAATTCCTGGTCGCCAGCTCCGCCCAATACACCTTGTCGTGGAAGCCCTTGAACTCCGGATAATTCCACGACAACCCGGTGATGGTGTCGTTGTAATCCTTCTGCCACACATCGAATTCCACGCCCTGCGTGCGGTTCTTCCAAACGCGATAAGGACCGCGCCCCAGCCAACGCATCGACTGGACCTGCGCATCGGGATAATCGAAGGTCACTCCCAACGCGTCGGAAGGCTTGCCGCCCTCCATGTTGTACGCATAGTTCACGCTCAAGGCGCCCGCCGCATTCAAACGCCAGTTCACCTTGCGCAGGTTCCCCGTGTATTCCGCCTGCACCACCACATCGTTGCCATCGCGTCGCGCGGCGATGTTCTTCAAGGTCGCCGTCCCCGCCACCAGACGCGGACCATTCGTCAGCGGCACCACGGTATCGCTCTTCTTCAGCGAACGCAGATAGCCGGTGGTCTTGTCGATAACAGCATCCAGCCCGCCAGCCTGCAACTGGAAGCCGCCGCCCGTTTCCGTCAACGTGGCCGCACCTGAAGCCGCAGCCGGCTGCATACGCTGCGCCACCTTCTGCGCGCTGGCGATCATCCACGACCACGTATAGATCTCCCGGCCGTAGCGGTCCGTCGCCGTGAAGTACAACGCATCCTGCTGCGCCCAGTCGGCCGGCAAGGCGATGCTGGTGGTGCCGCGCATCCCGGCGGCGACATCCGGCGCCTTGGCGCCGCCCTTCGCGACGACCTTGTGGGCGGCGTCGCGCCCGAACTTCACCAGCTGCCAGCTCAACTTAACCTGGTTCAGATTGGAGATGTCGTAGCGGTTCTCCAGCGTGATCTTGCCGTCGAAGGTAGGTGGCAGGAAGGCCATCTCCGACAACGGCAGATACACCGGCGTCCAGATTTTCTTCACGGAGAAGAAGCTGCCCTCCTTCTCCCGGTACGGGCCGACGATACCGTCCGGCGCCAGATTGCCGGCGACGTCGATGGCGCCATTCTTATCGTCGCGAACAATCCCCTCGTCGGCGAACGCCCAGATGAAGCCCCCGGCGCTGAGCGGATTGGCCAGCATATCCTTCCACCAGTCGTCCAGGCTCGCGCCGGCGCCGCCGTCGTAGAGTCCATGCAGGAACTCGGTCGGCATGAAGACATCCCGTCCATGGAACAGCGACGTGGCGCAGCAGTTGTAGGTCGGGTAATGGGCGGTATCGATACCGCCGAAGTTAGCCCATGGATGAATGACCGGGCGCTTCTGCGTATCCCACTCCGGATACAACTTGTCCAGATCGTGATTGAATCCACCCTCGTTACCGTTGGCCCAGAAGACGATCGACGGGTGATGCTGATCGCGCGTGACCAGCTCCTTCACCAGCGGCGTCGAAACATCGGTGTCGTAGAACTTCTGCCAGCCGGTCAATTCGTCGATCACGTACAGGCCCACTTCGTCGGCCACGTCGAGGAAGTGCGGGTCCGGCGGATAGTGCGACATGCGCACCGCGTTCATGTTCATTTCCTTCATCAGCTTCGCGTCCTGGTAGCTCAACTCCTTGCTGCTGGCGCGGCCCGACGTCGGCCAGATCGTATGCCGGTTCGACCCCTTGAAACGCACCTTGTAGCCATTGACGTACACGCCGTCGCGCGGCCGCAGTTCGATGGTGCGGAAGCCGATCGTCTTGCTCACTTCATGCACCACCTTCCTGCCGCTGACCAGCTGGAAGTTCACCTTGTAGCGCTGCGGATTCTCCGCCGACCAAGGCGTCACCTTCGCGACATTCCCCTTCAGCCGCGCCTTGCCGTCGACCACCTGCGCCGTCATCTCCTTGCCGAGCGCCTTGCCGTCCAAAGTGGTCACGCGCGCGACGACCTTGCCGTCAGGCTGGCCGGCGAGGAAAACGTCGGCGCTGAAGTCGCCATTGTGGCGCGCATCGAGGCTGACGCGGTCGATATTGTCCAGCGGCTTGGCCTCCAGCCACACCGGCCGGTAGATCCCGCTGAACAGCCAAAAGTCCGAGCTGCGCTCGGCGCGGTTGACCGATTTATTGGCGGAGTAGCGGTTGACCGTCACCTCCAGCTGGTTGCTCTGTCCCGGCCTCAGCAACTTCGAAATATCGTAGCGGAACTCGTAGAAGCCGCCCTGGTGGACCGCGCCCGCAGGCTGTCCATTGATCTTCACCAGCGTATCGGTCATCGACGCGCCGAACACGATATCGATTTGCTTGTCCTGCCAGTCGGCAGGCACGTCGAACTTGTGGCGGTAGATGCCGGTGGTGTCAGGCGCCGGGTCCTTCTCCCAGTCGTTGAAGTAGCGGTAGGTGCCGAAGCCCTCCATCTCCCAGTTCGACGGCACCGGTATGGTCTTCCACGAGCCGCTATTGCGACCGCCGTTGACCATGAACTCCCAATCGACACGATGGTCCTTGTCCGTGCCGCTCAAATACCGCACTTGCGTAACTTCAGCAAAAGCCAATCCGCTCAATGCCAGCAGCAGCGTTCCAAGGACCTGTCGCATCATAGTTTTTCTCCCAGACGTTTGATCTCCCCGACCTTGAGGTTGAGCGGTATGACCTTATCGCCGTAGCGTACCTTGCCGGCGCCCTCGCCCGCCGTGCGGCGTATCGTCGCCGACGCCAGCTTGCCGTTTTTCCATGCCAGATCGACCTCGTAGCCGCCGCGCGCGCGCAAGCCCTTGACCGAGCCGGTGGCCCATGCTGACGGCAGCGCCGGCAGCAAGTGCAGTTCGCCCGTCTGCGACTGCAGCAGCATTTCGCAGATCGCGGCGGTGGCGCCGAAGTTACCATCGATCTGGAACGGCGGATGCGCATCGAACATGTTGGCGTAGGTGCCGCCGGCGTTGTTCGATTCCGTGCCCTGGCCGCTCTGCTGCGCGGCGCGCGCGCCGGGTTTCGCCAGCTGCCCGCGCAGCATCTTGTACGCATGGTCGCCGTCGAGCAGACGCGCCCAGTAAGCCGTCTTCCACGCCATCGACCAGCCGGTGCCGGCGTCGCCACGGCTCTCCAGCGACTTGCGGGCGGCGGCGGCCAGTTCAGGCGTCTTGGTCGGCGAGATCTGACGGCCCGGGAAGACGCCGAACAAATGCGAGACATGGCGATGCGTGTCGCCCGGCTTGTCCAGCACCGGATCGTTCTTCTTCTCCTCCATCCACTCCAGCAGCTGACCCCAGCTGCCGACGCGCGGCGCGGCCAGCTTGTCGCGGAGGCCGGCTATCTGGTCGCGGAACGCGGCGTCGCCCAGCACGTCCGCCGCTTCGACGGTATTGTTGAACAGGTCCCAGATGATGGCCTGGTCGTAGGTCACGCCATCCTCGATCGGTCCGTGCTCCGGCGACCAGCCCAGCGGAGCCACCAGGCGGCCGTCGGGCAGCACCTTCAGATAGTCCTGCCAGAAGACGACGGCCTCCTTCATCACCGGATAGGCGACATCGCGCAGATACGCCTTGTCCTGCGTGTACGCATAATGCTCCCAGAAGTGCTGGGCATACCACGCGTTGCCGGTCTTGTTCCAGATGTAGCCCATGGCGCCGAACGGATTGGACTCGGTGCGCAAGGTCCAGCCGCGCACCGGTTTTCCGGCGGCGCTGACGAAGGTTTCCTCCTTCTGCACCGCCTCGCCGCTCAGGTCCGGCGCCGCCATGACCACCGAGGAAGGATCGGCGATCGCCTTGGCCGCCGTATCGGCGATCAACTGGCGATACACCGGCGCCACGCCCTGGACGAAGTTCAGGAAAGGCAGCGCGTGTTCCGACAGGTTGGCCGGTTCCGCCGGCCAGTAGTTCATCTGGACGTTGATGTTGGTGTGGTAGTCCGATCTCCACGGCGGCGTCGGATTGTTGTTCCACAGCCCTTGCAGATTGGCCGGCAGCGAACCGCGCGAGCTGGAGATCAGCAGGTAGCGGCCGTACTGGAAAAACTGCGCCTCAAGTTCCGGGTCCTTGCCCTCGGAGGTATAGGTCTCGATGCGCTGGTCGGTCGGCAGCGCGCGCCGCGCCGCCGTGGCCGCGCCGAAGTCCACGCCCACGCGGTTGAACTGCGCCTGGAAGTCCTTGCGGTGCTCCGCCAGCAGCGCCGGCCAGGGACGCGTTGCCGCCCCCACCTGGGCCGATACACGCGCCAGCGGATGCTCGCCCTGGAACTTCTTCGCCGCATCGAGCACGTAGCTGGTGCCCGCTCCAAGTATCAAGGTCACGGAGTCGCAGCCGGTGAAGCTGATCTTGTTGCCGTCGATGGCAAGGGAGCCGCCCTCGTTTTGCACCTGCACCTGGCTTGCGTAGTCCATCGCGTTGGACGATGGATCGCCTTTGCCGCGCAGCGAGCCGGTGGCGACGATGCGGTTACCCAGAGCGTTGATCTGCGCGTTGTGCATGTCCGTCAGTTCGATCGAGCCGGTGTACTGGCCACGCTTGTCGGCGGTCAGCCGCACCGCGATCACCTGCGCCGGATAGCTGGCGAAGGCTTCTCGCTTGAATTTCACGCCCTTGTGCGTGTAGCTGACGCTGTGCAGGCTCTGGCCGATATCGAGCCTGCGCGAATAATCGGTGGTGGCCTGGTCGTGGCCCGGCAGGTTCACATATACGTCGCCGAACGGCTGATAGGACCCCATCACCTTGTCGTCGCCGGTCCACAGCGTGATGTCGTTGAACTGGATGCGCTCGCGCGCCAGCTGGCCGAAGATCATCGCGCCGATACGGCCGTTCCCGATCGGCAGCGCCTCGCGCTCCCATCCTTGCGGCGTATCGGGCGCCGGCTGTTTGTAACGCAGCGTCAGCTCGGGCGCGGCCACCGCCGCGATGGCGACCAGCGCCGAAGAGAAGAACAATGTGGAGCGCAGCAGAATTTTCATGAGTGTTTTCTTGTGGAGCAAAGCAAAAACGGCGGAGGCGGCATGTACCGCCCCCGCCGTCATCGAGGAATCATCGTCGGTGCCGAAGATCAGCGCTTGACGGTGACCGCCTTGCCTTCATAGCTGACCGTCTTGTCGGCCGCGTCGAAGTTATCCGAGCTCGATACGCCCGCCTTGATGAAGCGTACCTTGAACTCGCGCTTGGCGACCATGCCCTTGTACTGGCCAACGCGCTCGCCGATGGTGACGGTGCCGGTCTTGTCGTTGTAGCTCAGCGGAATACGCGAGAACTCGTTGCGCAAGTAGGCATTGGAGACGCCGTCATCCTCGTAAAGGCTGAATTTGCCGTCCGCGCCGGTGTAGATGTTCAGCGTGATCGGCGCGTCAGGTTTCTCGTCGACGTACTGCGTCACGGGACCCATCGGCAGGATAGCGCCGGCTTTCACCAGCAACGGCATGCGGGTTTCAGGCGCCTTGATCGAGGTCGTGGTGCCGCCCTTGTGCACTTCGCCGGTATAGAAGTCATACCAGTTCGCGCCCTTCGGCATATAGACGTTGCGCTCGCGGCCACCGTACACGTACACCGGAGCGACCATCAGGTTGTGGCCGAACAGGTACTGGTCCTTGATGTTCTTGACCGCGTCGTCCTTGGGGAAGTCCATCACCAGACCGCGCATGATCGTGCCCGATTCGTGGTGGGTGGTCGCCGCCGTCGAGTAGATGTAAGGCATCAGGCGATAACGCAGCTTGTCGTACCAGACCATCGAGTCGCGCATCGGCGAGCCTTCCGGCGAGATCTCGTGGATCTCGCGCTTGACCACTTCGCCGTGCGAGCGGAACAGCGGCGACAACGCGCCGAACTGCCACCAGCGCAGATTCAGCTCGCGCCATTCCTTCATGTCCTCAGGATTGGCGACGGCCGCGCCGACCACGCGGTTTTCCTGCGCGGTGCCGGTGGCGCCGACCTGGTAGCGCGCTTCCTGCGCGTAGCCGCCGATATCGTGCGTCCAGTTCGGGATGCCCGACATCGAGATGCTCACGCCGGCCGAGATCTGGTCGTACAGGTTGTTCCAGCGGCTGACGGTGTCGCCGCTCCACAGGGCGGTGGCGTTGCGCTGGATACCGGCGAAACCGGAACGCGACAGGATGAACTGGCGCTTGTCCGGCTGGTCGTTCTTCAGGCCCTGGTAGAAGCCCTCGGTATGCACCAGGCTATACGGGTTGAAGGTGATTTCGCCGGCGCCGTAAACGGTCGGTCCGATCAGCTTCTTGAAGTCCTCCAGGCGGGTGTTCGACAGCACGTCCGGTTCGGTGTTGTCCATCCACCAGGCGTCGAAGCCCAGGTCGACCAGTTTGGACTTCATCTGGCGATAGTACATCTCGCGCGCGCCCTTGGTGTACGGATCGTAGTGGCTGTTCTTGTAGCCAGGGCCAACCCAGTCAAGATCGCCGTTTTCGACGTTCTTGGTCCACATGTAGCCTTTGGACGCCAGCTCCTTGTAGTTGGCGGTGTTGTCGTAGAACTTGCCCCAGATCGAAATCATGATGCGGGCGTTGTTCTTGTGGACCTCGTCGACCATGCCTTTCGGATCGGGGAAGCGCGCCTTGTCGAAGTCGTGCGAACCCCAGCCGTCCTGCGGCCAGTAGAACCAGTCCTGCACCATGTTATCGACCGGCCAGCCCTGCTTGCGGTACTCGCGCAGCACGCCGAGCAGCTGCTCCTGCGTCTCGTAGCGCTGGCGCGACTGCCACAGGCCGTAGGCCCACTTCGGCATCATCGGCGCCTGGCCGGTCAGGTGACGGTAGCCGGCGATGACGTTGTCGATGCTGGTCTCGCCGTTGACGACGTAGTAGTTGATGCTCTGCGCGACTTCCGACGAGAAGGTCAGCGAGTGGCGCTCCGGCGCCGGCAGCGGGTCGTTGTGGGTCATGGCGATCATGCCGCCCGACGGTTTCCACTCCAGGTGCAGCTTGACCGGTTTGCCCGCTTCGAACTTCTGCTCGAAGTTGTGGTACCACGGGTTCCAGCCCTGGCGCCACACGTCCATGACTTCCTTGCCGTCCATGCTCAGCTTCGCGTAGTCCGACGAATACATCTGCATCTTGTGCACGCCGGCCTTGTCGGACGTCAGCGTACCGTCCCACACGACCTTGACGCCGACGGCCTTCTTCGGATCGCCCAGTTCCTTCGGCCAGTTCTCGGCCACGTCCTTCAGGTACTGGTAATCGATGTCTTTTTCCTGGCGCGTCAGCACCAGTTTGTCGTCGACGTAGTAGCGCGCGGTCAGGCCGCCGGCCTTGCCTTCATCGTCGACCAGTTTCAGGTCGCGGCTCAGGAAGCCGTAAGGCTTGGCGTCGCCGAAGCGCGAGATCGAATTGTTATCCCACAAAACGCCGTAGTTCTTGTCCGAGACGACGAACGGCACCGCGATGACCATGTTGTGCTGCATCAGCAGCACGTCTTCGCCGTTCAGGTTCATCTGGTTGTTCTGGTGCTGGCCCAAACCGTAGTACGCGTCCTTGGTGCCGTGGTTGAAGCCCTGCTTGACCGCCAGGAACGGCTTGCCGCCGACATCGACCGGCGCCATGCTTTCCGAGGCCTGGCTCAGGAACGCCTTGCCTGCCGCGTTGAAGAACTGGACCTGGCCGGTCGCCAGCGACACCGCCACCGAGATTTTCTTGGCCTTGAGCGTGACCTTGTCCTTGCCCGACGCGGTGATGCTGAAGATACCGCTAACAGGAGCGGCCACCGTCATCAGCGAAGGAGTGAGCTCCTTGCCTTCCTTGTCGGTCTTGACGACGTGGATGATGTTGTCGCTCATGACCTCCAGCCGCACTTCCTTGGCGCCGGAATCGGGCTTGACCACCACGCCGGTGGAGGTCTTCTCAAACGTACCGGCCAAGGCCTGGCCGGACATCATCACCGCCAGGCACGAAGCCGCCGGCACTATCGCTTTGAATCGCATGTTCTCTATCTCCTGTTTTTTTTACTTAGTACGTCCCGACTTTGACCTTCAATACCACCGGTTTGCCGGTCAGATTGAGGCCGTAGTCCGTCTGGTCGCCGTTCCAGTTGCGCTCCATGATCCATTTACCGGATGGATCATAATACCCTTCCTCGACGCGCGCCCACATGGTTGGTTTGCCGTCCGCGTGGTCGATCTTCACGCGCGCATGCTGGCCGACGATGATGAACTCATTGTCGGCGATCTGCGCGATCGCCACGCCACCGTTGGGCTTCTCGGTGCCGGCCGGCAGGTCCTTCACATCCTTGAAATACTCACGTTCGCCGAACTGCCATTCGCGGAACGAGATCGTACCCTTCCAACCCTTCATCGCGATGGTCTGCGTCGCGCGGTCGTCCCCCTCGGCCACGCCGTAGGTGCGGCCCTCGAAAGCCCACTTGGACCACTGGCGCTCCATCGGACGGAAGGCCGAATAGATTTTGCCATACGGTTCAACCATGGTCTTGTCGGTGGCCTTGTGACCGAGCGGGAAATTGCTGTAGTCCGCGTAGTCGATGCCGAACGGCGAGAAGTTGATCGCGCCACGGCCCAAGACCAAATAGGCGTAGCGCACGTATTCGGCGGCGTTGCTCATTTCCGGCACGGCCAGCGGATTGTCCGGGCGCTGGAACCTGTCGAGCGTGGCGGCGAACTTCTTCGAATCCGGGCTGTAGATGTCCGGCGCGGCGAAGTCGATCGCCGGCGCGGCGGCCTTGTAGATATCGATCACGTCGAAGGTTGGGCCGCCGCTGGCGAAGTTCTTGTTCCACGGCTTGACCGGTTCCTCGAGCGAATCGCGGATCGAGTTATTGACGTACATCGGCAGGTTGTACACCGCACGTCCCGCCTTGGCGATGTCGCCGATGTAGCTGGCGATCGAATACGCATGGAAGTACTCGTCGGCGTAGTCTCCGTAGACCTGCTTCCAGGTGCCGCTGGCGGCCAGCGCCACCGGCGATTTTTTACGTTTCAACACCGCCTCGGGCACCGGCGAGTTGAACGCCGCTTCCGCCTTCGGACCGTAGTCGCGCGCGTAACCGTAGGTGCCCACTTCGTTCTGGACCTGCATCATGATGACGGTGCGGTGCGCCTCGTCGATCTTTTTGATGTGCGTCATCAGCGCGACAAACGCCTTCTTGTCGGCCTTCAGCGTCTCCTCGCCTTGCGGCGACAGGCAGTAAATCGGCTTGCCTTCCTTGTCCAGCATGCGCGGGAAGCGGGCGTTGTTGAACTTGACCCACTCCGGCGCGTAATTGGCGCCGGTGTTCTTCCAGGTGCCGAACCACAGCAGCACCAGGCGCACCTTGTTCTTGCGCGCCTGGGCCACCAGCGTGTCGACGTAGCTGAAATCGAACTTGCCCTCCACCTGCTCGATCTGCTCCCAGGCGACCGGGATCTCGAGCGTGTTGGCGTTCATGTCCTTGATCGCCGCCCACACCTTGTTCAGCGCGAGCGGATAGTTACTCGAATTTTGCGCCTGTCCGCCGAACATGACAAAAGGCGCGCCGTCCACCATCAAGGCGTGACGGCCATCCTTCTGCACCAGTTCGGGGATGGGCGCGGCCGCCGCGCCAGCCGCGGCCAACATAACAAAACCAAAAGAGCTTACAAGCTGGCGGGCGGTAATCTTCATGCGGTCTAGCCTTTCGTCGTATTAGAACTGGTAGCGCAGTTGCGCGGTGTAGCGGCGGCCCGTGACGAACCACGCGCGGCCGTTCATGCCGGTCGTTTGCTGCATCAGCTGCTTGAACTTCGCATCGGTCAGATTCTGCGCTTCCAGGCCCAGCGACATGTTCTCGCTGATCTTGTAGTTGATCGAACCATCGAGCTGACCGTAGTCGTCCGCCCAGGTAGGCAGACCCCAGACGATGTTACGCGCACCCGGCGTGGCGCTGGCCGGATTGGTATCCACGCCATCGGTGCCCTTGGTGCCGTTGACGTTCACGCCCTGCAGGCTCTTCGAACGCCAGTTGTACGCGAGGCGGCTCGAGAACGGCCCCTGGTCGTAGATCACTGCGATGTTGAACGACTGGCGCGACAGGTTCTCCAGCGGCAGGTTGCCGAAGGCGCGGCCGTTGGTGTCGCAACCGTTGATGTTCAGGTTGACGTTGGCGGCGGAGGAATCGCTGCTGCAGTACGCAGAGAAGACGTTCTTGTACAGGTCGCGCTTGCTGTCGACGAACGTGAAGTTCGCCTGCATGCCCAGGCCGGACAACAAGCCTGGCAGCATGTCGAAGGTCTGCTGGTAGGCCAGCTCGAAACCGCGCGCATGGCCGCGGGCGCCGTTGATCGGGCCGGTGGCCGAGAAGTTGCGCAGCGTGCCGCTGGTGTCGGCCAGCGCGAAGTTGTAGGTCTGGTTGACGATGATGTCTTTCAGGCGCTTGTTGAATACCGCCAGCGTGAGCGAACCAACCGGCGAGAAGTACCATTCGGCGGTCAGGTCGAGCTGCTTGGACGTGGTCGGACGCAGGTTCGGGTTGCCTGCGGCGGTGCCGGTCAGGCTGACGTTTGAAACGTTGGTCACGCCGTTGATGGTGGTGGTGTTATAGCCGGTCGACAGCGAGGTGTACGCTTGCAGTTGGTCGTAGTCGGGACGCGACATGGCCGAAGCGAAGGCGAAGCGGAACTGCAGCGCGTCGGTGGCCTTCAGGCGCAGGTTCAAGCTAGGCAGGAAGTTGTGATAACGGTTCTCGTAGTTCTGCGCCTGCGCGTACGCGGCGATCACCGGGATCGTCTCGCCGGTGTAGCTGCCCGGCGCCGGCTGGCCCGACGGCGGGTTGTACACGGTGTAGCCGGCGGCTTTCGAATCGGTCTTCACGTAGCGCAGACCGACGTTACCGTCGATCGGGAACTTCAGCTCGTCCCAGCCGAAGCGCAACTGGCCGTAGGCGGCCTGGGTCTTCTCGCTTTGCTCGTTGGTGGCTTGTGGATCGCTGCCGAAGGTGGCCGCTTTCCACGGCGTGCAGGTGCCGGGCTGCGCGCACAGCAGATCGTGGTAGGCGTGCAAGGCGGCGTAGCTGTTCGGATAACCCGCCGACGTCGAGACGGCCGGGATGATCAGCGACGGCATGTTCATCTTACCGTTGAAGAAGTTATCGAAGGTCTTGATGGTGGTGTTGCCGGCGAAGCGCGGATCGCTCAGGAACGCTTCCGAGGTGATGTTACCCGGTCCGGTGCCGACCTGCCACGGCGCCGAGATGGCGGCCCAGTTGTAGTCCGGGTTGGACTTCTGCGTCACCGCGTCACGGTCGGTCAGGCGCACGCCGAACTTGAAGTCGCGCAGCACCGGATGGTCGAACGAGTAGGTGGCGTCGGTGCGCCATGCGGTTTCCTTGCCCTTGCTGCGGTCCAGGTGCTCCTGGGTGAAGTTCCAGTAGTTGTTGGCCGGGTTGAGCAGCGCGGCGCGGTCGGCGTCGTTGAAGATCAGGTTGGGCAGCGAGCCGCTCAGGTCCAGCTTCTGCGACGGCATCTTGACGGCAGTGGCCACGGTCGAATCGAGGCTGTTGGTGTTGGCGCGAACCCGCTGCAGATCGGTGGTGACGGTCCAGGCGTCGCTCGGACGCCAGCGCAGGTTCCACGAGATGTCGGTGGTGTCCGAATTGCGGGTCGCCGTGCGGTTGTCGTTGCCGAAGTCGATGCCGCCGGTCGAGGTCAAGGTGCCGGACATGAAGCGGCCGTTCGAATCATAGACGCCGTTGCTCACGCCCAGGCTCGAGACGTTGGCGGCCGAGAAGATCGCCTGCTCGTCCCACTTCATCTTGTACTTCGATTTGAAGTAGGTCAGCGAGCTGCTCAAAGTGCTGTCGAGCTTCCACTGCAAGGCGCCGTATGCGCCTTCGCGCTTGCGGTCGAATTGCAAGGTGCGCCACTGCGCGCCCTTCGGCACGTAGACGGTCTTGCCGTTGGCGTCGAGGAACGGGTAGTACGGCTCGACCTGCAGCGCGTCGGTGCGGGTGTCGCTTTCCGAGTAGGCCAGGTCGACCAGCGCGCCGATTTCACCGAACGGGGTTTTCCAGCGGTTCGACACCAAGCCGGAATACGACGGCGACTTCTTGCCCTTCTTCAGTTCCGAATAGGTGGTCTCCGCGGACAAGGCGCCATGGAAGCCCTTGAAATCGAACGGCATCGCGGTGCGCAGGTTGACCAGGCCACCGATGCCGCCTTCGGTCTGTTCGGCCGACGGGTTCTTGTAAATGTCGACGCCGGCCAGCAGCTCCGGCGGCACGTCTCCGAAGTTGAGCGAGCGGCCGCCGTTGGCGGAGAACGAGTCGCGGCCGTTCAATTCGGAGCGCACATAGCTCAGGCCACGGATCGACACGCCCGAGCCTTCGACCGAGAAGTGCTCCGGATCGCTCTTGGACATGGTGCGGTCGATGGTCACGCCGGCGACGCGCTGCAGCACCTCGGTCACCGAGCGGTCCGGCAGCTTGCCGATGTCGTCGGCGGCGATCGAATCGACCACCTCGTCGGAGTTCTGCTTGATTTTCTGCGCCGACTGCAGCGCCGCGCGCTGGCCGGTGATGACAACGGCGACCGGCTCGGCGGCCGGCGTGGTGGTGGGCGCGGCAGGCGCCGGGGCGGTCTGCGCGTGCGAAGCACTGCTGGCCATCATCGCCATTTGGGCCAGGCCCAGTGCGATAGCTGTTTTTTTAAACTGTTTCATGTTACGCTCTCCAAAAGGTATACGATTTTTTCATAGCTCTTAGGCTATTTGTTATTGGTGCTTTTCAGTGGCACTTGGGGATTGCCTGCAGTGGGGAATTCCGGACGCGGGGCGAACGAAGCCCGCAGGCGCCACAAGGCGCGGTTGTTTGATCTTCATGGATACGTCTCGCTCTTTGATATTTTTTTTCGTTCTGGCTTAACTGGCGGAGTGCCAAGGCCACACGATGATATGCAAACATTCTGCAAGTTACTCAAAAGTGTGGCAATTGCGAAAATCACCAAGCGGCGGAATGATAATCCGCAAGCGTCGCGTACTTTCGACAAACTCTCACACAGCCCCGGACACAAACCCTCAGAAAAACAACGGGCGTAAACGACAACGCGGCCCGTCGTTGCGGGCCGCGTGTTGGTGAAACCGGACTCAGCTATTCAGCTTGGCTATTCAGATTCAGCGGCGGCCCGAGCGCGTCGCCACGTCGACCCACACCGCCAGCGTCAGGATGCAGCCCTTGACGATCATCTGCCAGTAGGTGTCCACGTCCAGCATCGACATGCCGTTATCGAGGCTGGCCATCACCAGCGCGCCGATCAGGGCGCCGTACACGGTGCCGGAGCCGCCGCGCATCGAAGTGCCGCCGATGAAGCAGGCCGCGATCGCATCGAGTTCGCCCGAGGTGCCCGCCGACGGCGAACCGGCCGCCAGACGGGCCGTGTTGATCAGGCCAGCCAGCGCGCACATCAAACCCATGATCCCGAAGATCCACAGCTTCACCGCTTGCACGTTGACGCCCGACAGGCGCGTCGCCTCCATGTTGCTGCCCACCGCGTAGATGCGGCGGCCGAACACGGTTTGCGTCGCGACATAGCTGAACACACCGAGCAAAACCAGCAGCAACAAGACCGGCAGCGGAATGCCCTCATAGCTGTTCAGGGTGCGCACGAAAGCGAAAAGCACCACGCCGATCGCCGCCAGGCGCAAGCCGTCGCGCCACATCGGCGGCACCGGCAGGCCATGGCGGGCCAGGCTGGCGCGCTGGCGCCAGGTCAGCACAGCACCCAGCACGAACAGGCCGACGCCCAGCACCACGCCCATCTGCGGCGACAGGTAGCCCTGGCCAAGATTGACCAGCGGCTCGGACACCGGCGCCACCGTCACGCCGTCGGTCACGCCCAGCACGATGCCGCGATAGGCCAGCATGCCGCCCAGGCCCACGATGAAGGACGGTATGTGCTTATAGGCCGTCAGGTAGCCGTTGAACAGGCCGAGCACCAGGCCACAGGCCAGCACCACCGCGATGGTGGCCGGCAGCGGCAGGTGGTGCGTGACGTCGAGCACCGCCGCCACCCCGCCCAGAAGGCCGAGCAGCGAGCCGACCGACAGGTCGATCTCGCCGGCGATGATGACGAAGGCCATGCCGCAGGCGACGATGCCGGTGACGGCCATCTGGCGCATCAGGTTCGACAGGTTGCGCGGCGAGATGAAGCCGCCTTCCGTCTTCCAGCTGAAGAAGGCCCAGATGATGGCGATGGCGATCAGCAGCGCCAGGATCTTGTACTGCGTGAAGAGCTGTTTGAGATTTATGGTTTTCATGGATTTCACAGATAAGGCATCACGAATGATCGAGTGCTGCCGACAGCAGCGTTTCCTGGGTCAGGTCCTGGTTGATGAAATCGCCGCGCAGCTTGCCCTCGCCCATGACCAGCACGCGGTCGGACACGCCCAGCACTTCGGCCAGCTCGGACGACACCATGATGATGGAGACGCCCTGGCTGGCCAGTTCCAGCATCAGTTTGTAGATTTCGAACTTGGCGCCGACGTCGACGCCGCGCGTCGGTTCGTCGAGGATCAGCACCTTGGGTCGCGTCAGCAGCATCTTCGACAGCACCGCCTTTTGCTGGTTGCCGCCCGAGAGCGACGTGATCGACAGGAACGGGCTGGCCGTCTTCAGCGCCAGGCGCGCGATCTCCTCGCTGACCACCTTCAGCTCCGCCTCGCGGTCGATGCGGGTGAACTTCGAGAAGCGCCCCAGCACCGACAGGGTGATGTTCTGGCCGACGTCGAGGTCGCGCACGATGCCGTGCTGCTTGCGGTCCTCCGGCACCAGCGCCAGGCCGGCGCGGATCGCCTTGAGCGGCGTGCCGGTATCGATTTTGGCGCCATTGAGCCATACCTCGGCCTCCGAGCGGCCCGGATAGGCGCCGAACAGCGCCGACACCAGCTCCGTGCGGCCGGCGCCGACCAAGCCCGCGATGCCGAGGATCTCGCCCTTGCGCAGCGCGAAGGAGACGTTGTCGACCTTCCGGCGTTCCGGCTTCTCGACGTCGTAGCAGGTCACGTTGCGCGCCTCGAACACGATTTCCTCACTCGGCGTGCGCTCCAGCGTCGGATACAGCTGGTTCATTTCGCGGCCGACCATCTGCGCGATGATCTGCTTGACGTCCATCTTGTCCATCGGCGTGGTGGCGATATGCTGGCCGTCGCGGATCACGACGATGGTGTCGCAAATCGCCTCGACCTCGTCGAGCTTGTGCGAGATGTAGACGCAGGCCACACCCTTGGCCTTCAGGCCGCGGATGATATTGAGCAGCACCTGGATCTCGGAGGTCGTCAGCGACGACGACGGCTCGTCCAGGATCAGCAGGCGCGCGTTCTTGTTCAGCGCCTTGGCGATCTCGATCAACTGCTGGTGGCCGCCGCCGTAGTTCGACACCGGCAGCACCACGTTCACGTCGGTCAGGTTGAGTTCCTTCAGCAGCGCCTCGGCGCGCTGGTTCATGGCCGAATAATCCATGCGGCCGCCCGGCAAGGTGATCTCGTTGCCGAGGAACAGATTCTCGGTGACCGACAGCTCGGGCACCAGCATCAGTTCCTGGTGGATGATGACGACGCCGGCGGCCTCGCTTTCGCGGATCGACTGCGCCCGCAGCGGCTTGCCGTCGAAGAGGATCTCGCCGTCCCAGGTGCCGTGCGGGTAGACGGCGGACAGCACTTTCATCAGGGTCGACTTGCCGGCGCCATTCTCGCCGCACAAGCCGATGCACTCACCGGCCCGCACTTGCAGGTCGATGCCGTCGAGCGCCGGAACACCGCCAAATTTTTTGACGATGCCCTTCATTTCTAGCAAATAGCCGGACATACTGGTTCTCGCAGAGGTGGTGGAACTCGCCACGCGCAAGCCGCTGCACAATCAGCGGAACGGGGCGTGGCGAAAGACAGTGCGAACGCACGGCGGGGCGTGGACGACGCCCCGGTCTTCATGAAGCGGCGATTACTTCGCTGCCGCGAGTTGGGCCTTGGTATAGAAGCCATCGGCCACGACGACATCGATATTCGCCTTGGTCAGCATGGTCGGCTTCAGCAGCAGCGTATCGACTTGCTTGAAGCCGTTCTGATACTGCGAATTGAAGCCCGGCTTTTCGCCGCGCACCAGCTGGACCGACAGCTTGGCCGCCTCGGTGGCGATCAGCTTGAGCGGCTTGTAGACGGTCATGGTCTGGGTGCCGGCGATGACGCGGCGCACGCCGGCCAGATCGGCATCCTGGCCGGAGACGGCCACTTTACCGTCCAGCTTTTGCGACGCCAGCGCCTGGATCGCGCCGCCGGCGGTGGCGTCGTTGGAGGCGACCACCGCATCGAGCTTGTTGCCGTTGGCGGTCAGCGCGTTTTCGACGATGGACATCGCCTCGGCTGGATTCCAGTCCTTGACCCACTGCTTGCCGACGACTTTGATGTCGCCCTTGTCGATCAGCGGCTGCAGCACCTTCAGCTGGCCTTCGCGCAGCATCTTGGCGTTGTTGTCGGTCGGCGCGCCGCCCAGCAGGTAGTAGTTACCCTTTGGTTTGACCGCCACCACGCCCTGCGCCTGCATCTCGCCCACGGCCTTGTTGTCGAAGGAGATGTAGGCGTCGATGTCGGCGTTGAGGATCAAGCGGTCGTACGAGACGACCTTGATCTTGGCTTTCTTCGCCTCTTTGACGGCGTTGTTCAGCACCGTGGCGTTGTAGGGAACGATGACCAGCACGTCGACGCCGCGCGAGATCAGGTTCTCGATCTGGGCGATCTGGCGCTGCTCGCTGGCGTCGGCCGACTGCACGAAGACTTTGGCGCCCTGCTTTTCAGCGGCGGCGACGAAGTAGTCGCGATCGCGCGCCCAGCGCTCGAGGCGCAGGTCGTCGATGGAAAAGCCGATTTTAGGATTTTTGGCGTCCGCCATGGCGTTACCGCCGGCGCACACCATCATGACCGCGATGGCGGCCGCACTCAGTAATTTCTTCATTTGTTTCGTCTCCTGATTCGAATGCCGTTTTGCCTGACACAGGCCCTACATTTCTAGCTCGTTACCGTACAGGTCTATGCCCATTTTTACAGATTTTCGTAGGGCGGATTAGGCATAGCCGTAATCCGCCATGAGCCGCTGACGGCGCTTGGCGGATTACGCTACGCTAATCCGCCCTACGTGATTCCTAATGATTATGCCGGGCCGGATTATCCGCCACGCCCCGGTATGGTACAGCGAGTTCCATGCAAGCGCCGCTTTCCATTTGGCCTACGGTGCTGCGATAAATCTCCTGCCAAGGCGTCTGGCTGGCCGGGATGGCCGGCAGCGCGCCCTTCTTGCGTTCTTCCCACTCGGCCTGCGGCACCAGCGCGTCGCAGGTACCGGCGTTCAGGTCGACGCGGATCATATCACCGGTGCGCAGCCACGCCAGGCCGCCGCCGACGGCGCTTTCCGGCGACGCGTTCAGGATCGACGGGCTGTCCGAAGTGCCGGACTGGCGGCCGTCGCCCAGGGTCGGCAACCAGTTGATGCCACGCTTGACCAGCGCGTCGGGCGGTTGCATGTTCACCACCTCGGCCGAACCAGGCCAGCCCACGGGACCCGCGCCACGGATGACCAGGATGCAGTCCTCGTCGATGTTCAGCGACGGATCGTTGATGCGGTTGTGGTAATCGGTCGAACCGTCGAACACCACGGCGCGCGATTCGAACACATTCTCCTGCCCGGGCTTGCTCAGATAACGCTCGCGGAAGGCCGGCGAAATCACGCTGGTCTTCATGATGGCGAAGTCGAACAGGTTGCCCTTCAAGACGAAGAAACCGGCATCCTCCTTGAGCGGCGCGTTGAACGGGAAGATCACCTCCCGGTCATGCGTTTCCTTGCCGGCCAGGTTGTCGCGCATGGTGCGCCCGGTGACGGTGGCGCGCTCCGAGCGCAACATGCCCTGCTGCTCCAGCTCCCACATCACGGCCGGCACGCCGCCCGCGCGGTGGAAACGCTCGCCGAGGAATTTGCCGGCCGGCTGCATGTTCAGCAGCAGAGGCACCTTGTGGCCATATTCCATCCAGTCGCTCGAATGCAGCTCGACGCCGGCGTGGCGCGCCATCGCGACGATGTGCTGCTGCGCGTTGGTCGATCCGCCGATGGCGGCGTTGACGACGATCGCGTCGAGGAAAGCATCGCGGTTGAGAATCGAAGAAGGCTTGATGTCCAGCTTTGCCATCTCGACGATGCGGCGGCCGGTTTCATACGCCATCTGGCCGCGCTCGCGGTACGGCGCGGGAATCGCCGAGCAGCCGGTCAGGGACATGCCCAGCGCTTCGGCGATGGCGTTCATCGTCGACGCCGTGCCCATGGTGTTGCAGTGGCCCGCCGACGGCGCCGAAGCGGCGGCGATCTGCAGGAACTTCTCGTTGTCGATGGTGCCGGCGGCCAGCTGGCGGCGGCCTTTCCAGATCGCCGCGCCGGAACCCGCCAGCTCGCCCTCGAACCAGCCGTCCAGCATCGGACCGCCGGACAGCACGATGGCGGGAATGTCGACCGTCGACGCGGCCATGATCTGCGACGGCGTGGTCTTGTCGCAGCCGGTGGTCAAGACCACGGCGTCGATCGGATAGCCGTGCAGGATCTCGACCAGGCCCATATAGGCCAGGTTGCGGTCGATCGCCGCCGTCGGACGGCGGCAGTTCTCGAAGATCGGATGCAGCGGGAATTCCATCGCGATACCGCCGGCGTCGCGGATGCCGTCGCGCACGCGCTTGGCCAGTTCCAGGTGAATGCGGTTGCAAGGGCTGATGTCGCTGCCGCTTTGCGCGATGCCGATGATCGGCCGGCCCGAGCGCAGCTCTTCCGGCGTGATCCCGTAGTTCATGAAGCGCTCGAGATAGAGCGCGGTCATGTCGATGTGGTCCGGATTGTCGAACCAGTCTTGCGAGCGGTAGCGGCGTGGCTGCTGGTTGTTCATGTCATTGCCCATATCTTTATGCGCCGTACCAGCCGGCGTCGACGAAGTATTCACGACCGGAGCATGCCGAGGCGCTGTCCGAGGAAAGGAACAGCGTTATCGCCGCCACGTCGTCCACCTGCACGCGTTTTTTCAGGCACTGGCCGGCCAGGATGCGAGCCTCCTCGTCCGGGGTGTGCCACAACGCTTCCTGGCGCGGCGTACGTACGCCACCAGGAATAATGCAATTGACACGGATATTATCAGGTCCCAGATCGCGCGCAAGGCCGCGGGTCATGCCCTCGATGGCGGCTTTGGCCATCATGTACAGGGTCAGGTCCGGCAGCGCCAGGTGCCACGAGATCGAACCGAAGTTCAGGATCACGCCGCCGCCCTGCTCGCGCATGCCCTGCGCCACGGCCTTGGCGCAGAAATATTGGTGGCGCAGGTTGACCGCCATGCGGCCTTCCCAGTATTCCGGCGTGACGTCGGCCAGGTTGTGGCGGTCGTCGTTGGCGGCGTTGTTGATCAGGATATCGACGGTGCCGATGTCGGCGAAGGTCTTGGCCAGCACATCGAGGTTGGTCAGGTCGCAGTGCACGTACTTCGGCGGCACCGGCAGGGTCGACAAGGTCGCCTCCAGCGCGCGCGAATCGGCTTCGGCGATGTCGAGGAAGGTCACGCGGGCGCCCTGGCGCGCGTACGCCTCGACGATGCCGGCGCCGATGCCGCTGCCGCCGCCGGTGACGACCACGCGTTTCCCGGCCAGGCTAGGATAGATAGCCTGTTCCGGCTTGGTTTGCGCGGCCGGCTTGGCGGCCACTGGAGTCGAAGCGCGGGCACGGTTCATCAGCGCGCGCACGCCGTAGGTCCACGGTGCGATCTGGTCGCTGCGCTGCACGTGGTTGACCAGCGCGCCCAAGGAAGGCGTCGAGATGCTGACACGGTCGCCCAGGTGGTGGGTGAAACCGCCGCCGACGGCGTCGCGGTCTTTAATCGGCGAGAACATCGTACCGAGGAACAGCATGAAGCCGTCCGGATACTGGTGATGGCGGCCGCACACCTGGCTGACCAGGTCCAGCGGATCGCGGCTGATTTCGCGCATGCGGCTGGCGCCGGCCAGGCGGAAATCGTCGTCCAGGCCTTCGATCAGCATGCTCACTTCCGCGTTGCGGATGGTGTCGATGGTGAAGTGTTCGTCGAACAGGCGGATGAACGGGCCGATCGAGCACGAACCGTTGTTGTCTTTCGCTTTACCCAGCAGCAGCGCGCTGCGGCCTTCGATGTCGCGCAGGTTGACGTCGTTGCCCAGCGTGGCGCCGAGCACCTTGGCCTGGCTGTTGACCGCCAGGACGATCTCCGGCTCCGGATTGTTCCACTTCGAATCGGGGTGCAGGCCGACGTCGGCGCCCACGCCGACGGCGGACATCGGCTGCGACTTGGAGAACACCTCGGCGTCCGGGCCGATACCGACTTCCATGTACGGCGACCACAGGCCGCGCGCGATCAGGTCCGCCTTCAGCTTGGACGCTTCCGGCGAACCGGGACGGATGGCCGACAGGTCGGAACCGATGATGGTCTGGATTTCGGCGCGCAGGGCGTTGGCGCGCGACGGGTCGCCGGCGGCCTGCTCTTCGATCACGCGCTCCAGCAGGCTGACCGCGAAGGTCACGCCGCAGGCCTTGATCGCCTGCAGGTCGCACGGCGCCAGCAGGCGCGGGATGCCGTCCTCGCCGCCGCCGATGGCGCTCGCCAACAGGGCTTGCGCGGGGCCGAGCGATTCGCCTGGAGCGGAACGGGCCACTTCCAGCGCGTCGTCGCGCTCCAGCAAATCGGACATGGTCGGGGCGTGGCCGGTGATGTCGAACACCTCGCCGTTGCGTACGGCGACCACACAAGGACCATTGATGACGCCATCACGCCATACACGTCCCACCAGCACTGCGCGGCTCACATCGTCCGGCAGCATCGAATTTATATTATTTTCCAAGGTCTCTCTCTCCAAGCAGGCTAGCAAACTGCGTGGGAGATTTTCACCTTAATCAGAGGTGGGGGCAATTATGAAAACCACCAAGCACGGTCATGATTTACGCGTATATTGGTCAAATACGTTAAACCCGCAAGGCGATCCGCTGCGGGGTCGTACCCCGGAATGGGGTACGACCCCTCTCATGGGGTGCGGGTTTCAGGCGACGCTGCGCAACGGCGGTGCGGCGCCCTCCGGCGCGGCCGCCGGCTCGGGGCATTTGAGCATGCGGTCCTGATAGGCGCGCGGGGTGCAGCCCAGTTCCCGCTTGAACACCGCGTGCATGTACTGGACGGAAGTGAAGCCGCAGGTCAGCGCCACCTCGGCGATGCTGCTGTCTCCGCGCGCCAGGCGCTCGGTGGCCGCGTCCAGCTTGAAGCGCAGGATCACATCGTGCACGCTGCAATCGAGCTCCTGGCGGAAGTACGACTCCAGCGACGAGCGCGAAATGCCGACATATTCGGCCACCTGGTGCGTCTTGATGCCCTGGCAGGCGTACTGGCGGATGAAATGGCGCGCGCGCATCACGTGCGGATGCTTGGGCGCCTCGTGGCGGGTCGAGGTCTGGACGTTGATGCCGACCGGCGGCACCATCACGCGGGTGCCCTGCAGGCGCACGCCGTGCAGCATCTGGTCCAGCAGGTGGGCGGCGGTGCGCCCCATCTCCTGGGCGCCCTGGATCACGGAACTGAGGGGGATGCGGGTGAGCATGCGCGCCAGCGGATCGTTGTCGATGCCGATCAGCGCCACCTGCTCCGGCACCTCGATATTGGCCATGATGCAGGCCTGCAGCAGCTGGCGCGCCCGGGCGTCGGTGACGGCGATGATGCCGACCGGCTTGGGCAGGCTGTGCAGCCATTTGATCTGCTGCTCGACCGCCTCGTCCCACGCAGCGGCGCTGGTGCCGAGGCCGCGGTAGATCTGCGGCTCCATCTTGTCCTCGGCCATCAACTTGCGGAAGGCCGTCTCGCGCTCCTGCGCCCAGCGGTTTTCCTGCGCCTCGGGCAGGCTGAACATGGCGAAATGGCGCAGCCCGGCCTCGATTAGATGATCGTGGGCAAGCTTAATCAGTTTGAAGTTGTCCGTGGCGACGTAGGGCACGCCGGTCGGGTAGTTGGTCTCGCTGGCGTAGGAGCCGCCCACGGCCACCACCGGGATGCGGGTGCGCGACAACGCGGCGGCCACGGCGGGATCGTCGAAGTCGGCGATGATGCCGTCGCCCTGCCAATGTTCGATGCCCGGCAGGCGCAGGCGGAAGTCTTCCTCCAGGAACAGATCCCAGGACGCGCGCGTGCTGCTCAAATGCGCGGCGATACCGGCGATGACTTCGCGGTCAAAAATCTTGTTTGCGTTAAATAACAGCGCAATACGGTGGGACTTCATCTGCATTTTTCAACTACCTCAATCGGAAACGGCCCGTCTCATCGCACCCTCTGCGGAGTGAGATTTGTATTGTGGCATGATTCCGTCACGATTTAGATGAAAAAGACGTTCCCGTCCGTAAATGGCGCCATCTATTCGGCTATTTTTCTCCTGTCAGAGGGGTAGGTTTCCCAAATACGATGCCTCGGCCCGCCGTACTCATGAAAACGATGCCAAAAGTGTTGATGTCACCGATAACGAATTGGGCATCGCCCGGACCGCCGTATTGATGATCATCGTCATTAATACGCAGCCAGGTGGCGCCCGTGTCGGTGGAGCGGAACACGCCGCGCACGCCGCCGACGCTGCCCCAGATGTAGACGGCGGGGTAATCGGCGCCCGGCGCGGCCTTGCCGAAGCCGACCGCCGCCGCGTAGCCGACGCCCGGCAGGTTGCTGAAGCTCTTGCCTGAATCGGTCGAACGGACCAGCCCGCCGTCGTATTGCGGCACCCAGATGTCGCCCTCGCGGCCCGGCGCCGCCCGCAGCACCGCCCGCGTGCGCTTGGCCGACGCCAGCGCGCCGGCCGGGGCGAAACTGGCGCCGCCGTCGGTGCTCACCAGCGCATGGCCGCCGCCGATGGCGTAAAACTTGTTCGCGTCGACCGGATCGGCCACCGGACGGGCGCCGTCCAGCCCCTTGACCGGGGTCCAGCTGTCGCCGCCGTTGGTGCTGACGTAGCTGGTCTCCGATTTCTCCGGGCTGTGCACGATCACCTTGCCGTAGGCGCTCAGCGCCAGCTGGCCCTTGGTGCCATGCATGGCCGCCGTCTTTTTCCAGCTCACGCCCATGTCGTTGGAGATGTAGATCGCGCTGCCGGCGCGGGCCACCACGTTGGGATTACGGGCCGCGTAATCCAGACCCCAGGTCGTGCCCATGGTCGGCGTGTGGATAGGCGAGTATTTGGTCGGATCGGTGTGGCGGAAGCCGTCGTAGTCGCCGATCGCCGAAATCACCGGGCCGCCCGGGATGCTGACCAAATTGAGCGGCACCGACTCCTCCAGCCCCTCGTCCTCGAACTTCCAGATCGCCGGCGAGGCGTTGATGTCGGTCGAGTTGAAGATGCCGTTGCCGGAGACGACCATCAGCTTTTTCGTATCGAAGGGATCGAATTCCACGCTGGCCGCCCAGTGTATGAAGCTTCCGGCGATCCAGCTCACGCCGTTGGCGTCGATCTTCGCGCCCTGGTCGACGATGCTCTTCCAGCTCTTGCCGCCGTCCAGCGTCTCGAAGAACTGGTCGCGTATCGCGTTGGTGTGGTTGCGGTAGTAGCTGATGGTGGTGACCACCATGCGTTTGGGGTTGCCCGGATCGACGGTGATGCCGGCGTAGGCGCGGTTCAGCGGCGGCGAGATATCGGTCCATTTTTGGGCGGCGATATCGTACTGCCACACGCCGCCCTCCTCCAGGCCCTCGCCATGGGCGACATCGCCCCATGGACCGGCGCCCTTGGCGAAGGTCACCACCAGCTTGCCGTCGGCCAGAACGGCGCGGTGCGGCATCAGCTTCGACGGACCGCCCGTCATCGCGGAGAAGGTCTTGCCGGCATCGTTGGACACGTACATATTGGCGCCGTCCTTGCCGAAGCGCGAAACGCCGGCGAACAGGCGCTGCGTGGCGCCATCCTTCACGCTGGCCGGGTCGAGCACGACCAGGCTCACGCCATTTTTGTTGACCGGCGTGGTGGTCACGTCCAGGCCATCGAGGCGGCGCCAGGTCAGGCCCTCGTCCACGCTCTTGAACATGCCGTTGGCGCGCGTGCCGATGTACAGGATCTTGCCGTTGGCCGGATCGACCTGCAGCTTTTCGCCGTTGCCGCGTCCCATGCCATTGCCATGCACCTTGAACTGATTGGTGACGTCGATCCTGGTGAAGGTCTTGCCGTAGTCGGACGATTTCAAAATCGCGCTGGCGCCGCCGTTCAAGTACTCGATCCCGGTCGACATGTACACCCGTCCCGGCGTGTTCGGATCGATGGCGATCGACTCCACGCCCAGCAGACCGGTCTCGCGGTCGGACACCCAGTCCATCAGCGCGATCCAGCGCTTGTTCGGCGCGTCCCAGCGATAGGCGCCGCCGACGTCGGTGCGCAGGTAGATCAGGTCCTTCTCGGTTTTGCTGGTGATGATGCCGGAGACGAAACCGCTGCCGCCGATGGCCACCGGCTGCCACGCGTACGGCACGCCCGAACCCTCGCCCAAACCTTCCACCGGCATCAGCTTTTTCAACTCCGGAGCCAGCGCCCTGGCCCAGATCTCATAGCCCTTTTCGTTCGGGTGCAGCAGGTCCGGCATGATGTCGGTCGACAGCGTGCCGTCCGGCGCCAGGAACTGCTGGTTGAAATCGGCGAAGAAGACCGTCTTGTTGTCGGCATAGCCGGCGATGACGGCGTTGACCTTGTTGTTAATCTGGCGCAGCACATCGTTCGGCTTCTCGCCGCGCGGGAAGATCGCCAGCAGCAGGATCTTGGTGTCCGGCAGGCGGCGCCGCAATTCCTCGATATTGCGCTTGATGCCGGCGGCCGTGGTCTTCGGGTCCTCCTGGCGGTGGCCGGTGTTATTGGTGCCGAACATCAGCACCGCGACCTTGGGCGCGATGCCATCCACCTCGCCATGCTGCAGGCGCCACAGCACGTTCTCGGTGCGGTCGCCGCCGAAGCCCAGCGCCAGGCCGTTCATCGGCTTGTAATAGCGCTCCCATACCGGCGCGCCGCTCTTTTCCCAGCCCTCGGTGATGGAATCGCCGATGAAGACGATCTGATTCTTCTTGCCCAGCGCCTTAGCCTCTTCCAGCTTCTTCTCGTGGCGCTGCGTCCACCAGCTGATCGACCATGATTCATTCAGCTTGTCCGGCGTGACCGACACGGTCTTGTAATCCGGACAGCTGGCGTTCGGCTTTCCGCGCTTGAGAATCTTGACGTTGGCGACGGCCACCTCGCCGGTGCCGGTGCCCTCCAGCGCGAACGGCCGCGCCACCTTGCTGAAATCGTCGCCGTCGCGCGCGAAGCAGCTCATCGCAAACACCAGGCGCCGCCAGCCCTTGCCCGCAGCCTCGCGCCCCGGCAGCACGTAGGGCACCGCGCGCTCGCAATTGTCGCCGCAACCGACCTTGAAATTGATGCCGCCGTTGCTCAACTCCTTGACGTTGACGTCCAGCGCCAGCACGCCCCTGTCCATATACGGACGCAGATCGAGCGGCTGCTTGGCGCCGTCGATGCGCAGGCTGGCGTACCAGGTGTCCTTCCATTGCAAGGTCAGCGCGTCGTCGGCCTTCTTCATGCCGGACTTGCTCACGCTCACGCTACCGGTCGGCGACTTGTTCGCCGGCGCAATGACAGCGCTGGCGCCCTCGAGTTTTTTTTGCGATTCCGAATCGGCGACGGCGGCCTGCAAGGAGCCCGACGGGCGACCGCTAAAGATATCGAGTTCGTTGGCGGACGCGGCTGCGCCCGCCTGAGCGGCGCAGGCGAGCGCGATGGCGGCAACAGCCCGCCTATGGGTGATCGTCATTAAGTGTCTCGTAGCGATAGTATTTTCACCTATTCTGCAAGCAGCGCGGAGCTGCCGCAATTGCGAAAATCACCAAGCGGAAGAATGATATTGGCCGCGGGGCCCCGCTCACACGCCCAGGATGCCCCGGTTGAGCGCGATCGTCACCGCGTGGGTGCGGTCGTTGGCCGCCAGCTTGGACAGGATGTTTTTCATGTGCGCCTTGACCGTGTCCTCCGTCACGCCCAGCAGCAGCGCCGCGCGCCGGTTCGAGTTGCCGTTCGCCACCAGGCGCAGCACTTCGACCTCGCGCGCGGTCAGCGCGTCGCCGGGATGGCGGAACACGCCCAGCTGGCGCGCCACGTCGGCCGACATCGGCCGTCCGCCGGCGTGGACGTTGAGGACGCATTCGAGCAGCTCGGTGCGCGCGGTGTTTTTCAGCAGATACGACACCGCGCCCAGTCGCAACGCGCGCATCACCTGCGCGTCGCCGCTATAGGTGGTCAGCGCGATGATGCGCGCCGCCGGATCGGCCTGCAGGATGGCGCCGATCGCCTCGGTGCCGTTCATGACCGGCATCTGCAGATCCATCAGCACCACGTCCGGCGCGTGCTGCCGGTACAACTCGATGGCCTGGCGGCCGTCCTCGGCCTCCGCCACCAGCGACAAGCTCCGGTGGCAGGCGATCATTGCAGCGATGCCGTCGCGCATCAAGGGATGGTCGTCGACCACCATTACCCGCACAGGTGCGGCCAAAACCTCGTCCATCATCGCCCTCCGTCGCGCCGTTCGCCGCCATCCCAGGGTCGAAATCCTACAGGGAAAGCGGCGATCGGGCCAGTGGCGGCGCGCTACCCTTTCGGGTATAGGCCGCCGCCGCGCTCCGGCCTACGCTGTGCTGTTTGAGCGCCGTGGCGACGCATGCCGCCACGGCATCCATCGCAGCCCGCCGCCGGCATCACGAGCCCGTCGGCATTCCAGGAGTCCCACCATGAATCGCCTCTTCCCCCTTCACAGCCACGGCCTGCGCGGCGCCGCCGCCGCCATGCTGCTCCTCGCCGCCCACGCCGCCCAGGCCGCCGCGCCCATCGACACGCCGGTGCCCGGCTTCAGCGACAAGTACGCCACCGTCAACGGCGTGCGCCTGCACTACAAGATCGGCGGCCAGGGCACGCCGGTGGTCCTGCTGCACGGCTACGCGCAAACGGGCCACATGTGGGGGCCGGCGATGCGCGAGCTGGTCAAGAAGCACACGGTCATCGTGCCGGACCTGCGCGGCGCCGGCGGCTCGGACAAGCCGGCCGGCGGCTACGACAAGAAAACCATGGCGGTCGACATCCACGAACTGGTCAAGTCCGTCAGCAGCGGGCCGGCAGCGGTGGTCGGCCACGACATCGGCATGATGGTGGCCTACGGCTACGCCGCGCAGTTCCCGGCCGATACCAGCCGCCTGGTCGTCATGGACGCCTTCGTGCCCGGCGTCGGCGACTGGCGCACCGCCTTCCCGGCGCAGGCGGTGTGGCATTTCCACTTCTACGGCGACACGCCGCTGGCGCTGGTCAAGGGGCGTGAACGGATTTACTTCGAACACTTCTGGAACGACTTCTCGGCCGACAAGGGCAAGTCGATCAAGGAGGCCGACCGCAAGCTGTACGCGGCCGCCTACGCGCAACCGGACGGCATGCGCGCCGGCTTCTCCTACTTCAGCGGGTTCGAACAGGACGCCGCCGATTTCGGGCCGATGAGCAAGACCAAACTGACCATGCCGGTGCTGGCCATCGGCGGCGAAAAGTCGGCCGGCGCCTTCGTCGGCAACCAGGCCAAACTCTACGCCACCAATGTCCAAAGCGTGATCATCAAGGGCTCCGGCCACTGGCTGATCGACGAGGCCCCGGAACAGGTCGTGCCGGCCCTGGTGTCGTTCATCGACTAGGGAGTTGGCGCGGCGGGTTTGCTATAGTATGGTGAAAATGGCAAAACCCTCCTCCATGGCCGCCGCGCGGCTTCGCCGGTTCGCGGCCGCCGCGCTCGTCCACCTGCTGGCCGGCCTGCTCGGGCTGGCCGTGGCGGCGCCCGCGTCCGCCGCCGCCATCGACCTGCACCACGCCAGCTGGACCGCGCGCGACGGCGCGCCGCAAATGGTCATCACCATCGCGCAGACCGCCGACGGCTGGCTGTGGCTGGGCGGCGCCACCGGCCTGTTCCGGTTCGACGGCGTGCGCTTCGAGCGCTACGTGCCGCCCGGCGCGCCGCTGCCGGCCAACGGCATCGGCATCCTCAACGCCGTGCCGTCGGGCGCCCTGTGGATAGGCTACCGCTTCGGCGGCGCCAGCGTGCTCGATCAGGGCCGCCTGCGCCATTACGACGAACGCGACGGCCTGCCCGCGAACAGCGCGGTGTGGGGCCTGGAACAGGACGGCGGCGGCCGCATGTGGGCCGCCACCAGCGCCGGCATGTTCCGTCTGGAGCGCGGCCGCTGGCTGGCGGCCGATCCGGCCTGGCTGCTGCCGCGCACCGGCTACAAGACCTTGATGCGAGACCGCCAGGGCATCCTCTGGGCGCAGGGCAACGAGGGGGTGTACTCGCTCGCCCCCGGCGCTAGCCGCTTCGTCAAGTCGGCGCCCGGCACCGGCACCGGCGTGCTGTTCGACGTCCCCGACGGCAGCATCTGGAGCTGGGATGGCCTGCACAACCGCCTGAACCGCTTGACCGCGCCCACCAACGGCGCCCGGCCGCGCCGCTGGGACGTGGGCGGCGACGCCAGCAGCATGCTGTTCGACCGCGCCGGCGACCTGTGGGTGGGCCGCCAGGAGGGCCTGGAATACCACACGGCGGGCGCGAGCGCCGCCAGCGGGCCGCAGCAAGGCCTGAGCGGCAGCGGCGTGGCCGCCCTGTTCGAGGACCGGGAGGGCAATATCTGGGCGTCCACCGCGAGCGGCATCGACCGTTTTCGCGCCAAGCGCGTGGCGCGGGTGCCGCTGGCGCACAACCCCGGCACGCACGCGCTGGCGGCCGACGACGACGGCGGCGCCTGGGTCGGGCGCTACCACGTCGCCCGCCCCGGCGCCGGCGCGCCGCCCGCCACACCGCTGTGGCCGGCTTCGCCGCTGGCCTGGCACAACGTCGTCAGCTGCTCCTACCGCGACCCGGACGGCGTGTTGTGGACCGGCGGCTACGGCGGCCTGTGGCGCAAGCGCGGCGGCGACATCCGCCAGGTCGCGCTGCCGCCGGGCGTGGACGGCGCGGTGATCAACAGCATGGCGCGCGACCGCGCCGGCGGCCTGTGGGTGGCGCTGGCGCAGCGCGGCCTGTACCGGCGGGCGCCGGACGGCGCCTGGGAACGCCAGGACGGCATGGCCGGCCTGCCGGACGACACGCCGCGCGCCATGGCGCACACGGAGGCGGCCGGCCTGTGGCTGGGCTATCCGCGCGGCCGGCTGCTGCAATTCCAGGACGGGCTGTGGCGCCGTTACGGTCCGGAGGACGGTGTCGGCGTCGGCATGGTCATGGCGCTGCACCTGCGCGGCGACCAGGTGTGGGCCGGCGGCGAGAACGGCCTGGCGCTGCGCCACGGCGCCCGGTTCGTCGGCGTCGGCGGCGTCGACGGCCAGGCCTTCGAAGGCATCTCCGGCATCGTCGAACTGGACAACGGCGACCTCTGGCTCAACGCCGCCGCCGGCCTGTTCCGCGTGCCGGCGGCGGAGGCCGCCCGGCTGCGCGCGACACCCGGTTACCGCGTGCGCTACGAGCGGCTCGACAGCCTTGACGGCCTCGAGGGCAGCGCGCCGGTGCTGCTGCCGACGCCGTCGCTGATCCTGGCCGCCGACCGCCATTTGTGGCTGACGACGACCACCGGCGTGTTCCGGCTCGATCCGGCGCGCGGCCCGCCGCCGGGGCCGGCGCCGCCGGTGCTGATCCGCGCGATCGGCGCGCCGGGCCAGGCGCGGCCGGCGCTGGCGGGGATGCGCCTGGCGCCGGGCACCGACACGCTGCAAATCGACTACACGGCGTTGGCGCTGGCCATGCCGGAGCGGGTGCGCTTCCGCTACCGCCTCGACGGCGTCGACCGCGCATGGCGGGAGGCCGGTCAACGGCGCACCGCCTACTACAGCAACGTCGGGCCGGGCGGCTACCGCTTCCAGGTGATGGCCAGCGGCGGCGACGAGCGCTGGCCGGCGCAACCGGTCACGCTGGATTTCAGCATCGCGCCCATGGCGACCGAGACCTGGTGGTTCAGAAGCCTGTGCGCGCTGACGCTGCTGACGGCGGCATGGCTGCTGTACCGCTGGCGCACACGCCTGCTCGCCCGGCGCCTGGCCGGACGGCTGGAGGAGCGCATACACGAACGCGAACGCATCGCCCGCGAGCTGCACGACACGCTGCTGCAATCGGTGCAGGGCCTGATCCTGCAAGTGCACGCGGCGGCGACGCGGCTGCCGCCGCCGGAACCGGCGCGCGCGCTGATCGAAAAAGCGCTGCTGCATGCGGACGACGTGCTGCACGAGGGCCGCGAGCGGGTGCGCGACCTGCGCGGCCACGACATCGGCGCGCAGGGGCTGGCCGAGGCGCTGGTGTCGGCGGGCGCGCAACTGCGGCCGCCGGACGC
Organism: Burkholderia sp. LMU1-1-1.1; assembly: GCF_040675865.1. Classification (NCBI taxonomy): domain Bacteria; kingdom Pseudomonadati; phylum Pseudomonadota; class Betaproteobacteria; order Burkholderiales; family Burkholderiaceae; genus Burkholderia; species Burkholderia sp. LMU1-1-1.1. Next base: position 527,007 of record NZ_JBEGHG010000012.1, on the reverse strand, counting down.
CCCGCCGCCGCGCCTGCTCGTGAGCGGCACGCCGCGCGCGCTGCATCCCATCGTGCACGAGGAAGTGGTGGCGATCGCGGGCGAGGCCATCGCCAATGCCTACCGCCACGCCGCCGCCGGCCGCATCGAGGTGCGGCTGCACTACGGCGCGGCCGAACTGCGGCTGGACATCGCCGACGACGGCGTCGGCATCGCGCCCGAGGTGCTGGCCGCCGGCGGCCGCCGCGATCACTGGGGCTTCGCCGGCATGCGCGAGCGGGCCGCGCGGATCGAGGCCAGGCTGGCGTTGCGCAGCTTGCCGGGGGCCGGAACCGAGTGGCGGCTGACCCTGGCCGGCGGGCTCGCCTACCCCAACGTGCCGCGGCGTTTCTGGTTCCAATAAACAACGCCAGCGCAAAGCTGGCGTTGGTGTTGTCGTTCGCTACCGCGGTTCAAGCCACCGGCGCCCGCATCGGATCAATGCAATACGACCGCCCGCGATACTCGAAATAATCGAAATCCGCATGCAAGCCGCTGCCGGCCATGTCCTGGCACGCCATGCCGACAAAGGCGCCCGTGAAGTTGGGCTGGCCGGGCGCGTTGGCCTCGTCAGACAAAATGCTGGCGTCGAATTGCTGCGGCAGCCACTGCCATTCGCCGTCCGCGATCCGGTAGCCGAAGTACAGCCGCTCCTCGTCGACCTCCACCCGCAGCGCCACCGGTCCGGCCGAAGGCAGCGCGATCGGCGCGGTGAAGGTGTCCGTCTGCACATGGTTGGGCAGGCTGCTCATCACGCGCAAATGCTTGCCGACCGCCTCGTCATGCGTGATGTACAGATAGTGGAACTTGGCGCCGCCGTAATAGCAGACCAGCCCCGCCTGCTGCTGGTAATGCTCCGGCTCGAAGTCGACCACGGTGGAGGCGCTGTAGCAATGCGATTGCTGGCGGCGCGCCACCAGCGCCTGCCGGAACTGGCTGCCCAGGCTCTCGCGGCCGTACAAGCGCAAGTGGCCGGGCCGCGCGGTCAGGCTGAACAGCTCCTCCGGCCACGGCGTGCGCAGCCATTGGAAGGCCAGCGGCAATTGCGGCGCGTCGAATTCCTCGCGGGCCGGTTCGACCGGCCACGGATGCGGCGGCAAATCCGGCGCGGCCGCCCGCAGCTGCGCCGTCCCCTGCCCGTCCACCGTGCGCAGCCAGCCATCGTCGCCCCAAACGACCGGCTGGATCGCGGTCTCGCGTCCCAAGGTGCAGGTGCCGCGATTGCGCAGCGGCCGCCCGCACAGATACACCATATATGTCTGGCCGTCTTGCGTGTCCACCAGGTCGGCATGGCCGGCCCGCTGCAGCCCGGCATCAGGCCGGTGGCGGGAACTGAGGATGGTCTGGTCGGGATGCAACTCGTACGGCCCGTGCAGATCGCGCGCCCGCGCCATGGTGACGCCATGGTTCCAGCCGGTGCCGCCCTCGGCGGTGAGCAGGTAGTAATAGCCGTCGCGCTTGTACAAGTGCGGGGCCTCCGTCAGCCCGTGCGCCGTGCCTTTGAAGATGTTCTCGCGGCGGCCGATCAAGCGTCCCTCCGCCACCGAATACTCCTGCGCCACGATGCCGGCGAAACGGTTGCCGCCCGGACGGTGGTCCCACAGCTGGTTCAGCAGATACTTGCGGCCGTCGTCGTCATGGAACAGCGACGGATCGAAGCCGCTGCTGTTCAGATAAACCGGATCGGACCACGAACCGTCGATGCTCGGACTGGTGACCAGGTAATTATGGAAGTCGCGCAGCGAAGCGCTGCCCGCCGCGCCGCCGGTGGAGGTGCGGCCGTAGCGCTTGACGTCGGTGTAGATCAGCCAGAACAAGCCATCCGCGTGGGTCAGGCACGGCGCCCACACGCCGCAGGAATCCGGCGCGCCCAGTATGTTGAGCTGGCTGGCGCGCGTGAGCGGACGGCACAGCAGGCGCCAGTTGACCAGGTCGCGCGAATGGTGGATCTGCACGCCCGGATACCATTCGAAGGTGGACGTGGCGATGTAATAGTCGTCCCCCACCCGCACGATGGACGGATCGGGATTGAAGCCGGGCAGGATGGGATTCTGGATCATGCTGGTTTAACGATGAGGGGTTGTTGAATCACGGCCGCCGGTTCGCGCACCAGCGTCCACAACAGCACGGCGGCCACCAGGTCGAGCACCGCCAGGCTGACAAAAAACGGCGTGTAGCCGACGCTGGCCATCAGGCCGCCGATCAGCAACGAGAAAATCAGCAGGCCCAGGTTGCCGAAGGTGCCGCACATGCCGGCCACGGTGGCCACCTCGTTGCGCCGGAACAGGTCGGACGACATCGTGATGACGGTGACAGATAAGGTCTGGTGCGCGAAGCCGGCCAGGCTAAGCAAGGCGATCGCGGCGTAGGGGCTGTCGACGAAGCCGACGAACGCCACGCCCATCATCATGCAGGCGCCGAGGGTGAAGGCGCCACGCCGCGCGTTAATCAGGCGCACGCCGCGTTTTTGCAACGCCAGCACCACCACCGGCCCGAACATACAGCCGAGGTCGGCGGCCAGGAACGGCAGCCAGGCGAACATCGCGATCTGCGCCAGATCGAAGTGGCGCACCGTCGTCAGATACAGCGGCACCCAGAATGACAGCGTGCCCCAGGCCGGGTCGGCCAGGAAGCGCGGCAGCGCGATGCCCCAGAAATTGCGCATCTTCAGGATGCTGACGATGGACGGGCGCTTGCCGTCGCCTTCCAGGTGTTTTTCCTGGCCGGCGGCGATGTGGGCCTTCTCGGCGTCCGACAGGCGGCGGTGGCGGGCCGGCGCGTCGTAGAGCAGCAGCCAGGCGGCCACCCATATCAGGCCCAGCGCGCCGGTGATGACGAAGGCGGACTGCCAGTTGTAATGCAGGATGGCCCATACCACCAGCGGCGGCGCCAGCATGGAGCCGAACGAGGCGCCGATGTTGAAGATGCCGCCCGCCAGCCCCCGCTCCTGCGCCGGGAACCATTCGGACACCGCCTTCATGCCGGCGGGATTGGCCGAGCCCTCCGCCAGCCCCAGCAAAGCGCGCAGCGCGGCCAGCGTTTGCCAGTTGGTGGCCATGCCGTGCGCCATGCAGATCACCGACCAGGCCGCCGCGAACATCGCGAAGCCGTATTTCAGGCCGATCACATCGAGGATGTAGCCGCACAACGGCTGCAGCATGATCGCGCCCTGGAAGGCGGCCGTGATGTACGAATATTCCTTCGTGGTTATGCCGAGCTCGGTGAGCAAGGTGGGCGCCGCCACGGCCAGCGTGCTGCGCGTCAGATAGTTGATGACGGCGCCGAGCATGATCAGACTGATCATCCACCAGCGTATTCCCTTGATCTTGGACAGAGACATGTTAGCGCAACCATAAGCCGACCGGATGGCAACATTACCATAGTTCCGGAGCAAAATGGTAGCGCAATCTTCAGGCCTGGCGAGGCTTGATGCGCGCGCCCTAGGCCGGCCGGGCGGCCCGGACGCCGGCCGCTAAGCGGTGTTATCGCCGCGGTAGGCGGCGTAGATGCTGCGCGGCTGCCGTTCGAAAACCGCTGGCGTCGTAATCTTGATGGAATCGAACGGTCCGTCCTGCATATTAGCCGCCGAGCAATGCGCCACGAGCGTGGCCCGCCCGGCGGCATCGGCTTCGATGACGATGCCCACATGGCCGAAGTTCTCGTGGCTTCCCTCTTTCGGATACACCACCAGGGCGCCGGGACGGGTGGCGTCCAAGCGCTTGAACAGCGTGCCCGGCCCCATGGCGTCGGCCCAGATGCTGTCGGTAAAGATCCAACCGTCGCCGCCGGCGAATGACGCGTGATCGACGTGCCTGGACGTGCCCAGCACCCAGCAAACGTAGCCGGAACAGTCGCAGGCGTCCAAAACGAGGTCGGGATCGTGCACGTCGATGCCATGCGCTTGGGCGATGGGTTCGAGTTCCATCCGTTGCGCGGCCGGTAAGGTCGGCCACAGCCGGCCGACGGCCAGGCTGCTGGACGGCAATGGCGCGTCCGGATGCATGCCACCCTCGCCCAGCCAGTAGAGGGTGGATAGCCCCAGGGCGTGGCGCGCCCGCGAGAGTATGGTGTCAACGTTGCTCATCGGAATTCCTCCGGGTCATGTTTCATGGCGCCGTCCACTATAGAACGTCGGTGGCGGCCTGGCCATAGCGTGAAAGCGGTATACCTTGCCGATATCATTTCGTGTAAAAATGGTAAGCATGCAAAACGCGCCGCCACCCCAGCCATTGATCCGCGTGTTGATCGTCGAGGACGAGCCCGAGCTGATGCGCCGATTTTCCCAGGCCGTCTTGAATGACCAGAGCCTGTCACTGGTCGCGGCCGTCTCTACCGGAACGGCCGCCCTGGCGGTGCTGTCGACGACGTCCCCGGACGTGATTCTGCTCGACCTGGGGCTGCCCGATATGCGCGGCATCGACGTGATCACGCACCTGGCGCGGCACCAACAGCAATGCGATGTGCTGGTGGTGACCATGTTCGGCGACGACCAGCACGTCTTCGAGGCGCTGGAAGCCGGCGCCACAGGCTACCTGCTCAAGGATTCGGGCCTGGAACGCATCGCCGCCAGCATCCATGAACTGCGGGACGGCGGTTCCCCGATCAGCCCCAGCATCGCCCGCCGCGTGCTGGCGCGCCTGCGCACGGGGCCGGGGGCATCGCCCGCCCAGGCCGGCACGCCGTGCGCCCTGACGCCGCGCGAGATCGAGTTACTCAAATTGACGGCCAAGGGCCTCAGCTTCGACAGCATCGGAGAACTGCTCGAGATCTCCCCGCATACCGTCGTCGCCCACGTCAAGAAGATCTACCGCAAGCTGGCGGTGCACTCGCGCGGTGAAGCCGTCTATGAGGCCACCCAACTGGGGTTGCTGTGATGCCAAGGGCGCTTTTCGGCCTGCTGTTCATCTGGGTGGCGGCCGTCGCGCTGTGGCTGGCATCGACTTCGTCGATCGAACTCGGTCACATTCAACCGATCGGACGGGCCGCCTATCTGGTGTCGCCGCAGCGCGCCCCCCCGGCCGACACGGCGGCGTGGCAACCGGCGGGCCTGCCGGTTTGGCGGCTGCCCGGCACACCCGCCGAGCCCCTCCCCACCTGGTTCCGGATGCGCTTTGACCTGGCCGCAGAGCCGGCGGCGTTTTGGGGCGTCCTGCTGCCCTACTTCTATGGCGGCGGGCAAATCTGGCTCAACGGCCAACAACTGGCCGACATTCCCTCGTCCACCGATCGCGCGCATGTGCGATGGGAACGGCCGCAACTGGTGGCCGTGCCGCGGCAACTGCTGCGCGCCGGCGCCAACGAACTGTGGGCGCATGCCGTTCCGGTCGCCGGCGAACAAACGTTGACCTTTCCCGCGCCGGTGGTGGGACCGCTGGCCGACTTAAGGGCCGTGCACGACCGCCGCGTGTTCTGGGTGCACACGGTGCCCCAGTTAACGGTGGCCGCGTGCCTAGCCATTTCCGCGTTCGTCCTGCTGGTGTGGTGGCGGTTGCCGGAGGAGGTACTGTATGGATGGTTTGGCTTGGCGACCTTGCTGTGGGGCATACGCACGCTGACCTTCGTGATGGAGGTCGTCGCGGCCGACCGCTGGCCGCTGTGGCGCCTGGTGTACCTCATCAGCACCGGCGGCTTCATCGTCGTGTTGCTGATCTTCGCCTGCTGCCTGGCCGGCATGCGCAGCCGCCGGGCCGACCAGGGCCTGCTGCTGTACTGGCTCAGCGGGCCGGCGTGGTTCGCCTGGTACGGCGTCGACAGCGACGACCTTGTGAACCGTCTGTGGACGGCGGGCCTCATTCCTATCGCCATCGCCGCCGTCGCGATCTCCTGCCTGACCGCGTGGCGCTCGCGAACGTGGAGTTCGCTGCTGCTGCCGGCCGCGCTCGCGCTCGCCACGCTGAGCGGCGTGCACGACTACCTGATCGTCTGGCAGCCGGAGTGGCTCGGGCGCGTGGCCCCGCTCTGGGCCGGGCAACGCTACTTCCTGCTGCACCATGGCGCCAACGTGCTGCTGATCGCCATGGGCTTGCTGCTGGCGACCCGTTTTATCGGCACGGCGCGCCTGCTGCGCGAACTCAACCAGACATTGGAGTCGCGCGTCGCCGACCGCGAAAAGGCTCTGGCCGACAACTACGCGCGCCTGGCGTATCTTGAGCGCCAAAACGCCGCCGCCGAGGAGCGCAAGCTCATCATGCGCGAGATTCATGACGGCCTCGGGTCCCAGCTGTTCACCTCGCTTTCCCGCGTCGAGCGGGGCGCCATGGACAGCACGCAAATGGCCGCATCGCTGCGCGCCTGCATCGCGGACATGCGGCTGGCGCTCGACGCGCTCGCGCCCGACGATCCCGATCTGCTCTCCACCTTCGGCGACTTCATGTTCCGCTGGCAAAGCGAACTGGACGCGGTGGGCGTGCGTTGCGTGTGGGACATCGATGTCGCCGGCGACGACCTGTCGCTGCCGCCCCACACGACCCTGCAAGTGCTGCGCGTGGCGCAGGAGGCGCTGACCAACGTCGCCAAGCACTCCCGCGCCACACGGGTCGATCTTTCCTTGCGCCATATCGAAGGTCGCCTGGAGCTCTCTATTCGCGACAACGGCATCGGTGGCGCCGCAGCGCCGTCCACCGCCGGGCGGGGCCTGCACAACATGCGCACGCGCACCGCCGGCCTGGCCGGCACGCTGGTCGTCGACCAACCCGAAGGCCTGGGTACCCGCATCGTCCTGGCGCTTCCGTGTCCTCCCCGTTCCGCGATGCGAAAAATTCTTCAAAGCCCGTCGCTCCCGGCGAGCAGTTAAATTCCGCCGAGCCGGTGATTTACTTGGGGAGCCTGGTGGGCCGTTGCACGGTGCCGGTCGTGCAACAGTCACTCGCCACTGGCGGGGGCGTGCGGTCTTTCAGCCAGCACTGGGCCGCCGGCCCCTGGACACCGGGCCGCACGTAAGTCCAGGTCGCGCAGCGGGAGTCCTTGGTGCAGGCTGTCTCGCAGACCGATAGCTGACCCGCGCCAACGGTGAAGTGGGTAAAGTCGCCGCCGGGGCGGTCAATATTCGTTTCGTTCGCCGGCGTTTTTACTCCAGATGAGCAATTGCTGCATGCAACGGCCGCAGGAACGGCGTTTTTGAGCCAGCATTTACCGAGGCGGCCCTGGACGCCCGGCTCGACATAGGTCCAGGCTTTGCACATTGCCTCCCCGCTGCAAGCCGCTTCGCACAAATCTGGCCGAATCTCGGAAATAACGCCTGAGGGGGGCGAAATATCGAAATTCCGGTAGTCGCTACCGGGCCGGTCTGCCCGGCGTACGATCGTCCCCCGGTCCGGCGGCGTCGGGACACCAAACACAATTGTCACGAAATCGATTTCCCGCCCCTCGTCACGCCAAAAGCCTACGCCATATTCTTTGAAAGCGCAGTTGCGCACCGCGTTGCCTGCTCCCCTCTTGTAAGCCAGATCGATCGCTTGCGACTGAGGATCTCCCGTGCCCAGAAAGGACACGATGGTGCCGTAGTTGCTTAGATTGTTGCCCGGGATATTCTTCTCCGCGCGGGCATAGGCTTGGGCCACTTCCTCAAGTTTTTTATTGTAGGAGAAAAACGGGCCGAAACCGCCGAACGTCACAGCGTCCCTGCATGGCCCGTTCGCGCGATCTCGTTCGACGATATTTGAAATCGGTTTGAGCGGATCGTCGGCATACGCCAGCGGCGCCACGCCAAGGCTCGTCGCTAAAATTCCGAAGGCGAAAGCCGCCGAGGCGAATCTTGACATGCTTTGGACAATAGTACCCATAGAGTGTCCCCCTCGATAAAGTGATTACTTGGCGACAGGTCACAGTGACTCGCAAGTGGATCAACTTTAAGGTGTGGGGCGGACAGCGGGAATCCCGCATATGGTCACCGGCATCGCGCGTTTGCGGGATGGGCGCCGGATCGGGCTTCCGCTATCGCAGTCCGGACCTTGTCGGCGGCGGACTTGTGGTGATATCTGATTGATCGGCGGTGCCGCGTGCACCGCGCGGTTTTAAGAGTTTTTTAAAATCGGCTTCGGAGCCCAGCAAAACCGCTCTGGAAATCGTGAAGCGCTTGGCCAGCAAATACACCAGGTACGACACGGCGATCGCCAAAACAATCCCGTAGACCCGGTTGTTGGAGCCAAGCTCTGCCCGCATGAGGAAAACGGCTTGATGAACGAACATGATCACCATTGACGCCTGTCCCAGCGCGACAAAGCCGTGGGAAACGACAGACACCCGCTCCAGTTGTTTTGCGACCGCGATCAGCGCGATGGTGACGGCGATGGCGCTCGCCATCGTCACGACGGGTATTCCGTAATCCGCCACCTTCATATCGTAAAAGTTAGGCATTCCGGAGCGTACGAGGGCGACGGCGAGAATACTGACAGCAAACGCCGCCAGGGTAATCCACCGCCTGTTCTCGTGTCGCTTGAATACATACCCAAGATAAAAGAGCGGAAGCGCGCCCAGCACCACGTTGACATTCAAAGGCAGCCGCGCATGCTGGTATAAAAGCGAATTGACGTAACTGACAACGGTCGCCGCGAGGATGATGAGAAGCAGCCCGCCCCTTCGACTCCGAACAACGATGAAGTTAAAGATCTGCTGGGTTAAAAACAGGCATGGCACGAACCAGAAGGCGGTGGCGGCGCCCTCCAGCCGGCGGCCGCCATATATCGCGTTTTTCAGACTGTATTTCGCCTCAGTAATTCCAAAATCATGGATGGCGATAGCGCGATAAACGTCCGGAATAAGGACGATCAGCAGCAGGAACGCCGCATAGGGCACCAGCAAATGAAACGTCTTTTTCCTTAGGAAAACCAATAAGTCGGGACTCGGCTTATACAGGTATCCGCTCAAGAAGAAAAACAACGGCATGTGGAAAAGATAAATCAGCGGCAGGATGCTGCCATCGCGCCAGCCGTACGCGTGCCCCATCACGACCGCGACGATGCCGATCCCTTTCAAGGCATCGATCCATTCTTTCGGCGCAGCGGGGGCTTGCGAGATAGTCATACATTTCTTTTAGGCATCAAACTCAGGGCAATTTTAAACCAAGGGTAGGTGCGCACGATTGAAATGCAAGCTAAAAAAGCAATGTTTTATTTATATTAAGTGGAAATTACGCCGACGCCGGTACCCTCCTTGTCTGCAGGAAAGCCTCCAGCGTTTCGCCGCGCATGCTGGCGTACACCTGCAGGTTGGACATCTTTTGCACGCGCGCGAACTTCTCCAGCACGAAAAAGCTCACCCCGTACCGCACCAGGCCAAGCCAGTCGCGCCGCCGCACCAGTTCCCGCTCCTCCTCGCTCAATCGCGACTCATCGAAAGCCGCCTCGAGGTCGCGCGTCACCAGTTCGCGGAACAGGGGTTCGCGGTGGCGCCAGAAGAAGCGGTTCAGGTCCAGCGCCTTGACGCTGTGCGCGACATCGAACGGATAGGTGCCGTCGATCTCCTCGATGCCGGCCAGCTGTTCGTTGGAGCGCGCGCGCGCCGGCGTCGGCATCGGACCGCCGGCCTCCTCCTGCTCGTAGATGGCCACCGCCATATTGGTGGTGGTGGCCAGGTAGTGGTTCTGGTGCACGCAGCGTATCGTGTCGGTCAACGCGCCGCGCATCGCCAGCCACATGATCACCTCGGCGCTTTCGGCGCCGCCACGGCGCACCAGTTCCGCGTGCGTCATCGCCGTCAGCGTCTCCGGCGCATCGACGAACAGACGCAGGAATTCCTCGTCCCATTCGGTGTCGTTGAAACCCGTGCGCTCGCCATGGATCTGGTGCGACAAGCCGCCGGTGCCGACCACCACCACCTTCAGGTCCTGCGGGAAGGACTCGACCGCGCGCCGCACCGCCTTGCCCAACTTGTAGCAGCGCCGCGCCGTCGGCAGCGGATACTGCAGGACATTGATCGCGATCGGCAGGATGGCGCCCGGCCAGGCCGGTTCGTGCGGCCACATGAGGCCCAGCGGGGAATTGCAGCCGTGATCGAGCGCGCGGTCCTGGAACACCGCCATGTCGAATTCCTCGTTGACGAGGCAATCGGTCACGTGCGCGGCCAGCGCGGCGTTGCCCTTGATGCCGGGCAGCGGACGCCGGCCCGCGCCCTCGTCGGCCATGTCGAACTCCGGCGACACGCCGATAGCGAACGTGGGATAGCAGTCGAAGAAAAAGCTGTTGGCGTGGTCGTTGTAGAAGAACAGCAGCACATCCGGCCGCCGCTCCTCCAGCCATTTGGCCACCGGCTCGTAGCCCTTGAACAGCGGCGCCCACGCCGGATCGTTCTGGCGCTTGCGGTCGTACGCGAGGCCGATGGTGGGCACGTGCGAAGTCCCGATGCCGCCGATAATTTTTGCCATGATGGTCCTTGTGATTGATCTTGATTGCGCCGCGCGTCAGCTTGGAGGTAGCCATAACGAACCGCGCCGCGATGCGAAGCGCCAGCCGTCGGCGGTGAGCCGAAGGTGGTCGATGAACACGCCCGGAACCGCCGGCCGCACATCGGTCGGCGCGCCGCCCTCCGGCGAGCGGGTGCCGCTCATCATCAGGATGCGCGAGCGGCAGCGCGCCGTCGTCGCGCTGTCCACCTCCACCAGCACGTCGCTGGTGACGTGGAAGGTCACCGTCTCCGGCGGCCGCCTGCCCAGCGCGGCCAGGATGGCTGGCCGTCCCTCGATCGGCAGCTCCGGCGCCGATGGCCGGAACAGCACCGCGTCCTCGGTGAACAGCGCGGCCAGTTCGTCGAAGCGGCGCTCGTCGTTCAGATAGGCGTAGCGGACGATCAATTCGGCGCAGGCGAGCCGGATCGCGGCCTCGTCGGCGGGCGGGATGGTCCCGGCCTTCATGGCAGCTCCAGCCAGTCGCGCAGCGCGCCCAGCACCGCCGCCGGCTGTTCCATCGTCGACATGTGGCCGCAGGAGTCGATCAGGCGCAGGACGGGCGGCCGCGCCATCAGCGCGGCCATGCGCTCGTGCCGCTCCGGCGGACTCCAGCCGTCCTGCCGGCCGCACAGCACCAGCGCCGGACAGCCGATCCGCGCCAGCACGTCCGCCGCGTCGGGCCGTGTCAGCAGCGCGCGGGTCTGCGCAACATAGATCTCGGGCGACATCCGCCCGACCATTTCCAGCATCTCGGCCACCAGCTCCGCGTCGAAGCGGTGGCGCGGCGCCAGCATCGGCAGCGCCCATTCGGCGGCGATGGCGTCGATGCCCTCGGCCCGGGCGCGATCGACCAGCACCGCGCGCCGGGCCGCCTCGCCGGGCTGCGGCGCCTCGTAGCCGGTGTCGAGCAACGCCAGGCGTTCGACCCGTTCGGGCGCGTGGCGGTACACCTCCAGCGCCACGCGCCCGCCCATCGAATGGCCGGCCAGCGCGAAGCGATCCGGCGCATCCGCCAGCACGTGTTCGGCCATCGCCCGCAGGCTGTCCTGGCGCGTGAAGCTGACGACGCGCACGTCGTAGTCGCGCGCCAGCGCCCCGGCCTGCGCCGCCCACACCTCCTCGTCGCACAGCAAACCGCAAAGTAGATAGAGCGTTTTCATCGTCAGGCGGCGATCAGCCCGTGCGGATCGAGGACGAATTTCTTGGCCACGCCGGCGTCGAATTCGTTATACGCCTGCGGCGCCTCCTCCAGGCCGATGACCTGGACGTTGACCACCTCGGCGACGTTGATGCGGTCCCACAGAATGGCCTGCATCAGCGCGCGGTTGTATTTCATGACCGGGGTCTGGCCGGTGTGGAAGCTGTGCGACTTGGCCCAACCAAGGCCGAAGCGGATCTGCAGGCTGCCATGGCGCGAGCCGGCATCGGCCGCTCCCGGATCGTCGGTGACGTACAAGCCGGGAATGCCGATCTTGCCGGCCGCGCGCGTGACCTCCATCAACGCGTTGAGCACCGTGGCCGGCGCCTCGTGCGCGGCGCCCGCGTGGCCATGCCCGCGCGCCTCGAAACCGACGCAATCGACCGCGCTGTCGACTTCCGGCGTGCCGAGGATGGCCGCGATCTGGTCGGCCAGGCTGGCGTCCAGCGACAGGTCGACCGTCTCGAAGCCCACCGCCCTGGCATGCGCCAGGCGCGCCGGGTTGACATCGCCGACGATGGTGACGGCCGCTCCCAGCAGCCGCGCGGAGGCCGCCGCCGCCATGCCCACCGGGCCCGCGCCGGCGATGTACACGGTGCTGCCCGGTCCCACGCCGGCGGTGACGGCGCCATGGTAGCCGGTCGGCAGGATATCGGACAAACAAGTCAGGTCGCGGATCTTGGCCATCGCGCGGTCGCGGTCCGGGAATTTGAGCAGGTTGAAATCGGCATACGGCACCAGCACGTATTGCGCCTGGCCGCCGATCCAGTCGCCCATATCGACGTAGCCGTAGGCGCCGCCGGCGCGCGCGGGATTGACGTTCAGGCAAACGCCGGTGTGTTGCTCCTTGCAAGTGCGGCAACGGCCGCAAGCCACATTGAACGGCACCGACACCAGATCGCCCTTGCTCAGCGTCTCGACGTCGCGCCCCACCTCCAGCACCTCGCCGGTGATCTCGTGACCGAGCACCAGGCCGACGGAGGCCGTGGTCCGGCCGCGCACCATGTGCTGGTCGGAGCCGCAGATATTGGTCGACACCACGCGCAGGATCACGCCATGCTCGATCTTCCTGCCGCGCGGGTCCTCCATCTTCGGATAGGCGATGTCCTGCACCCGCACCTGGCCCTGCCCCATGTACACCACACCACGATTGTTTTCCATGTCTCCTCCTTGGTTGGTAAAGCACTCTGCTACAAAGCCTGCGTCAACGCGGCGCCAGCCGCACGGCGCCATCAAGGCGTATCACCTCGCCATTCAGGAAACGGTTGCCGATGACATGGCCCACCAGTTCGGCGAATTCCTCCGGATGCCCCAATCGTTTGGGATAAACCGAGCTATCGATCAGCGCCCGCATCACCTCCGGAGTAACATTGGCCATCAGCGGTGTTTCGAAAATGCCGGGAGCGACCGTCATCGCGCGCACGCCGAACTGGGCGAATTCGCGCGCCAACTGCAAGGTCAGCGCCACCAGCGCGCCCTTCGACGCGGCGTAGGCCGACTGCCCGATTTGGCCCTCGAACGCCGCCGCCGAGGCGGTGAACAGCAGCACCCCGCGCTCGCCATCGAGCGGCGGCGCGGCGATCATGTCGGCGGCGGCCAGGCGCACCATGTTGAAACCGCCGAACAGGTTCAGGTTGACCACCTTGACGAAGTCCTCCAGCGGCATCGGCCCGTCCTTGCCGACCACCCGCTTCGGTTTGCCGCCGCCGGCGCAGTTGACCAGCACCCGCGCCACGCCGTGCCGCTCGCGCGCGGCCGCGATGGCGCCGGCGGCGCTGGCCGGATCGGTGACGTCGCAGTGCAGCGCGAGGCCGCCCACCAGTTTGGCCAGCGCCTCGGCGCGTTCGCGGTCGATATCCAGGATCGCCACCCGCGCGCCCTGGCGCGCCAGATGCCGCACCGTGGCCTCGCCGAGGCCCGATGCGCCGCCCGTGACCAGGGCGGCCGTGTCTTGTAATTGCATGTCGTACCTTTCGGGATGGGTGGTGGATCAGCAGCAGTCGGCGCCGGCCGGCGGTTGCAGCCGCTGATAGCGGCCGTAGACGGGATGGCGGTCCAGCCCCAGCAAGCGGATCGCGTTCTCCTTGAGGATCAGCGGCCGCACCTCGTCCTTGATGCCGATCTGCTCGAAGTCGGACATCCAGCGCTCCGGCGTCAGCGCCGGGAAATCGGAACCGAACAACATCTTCTTTTTCAGCAGCCCGTTCGCGTACTGCACCAGCAGCGGCGAGAAGTACTTCGGCGACCATCCCGACAGGTCGATATACACCTGCGGCTTGTGGGTGGCCACCGCCAGCGCGTTCTCCTGCCAGGGGAACGACGGATGCGCGATCACGATCGGCATCATCGGAAAATCGACCGCCACGTCGTCCAGGAACATCGGATCGGAATACTTGAGCCTCACCCCGCCGCCACCCGCCATGCCCGCCCCCACGCCGGTCTGGCCGCTGTGGAAAATCGCTGGCAGCCCGGCCTGGGCGATGGCCTCGTACACCGCGTAGGCGGCGCGGTCGTTCGGATAAAACTCCTGTGCCGATGGATGGAATTTGAAACCGCGCACACCATATTCCTCGACCAGGCGGCGCACCTCGCGCGCGCCCATCTTGCCGCGCAGCGGATCGACGCTGGCGAAGGGAATCAGCACGTCCGGGTGCGCTGCCGCTTCCTCGGCCACCTCCTCGTTGGCGATCCTTACCTGGCCGTTGGCGCGCTCCGTGTCGACCGAGAAGATCACGGCCAGCATCTTGCGCTCGCGGTAGTAGGCCGCCGTCTCGGCGATCGTCAGGCGCGTGGTCTGCTCCTTGAAGTACTTGGCCATGGCGGCGTCGAAGGCGGTGGCCACAGGGTCCGGCGCGTTGCGCGTGGAGACGGTGGCATGGATGTGCATGTCGATGGCGACGATGTCATCGAGGTTGATCATACGGCCTCCTTGTTCTTGGTAAGGGATGCGTGCAGCACACGCGGATCGCCCGGCGGCGCGTACAGCAGCTCGACCAGGTTTGCGCGCAGCTTGAGCACCGTGCGCTGGTTGATCGAGCCCTTATCGGTGCACTCGCCAAGATCCATCGACGCCGGCTCCTCCATCTCCATCGCGTGCATGATGCGTTGCGAACTGCCGGTGGCCTGCGCCGCCAGCTTGTCCAGCAGCGCTTGCAGCCACACGCGCCTGGCCGGCGCCGTCATCGCGGTGTGGGCGGCCGGCAGCAGGAACACCAGCATGCCCAGCGTGTCGCGGTCATGCCCGGTGATGACGGCGTCCTGGATGTAGGGCGCGCCGGCGGCGATCACGCCGCCGCGCAGGCCGCCGACATTGGCCCAGGTCCCGCTGATCAGTTTGAAGTCCTCGGCGATGCGGCCGTCGAAGCGCAGCCCGCGCTCTGGCTTCGCCTGGTCGATGAAACGGGCCGCGTCGCCGCTGCAAAAATATCCCTCTTCGTCGAACGCTTCGCGCGTGAGCTCCGGCTGGCGCCAATAACCCGGCGTCACGTTGGGGCCGCGATAACGCACCTCCAGCTTGTCGCCCACCGGCGCCAGCTTGACGGTGACACCCGGCGCGGGCAAGCCGATCACCCCCGCCTGCCAGTCCGGCAGATGGGCCGACAGCGCGAACGGCGCGGTCTCGGTCATGCCCAGTCCCATCGTCATGGCGATCCGCGCGCCGCAGGCTTCCACCGCCAGCTTGTCCACCGCCGCCTTGAGCGGCGCCGACAAGGCCGCGCCGGCCGGAAAGATCAAACTCAGACGGCTGAAAAAATGGTCGCGCAAGGCGCTGTCGTCCTGCATCGCGCGCACCAGCATCTCCAGCCCCTTGGGCACGGTGAAGTAGATGGTGGGCGCGATCTCGCGCAGATTGCGCACGGTTTTTTCAAAGTCATCTGGCGTCGGTTTGCCGTCATCCAGGTACAAGGTGCCGCCACAGAACATCACCATGCCGGAGATCAGGTTGCCGCCGGCCGTGTGGTGCCAGGGCATCCAGTCGAGCAGCACCGGTGGCCGCTCATCCAGGAAGGGGTAGCACTGCGCGTGCATCCGCTGGTTGGCGCACATCATGCCGTGGGTGTTGATGACGGCCTTGGGCAGCTTGGTCGAGCCGGACGTGAACAGGAACTTGACGATGGTGTCCGGCCCGATCGCCCGGTGGGCCTGCTCGACCTGCGGACCGGCCGCGGTGGCCAGCAGCTCGTCGAAGGCGGTGCAGGAACGGCCGGCCAGACTGCCACGCGCGAACAGCAGCTCCATGGCGGGATCGACGCAAGCCTCGATCGCGCGTCCATAGCGTGCCGCGTCGGCGGCGAACACCAGTCCCGGCGTCAGCAGGTCCAGCGCGTGGCGCAGCCGCTCGCCATCCTTGGACAGCAGCGAATAGGCCGGCGACAGCGGCACGAACGGCACGCCGACGTGGGTCGCCGCCAGCGACAGCAGCGCTGATTCGATATCGTTCCCGGACAAGATCAACAGCGGCCTGTCCGGGCCCAGGCCACGCCGCAACAGCGCCTGCCCGATGCTCCGAACCTTTTCCAACGCGTCGGCATAGGTCAGATGGCGCCATTCGCCATCGGCATCGCGCTGCGCCAGATAGGACAACCGCGGACGCTCGCGCGCCCAGCGCACCAGCGGCTCGGTGTAACGCGCGGCGGCCGGGCCAAGGGCTTCGTCGGAGCGCAGCAGCAAAGAACCGTCCGCGCGCCGCTCGACCTGCCCCGAGTAAGGCCCGAGCGACAGCGCGCGGAAGACAGGAACGGCGGCGGTGGCGGCGGCGACGGCGCTCATGCCTTGCCCTCCGGCGCGATCTTGTCCGCGCGCTTTTCCAGGAAGGCGTTGACCCGCTCCTTCGCCTCCGGCGCCGACTGCGTGATGGTCGCCATCAGCGCCTCGGTCAGCAGGCCATGCGCCATCGGCTGCTCGGCGATCAGCGGCAAGGCGTTCAGGATCGCGAAATTGGACAGCGGCGCATTGCCGGCGATCTTGCCGGCCAGCTCGCGCGCCTTGCGCATGCCCTCCCCGGCCGGCGTGACATAGTGCGCCAGGCCCACGGCGAAGCCCTCGGCGGCGGTCAGCACATGTCCGGTCAACATCATCTCCGTGACCCGCGAGAAGCCAATCAGCTTGGTGACGCGCACCGAGCCGCCGCCGCCAAGGAAGATACCGCGCTGGCCTTCGGGCAGGCCGAAATAGGCGCTTTCCTCGGCCACCCGCACATGGGCCACGGACGCCAGTTCCAGGCCGCCGCCGACCACCGCGCCTTGCAGCACGCAGACCACCGGCACCCGCCCGAACTGGATCTTGCCGAAGGCCTCGTACCACATCATCGATTGCTGCATGCCTTCGGCCGGCGTGGCCTCGCTCAACGACGCCAGGTCCAGTCCCGCCGAGAAATGCGGACCGGCGCCGGCCAGGATCACCACCTTGACGGTGGGCGGCAAGGTCTCGACGCAGCTGCGCAACTGGGCCACCATCGCCAGGCTAAGCGCATTACGCTTGTGCGGCCGGTTCAGGGTGATCGTGGCGATCTCGCCCTCGATCTCGCGCTCGACCAGGCGCTCTTCATTGTGCTGCGTCGTTTCCATGCGTTGTTCTCCGTGATTGTCAAAATCGTTTTTTCGATACAACCTGCCTTTCAACCATTTTCAAGCGCCGGTCAAACGGCAGCTAGCGCAATCACGGAACGCAACCATCGAATCTGCTTATCGCATCGCACCTTCGCCGTCGTCCATGCCGCGCGCGGCCAGCACCAGCCGCATATGTTCGACGGCCACGTACGCGTGCTCGCGCACCAGGGCGCCGGCCCTGGCGCCCTGGCGCTGGCGCAGCGCCTGATAGATCATCACGTGGTCGCGCTGCGCGCTGACCAGCAATTCCATCTGCGCCTCCCTGGAGTCGGCGCTGACGTTGATGGCGACCGCGCCGGCAGCCGCGAACGGCAAACGGTCGTTGAAGGCCAGCGCCTGTTTCAGCGAGCGGTTGCCGGCGGCATCGATCACCGTGTCGTGGAAGGCCACGTTCATGTTGGCGAAGACTTCCTCGTCGCCGGCCGTCATGGCGTTCTTGTCGACCAGCGCGCGGCCGATCCCGATGCAGTGTTCGAGCCGCGCGAGGGCCTCGGGCGACAGTCCGCGCCGCGCGGCCGCTTGCGCCGCCAGGCCTTCGAGCACCCCGCGCACCTCGATCGCGTTGACCACGTCGCGGAACGAGAATTGCCTGACCTGGTAGCCGCGCGCGCCGTTGGCGACCAGCAGGCCCTCGCCCTCCAAAATCTTGATCGCGCGCCGCACCGGCGTGCGTGAAGCCTGCAGCGTGTCGGCCAGCGCCACCTCCAGCACGCGCTCCCCCGGCGCCAGTCCGCCATTGAGTATCAGTTCCCGCAGCTGCAATACGATCCGGTCCTGCTGGCTCATGCCGCCTCCCCCGCGCCGGCGAACAGGCTTTCGCCCGCGAGGTGCAGGCTCTGTTTCGCGGCCTGGGTGTGTTCGCGCATCAGCGCCTCGACCCGCGTGCCGTCGCCCTGCTCCAGCGCCTGCACGATGGCGTGGTGCTGCATATGCGCGAAGTTCAGCACCTTGTACTGCTGCGGCAGTTCGGCCTGGTCGAAGGCAAAGGCGCCGGCGGCGGAAAACGGCACGCGGCGGTTGAACGCCAGCAGATCGGCCAGCGCGTCGTTGCCGCTCGCGTCCGTGATCAAAGCGTGGAAGCGCCGGTTCATCTCCGAGTAGCGCGCGGCGTCGCCGGCGACCAGATGGCCCTTGGCGAACAGCGCGTCGCCGTCCGTCAGACAGGCGAGCAACTGGCGGCGCAGCTCCGGGCATAGCCCGCGCTCGGCCAGGTTGCGCGCCGCCAGGCCTTCGAGCGCGGCGCGCACGTCGATCGCGCCCAGCACGTCGTCGATGTGGAAGGTGCTGACCACGTAGCCGCGCTTGCCCGAGCTGCTCAACAGGCCCTCCTGCGACAGCGCGGTGAGCGCGTAGCGCACCGGCGTACGCGAAGTGCGCAAGGCCTCCGTCAACGCCGTCTCGGTGACGCGCTGGCCCGGGGCCAGTTCGCCGTTGAGGATCATCTCGCGCAAATCGATGACCGCCTGTTCCTGGGAAGTCGTGAGACCGCCGCTCATTTTTGCCATGCTTACTCCACGTTGAATGCTGTGTACGGGGCGCGGATGCAGATGGAGCGATTATGCCCGGCAGAACCAAGCAAATGTATACATTTTCCGTTCCGCGCAATCTAATTACCTTATCGAATCCACATATTTTCATATATTTTGCCGGGGCGTGACGTCGGGATAGTAATTTATTACTCGACAAGGCCATGTCCAATGTATACATTTCAGGAATTGGAACCTTCAACCGACTTTTAATGAACGCGCTCCCCGCCATGTCCCAACTAGTCAGCCTGCGCCACCTGCGCGCATTTCTCGCCGTGGCCGACATGGGCAGCGTGACCAAGGCCGCCGACGCCCTGTACCGGGCGCAATCGGCCGTCACCCGGTCGGTGCGCCAGCTGGAAACGACGCTGGGCGTCGACCTGTTCGAGCGCAAGACCAGCGGCATGCTGCGCACCGCCTTCGGCAATCTGGTGCTGTTCCGCGCGCGCCGCGTGCTGGCCGAATTCGAACAAGGCTGCGGCGCCCTGGCGCGCGCCCGGGTGCCGATGGCGATGTTCAACGAGCGCCGCCTGCTATGCCTGGTCAGGCTGGCCGAGTCCGGCCACATGCCGACGGTGGCCAAGACGCTCGGCATCAGCCAGCCGGCGGTCAGCGGCTTCGTCAACGACCTCGAGGCGAGCCTCGGCACGAACCTGTTCGAACGCTCGTCCAAGGGCATGAAGCCGACCGAGGCCGGCGACATCCTGGTGTTCCGCGTCAAACGCGCGCTGGCCGAGCTGCGCCACATCGACGCCGACCTGGCCGCCTTGCGCGGCAACACCGAAGGGCGGGTCGTGATCGGCGCGCTGCCGCTGGGACGCACCGCCATCCTGCCGCGCGCCATCAGCGACGTGCTGCTGCGCCATCCCGGCCTGCGCTTTTCCACCGTCGAAGGCCCGTTCGACCAGCTCGCCGCGCAACTGCGCGCCGGCGACATCGACTTCGTCCTGGGCGCGCTGCGTCCGGCCGACTATGCGAGCGATCTGAGCGGCGAACCGCTGCTCGACGACCGGATGTCGCTGGTGGTGCGCAGCGGCCATCCCCTCACCCAGCGAAGCGGCCTCGGCATGGCCGACCTGGTCCCGGCGAGATGGGTGCTGGCCAACCAGTCCACGCCGGCGCGCGCGCTGTTCGACCTGTCGTTCCAGTCGCTGGGCCTGGCCGCGCCGCGCGCGGCCGTCGAAACCAGCGACCTGGCCATCCTGCGCGGCATGCTGATGCACAGCGACGCGGTCACCGCGATCTCGCCCCAGCAACTGAGCTACGAAATCGAGGCCGGCCTGCTGACCGTGCTCGACGTGGAAGTGCCGCACACCAGCCGCACCATCGGCATCACCCAGCGCAGCGACAGCCACGCGTCGCCGGGCGCGCTGGAACTGATGGCGACGATCCGGCGCTTCGCCGCCACCCAGTCCGGCGGCTCCCAGGCGCATCCCCGATAAGCAAATTCGAAGGCCTTGCACGGGACATTGCAGGCCGCTCCAGACAGGCTTCATCGATACTAGATTCACGTTAGTCACTCGGTGGAAGCAAACATGGAACATGAGAAAAATGCGGAGATGCGCGCGGTGCCCTGCCTGCTGATGCGGGGCGGCACATCGCGCGGTCCCTTCTTTTTGGAGTCGGACCTGCCGGCCGACCGCGGCGCCCGGGACCGCGTCCTGCTGGCCGCGCTGGGCTCGCCGGACAAGCGGCAAATCGATGGCCTCGGCGGCGCCCACTCGCTGACCAGCAAGGCCGGCATCGTCCGCCGCAGCGCGCGCGACGGCATCGACCTCGATTTCCTGTTCGCCCAGTTGCAGCCGGAATCCGACACCGTCGACACCACCGCCAACTGCGGCAACATGCTGGCGGCGGTGGTGCCCTTCGCCCTGGAGCGCGGACTGGTCGAGGTCCAGGGCGACACCACGACCGTGCGCGTGCTGACGCTGAACACCGACATGCAGTGCGACATCACCGTGCAAACCAGGGGCGGCAAGGTCCGCTACGGCGGCGACGCCCGCATCGACGGCGTGCCCGGCAAGGCCGCCGCGATCTCGATCAACTTCCTCGACACGGCCGGTTCGGTGTGCGCCAGCCTGCTGCCGACCGGCCGGGTGCGCGACCGCCTGGCCATCGAGGACGGCTTCATCGACGTCACCTGCATCGACAACGGCATGCCGATGGTGCTGATGCGCGCCTCCGACCTGAACCGCACCGGCAACGAAACCGTGGACAGCCTCAACGCCGACGCCGCCCTCAAGGCCAAACTGGAAGCATTGCGCCTGCGCGCCGGCCACCTGATGGGCCTGGGCGACGTCGGCGCCAAAAACTATCCGAAGATGTGCCTGCTGGCGGCGCCCCGCAACGGCGGCAGCATCGGCACCCGCTGCTTCATCCCGCACACCTGCCACGACGCGATCGGCGTGCTGGCGGCGGTGACGGTGGCCACCGCCTGCGTGCTGCCGGGCAGCGTGGCCCATCCGCTGGCCGACGCCGCCGACGGCTTGGCGCCGACCATCTCGGTCGAGCATCCCGGCGGCGAATTCAGCGTCGCGCTCGGGCTCGATCCGGCCGACCCGTCGCGCGTGGTGCGCGCCGCGCTGCTGCGCACCGCCCGCCTGATCATGCGCGGCGAAGTGCTGGTGCCCGCCACCGCCTGGGAAGGGGCCGCCGCATGAGCCAGCCCCTCGTCATCGACTGCCACGGCCACTACACCACCGCGCCCAGGGCGCTGGAACAATGGCGCCAGGCGCAGATCGCCAACCTCAACACGCCCCACCTCGGCCCGTCGGTCGCCTCGCTGCGCATCAGCGACGACGAGCTGCGCGAATCGATCGAATCCAACCAGCTGCGGCTGATGCGCGAGCGCGGCTCGGACCTGACCATCTTCTCGCCGCGCGCCAGCTTCATGGCCCACCATATCGGCGACTTCAACGTCTCGGCCACCTGGGCCGCCATCTGCAACGAACTATGCTACCGGGTCGCGCAGCTGTTCCCCGACCACTTCGTCGGCGCCGCCATGCTGCCGCAATCGCCCGGCGTCGATCCGGCCACCTGCATCGCCGAGCTGGAGAAATGCGTCACGCAGTATGGCAACGTCGGCATCAACCTCAACCCCGATCCGTCCGGCGGCCACTGGACCTCGCCGCCGCTGGGCGACCGCCACTGGTATCCGCTGTACGAAAAAATGGTCGAGTACGACATTCCGGCGATGGTGCACGTCTCGACCAGCTGCAATGCCTGCTTCCACACCACCGGCGCGCACTACCTCAACGCCGACACCACCGCCTTCATGCAGTGCCTGACGTCGGACCTGTTCACCGATTTCCC
Organism: Burkholderia sp. LMU1-1-1.1; assembly: GCF_040675865.1. Lineage (NCBI taxonomy): Bacteria > Pseudomonadati > Pseudomonadota > Betaproteobacteria > Burkholderiales > Burkholderiaceae > Burkholderia > Burkholderia sp. LMU1-1-1.1. The sequence goes on along the minus strand of NZ_JBEGHG010000012.1, from coordinate 504,963 downwards.
GACGCTGCGCTTCCTGATCCCGCACGGCGGCGGCGCCGTTCCCTACCACTGGGGCCGCTTTCGCGGGCTGGCGCAGGAAATGAAGAAGCCGCTGCTGCGCGAGCATCTGCTCAAGAACATCTTCTTCGACACCTGCGTCTACCACCAGCCCGGCATCGACCTGCTGACAAGGGTGATCCCGGTCGAGAACATCCTGTTCGCCTCCGAGATGATCGGCGCCGTGCGCGGCATCGATCCCGAGACCGGCAACTACTTCGACGACACCAAACGCTATATCGAGGCGTCGACCCGGCTGAGCGAGGCGGAGAAGTTCCTCATCTACGAAGGCAACGCGCGCCGCGTCTTCCCGCGCCTCGACGCCGCGCTCAAGGCCAAACCAAGGAGCAACGCATGAACATGAATAACCTGGGCATCGTCAAGCGCGGCGTGGTCCGCGCCGACCCGGCGGCCGTGGCGCAACTGGCCGGCTTCGGCGTCGCCACCATCCACGAGGCCATGGGCCGCGTCGGCCTGATGCGGCCGTACCTCAAGCCCGTCTACGCCGGCGCGCATTGCTGCGGCACCGCCGTCACCGTGCTGCTGCAGCCGGGCGACAACTGGATGATGCACGTCGCCGCCGAGCAGATCCAGCCGGGCGACATCGTCGTCGCGGCCGTCACCGCCGAGTGCGGCGACGGCTTCTTCGGCGACCTGCTGGCGACGTCGTTCCGGGCGCGCGGCGCCGTCGGCCTGGTGATCGATGGCGGCGTGCGCGACGTCAAGGACCTGACGGCGATGCGATTCCCCGTGTTCTCCAGGGTCGTCAGCGCCAAGGGCACCATCAAGGCCACGCTCGGCTCAGTCAACATCGACGTGGTCTGCGCCGGCGCGCTGGTGCATGCGGGCGATGTCGTCATCGCCGACGACGACGGCGTGGTGGTGGTGCCGGCCGCCTTGGCGCAGCAGGTGGCCGACGCCGCCGCCGTGCGCGAAGCGGCCGAGACGGGCAAGCGCGCCAAGCTCGCCGCCGGCGTGCTGGGCCTGGACATGTACGCCATGCGCGGACCGCTGGAACAGGCGGGACTGCGCTACGTCGACTAACACCATGCCGGCACAACATCCCACAGAGGATGCGGCGCGATCAACACCCATTCAAAACACAGGAGACAGCATGGATACGCCAGCATTTTTGAACGACACGCTCTGGACCGGAAAAATCTTCAACGGCGACTGGATCGCCGCCGACGGCGGCACGCATCCGATCACCGAACCGGCCACCGGCCTGCAGCTCGGCACCACCGGCAAGGCCAACGCGCAGGACGTGGCGCGCGCCGCCGTCGCCGCCCGCGCCGCCCAGCGCGGCTGGGCGGCCACCGACTACAAGGCCCGCGCGGCCATCTTCCGCAAGGCCGCCGCGCTGTTCGAACAACACCAGGCCGAACTGGCGACCTGGATCGCGCGCGAAACGGGCGGCATCATGCCCAAGGCCGACCTGGAAGTGCGCGAAGCGATCGTCTACATGCACGAAGCGGCCGCCATGCTGACCCAGCCGACGGGGCAACTGCTGGCCTCCCCGCACGAGCAGCTGAGCATCGCCCGGCGCCTGCCGCACGGCGTGGTCGGCATCATCTCCCCGTTCAACTTCCCGCTGATCCTGTCGCTGCGCTCGGTCGCGCCGGCGCTGGCGGTCGGCAACGCCGTGCTGCACAAGCCGGACCTGCAAACCCCGGTCAGCGGCGGCGTGATCATCGCCCGCATCTTCGAGCAGGCCGGCCTGCCGCCGGGCGTGCTGCACGTGCTGCCGGGCGGCGCCGAGGCGGGCGAGGCGCTGTGCCTCGATCCCCACGTCGCCATGATCTCGTTCACCGGCTCGACCCAGGTTGGACGCCGGGTGGCCGAGCTGGCCGGCAAGACGCTCAAGAAAGTCGCGCTGGAACTGGGCGGCAAGAACTCGCTGGTGATCCTGGACGACGCCGATCCCGACCTGGCCGCCTCCAACGTGGCCTGGGGCGCTTATCTGCACCAGGGCCAGATCTGCATGGCGTCCGGCCGCATCCTGCTCCAGCGCGGCATCGCCGCCGCCGTCACCGAGCGGCTGCTGGAGAAGGCCAAACACCTGCCGGTGGGCGACCCGATGAGCGGCCAGGTCGCGCTCGGCCCGCTGATCAACGCGCGCCAGGTGCAGCGTCTGCACGGCATCGTCCAGGACTCGATCGCCGCCGGCGCAAAACTGCTGGCCGGCGGCCAACCGGACGGCACCTTCTACCCCGCCACCGTGCTCACCGACGTCAAGCCCGGCATGCGCTGCTTCCAGGAAGAACTGTTCGGTCCGGTGGCTTCGATCACGGTCTTCGACACCGACGAGGAAGCGATCAGCCTGGCCTCGCTGACCGAGGGCTGCCTGGCGCTGGGCGTGATTTCGCCATCGCTGACGCGCGCGCTGCACATCGTCAACCGTGTTCCCTGCGGCCACGCCCACGTCAACGACCAAACGGTGCTGGCCGAAGCGCACGTACCGTTCGGCGGCAGCGGCACCTCCGGCAACGGCGCCCGCCACGGCGGCCCGGCCGACTGGGACGAATTCTCCCAATGGCAATGGCTCACGATCAAAAGCGACGCTCCCCGCTACCCCTTCTAAACGGCGGCCCGAAATGAACTTCCCCGACAAAACCATCGTCATCACCGGCGCCTGCTCCGGCATCGGCGCCGAGGTCGTCCGCCTGGCCAGGGCCGGCGGCGCCAAGGTCATCGGCATCGACCGCAACCCACCCGGCCTGACCCTCGACCAATACATCCAGGCCGACCTGAGCGACCCGGCAGCGATCGACGCCGCCGTGTCGCGGTTGCCGCCACAAGTCGACGCCCTCTGCAACATCGCCGGCGTCCCCGGCACCGCCGACGGCGACTTGGTCGCCCGCGTCAACTACCTCGGCCTGCGCCACCTGTCCGAAACAGTCCTGGAGCGCATGCCCGCGGGTAGCGCCATCGTCAACATCGCCTCCGCCCTCGGCGCCGAGTGGCAACAACGATTGGAACCGCACCGCGAACTGGCCAACATCCAGGGCTACGAAAACGTCCGAGCCTGGCTGCGCGACCACCCGGTCCCACAGGAAACCTGCTACCAGTACTTCAAGGAAGCCCTGCTGGTCTGGACCTTCGTCCAATCCCAGCGCTGGTTCCTGGACCGCTCGATCCGCATGAACTGCGTCTCGCCAGGCCCCGTCTTCACGCCCATCCTCGGCGACTTCGTCACCATGCTCGGCCAGGACGTGGTGGAACGCAACGCCAACCGCATGAAACGCCCCGCCTATGCCGACGAAGTCGCGCCGGTGGTCGCCTTCCTGATGTCGGACGCTGCGCGCTGGGTCAGCGGCGTGAACATCCCAGTGGACGGAGGGCTGATGTCGACATTCATCTAAAGCAACCACGCACGCGTTCCAACAATACCTATAAATATCCCTGGGGGAGACATGAAACCAACACCGCAACCGCGCACCTCGCGCACGTCCGCCGGCTTGACGATGGCCCTGGCCGTGGCCGCCGCGCTGCCCTGCCCGTCGGCACTGGCCTATGAATTCGACACCGGCTCCGACCTCAAGGTCAGCTGGAACAACACCATCAAATACAGCATGGCCTACCGCCTCAAGGATGCCGATCCGGGCTTGCTGGCCGGCGGCTACGCGGCCGCCGGTCCCGGCGACTTCACCGGCCTGAACCTGGACGACGGCAACCAGAACTTCCGCAAGAAAGGCATCGTGTCGAACCGCGTCGACTGGCTGACCGAGCTCGACATCAGCACCCACAACATGGGCATGCGGGCCTCCGGCGCCGCCTGGTACGACACGGTCTACAACCGCCGCAACGACAACGCCTCGCCGTCGTCGAACGCGGCCGGCCTGGCCGGCGTCGCCAGCAACGAATTCACCGAAGGCACGCGCAAGCTGCACGGACGCAAGGCCGAGCTGCTGGACGCCTTCGTCTACGTCAAGGGCACGGTCGGCGGCCTCTCCGGCAACCTGCGCGCGGGCCGCCACACGCTGCAATACGGCGAGAGCCTGTTCTTCGGCGCCAACGGCATCGCCGCCGCCCAAGGACCGGTCGACCTGGTCAAGCTGCTGTCGGTGCCCGGCGCCCAGTTCAAGGAGATCCTGCGTCCGGTCAACCAGATCTCCGGCCAGCTGCAGCTGGCGCCCACCGTCTCGCTCGGCGCCTACTACCAGCTGGACTGGAAACCGAGCATCATTCCCGGCGTGGGCAGCTATCTGAGCTCCTACGACGCGGCCGGCGCCGGCTCCACCGCCTTCCTCGTGGCGCCGGTCGGCTCGGGCGCGCCCGCCTTCATCACCCAACCGGACATGAAGGCCAAGGATTCCGGCCAGGGCGGCGTGCAGCTGCGCATCGCGCCGGTCGGCCTGGACATCGAGTTCGGCCTGTACGCGGCGCGCTACCACGACAAGGGCGCCAATTACTACCTGGGCTTCTCGCCCGCCTTCCCGCCCGGTGCGCCCGCCACCGTGCAGGCCGTGTACGCGGAAGGCATCAAGACCTATGGCGCCAGCGCCAGCACCGTGCTGGGCGGCGTCAACGTGGCGATCGAGGGATCGATACGGCGCAACAATCCGCTGGTCAGCGGCCCGACGCCGAACTTCCTGTCGGCGCGCGGCGTCGGCATCATCGCCAACAACACCGACAATCCGGCCTATGCGGTCGGCAACAGCGCCCACGTCAACCTGTCGGCCGTGTATGTGATGCCGACCAACAGCCTGTTCGAGGGCGGCGCGCTGCTCGGCGAGCTGGCGTGGAACCGCCGCCTCAGCGTCACCCACCAGGGTTCGCTCGACGTGAACACCACGCGCGACGCCAGCGCCATCCGCATCGCCTTCGAGCCGGCGTATTACCAGGTGCTAAGCGGGCTCGACCTGACGATCCCGATCGGCATCGGCTACAACCTCGACGGCCGCTCGTCGACCGTCTTCAACTTCAACGGCGGCGCCGAACATGGCGGAGACCTGAGTATCGGCCTGAGCGGCAGCTACCAGCAGGACTGGAAGTTCGGCATCAGCTACGTGCGCTTCCTGGGCCGCAGCGGCACGTTCCTGACGAACAATCCCGCCGCCAGCGCGCCGATGCTGAGCTATGCGCAGCCGCTCAAGGACCGCAACTACATCTCGTTCAACTTCAAACGCGCATTCTAAGATCAGGGAAACATCATGAAACCACAATTGAACATGCTCGCCTGCGCGATCGCCCTGGCTTTCGTCGCCGGCCAGTCGCACGCCGCCACCGCCGAGGAAGCCGCCGCGCTGAAGACCACGCTGACCCCGTTCGGCGCCGAGAAGGCCGCCAACAAGGACGGCACCATTCCCGCGTGGGAAGGCGTCTACAACAAGGTCGCCCCCGGGTACAAGCCGGGCGATGCCCGCGCCGATCCGTTCGCGTCGGAAAAACCGGTGCTGAGCATCACCGGCAAGAACGTCGACCAGTACGCCGCCAAGCTGGCGGCCGGAACCGTCGCCATGCTGAAGAAGTATCCGACCTACCGGCTCGACATCTACCCCACCCACCGCACCGGCGGCGCGCCGTCCTGGGTCTACGACAACACCTTCAAGAACGCGACCGGCGCCAAGATCGTCGACGATGGCTACGGGGTCGACGGCGCCTACGGCGGCATTCCGTTCCCGATTCCCAAGACCGGCTACGAGGCGATCTGGAACCACCGCCTGGCCTGGGTCGGCGACACCGCCATCTACGCCAGCCGCACCTGGATCGTGCCGCCGGACGGCAAGCGCACCTTGGCCAACGAGGCCGAGCAAACCTTGACACGCCCCTACTACTTCAAGGAAGGCAGCCTGGACAAGATGGACGGCATCTACCAGTACGGCCGCCTGATCACGCGCGCGCCGGCGTCCAAGGCGGGCGAAGGCATCCTCGCGCACGACGGCCTGAACGCGGCCGCTCCGCGCGCGCTGTGGCAATACCTGGTCGGCCAGCGCCGCGTGCGGAGGGCGCCGTCGGTGGCCTACGACACGCCCGACTCGGTCGCCTCCGGCATCGGCTTCGTCGACGAGGCGTTCATGCTGTTCGGGCCGATCGACCACCACCAGCTCAAGCTGATCGGCAAGAAAGAGATGTACATCCCGTACAACAACAACCGCGCGGCGTCCGCCAAGATCGCCGACCTGATGGGTCCGCAATTCCTCAATCCCGACCTGGTGCGCTGGGAACTGCACCGGGTGTGGGAGGTCGAGGCGACGGTCGCGCCCGGCAAGCGCCACGTGGTGGGCAAGCGCCGCTACTACCTGGACGAGGACACCTGGCAGATCATCCAGATCGACGGCTACGATGCCCAGGGCCAGATCTGGCGCAGCAACTATGCGCTGACCTTGCTGGCGCCGGACCTGCCGGCCCTGCTCGCCAACGTCATGTGGGGCGTCTACAACGTGCAGACCGGCGCCTACCTGCTCAACGCTTCCGCCAATGAAACGCCGAACCAGTACAAGGCCATTCCGCGCCTGCCGCTGAGCTACTTCGGGCCGGAGGAATTGGCCAACCAGGGCGCGCGCTGATGATGACGCGGAATCACATGCTGCCGGCATTGCTGCTGGCTTCCCTCGCGCCGGCGGCGGCCTTCGCGCAAGCAACGCCCGTGTCGGTACCGGACGCGCTGACCCAGCCGTCCGTCATCGCCGCCAAGTCCGGCACGGCGGCCATGCTGGCGGTGACGCGCGCCGGCAAGCGTCTGGTGGCGGTGGGCGAGCGCGGCATCGTGCTGCTGTCCGACGACCAGGGCGGCAGCTGGCGCCAGGTCCGCACGCCGGTTCAGGTGAGCCTGACCGCCGTGCAGTTCGTCAACGAACGGAGCGGCTGGGCGGTGGGCCACCTGGGCGTGGTGCTGCACACGGTCGACGGCGGCCTGAGCTGGCAAAAGCAGTTGGACGGCATCCAGGCCGCCAAACTCGCGCTGCGCGCCGCCGTCACGCCGCAGGAGAAGACGGCCGCCGAGCACCTGCGCGCGGACGGTCCGGACAAGCCCTTCCTGGAACTGTATTTCCAGGACGCGAGTACCGGCTACATCCTGGGCGCCTACAACCTGCTGTTCCGCACCACCGACGCCGGCAAGACCTGGACACCGTGGCAGGGCCGCGTGCCCAATCCGAAGAGCCTGCATCTGTACGGCATGCGCGCGGCCGGCGGCGCGCTCTATCTGGTGGGCGAACAAGGCAGCCTGTTCCGTTCGCTCGACGGCGGCGCCAGCTTCTCGGCGCTGGCCTCGCCCTACAAAGGCAGCTACTTCGGACTGGTGACGGCGCACGGCGGCGAGGTCGTCGTCTTCGGCCTGCGCGGCACGGCGTACTGGTCGGGCGACCAGGGCAATAGCTGGAAGCAGATCGAGACCGGCTCGCAGCTAACCTTCAGCGCCGGCGTCGAGCTGGCCGACGGCACGCTGGCCCTGCTCAGCCAGGGCGGCGACGTGCTGCTCAGCGGCGACCGTGGCCGTACCTTCACCCGCCAGCCCAATCCACAGCCCTCCCCGGCCGCCGCGCTGGTCCAGGCCGACGACCAGCACTTGATCGTCGCCGGCCTGCGCGGCCTCAAGCGCCAGCAGCTAATCAAACCCGACTGAATTCATGAACATTGACAATGACATGCAGCAGCAACCGGTGATCCGTGCGCTGCGCGACTTCGACAAGCGCTCCGGCAACCTGGCCGAGCGGGCGCTGTTCAACCACCGGCCGCTGATCGTGCTGCTGTGCTTGCTGATCACGGCGCTGCTGGGCTTCCAGGCGACCCGCCTGACGCTCAACGCCAGCTTCGAAAAGATGATCCCGACCAGCCATCCGTACGTGGTCAACTACCTGGAGAACAAGAGCGATTTGAGCGGCCTGGGCAACGCGTTGCGGATCGCCGTCGCCGTGCCGCAGGGCGACATCTTCACGCCGGCCTATCTGACCACCTTGCAGAAGATGAACGACGAGATCTATCTGCTGCCCGGGGTCGACCGTCCGTACATGAAGTCGCTGTGGACCGCCAACACACGCTGGACGGCCGTGACCGAGGATGGTCTCGACGGCGGCACCGTCATCCCCGGCGACTACGACGGCTCGGCCGCCAGCATCGACGTGCTGCGCGCTAACGTCGCGCGGTCGGGCGAGATCGGCCAGATCGTTGCCGCCAACTACCAGTCCAGCGTGCTGTTCGTGCCGCTGCTCGACATCAATCCGCAGACCGGCAAGGCGCTCGACTACCACGCCTTCTCGCAACAACTGGAAACCATCCGCGCCAAGTACCAGCAACAAGGCGTGCAGATCCACATCACCGGCTTCACCAAGATCATGGGCGACCTGATCGACGGGTTGCGGCAGGTGCTGGTGTTCTTCGTCGTCGCGATCGGCATCGCCACGGCCGTGCTGTACTGGTACACGCGCTGCTGGCGCAGCACCATGCTGGTGATGCTGTGCTCGCTGGTGGCGGTGCTGTGGCAGTTCGGCCTGCTGGCAACGCTGGGCTATGAGCTCGATCCGTATTCGGTGCTGGTGCCCTTCCTGGTGTTTGCCATCGGCATGAGCCACGGCGCGCAAAAGATGAACGGCATCATGCAGGACGTTGGACGCGGCACGCACAAGGTCGTTGCCGCGCGCTACACCTTCCGGCGCCTGTTCGCGGCCGGCATGGCGGCGCTGCTGTGCGACGCGGTCGGCTTCATGGTGCTGACGATGATTCCGATCAAGGTGATCCAGGACCTGGCGGTAATCGCCAGCATCGGCGTGGCCGTGCTGATCTTCACTAACCTGGTGTTGCTGCCCATCCTGCTGTCGTACACCGGCGTCAGCCTCAAGGCGGCCGAGCGCAGCCTGCAAGCGGGCGCGCAGGACTCCCCCAAGCCACGGCTGTGGGTGTTTCTCGACCGCTTCACCCAGCGCCGCTGGGCCACCTTGACCTTGCTGGTCAGCGGCATCCTGGCCGTGCTCGGCTTCGCCGTCAGCCTGCAACTGCAGGTGGGCGACCTCGATCCCGGCGCGCCGGAACTGCGGGCCGACTCGCGCTACAACCGCGACAACGCCTTCATGGTCAGCAACTACGCCGCCAGCGCGGACGTACTGGTGGTCATGATCAAGACCGGCGCCGACCAGTGCACGCAGTACGACACCTTGGCCAAGGTCGACGCGCTGGCCTGGCAGCTGGAGCAACTGCCAGGCGTGGAGGCGACCAATTCCATGGCGCTGCTCAGCAAGCTGGCCGCCACCGGCTACAACGAAGGCAACTTCAAGTGGTACAACCTGACGCCGAACCAGAGCGCGCTGGGCGCGGTGCAAACACGCGCGCCGCGTGAGCTGTTCAATCAAAGCTGCTCGATGCTGTCGCTGTATGTGTATCTGAAGGACCACAAGGCCGCGACCTTGAGTGGCGTGGTCGGCCTGGTCGAGCAATTCTCCGGGCGCCACGGCACGCCCGAGGCCAGGTTCCTGCTCGCGGCCGGCAGCGCCGGCATCGAGGCGGCGACCAACATCGTCGTCAAGAAAGCCATGCGCGAGATGCTGTTCTGGGTCTACGGCGCGGTGACCTTGCTGTGCTACCTCACCTTCCGCTCCTGGCGCGCGGTGGTGGTTGCGGTGCTGCCGCTGGTGCTGACCTCGATCCTGTGCGAGGTGTTGATGGTGTGGCTGGGCATGGGCGTGAAGGTGGCCACCCTGCCCGTCATCGCGCTGGGGGTGGGGATCGGCGTCGACTATGCGCTATATGTGCTCAGCGTGGTGCTGGCGCGGATGCGCGGCGGAGCGAATTTGTCCGACGCCTTCCACCACGCGCTGGAGTTCACCGGGCGCGTGGTGCTGCTGACCGGGATCACCTTGGCGATCGCGGTGGCGACGTGGATTTTCTCGCCGATCAAGTTCCAGGCGGACATGGGGATACTGCTGGCGTTTATGTTCCTGTGGAATATGGTGGGAGCACTGGTGTTGTTGCCGGCGTTGGCACATTTCCTGTTGAAGCCAACGAGTCGGAAGGAGGCTGCTGCATTGACCTCACCCACGCCTTTGCCGGCGGCGCGCCATGAAGCCGAGCAGTCCTAGCCCGCCGAGCATCGTCGCGTAGGTTGCCGGTTCGGGCACGGGTGTCAGGGTTCGGCTGCTGTAGCTCATCAGCGCGTCCGAGAAGTTGGCGCCCGATATGCCTGTGTAGTACGGCGTGCCAAAGTGCAGGATGAGCTCGGGATTCGCCGCGGGAACCCACGATATACCGATGATCGGGAATGGTGATGCGGATTCGTAAGGGATCAACCAATCCTCGAAGGTGATCGATATGTTGTCATGGTCGATACCTGCGGGACCGCCGTTGCTGTACGCGTTCCAGGTGTAGTTCATGCTGATGGAACCGTACTGGCTGCCGCTGAGCGTGCCGGCGACGCCGCTCAGCCCGGCCAGGCCGTCGGTGAAGGTGAGGATGCCGTCGAAGACGGCGCCTGAGGCATAGCGTTCCGTCAGATGGACTTTCACCTCCGCGCTGGCTGTACCGGCTACAAATAGGGACGCGACGGCCATGGCGACTTGCATCATGCATTTTTTCATCTTCAACTCCTCCAAGTTTAGATTGTAAAAATAATACTAACAAAGTTATTGTGGATTAGGCGCCGAGTCAGCTGCCACCTGGTTGAAACCGTTCCAGCCCCCTCCGCGTATAAAGCCTCAAGACAAATGCATTCGGTTGACATACACCGGAGGTGGCGCCATGAGGAAACTTGTTCTCGCAGCTCAATTCAATACGTATTGGGACGGCGCCTGCACTTTTGTCGACGCGGAGAAGTTGGTCTACGAGGCATTCCTTTCCGCATACTCGGAAGCTGAATTTTCTCGCTGGAATACTTTGCTCAATCCGGGTTGGGCGATGTCGTTCTTCCTGACCTTTAGGGACGAGCCGGGGATCGATCTGGCTTGGGTGATCGAGGCGTTGTATGAGATTCGCTAAAACCCGTAGCGGGCTGCTGTCGCACGGAGCGCGTCATCCTATCGAAGCCGAATCGAAGACTCTCAAATCTGTTTGATCTCGTTCCTTCGGCTCGCCGCGCCTTACGCGCCGCAACCGCAGCATGGCGAAGGAAAGGGAGGATATTCGCTCTCCCCTGAAGACTATGCTATTTTCGTATTTTTCCCGAGAATATACGATGACGGTACTCCGCTGGTTGGCTGGATGGGCGCTGCTGGTTTGCAGCTTTGCGGCGCAAGCAGGCGGGCAGACCTTTCAGGTCCCCACCCGCCCCGGCGTTGAGACCAGCGTCTATTGGGAAGCGCAGGACGGCGCCAAGGCGACGGTGTTCCTGTTCACAGGCGGAAATGGCGGCTACGGCAAGATAGTCGACGGCAAGCCGACCAGCCGCAACTTCCTCGCGCGCAGCGTGGCGCTGTTCCTCGCGGACGGCTTCAACGTCGCCATCTTCGGGCTGCCCAGCGATACGCCGGCGCTAGACTACAGCGACCGCGTCAACGAAAAACACCTGGCCGATGTGCGCGCCGCGCTGGAATTCGTGCGCACCAAGAGTCCGGTGCCGATCTGGCTGGTCGGCACCAGTCGCGGCACCATATCGGCCACCTATGTCGCCATTGGCAGCACTGCCGACGCCGGTATCGCCGGTCTGGTGCTGACCTCCAGCGTGACCGCTTACAAGAAACAGGGTGCGGTGCCGTCGCAGAACCTCGCCGCGCTCAAGCTGCCAGTGCTGGTGGTGCATCACGCCAGCGACGCCTGCCCGATCTGCCAGCCTTACGACCTGGACTGGATCATGAAGGGGTTGAAAAACACATCAGTCAAGAAATTGGTGATGGTTAATGGCGGCGGCACTCCGAGCGGCGACGTTTGCGAGGCCATGCACTACCACGGCTTCATCGGTCAGGAAAAAGCGGTTGTGGACCTAATGACGGATTGGATGAACAATCCGGTGAACTGAACGAAAGCACGCTCGAGACCCTTCAGCTATAAATCTCCGCCCAGAGCGCGTGCCTACCCATTCGGCCTCTTAATATCCGCAAGTACCCTGAAAATATCTAAATAGGCTATCCTTCAGCCAACTTTTCCCGGACCGCCTTGGCGCTGGGCCCAACTTCCTTCACCAGCTGTTGCAGCCGGTCCTTGGTCACACCCAGCTCGTTGGTCCAATAGGTAATTTCGTGTGCCTCTTTGACATTGATGCGGGCGCGGTCTTGCGCGCCGGTTTTGGTCAGATCATCGCTCATGATTTCCTCTTTTGAATAGTGTGTGCCAGAAGGATTGCACGGAGACGGTATTTACACCGTTACTTGGCGCACATGAGCACAATGCAACCATCCTGTGATCTCGCCGTCCACTCAAGCTATTCAGCCAATACCGTTGTGGCACCAAGCTTCAGCGATATCAAAACACTCCCCCACTCGCAATCTTTCGACGGGTATACAACGTATCGATCTCTGGAATTCGCAAGATACTCATACTCGACGAACAGGCCCGCTCACTTGGACATAAGTCTGCAAACCTCACAAATACCGAGCAAAATAGTGCCGGGAGGGATTTTTTTCTCTGCGCGCTGCGCCTCACGGCGCGCCACCGCTTATGCGGCGGCAGTCAGGCGATTCGGAGCGGCACGCCTGTGCGGGCGAAGCTTTCGAACCGGCCGCCTTGGCGACCGCGCAGAGCCCGCAGGGGCTCTGCTTCTCTCCGCCACGAAAGAAATGCAAAAACGCCACCCGAGGGTGGCCCTTTTTACATTTCTATTCGAGAGGGGAAGTCGAATCATTCCTTGGGACCCGCATGAATACTACGGTTCTCAGTTCAAAATAGGCCCCATACCGTCACCAATACCGCCAAAAAAGAATGCATACGGAAAAATGAATTTTAAGGAGACTTCTTCAATTCAACCTGCCTAGGCGACCAAAATATATTTACACATCGTTGCATGATCACAACGACATCAGCTTAAGCTTATGCCCGTCCTCGTTGGCGCTCCTGCGCCTGACTCCGCTCTTGAGCCTGAATACGCGACCGGATTTTGGCCTGTATCTGCGTATATAGCTCAGCCTCGGCATTTTCAAAATCCGTCACTGTAATCGCCAAAGCGTAAGGCTCCTGCTCTAGTGCGACCGCCTTCCCCCATTCTCGATCTTGACGAGTTACTACAACGAACCACTTTTCGGTCGGTTTACACTGCCGAAACTGCCAAATTGACGCCTGCACTGTGCCTTTGTCACGGGTCTGTGAAGTAATAATCCTGTTCGGCGCTGCGTCGTCATTCCTGGACTCTTCAGTGGCCTGCGTATCATGATTGAAGTGTTTCGCTACCGCCTCCAAACTTGCTCCCTTGACGAATCGGAAGCTAATCTTTGTCGCTGTGTATTCGATGCGCGTAGTTCGGACTTCTGGCGTGTAAGCGAGCGAAATTCTCAACTCACGCGATGCACGTTTTGAACGCAAAAACTCAGGTGGCAACGGTAATTCAAAGAACTGGTGCGAATCATTTTCAATCGAATCCTCAATCATTAAGACGACTGCGTTCTCTGACGACCTATACAACAAATCTTCATTAACAACGCCGTATCCAGCCACGTCGCGAGCAATTTCACGATGAAGGGTTTTGGGGTCATCTTTATATGCCTTCTTCATTTCCGCAGAGAACGTATTATCCACCTCACCAATCAGCGCCGCATGGTTAACCAACATAGCACGGACTAAATTTTCGGACGAATTCGGATATTGATTAAGAAAACGACCAGCCAAATGAGAAACATACGGCGCAGCAAAGCTGGTGCCAGATTTTTCACAAAATAAAGTGTTACCTACAAAGTCATGTCGGCACGCCAACACCCCCAAGCGGGAATCGACAGCTTTGTATTGCTTTCCAAATCTAATGGGATTTGCGAAGTTACCGCCATGTGCAACAAGCTCTGGTTTTAGCGCCCCTTTTACACTGGGACCATGCCGTGTAAACGGTGACGGCTGATTTTCGTTAGCTGGTGAGAGTTGAGAAATATCATTCTCTCGCTGTTGAGCATCCTTTGTGGCATTGTGCCGAGCCAGGCTCCCAACAGTCAGAACGTTCAAAGCTGGGGCTGGATCAATTAATCGGCTTTCGCAGTGGATTAGATACTCTGGATACTCTTCTCGCCAACTATGCTTTGGAACTGGCGGTTCTTCGCTTCCACTAAAATTTCCAGCTGAGACAACAAATACAATGCCTTTATTCCTTGCCAATCGATCCAGAGTGTATGCGATGCCTCGGATGTGCCGTTGATCATATGGAGAATTGGCATTGCCAAACGAAATATTAAAAATACGGCAACCAAGATCGGAAAAATAGTTTACCGCTTCAATCAGGGTAGATTCGATTGTTTTAACATCGAAATTACCGTTCGCATCAAGAACTCTGCCACTATAAATCCATAGCTCCGGATGCCAGAAATCGCTAGCATTACATGCTTCTAAATCACCATAAAGGGCAACACTAGCTACAGCAGTTCCATGCCCATTTTGATCACTTTCATCTCCGTCGGCAATGAAGCTAGCTCCCTCGGCCATCGAAGACCGTAAGAGAGGATGATTGCCATTAACACCACTATCAAGGATACAAATTTTCGCAGCCGATGCGTCTGGCGAAGGAATGTTTTGGGGGATGGTCTCGATGTCTCGATTGAGCTGGAAGTTATATTCAATTCCAGAGTCTGGCAGCAAATCAACACAACGAACATCCATGTGATTCAACAACTCTTTGGCCTGAGAATGTGTTACTTGTAGCCTATACATCAAAAGGCTGTCTAAGTTCACTTTATCAAGAGTGTGAATTTTTTCAGTGACAAGCCATGCCTCAAAAGCGCGGCAAAGCCGAAGTCGTTCGGGATGGTTTACTGCATAAATGGGCCAAAGCTCAACATCCAGCTTAAAGGACTCGTCCTTTGGAAGCCCTTTACGTTGAATAGCCCAGCTCGTTCGGTCCGCCTCAGTCCAGCAGTCAATGCCGCTCAATGCCTCAAGGATTTGCTTATACGTTATATCGGTATCATTCCGTCCGAGCCTATCTAGATGATCCGAAAACTTCATCAAGCCCTGCTCATCAGCGAACACCACGCATACTTGGTTGTCCTCTTGGCTGATGAACTCTACACCGTGGATTTGAAGATTCTCGAACGTTAAAGTACCCTCGTATTGAAGCTTGAGAATATAGTTTTGCGTTGATGAGGGAATTTGAGCACGAACAGCCTCACGAGCCGTAGCAAAATAAGCGTTCAGCCGATTTCCATGTGCCCTTAAATCCTCCCGTTTTACGAAAAACGGAGGATTGCGCGTGCGTCGGGGATTTTTTAAAACTTCTCTTTTAATAGTTAAGTGCTTGAAGTCAGATTCCATTTCATCCCTATGACAGAGTCAGCGTTACCTAATATTACGCCGACTTTCTCTCGTTAGGGCATTTTTGAGATCCTTTACGGTCAAAAACTCCTGACTCCTCAGAATCATATGCTTCACCGCGCGCCGTATAGTTCGTTCGATATCGGCTCCGCTCATTCCCTTAAATGCGTTTACGACATCTACATCATCCAGCTCAAATTGCCGCCTAATGCCCCGTAGCTTCAGCTGCAAGAGCTGAACAATCTGTGCCGACTCAGGTAATAAAAACTCTATAGTGTCATCAAAGCGCCGCCAAATTGCAGTGTCCAAAATTTGCTCATGATTGGTAGCAGCCAAAATTAGGCTCTGCCCTTGATAGGCATCCATCATCTGCAACACAGCATTCACAACCCGGCGAAGTTCACCGTGCTCACTACTGTCGTCACGCTCCTTGCCGATAGCGTCAAATTCGTCAAACAGAACGACCATTGAGTGTTCCGCGACAAATTCGAATACCTGCCGCAGATTCGCCGCAGTTTGGCCTAAGAACGATGACACCAATGCGTCAAGGCGCACTATTGCGAGAGGCATGTCGAGTTCAAAAGCAATGACTTCAGCAGCCAAGGTCTTACCGCACCCAGGCGGACCATAAAACAGAACTTTTCCCGCTGCCTTCATTCCATAGCTACGCAGCAAATCGGAGCGTCTATGCTCCTCAAGCAAGTCATCAACCGCAGCCACACTCGCAGGGCTAACGATAAGTTCTTCTAGCGAGCGTTGCGGCTGCCTAATGTCCAACAAGGGAAACCCACGTTCTTTATCAACAGGGGACGTTGGTAACTTGTTCGCACGACTAGGGTTCACGATCTGGTGATCCCCATACAGAATCCGCTCTAGATCGTTGGCAAGCAAGTGGTGTTGTTTCTGCCGCTCATTTTCGATAATTGCTTCTGACGCGCGACGAAACACCGCTGAATCCCCAGTGGTGCCAGCTTTGATTAGCTGCCGAAGTATCTTTCCGTTCATCATTGCCCCTTAAAAGCCATTGCATCTCTGCCCTGAATGACATGGCGATAATTCATTGTAAACCTCGCAATGCCGATTTGGTAAGCAGAATTAGCGCTAACCAATTGTCCAGTGCGTCTGAAATTTGCTCGGCATTTTCACGCAAAGTTTGAGATTGTAACGGGTGCGGCCGTGATAGGTTCAAACTGCATACTTCCGACCACGCCGTAGAGCATTAACAGCACACAGTCGCTTCGCGCGGCGGTAGTAGCGCATCGAGGGTCAAGTCTGACATTCGGACAAATGATTAAGTGAAATAGTGTCGATAGGAATTTTTTGCGCTCCGCGCAGCGCCTCCCGGCGCGCCACCGCTTACGCGGCGGCAGTCAGCCGATTCGAAGAGGCACGCCCCTGCAGGGGCGAGGCCTTCGAATCCCCCGCGCAAGCCCCGCAGGGGGCTTGCTTCTCTCCGCCACGAAAGAAATGCAAAAAGGCCACCCGAGGGTGGCCTTTTTCACATTTCTATTCTTGGCGGAGAGAGGGGGATTCGAACCCCCGATAGGTTTGACCCTATACACGCTTTCCAGGCGTGCGACTTCAACCGCTCATCCACCTCTCCTGCATTCCTTCCCCTCTCGGAGAAGCCGCGAATTATAGCAAACATTCCCCAGACCACCAACTTTATTTCCCCTCCCACATGCAACCAACCCCGCCACTTCCTACGCTACAATAACCCGCGTCCCCCACGCAGCCGCTAAGCGGCCCGCTAACCCCGTGGCGGCGACCCGATATCCCTCCGCCTGGCCCCCAACCGCGCCCCGGCAAAAGCACCAAAGCCCCAAACAAACACTCCAACACCACCATAACACCCAGGAACCGTCCAAAAGACCAGACCGAACAGCTAAAAAAGCGACACCAAAAGACCACTATGACGACCTCGCTTTCATTCATGGACAACGGCGGCGAAATGGGCGCCCGAATGCGCAGCCACGATTGGTCGAAAACATGCCTGGGCGATCCCCACACCTGGCCGCAATCGCTGCGCTCGGTCGTGTCCGCCTGCCTGAACTCGCCCATCCTCGGCACCATCCTGTGGGGCCCCGACCTGTGCATGCTCTACAACGACGCCTACGTCCCGTCGATGGCCGACCGCCACCCCGCCGCCCTCGGCAAACCCGTGGCCGAGGTGTGGGGCAGCGTGTGGGACGAAGTCGCCCCGCAATTCTACGAAGCCATGAAGACCGGCATCGGCTTCTCCAGCTCCAACGTCGAGCTGATGATCATGCGTAACGGCCAGATGGAACAAACCATCTGGAACTTTTCCGCCGCGCCCATCACCGGCGAGGACGGCACCATCGTCGGCCTGTTCAACCAGGGTATCGAGATCACCGAGCAGGTGCGCAAGGAGATCGCGATCCACCGCGCCCAGGAGACGCTGGAACGCACCGTCGATGAAACCACCCGCGACCGCAACCGCCTGTGGGAGCTGTCCGCCGATATCATGCTGCGCTGCGGCTTCGACGGCCAGATCAAGAGCGTTAATCCGGCGTGGAAGGATGTGCTGGGCTGGGACGAGGCCGATCTGGTCGGCGTTAGTCTGCTGAAACTGATCCATCCCGACGATATCGACCGTACCCTCGACGCCGTGCAGTTCCTGGCCGATGGCGGCTACCATACCCGCTTCGATAACCGTTATCGCCATAAGGACGGCAGCTACCGCTGGATCTCGTGGTCCACCCAGCCGGACGCCGATAGCATCTATGCCGTCGGCCGCGATTTCACGTCGGAACGCGAGAACGCCGAGGCGCTGCGCTCGGCCGAGGATGCCCTGCGCCAAGCCCAGAAGATGGAGGCCGTGGGACAACTCACCGGCGGCCTGGCCCATGATTTCAATAACCTGTTGGCGGGTATCACCGGTAGCCTGGAGATGCTGGAGTTGCGCGCCAGCCAGGGACGCTTCGGCGATATCGCCCGCTATATCGATGTGGCCAGCGATGCGGCCAAACGGGCGTCGTCGTTGACCCATCGCTTGCTGGCTTTTTCCCGCCAGCAGACCCTCGATCCGAAACCGACCGACGTAAACCGCCTGGTCCTGGGCATGGAGGACTTGCTGCGCCGTACCGTCGGCCCGGCCGTGGCCATCGAGGTCATCGAGGCGGCCGATCTGTGGACCGCGCTGGTCGATCCGTCCCAATTGGAGAATTCGCTGCTGAACCTGTGCATCAACGCGCGCGATGCGATGCCGGACGGCGGCCATATCCGTATCGCGACCGCCAACCAGCACTTGAACCAGAAGGCCGCCGCCGCCCAGCAAATGCCCGAGGGCGAGTATCTGTCGCTGAGCGTGACCGATTCCGGCACCGGTATCGCGCCGGAGGTGATGAGCCGGGTGTTCGAGCCTTTCTTTACCACCAAGCAGCCCGGCGAGGGCACCGGCTTGGGCTTGTCGATGGTGTACGGCTTCGCCAAGCAGTCCGGTGGCCTGGTGCGTATCTATTCGGAGGTGGGGCGCGGTACGACCGTGTGCATCTATCTGCCCCGCCACGATAGCGTGGCCGAGCCGGTGCCGGCGCCGTCGCTGCCGTCGCTGCCGGTCCACCATGGCACACACGAGACCGTGCTGGTGGTCGACGACGAACCGAGCGTGCGCTTGCTGATCGTCGATATTCTGGAGGATATGGGCTATAAGGTGATCGAGGCGGCCGATAGCGCCACCGGTCTGGAGCTGCTGCTGTCGGACGTGCATGTGGATTTGCTGATCACCGATGTGGGCTTGCCCGGCGGGATGAACGGGCGCCAGATGGCGGAGGCCGGCCGCGTGAACCGGCCCGACATGCGCGTGCTGTTTTTGACCGGCTATGCGCAAACGGCCGTGTTCGGCGGCGGCCAGCTCGACGAGGGCGTCGAGGTGATGACCAAGCCGTTTAATATCGATGCGCTGTCCGAACGCGTGGACAGGATGCTGGCGCCACGCTGATCCGGCGGCGCGGCCGGCATTCGCCGGCGCGCCGCCGCTTCAACCGGTCAGGAAGCTTCCTTGAGCTGCTCGAGGATGGCCGGGTTTTCCAGGGTGGAGACGTCCTGCGTGATCGTTTCCCCCTTGGCCAGCACCCGCAGCAGGCGCCGCATGATCTTGCCCGAGCGCGTCTTCGGCAGGTTGTCGCCGAAGCGGATTTCCTTCGGCTTGGCGATCGGGCCGATCTCTTTCGCGACCCAGTTGCGCAGCTCCAGCGCGAGCTTCTTGGCTTCGTCGCCGGTCGGCCGCGCCTGCTTGAGCACGACGAAGGCGCAGATCGATTCGCCCGTGGTGTCGTCCGGCTTGCCGACCACCGCCGCTTCCGCCACCAGCGGGTTGGCCACCAGCGCCGATTCGATTTCCATCGTGCCCATGCGGTGGCCCGAGACATTCAGCACGTCGTCGATGCGGCCGGTGATGGTGAAGTAGCCGGTGTCCTTGTTGCGGATGGCGCCGTCGCCGGCGAGGTACATCTTGCCGCCCAGTTCTTCCGGGAAGTAGCTGGTCTTGAAGCGCTCGGGGTTGTTCCAGATGGTGCGGATCATCGACGGCCATGGACGCTTGACCACCAGGATGCCGCCCTGCCCGTTCGGGACGTCGACGCCGGCTTCATCGACGATGGCGGTCATGATGCCCGGCAGCGGCAAGGTGCACGAGCCCGGCACCATCGGCGTGGCGCCCGGCAGCGGCGTGATCATGTGGCCGCCCGTTTCGGTCTGCCAGAAGGTGTCGACGATCGGGCATTTTTCGCCGCCCACTTGCGTGTAGTACCACATCCAGGCTTCCGGATTGATCGGCTCGCCCACGGTGCCGAGCAGGCGCAGCGACGTCAGGTCGTAGTTTTTCGGGTGCACTTTCGGATCGACGTCCGAGGCTTTGATCAGCGAGCGGATCGCCGTCGGCGCGGTGTAGAAGATGCTGACCTTGTGCTTGGCGATGGTGTCCCAGAAACGCCCGGCGTTGGGGAAGGTCGGGATGCCTTCGAACACCACTTGCGTGGCGCCGACCGCCGTCGGGCCGTAGGCGATGTAGCTGTGGCCGGTCACCCAGCCGATGTCGGCGGTACACCAGTAGACGTCGCTCGGCTTGATGTCAAAGCTCCATTTCATCGTCAGCGCGGCCCACAGCAGGTAGCCGCCGCTCGAGTGCTGCACGCCTTTCGGGGTGCCGGTGGAGCCGGACGTGTAGAGGATGAACAGCGGGTGCTCGGCGTCGACCCATTCCGGTTCGCATTCAGCCGGCTGGCTGGCGACCAGTTCGTGCAGCCAGAGGTCGCGCCCTTCCTTGAAGGCGATCGTGCCGCCGGTGCGGCGGTAGACGATGACGTCCTTGATGGTGTCGCAGCCGCCCAACGCCAGCGCTTCGTCGACGATGGCTTTCAATGGCAGGTGCTTGCCGCCGCGCAGTTGCTCGTCGGCGGTGATGACGGCGACCGCGCCGGCGTCGATGATGCGCTCCTGCAGCGATTTGGCCGAGAAGCCGCCGAACACGACCGAGTGCGTGGCGCCGATGCGGGCGCACGCTTGCATCGCGGCCACGCCTTCGACCGACATCGACATGTAGATAATGACGCGGTCACCCTTTTTGATGCCGCGCGATTTGAGGCCGTTGGCGAATTTGCAGACTTTTTCGTGCAACTCGCGGTAGCTGACGTTGGTCGACATGCCGTCGTCCGCCTCGAAGATGATGGCGGTCTTGTCGGCGTTGCCGTTCTGCAGGTTGCGGTCGAGGCAGTTGTACGAGACGTTCAGGTGGCCGTCCTCGAACCATTTGTAGAACGGCGCGTTGTCTTCGTTGAGGGTTTTGGTGAATGGCTTTTGCCAGACCAGATGTTCTTTCGCCAGGCGCGACCAGAAGCCTTCGTAATCGGCCTCCGCTTCGGCGCACAGCGCGTTGTAGGCTTCCATGCCGGCGACCGTGGCTTGGGCGACAAACTCCGCCGGCGGCGTGAAGATGCGGGATTCCTGTGGACCTTGTTGTGTGGTTGTGCTGCTCATACGTGTCTCCATTGTTGTAGTGTTTTGCACCAACATAAACTTTGTCGCTTACTGAACCCTTACAGACTGCTAGCCGCTGCCGCCGATGCTGCGCTGTACAATTTTACCAACATTTCCCCTGCATTACGCTTCGGCGTTGCGCCGCAACACGGCGGTGCGGCAGCTGAGCAGCACGTGTAAAATGTCGGCAACCTTTATCTAGTCTGCCTTATTTTCAGGAGTACCGCTTTAATGACCGATCCTAAACCCAAGCTGCGCCCGCTGCCAGCGTTTATCTTCATGACCCGCTGGCTGCAGTTGCCGCTGTATTTGGGCCTGATCCTGGCACAGTGCGTCTACGTGTTCCATTTCTGGGTCGAGCTCAAGGACCTGATCGGCGCGGCCATGGGCAACGAGGCGGCGCTGCAGCATATCTTCCAGGCCGTGGCCGTACCCGGCGGCGGCGCCATGCCGACCAAACTCAATGAAACCACCATCATGCTGGTGGTGCTGGGCCTGATCGACGTGGTCATGATTTCCAACCTGCTGGTCATGGTCATCATCGGTGGCTACGAAACCTTCGTCTCGCGCATGAACCTGGAGAGCCATCCGGACCAGCCCGAGTGGCTGTCGCACGTGAACGCGTCAGTGCTGAAAACCAAACTGGCCATGGCGATCATCGGCATTTCGTCGATCCATCTGCTGAAGACGTTCATCAACGCCGCTTCCTACGAGCCCAAGGTGCTGATCGCGCAAACCGTAATCCACATCGCTTTCCTGTTGTCCGCCATGGCGATCGCCTACACCGACCGCCTGACGACGATGACGCACCAAGATTCCAAGTCCCACTAAGCACCATCCTTCCCTCGCGAGAACATCATGACCATCATAAAGCAAGAAGACCTGATCGAATCCGTTGCCGCCGCGCTCCAGTACATCAGCTACTACCACCCCGCCGACTACATCGAGCACCTGGCGCGCGCCTACGAGCACGAGCAGAGCCCGGCGGCCAAGGACGCGATCGCGCAGATCCTGACGAACTCGCGCATGTGCGCGGAAGGCAAGCGTCCGATCTGCCAGGACACCGGCATCGTCAACGTCTTCCTGAAAATCGGCATGGGCGTGCGCTTCGAGGGCTTCACCGGCACCGTCACCGACGCCGTCAACGAGGGCGTGCGCCGCGCCTACAACTTCGACGACAACAAACTGCGCGCCTCCATCGTCGCCGACCCGCATTTCGACCGCAAGAACACCAAGGACAATACGCCGGCCGTGGTCCATATGGAACTGGTCGAAGGGAATACGGTCGACGTCAAGGTCGCGGCCAAGGGCGGCGGCTCGGAGAACAAATCCAAGATGATCATGATGAACCCGTCCGATTCGCTGATCGACTGGGTCATGAAGACCGTGCCGACCATGGGCGCCGGCTGGTGCCCGCCGGGCATGCTGGGCATCGGCATCGGCGGCACCGCCGAGAAGGCCATGCTGATGGCCAAGGAGGTGCTGATGGAAGACATCGACATGTTCGAGCTCAAGCAGCGCGGCCCGCAGAACAAGCTCGAAGAGCTGCGCATCGAGCTGTGCGACAAGATCAACTCGCTGGGCATCGGCGCGCAGGGCCTGGGCGGCCTGACGACCGTGCTGGACGTGAAAATCATGATGCACCCAACCCACGCGGCCTCCAAGCCGGTGGCGATGATCCCGAACTGCGCGGCCACCCGCCACGGCCACTTCGTGCTGGATGGCTCGGGCCCCGCCTACATGACGCCGCCTCCGCTGTCGACCTGGCCGGACGTCTCGTGGGCGCCGGACACCGAGAAATCGAAGCGCGTCGACCTCAACACCCTGACGAAGGAAGAAGTCGCCTCGTGGAAGCCGGGCCAGACCCTGCTGCTCAACGGCAAAATGCTGACCGGCCGCGACGCCGCGCACAAGCGCATCCAGGACATGCTGGCCAAGGGCGAGGAATTGCCGGTCGACTTCAAGAACCGCGTGATCTACTACGTCGGCCCGGTCGATCCGGTGCGTGACGAAGTCGTCGGCCCGGCCGGCCCGACCACCGCCACCCGCATGGACAAGTTCACCGACATGATGCTCGAGCAAACCGGCCTGATCGCGATGATCGGCAAGGCCGAGCGCGGCCCGGTCGCCATCGAGTCGATCAAGAAGCACCAGTCGGCCTACCTGATGGCGGTCGGCGGCTCGGCCTACCTGGTTTCCAAGGCGATCAAGGGCGCCAAGGTGCTGGGCTTCGCCGACATGGGCATGGAAGCGATCTACGAGTTCGACGTGGTCGACATGCCGGTGACGGTGGCCGTCGACGCGGCCGGCACCTCGGTGCACAACACCGGCCCGGCGGAGTGGAAAG
The DNA here is from genome assembly GCF_040675865.1 of Burkholderia sp. LMU1-1-1.1. Classification (NCBI taxonomy): domain Bacteria; kingdom Pseudomonadati; phylum Pseudomonadota; class Betaproteobacteria; order Burkholderiales; family Burkholderiaceae; genus Burkholderia; species Burkholderia sp. LMU1-1-1.1. The sequence goes on along the minus strand of NZ_JBEGHG010000012.1, from coordinate 481,280 downwards.
CCAAGATCGAGCAGTTGAACATCCCGGTCGTCACCGCCTGATGACCAGCGCCCGCCCCCGTTCGGCCGACGCCCTGGTTGACTCGCCCATCGGCGTTTTCGATTCCGGCGTGGGCGGGCTGTCGGTGCTGCGCCACATCCGCGCGCAGCTGCCGCACGAACACCTGATGTACTTCGCCGATTCCGGCCACGCGCCGTATGGCGACAAGACCGAACAGTTTGTCGTCGACCGCGCGCTGGCCGTGACGGATTTCCTGCTGGCGCACGGCGCCAAGGCGCTGGTGGTGGCCTGCAACACCGCCACCGTGGCCGCCATCAAGGCGGTGCGCGCGCGCTATCCGGATTTGCCGGTGGTCGGCGTCGAACCGGGCCTCAAACCGGCCGTGGCCGCCACGCGCAACGGCAAGGTGGGCGTGCTGGCGACAGCGCGCACGCTCAAGGGTGAAAAGTTCCTGCAACTGCGCGAGCAGATCTCCGCCGCCAGCAATACCGAGTTCCTGTTGCAACCGGCCGTCGGGCTGGTCGACTTGATCGAACAGGGCGACCTGGAGACGCCGGCCATCGGCGCCATGCTGGAGCGCTATGTCGCCCCGCTGCTGGACCAGGGCGCCGATACGCTGGTGCTCGGCTGCACCCACTATCCCTTCATCAAGAATGGCATCGAACGCGTGCTGCACGATCACGCGCGCACCGACGTGACCCTGATCGACACCGGCGACGCCGTGGCGCGCCAGCTGGTGCGCCTGCTGGAGGCGGCCGGCCTGCTGCGTGTGCCGCCGGCCGCCGGTATTGCCGAGCCCACCCTGCGCGGCTACACCACGGCAGAGGTCAGCGCCCTGGCGCCCGCCTTCGACAAGCTGCTGGGCTTGCGTCCGCCGGTCGAGAAAGTTGATGTCTGAGCAAAACGTCATCTTTCACGGGAAACTTTGCATTTAGATTTGCAGGATTCAAATCAGGCTTGTATAATTCGGCACCTGTTCAGCGAATAGCTGGATAGTTGAAGTAAGACAGTGGTGGCTGTAGCTCAGTTGGTAGAGTCCAGGATTGTGATTCCTGTTGTCGTGGGTTCGAGCCCCATCAGCCACCCCACGGAATAAAGTGAAAAGCCCAGTCTCTGACTGGGCTTTTTGCGTTATGCGGACTCCAGAAGCCCGGTGGGGCGAGCGCCTGACTCCCTACCGGCCAACATTTTGGCCAAGGTTCTCCTGTTAAACGAAATGTGGGCTCAGAAAGCCGGCACGTCCGAGCTGGCCCGCCGAATGGAGACGATTGCGCATTACCCGCCTAATCGATGTGCGGCATATATCAACGCTCGAAAGCATTGAGCAAGCACTTCGCGCGCTTGGCAAGCATCTTGAATTGACCCTGGCTTAAAGCTCACATGCCGTGCCTCAGCGCCAGCCGTGATGCCACTCAAGGTCAAAGGCTGGGAGGGATGTAAATTAGATTTTCAATCCACTTGGAAAGTCTAATATGCCTTCCTCAAATTCCGCCGCCAACCCCAACGCGCACATGCGCATGAGTCTGGCGGCTAAAGCAAGGATGCGTTCCACCGAACGGGCCGTCTATAAATATTACAACGACATGGGGAAGAACAAAGGCCACTGCACCTGGGGTGCGGGCATCCTCGCGCACAGGGGCGTCTGCAGCGAGGAAGAGCTTGGGAAGAAGGTCAGTGTCACTTCCGTTGAGATTGAGTTCGAACGTCGCGTGGCCGAGGCCGAACGAGGTGTGAAGCGCTGCGTAGTCACTGAACTAAACCAGGAACAATTTGACGCTATCGTCAGCCTCACCTACAACGCCGGAGTTAGCGGCTCACTAGACACCTACAAGTATCTCAACAGGAAAGATTTTGCCGGCGCCGCCTCGAACATATCCACGATGATACGCGTGCGTATCGGAGGCAAGTTAGTCATCGCGCCCGGCTTAATCAAGCGCAGAGCAGAGGAAAGCGCACCGTTTCGCATCGGCGTTCAGGCCGCATCGACTTCGAACAAATCAACCAAGGGGTAAGAAATGCTCTATCTTCGTTTAAGCGATCTTCTCCGTGTGGGGGTAACGGTGCTGGCTTTCATTTGTTCGTCCACACAACCCGTGTATGCAGCGGAGCAGCTGGACACATCCGTTATTGGCAGGTGGAAGCTGACAGCCGTGCTCGATTCCTCCGACATCACCTCTCTCGACGACCAAGAGGCGGAGGCTTTGGTAGGTCAAATCATCACGATCGATCGCGATAAAGTTCAACTTGGCGCTCGGGTGTGTGACTCGCCGAGCTTTGAAATCACCAAGGCTGAAACAAATAAATTTTTCCGCGACCAAGCGCATGCGAGCGCGAAAAAACTGGGACTGCCAAATCCTGTCACGGCTGTCTACGTGAGTTGCACCGAGGTGTACATCAAATCCCGAAACCGCTTGGTCGTCCACTGGAAAGGCTTCTTCTTCGACGCCATCCGCATGCCCAGCAAATCCCTCTAAGCCACGTAGGGCGGATTAGCGCAGCGTAATCGGCCACTGCATGCGTCGCGACGGCCCATGCAATGGCCGATTACGGCGTGCCGCCTAATCCGCCCTACGAAAATCGATGCTTGATCTCAGAATAATTTTGCCAGCCATTGCCCAATGGCACTAAATTGGCGCTACAATGAGGATGCCTTTCGGCACCAATCAGCGGCCACTTCGCTCCCCGAATTACGTCATCTAAGTCTTACCTACAGCGCAGCCATGTCTGAACCAAAATCCCTCTCAGAAGTCAGTACCTATAGCAAAGACACGCCCGTCGGCCGTCCGGATATCGACGGCCGCGCCGGCGTATTCGTCCCATCGGAAATGTTCGACCCCGGCAGCAACAGCGCCATCCGCAGCGGTTCGGGCATCGTCGGCTACGGCAACCCGGACGGTTCGCTGACCGTCTACTTCGAAGCCAACCGCTTCGAGGACAGCAGCCTGCACAAATGGGAAAACAAGGCGCGCAAAGCCTACGACCGCATGGTCATGGGCGCGCCCACCGTATCCAAAGCCAAGATCGACGCCAAGATGCTCGATCAGGTCGGCCTGATCGACGGCATGGGCATCCACTTGAAGCAGCCGGAAGGTTTGCAACGCTGGCTCGAAATCTCCAACGCCGCCGATACCGCCCCGGCCGGCCCCGTCGTGCTGTGGAAAACCAAGTAAGAAGTTGGTAAAAAGATAGAGACGGCGTGTTGTCCTACACGCCGCCGGACATTTTGCTGATGTTCTTAATGTAGCCTTAAGACTATTCTGGAGACATCAACAACCCTCACCCAACCCGGGAGTCTGTCATGGCACGCTATCTCCACTTCGCATACGGCGCATTACTGCTCAGTCTTGCATGCGCTTCGACTTATGTGTTGGTAGAGGGTAACGCACTGGGCCAGGCATCGGTCTACGTGCTGCGCTAGTTTCCTGGTGCGCCGGGACCAAGGCGCGGAGAAATTCCCGAACGGATGTAAAAATCCCGCCAGGCCCATGAGGCCTGGCGGGATTTTTTGTGTCCGCGATTGAAATCAGCGGCCGGCGATCAACGGCGATAGCCGCCACGGCCCCAGCCACCCCGTCCCCAGCCGCCGCGATGGCCGCCCGAGAAGCGGCTGAACGAGAAGTCCAGGCCGATGGAGACCGGCGGGTAGTAATACGACGGTGCCGGCTGGTAATACACGGGCGCCGGCGCGTAATAGACCGGCGGCGCCACGACATACGTGGTGGTACTCACCGGTTCGGCGTAGACCACGCGCGAGCTCGGCGCCGGCAGTTCCTCGGTCGTGTAGACGGTCGCCGGGGCGCTGCCCGGGGCGCGGTTCGACGGCGTCACGGATACGGTGCGCCACTGGTAGGGATCCTGTACCTGGGCGGTGGTGTAATACGGCTGCTGCACTGCGCACCCGGTGAGCGCCAGCAGCGCGCCGACCACGGCAAAGATAATCTTCATGACAAATCTCCTTGTTCCAGTATCGTACTATATAAGGAAGTTTAGCGCGTCCGCAGCCCGATTACAGCTTGTTACACGTAATAATACGGGCGAAAAAAAAGGAGCCGAATGCGGCTCCTTTTGGTATTGCCCTGCGGGACTATGCTTAGTCCAGCTTCCAGGCGTAGTCGACCTTGGTCCAGGTCTCGGCCGGCGCGCCGTCCTTGGTGCCCGGCTTGAATTTGCAGGCGCTCAGCGCCTTGATGGCGGCCTTGTCCAGATTCTTGAAGCCGCTCGTCTTGTCGAGCTTGGAATCGGATACCGAGCCGTCGGCCTTGATCAGGAACGACATCGACACCGTGCCCTGCTCTTCGTTCATCAGCGACGCTTTCGGATATTCCGCTTTGCAGTTTTTGGCGTCGAAACTGGCCGGCACTTCGGCGGCGAACGCCGCTGGAACGCTCGACACGAGCACTGCTGCAACCACACTCAACCAACGCTTATTTGTAGACATCTGATTTCCCCTAGTGGATGGATTCGGCAATCGGCCATGCGCCCGGCATGGCCACTTGAGACAGGTGTTACAGCTTCCAGCTATAGTCGACCTTGGTCCAGGTCTGTGCTACCGCGCCGTCCTTGGTGCCCGGCTTGAACTTGCAACCGCTCAGCGCCTTCAGCGCCGCTTTGTCGAGGTTCTTGAAACCGCTCGACTTTTCCAGCTTCGACTCGACGACGTTGCCGTCGGCGCCGACCAGGAACGACATCTTGACGTCGCCCTGCTCTTCATTCATCAGCGATGCCTTCGGGTATTCGGCCTTGCAGTTCTTGGCGTCGAGCGAGGCCGGCACTTCGGCGGCGATGGTGACGGCGGAGACGGCGGACAGAACGACGGCGGCGATGATCGAAAACTTGTTCATTTGTATTTCCCAACAATTATTTTTAGACACTGATTAGATAGACGCCAAGGCCCGCACACGTGTCGCAAAGGGCGACAGCAGGCCGAGGCAAGCTTAAAACTCTTCCCACTCGTCGGCGCCGTTGCTGCTCGGGGCGTTGACGACCTTCTTCGGTTTGGCGATCGCTGCGGCCGGCTTGGCGGCCAATTTCTTCACAGGAGCGCGGGCGGCGGTGATCGGCTTGACCACTGCCTTCGGGGCCGGCGTAAATACCGGAGCGGCGACGCGCTCCTCGCCTTCCACCAGCTTGAAGATGCTGACCACCCGGGACAACTCGGAGGCCTGGTCTTGCAAGCTTTGTGCTGCGGCGGCGGATTCTTCCACCAGCGCGGCGTTTTGCTGGGTCATGCTGTCCATCTCGATAATGGACAGGTTGACCTGTTCGATGCCAGCGCTTTGTTCCTGGCTGGCGTTGGCGATCTCGCTCATGATGTCGGTCACGCGGCGCACCGAGGCGACCACTTCATCCATCGTCACGCCGGCCTGGCCGACCAGCTTGGTGCCGGCGCCGACCTTCTCGACCGAGTCGTCGATCAGCATCTTGATTTCCTTGGCGGCGCCAGCGGAACGCTGGGCCAGGTTGCGCACTTCCGACGCCACCACGGCGAAGCCGCGGCCCTGCTCGCCGGCACGGGCCGCCTCGACGGCGGCGTTCAGCGCCAGGATGTTGGTTTGGAAAGCGATGCCGTCGATCACGCCGATGATGTCGACGATCTTCTTGGCCGACGCGTCGATCGAGCTCATGGTGTTGACCACTTCCGACACCACCTTGCCGCCCTTGATCGCCACGTCCGACGCCACCGACGCCAGCTGGTTGGCTTCACGGGCGTTGTCGGCGTTTTGTTTCACGGTCGAGGTCAACTCTTCCATCGCCGAGGCGGTTTTTTCCAGCGAGCTGGCTTGCATTTCGGTGCGGGCCGACAGGTCGATATTGCCGGCGGCGATCTCGCGCGAGGCGGTGCCGATGGTTTCGGTACCCGAACGGACCTGGCCGACGATGTCCACCAGGCTGTTGCGCATTTCCTTCATTTCGAACAGCAGGCTGTCCTTGTCGTTGCCGCTGGTGTCGATGGACACGGCCAGGTCGCCGTTGGCGATGCTGCTGGCGATCGAGGCGGTGTAGTCCGGCTCGCCGCCCAGCTGCTTGAGCAGGCCGCGGGTGATGACCAGCGCGGCGACGATCGAGATACCGACCGCCAGCAGGCCCATGATGATCATGAAGGTGCGGCCGCTGGAGAAGCCCTTGGCGGCGTCGACCTGCATTTCGGCGTTCAGCTTGTCTTCCAGCGCGGCCAGTTGATCGAGCGCGGTCATCCATTTTTTCTGGGCCGGACGGATTTCCTTGATCAGCACGCGGGTCGCGCCTTCGGCATTGCTCGCCAACCACATCTCGGTCGCCTTGGCGATCGCCGGCATGGCCAGGCCTTCCTGCTCCTTGATCGTGGCCAGCAGCGCTTTTTCCTCAGGGATCGATTCCTTGGCGAATTGCGCGCTCAGCTTGTTCTGGGCGTCCGTGTACTTGGACGCCAGTTCCTTGACGCGGTTCAGTTCCGGTTCCATGTCGGCGGCGTCGGTCATCAAGGTCAGCACGCGCAGCGAGCTGATACGGTCGTTGACGTTGGCGCGCATGTCGAGCACCAGGCGCGAGACGACGTTATTGACGCTGATGACATGGTCCAGGCGGTCCTGGATCTGTGCCATGCGGAAGATGCCGACCGTGGTCACGGCGATCAGGAACAACAGTACCAGGGCGAATCCGAGGCCCAGGCGCGTTCCGACTTTCATTTTTGCTAAATTCATTTCGTCTCTTCTTAAGTGACACTGTTGATAAGAATTTGCCCTGGACTTCCTCGTTGGTACGAGAACACTATCCGCACACTCATTGCCGTAAATCAATAAAACATGACATTAGCAAACAATGACTGCGAATGCAAAATTTAGCGCTAACACGAAGCCTAGGTGTAGTTTTTGCGCCGCAATATGCCGTGGATGGTGTTGGAAATGTGTGGTATTTGATGAATTATAGATGCAAATTTTTCCTCAAAGCAAGAAAAAAATGCCACTAATTTACGCATCCTAAATTTCTGCGTGGAAATACCAACAGTTTTGCGAATTCAATGCCGGAAAGGCAAGACTTAAGCGGCGGTACGCAGCCGGGCGGCCGCTTCGAGGAGGAGGTTGGCGTCGCCGGCGGCGAGCTTTTTGGAATCGGACAGCACCTGGCGGAACTGGCGCGCGCCCGGCAGGCCGGTCATCAGGCCCAGCATGTGGCGGGTGATGCTGTTCAGTTTCAAGCCCTTGACGCCGTGCTGCGCCAGCTGGGCCTGGATATAGGGGATCATCGCCTCGATCACCTGCTCGCGCGACTTGATGGCGCTGTCGTCGCCATAGTAGCGCTGGTCGAACGTGGCCATCACGAACGGGTTGTGATACGCCTCGCGCCCCAGCATCACGCCGTCCAGATGCTTCAGGTGCTCATCGATCTCGGCCTCGGTCTTGATGCCGCCGTTGATGATGATTTCGAAGTCGGGAAAATCGCGCTTGAGGCGGTAGGCATAGTCGTACTTCAGCGGCGGCACCTCGCGGTTTTCCTTCGGCGACAAGCCCTTGAGGATGGCGTTGCGGGCGTGGACGATGAAGGTCTTGCAGCCGGCGTCGGCCACGGTGCCGACGAAATCGCGGACGAAGTCGTAGCTTTCGGTCTGGTCGATGCCGATCCGGTGCTTGACGGTGACGTCGATGCTGACGGCGTCGCGCATGGCCTTGACGCAATCGGCCACCAGTTGCGGCTCGGCCATCAGGCAGGCGCCGAAAGCGCCCTTCTGCACGCGCTCGGACGGGCAACCGCAGTTCAGGTTGATCTCGTCGTAGCCCCATTTTTCGCCCAGTTTGGCGCTGGTGGCCAGGTCGGCCGGGTCGCTGCCGCCCAGTTGCAGCGCGACCGGGTGCTCCTCCTCGTTGAAGCGCAGGTGGCGCTCGACGTCGCCGTAGACCAGCGCGCCGGTGGTGACCATCTCCGTGTACAGCCACGTGTGGCGGCTGATGTGACGGTGGAACACGCGGCAGTGGCGGTCGGTCCAGTCCATCATCGGCGCGACCGACAGGCGGCGGCTCGGCTTGACGCCAGGCGCTGCGGCTGTATCGGTGGTCGGGAGATCGATGATGGTCATGGCGGCTGCTACGGGAAACGGATGAGGGTCGTCATTATATCGCCAAACCCCGTGGCGGGCCATGGACCGCTACGCCGGGGCGAACGGCAAGGTCACCAGACCGACCAGATAGCGCGCCGGCCGGGTGCCGGGATTGGCGTAGACGATCTGCTGATCCTCGCGCATCGCCACGCAATCGCCGGCTTCCAGACGCCATTGCTGGTCGCCGGCCGAGATATCCATGACGCCCTCGAGCAGCCATACCTGCTGGTAGATGTCCGACGCCCGCACCACCCGGTCATAGGCGACGCGCTGGCCCGGCGGGAACACCACTTCGACCAGTTGCAGCGGCGATCGCGCCGCCGGCGACAGTTGCCGCCGCACGTAGCCGGAAGCCGGGTCGGTCCACACCTGCTGCTCGGCGGCGCGGCGCAGCGGCGACGGCGCGGAGGCGTTGTCACCGGCTTCGAACAGCGAGGCCAAGGTCACGCCGAGGGCGCCGGCCAGCTTGTCGAGCACGGTGGCGGTGGCACTGCTCTCGCCACGCTCGATCAGGGAAATGTTGGAGCGGCTCACGCCGCTCAGCTCGGCCAGCGCCGTCAACGACAGCTGACGCGCTTCGCGCAGGGCCAAGACGCGGCCCGCAATTAATTTGTTTATATCCATGCTATCCATTATACTGGATTTACCGTCCAACAAAATGACCGCCCATCCATGATGCATATCGCCTTTGAAACCCCGAACCAGCCTGAAGTCATCTCCCTGATCGCCGATCTCGATGCTTATCAACTTACACTGTACCCGCCGGAGCTCGTCTATGCACTGGATTTGCCCTCGCTGATGGAGCCGCATGTGAAGTTTGCCGTGGCGCGCGAGGGCGGCGCCAGCGGCAAGATCGTCGGTTGCTGCGCGATCGTGCTGTCGCCGGAATATGGCGAGATCAAGCGCCTGTACGTGGACCCCGCCGGGCGCGGCAAGGGCACTGGACGGGGGTTGCTGAGCTTGCTGGAAAAGGCGGCGCTGGAGGCCGGTTGCGCGCAGATGGTGCTGGAGACCGGGCCGTCGCAGCCGGAGGCGATGGGTCTGTACGAACGGCACGGCTTCCAGCGCTGCGGGGCGTTCGGCGACTATCCGGACGATCCGATGAGTGTGTTCATGCGAAAAGATCTCGTAAACACGTAGGGCGGATTAGGCGGAACGCCGTAATCGGCCATATACGAGCCGCTGGCGACGCATGCATGGCCGATTACGCTGCGCTAATCCGCCCTACGTGCCTCCGTGGTTTCTCGGCTTACGCTTCCTTTTTCTTCTTGCGCACCACGGCCAGCTTCGGCGCCTGCGGACCGAACATCTCCGCCACCCGCTCCAGCCGCACGGCGCCGTCGCCGACCAGCGTACCGGTCGCGCCCGCCACCTGCCGCACGATGCCCAGCGCCGCCGCGCGCGCTTCCGGCTCGTCCGGCAACAGCAGCGGCAGGTCGCGCATCGCCGCCTCCTCGTCGACCTGCAACATCAGGTACTGCTCGCGCACGATGGTCTTGAACTGCGTCACGCTCAACTCCTCATCGTCCGACGTGCGCAGGCGCAGCTGGCGTATCGTCGCGAACGCGCGCTCGTCGGCCGCGCTCATTTCCGGACTGCGATAGATGTACAGCAGGCCGCGAATGATGGCCTCCGTCGCCCCGCCCTCGGCCGTCTTGGTGGCCGCCGCCAGGCGATGCGCGTTCAGCGCCGCCTCGTGCGCCAAGTCGCGGCCGATGCGGCGCGGCGCGCCGGCCTCGGACCGCAAGCCCACCAGCGCCTGCAGCACCGGCGAGCCGTAGACATTGAGGAAGAACTTTTCGGTCGCCTCGTCTCGCGCGTCGCGATAGGCATCCAAGGTGGCGACGACCTGCTTGGACATGTGCTCCTGCATTTTCAGGAAGATGTTGTCCTTGGCCACCGGCCGGCGCTGCGCACGCACCTTCTCGGCCAGCGCCGGGATGCCGTCGAGTAGCTTGTTTTTGCTGGAGAACGCCGTGTAGCGCAGCCGCAGCGGGTGCGCCTCGCGCAGCCGTTCGGCGCTCTCCTCCGTCACCATGCTCTTGACGATCGGACTGACGAACTGGCGATACAGACCCTGGTTGATTTCCGACACCCGCGCGACCGTGGCGAAACGGCGCTCGTCCTCGGCGTCGTTGCCGCCGAGCGCGCGCAACGAGTCCAGCCCGCGCCGCTCGAAGCGCATGACGAAGTCGCCGCCCATCATGTCGCCGGCGGCGATCTCGGCCTGCAACATCTCCTCGTCCTTGTCGAGGAATACCGCCTCGTACAGGCCCGGCGGCATGATGTCGATCATGTCCATGGCGGCCGTGAATTCCTCGTGCTCCTTGTTGGCCACCGACGCCGAGACGAAGATGCCCAGGTGCCCTATGCTCTGGTGCATCGTGTAGATGATGGTCTGGCCGCCGGCAACCAGCGCGGCGTCGTCCTCGTACAGGTCCAGCACCCAGCCGAGCGCCTGCTGCGGCGGCGTGATGTCGTCGCCCCACGAGCAGAACACCACGATCGGCGACTTGATGTTGCGCAGGTCGATGCGGCGGCCTTCGCTGTCGAGCAGCGCGGCCGCGCTCAGGTGGTTGCCGACGAACAGCGAGTCGGCGATGTATTGCATCTCGCCGGCGTTGAGCAGCACCGGATTGCCCCACCAGCGCTCGAACTCGAGGAAGCGCGCCGCCTCGGTGTCGATCTTCGAATAGACGTTGTAGTTCTTGCTCCACATCGTGTTCGACGGGTTCATTTTCTCGAAATTTTCGACCAGCTGCGCGCCGTCGAAAATGCCGTTGCCAAGGTCGCCCGCCAGCGACGTCGTCCACGTCCCGCCGAGCGCGCCGCCCAGGTAGCGCATCGGGTTCTTGCCGCGCACGCCAGCCCAATACGACAGCGGCGCCCCGGCCAGCACCAGCGGGCCGACCAGGTCCGGCTGCAGCGCGGCCGTCATCATGATTTGCCAGCCGGCCTGGCAGTTGCCGATCAGCGCGGGCTTGCCGTCGGCCTGCGGATGCAGCTGGGCCACATGGGCGATGAATTTCGCCTCGGCCCGGCACACGTCCTCGATGGTCTGGCCCGGCACCGGCTTGGGCAGGAAGCCGACGAAATAGCAGGGATGGCCGGCCTTGAGCACGACACCGATCTCGCTATCCTGTTTCATGCCGGCGATGCCGGGGCCGTGGCCGGCGCGCGGGTCGAACACGATGAACGGACGCTTGGACGGATCGGGGGTGATGCCGTCCGGCGGCGCGATATAGCACAGGCCGTAGTTGACGGGACGCTCGAGGTCGCGCCCGTCCATGATGACCTTGAAGGCAAAGCTCAGCACGTGCGGAGCGGTCTCTTCGGTACGAAGGTTGCGCTCATCGCCGCGCTGCCGCAACACGTCCATGAACAGCACGCTGCGCTGGCAGGCATCGACCCAATAGTCGGTCGCCTGCTGCGCGAAGGAGAAGGGATTGGTAGGCCACCCGGACCATGGATTCAACTTGTCGTCACTCACCTTGATGCTCCTCAATACGGATTTATGCTGCCATGCGTCAAATTACTCCAGCCCAAGTCAAAAGGCAATTGAATCCGTTTCAACGAAAAAAAACCCCGGGACTCCATGGAGGCCGGGGTTTTTTTGTCATGCGTCGAAACCGGAAATCAGGATTCGCGCGATGCTTTTTTACGCTCGTGCTCTTTCAGGAAGCGCTTGCGCAGACGGATCGATTTCGGGGTGATTTCCACCAGTTCGTCGTCGTCGATGAATTCGACGGCGTATTCCAGCGACATCTGAATCGGCGGCACCAGGCGCACCGCTTCGTCGGTACCGGACGAACGCACGTTGGTCAGCTGCTTGCCCTTGATCGGGTTGACGACCAGATCGTTGTCGCGCGAGTGGATACCGATGATCATGCCTTCGTAGACCGGGTCGTTGTGGACCACGAACATGCGGCCGCGATCCTGCAGTTTCCAGATGGCGTAGGCCACGGCGGCGCCGTCGTCCTGCGAGATCAGCACGCCGTTGCGACGACCGCCCAGTTCGCCTTTGGTGTTGTCGACCGGAGCGTAGGCGTCGAACACGTGGCTCATCAAGCCGGTGCCGCGGGTCAGGGTCATGAACTCGCCCTGGAAGCCGATCAGGCCACGTGCTGGAATACGGTATTCCAGACGCACACGGCCTTTGCCGTCCGATTCCATGTTTTGCAGGTCGCCGCGACGACGGCCCAGTTCTTCCATGACGCCGCCCTGGTTGGCTTCTTCAACGTCGACCGACAGTTGTTCGAACGGCTCGTGGCGCACGCCATCGACCATTTTGAAGACAACGCGTGGACGCGACACGGCCAGCTCGAAACCTTCGCGACGCATGTTTTCGATCAGGATGGTCAGGTGCAGCTCGCCGCGACCCGATACTTCGAAGATCGTGTCGTCATCGGTTTGTGCAACGCGCAGCGCGACGTTGGCTTTCAGTTCCTTGTCCAGCCGGTCGCGCAGCTGGCGCGAGGTCACGAACTTGCCTTCGCGGCCGGCCAGTGGCGAGTTGTTGACCATGAAGTTCATGGTCAGGGTAGGCTCGTCGACGGTCAGCATCGGCAGCGGTTCCGGGGTATCCAGAGCGCACAGCGTCGAACCGATACCGATTTCATCGATACCGTTGATCAGGCAGATGTCGCCGGCGACGGCTTCGTCGACCAGCACGCGCTCCAGGCCCTTGAAGTTCAGCACCTGGTTGATGCGGCCTTTGATCGGGGTGGCGCCTGGGCCATTGATGACCAGAACGTCCTGGCCGACCTTGACGGTGCCGCGGTTGACGCGGCCGATGCCGATCTTGCCGACGTAGGACGAGTAGTCCAGCGACGTGATTTGCATCTGCAGCGGGCCTTCTGGATTGTCGTCGCGCACAGGAACGTGTTCCAGGATGGCGTCGAACAGCGGCTTCATGTCGCCGCTGCGGACGTCTTCGGTCAGGCCGGCATAACCGTTCAGGCCGGATGCGTAGACGACCGGGAAGTCCAGTTGTTCGTCGGTCGCGCCCAGTTTGTCGAACAGTTCGAAGGTCTGGTTGATCGCCCATTCAGGACGTGCGCCCGGACGGTCGACCTTGTTGACGACGACGATAGGCTTCAGGCCCAGCGCCAGCGCCTTGCGGGTCACGAAGCGGGTCTGTGGCATCGGGCCTTCCTGCGCATCGATCAGCAGCAGAACGGAGTCGACCATCGACAGCACGCGCTCCACTTCGCCGCCGAAGTCGGCGTGGCCCGGGGTGTCGACGATGTTGATGTGGGTGCCTTCGTACTCAACCGCGCAGTTCTTCGACAGAATCGTAATGCCGCGTTCCTTTTCGAGGTCGTTCGAGTCCATGACGCGGTTATCGACCGCTTGGTTTTCACGGAAGGTGCCGGACTGGCGCAGCAGCTGATCCACGAGGGTGGTTTTGCCGTGGTCAACGTGGGCGATAATGGCGATGTTGCGAATTGCGCGTTTTGTAGTAGACATGGTCGTTATATTTGCTGAAAAACTGCGGGTGCGTACAAACTGTACGGGGGGTATTCCGGGATGTTCGTGGGCTACAACTGCTTAGCCAATTTCTGGAACCGCGTAGTATAGCATGTTGCGTTGCAACTCCTTAAAAATATCGAGTATTTTCAAAGAGTTGCTTTCCAACCCGTTGGGGTCAAGTCTGACATTCGGACACGGACCCGGCGGTGCTGCTCTGCTACGGTCCAGGTCGTGTCCGAATGTCAGACTTGACCCCGGGGTTCTTTTTGAAGATTGTTTATGGCGCGGTGAAGGCGATCAGCCGCTCCGGGGCGAGGATGCTGTACTCGCCCAGCAGCGCGGTGCCGAGCAGCTTGTCGTCCAGGTAGACGCGCACCCTGCCCTGCTCCGCCGGCACCGTGACCGGCTCCTTGCCCAACGCCAGGCGCTGGCCGTTGAGGAAGCGCTTGGCCAGCTCGGCGTTCAGTTGCACGGCCGGGAAACTGGCCAGCAAGGCGTCGACCGGGGCCAGCAGACTCAACGGTTCGGCGTGCGCGGTCAGCGCTTCCAAGGTGATCATGTTGTCCATCGTCAGCGGCCCCACCTGCGTGCGGCGCAGCGCGTTCAAATGCGCGCCGCAACCGAGCGCCTCGCCGATGTCCTGGCCCAGCACGCGGATGTACGTGCCCTTGCTGCACGTGACCGTCAACTTCAGCAACGGCGCTTCGTACGACACCAGCTCCAGCTTGTGGATGACGACGTTGCGCGCCTCGCGCTCCAGCGTGATGCCGGCGCGCGCGTATTCGTACAGCGGCTTGCCGTCGCGCTTCAACGCCGAGTACATCGGCGGCACTTGCGCGATCGGACCACGGAACTTTTCCAGCACCGCGTGGATCTGATCCAGGGTGACGTTGACGTCGCGCGTGTCGATGACCTCGCCCTCGGTGTCGCCGGTGTCGGTGGTCACGCCCAGGTGCACCGTGGTTTCGTAGGTCTTGTCGGCTTCCAGCAAGTCCTGCGAAAACTTGGTCGCCTCGCCAAAGCACAACGGCAGCAAGCCGGTGGCGAACGGGTCGAGCGTGCCGGTGTGGCCGGCCTTCTTGGCGTTGAGCACGCGCTTGGCTTTGATCAGTGCATCGTTGCTCGAGAAGCCGACCGGCTTGTCGAGCAGCAGCACGCCGTCGACCAGGTCGCGGACTTTTTTAGGATGATTTTGCTTCATGGATGGGGCCGAAAGGCTTATTCGGCGCCGTCTTTTTTCTCGTCGGCCGGCTTGGCCTCTTCGTCGTCCAGCGACCGCGTGGCGTTGGCCTGGTCGATCAGCAGCGACAACTCCATGCCGCGCGAGGTCGACGTGTCGTGCACGAAGTGCAGCGCCGGCAGCGTGTGGATGTGCAGGCGCTTGCCCAGCTGGCCGCGCATGTAGCCGGCGGCGGCCGACAGGCCTTCGACGGTCTGCTTGACCTGCTCCGGGTTGTCCTTGAGCATCGTGAAGAAGATCTTCGCGTGCGCGTAATCCGGCGTGACCTGCACTTCGGTGATGGTGATCATGCCGACCCGTGGGTCCTTCAACTCGTAGGCGATGATTTCGGACAGATCGCGCTGGATCTGGTCCGCGACGCGCTGACCGCGCTGCGGGATGCTTTTACTGTGTTTTGCCATGATTCGGTACTGCTTTCCATAAACGGCAAGTGGACGGGAGCTGTTGCCCCCGTCCACTTGACCTAGTCCTACTGTCCGTAACGATTACAGCGTACGGGCGATTTCCTGAACTTCGAACACTTCCAGGGTGTCGCCAACCTGGATGTCGTTGTAGTTCTTCAGCGACAGGCCGCACTCCAGACCGGCGCGCACTTCTTTCGCGTCGTCCTTGAAGCGTTTGAGCGAGTCGATCTCGCCGGTCCATACGACGATGTTGTTGCGCAGCAGGCGTACCGAGGAGGCGCGCTTGACCACGCCATCGGTGACCAGGCAACCGGCGACCGCGCCGACTTTCGAGACCAGGATGACCTGGCGAATCTCGACTTGGCCGATGACGGTTTCGCGCTTCTCCGGTGCCAGCATGCCCGACAACGCCGCTTTGATCTCGTCGATCGCATCGTAAATGATGTTGTAGTAGCGAATGTCCACGCCGTTCGACTCGGCCAGCTTGCGCGCCTGTGCATCGGCACGGGCGTTGAAGCCGATGATGACCGCTTTCGAGGCCACCGCCAGATTGACGTCCGACTCGGTGATGCCACCGACTGCGGCGTGCACGACTTGTACGCGCACTTCCGACGTCGACAACTTCTGCAACGAGCTGACCAGTGCTTCCTGCGAACCCTGCACGTCGGTCTTGATGATCATCGGCAGGTTTTTGACTTCGCCTTCGGCCATCTGGTCGAACATGTTTTCCAGCTTCGCGGCTTGCTGCTTGGCCAGTTTCACGTCGCGGAACTTACCTTGACGGAACAGACCGATCTCACGGGCTTTACGCTCGTCAGCCATGACCATGACTTCTTCACCGGCTTGCGGCACTTCCGTCAGACCCTGGATTTCGACCGGGATCGAAGGACCTGCTTCGTTGATCGGCTTGCCGTTCTCGTCCAGCATCGCGCGGACGCGGCCATACGAGGAGCCCGCCAGAATCACGTCGCCGCGCTTCAGGGTACCGGACTGCACCAGGATCGTCGCGACCGGGCCCTTGCCCTTGTCCAGACGGCCCTCGACCACCAGACCACGCGCTGGCGCGTCGACCGGGGCTTTCAGTTCCAACACTTCGGCCTGCAGCAACACTTGTTCCAGCAGCGCGTCGATACCGGCGCCGGTTTTGGCCGAGACCGGCACGAATGGCGATTCGCCACCGTATTCTTCCGGCACGACTTGTTCGGCGACCAGTTCCTGCGTCACACGGTCGACGTTGCCGCCCGGTTTGTCGATCTTGTTGATCGCCACAACCAGGGGCACGCCGGCCGCTTTCGCGTGGGCGATCGCTTCCTTCGTTTGCGGCATCACGCCGTCGTCGGCCGCCACCACCAGAATCACGATGTCGGTCGCTTTCGCACCACGGGCACGCATCGCCGTAAAGGCTTCGTGACCCGGCGTATCCAGGAAGGTGATCATGCCGCGCGGGGTGTCCACGTGGTATGCGCCGATGTGCTGGGTAATGCCGCCGGCTTCGCCCGACGCCACTTTGGCGCGGCGGATGTAATCCAGCAGCGAGGTCTTACCGTGGTCGACGTGACCCATGACGGTCACCACCGGCGCGCGCGCGACGGACTCGAAGTGAGCGTGCTCACCCTGGTCTGCCAGCAGCGCTTCCGGATCGTCCTGTTCGGCGGCGAAGGCTTTGTGGCCCATCTCCTCGACCAGAATCATCGCGGTTTCCTGATCCAGCACCTGGTTGATGGTGCACATCTGGCCCAGCTTCATCAGCTGCTTGATGACCTCGGATGCCTTAACGGACATCTTGTGCGCCAGTTCGGCCACGGTGATGGTTTCAGGGACGTACACGTCCTTGATGACCGCCTCGGTCGGTGCCTGGAAGTTGGTTTCGCGGTCGTCCGAGTGCGAGCCGCGACGGCCGCCACTCTTGCCACCACTACGCCAGCCGTCACGGCCGCCCGAACCGGTGTTGCCACGGCCCTTGCTTGCGGTATTGCCCGGCGCGCCACGTTTCTTGGCGTCGTCCGACCAGGTCGACGAGACATTGGCCGACTTGATCGACTTCTTGTCGGCGGTGACCGGCTTCTTGTCGCCCGGCTTGTCGCCAGGCTTGGCGACGGCGCCGGTCGCAGGCTTGTGCAAGGTGCCTTCGGCAACCTTGGCCTTGACAGGCGCAGGTGCCGGCTCGGGGGCTTTGATGGCGCGGCGTGGCGCGTTCATCATGGCCTTGATCTGGGCGACCTCGTCAGCGACGGCCTTGCGGGCGCGGTCGGTGGCTTCGGCTTTTTCAGCGGCTTCCTTGGCGGCGGCGGCGGCCTTCTTCTTGGCCTCTTCCGCTGCGGCTTTTTTCTTCTCTTCAGCTGCGGCGTCGACGGCCGGCGCAGGCGCGGCGGCGCCGGCGTTGGTCGCGGCGGCGGCTGCCTTGGCGGCGGCTTTCTTCGCTTCGGCGTCGGCTTCCTTCTTCGCTTCGGCTTCGGCGGCGGCCGTGGCTTTCGCCTGGGCTTCCTTCTCGGCGTCCAGCTTGGCCAGACGGTCTTGCTTCTCGCGCAGCTCGGCTTCCTGACGCGCGATCAGTTCGGCCTGCTTGCGGGCGTCTTCTTCACGGCGGGCCACCTCGGCCGCGTCCACCACCGGCGCCACTGGGGCGGGGGCGGGAGCGGCGACGGGCTCGTCGCGCTGGACGAAGGTGCGAACCTTCTTCACAGCGACCTGGATCGTGCGGGCCTTGCCGTTGGCGTCGGCCTGCTTGATTTCAGTGGTTTCTTTGCGCGTCAGCGTGATCTTCTTCTTTTCGGTATCAGCCGATGCGCCGTGGGTACGACGCAAGTGATCAAGCAGCTTATCCTTATCATCTTTCGACAATGGATCTGACGTCGAACTTTTTTCGACGCCGGCAGAACGCAGCTGCGTCAGCAGCAAATCTGCAGGCATCTTCAGTTCGGTGGCAAATTGGGCTACGTTGTTACTCGCCATTCAGTCCTCTTTTCTATGTGTCGCGGAGATGATAAAGATACTCAAATTATGCCTTTGCAGATTCGGCAAGACTCCATGCCTTGGCCTGGAGGCCTTTGGCACGATCGTCGTACTTCGAGTCAACCAACTTCATCTCATCGTCGGTCACATCTTCAAATTCACTTGTAATCAGTGCGCGTGCACGGTCGGCGGGCAGGGCCAAAATGGCGCCAAACTCGTCGTAGGCCAGTGCAGCAAATGCATCGACAGTCTTGATACCAGCCAGGCCCAGCTTGCCGGCGGTGATGCGGTCCATGCCTTCCAGACCGACCAGCGCCTCGTCCATGCCTTCCAGGCCTTCTTCCGAAGCGATCGCTTCGGTGACCAGGGCGTCACGGGCGCGGGTGCGCAGTTCGTTGACGGTATCTTCGTCAAACGATTCGATTTCCAGCATTTCGGAGATCGGCACGTAAGCGATTTCTTCCAGGCTGGCAAAGCCCTCTTCCACCAGGATGTCGGCGACTTCCTGGTCGACGTCCAGTTTTTCCATGAACAGTGCGCGCACCGCCGCGGTTTCCTGGGCTGCCTTGTCGGCCGATTCCTCGGCCGTCATGATGTTGATCTTCCAGCCGGTCAGGTCGGAAGCGAGGCGCACGTTCTGGCCGGAACGGCCGATCGCGATCGCCAGGTTTTCCTCGTCGACGACGACGTCCATCGCGTGCTTCTCTTCATCGACCATGATCGACGACACGTTGGCCGGGGCCAACGCGCCAATAACGAACTGGGCCGGATCTTCCGACCACAGCACGATGTCGACGCGCTCGCCGCCGAGCTCGCCGGTGACGGCCTGCACGCGCGAACCGCGCATGCCGACGCAAGTACCGATCGGGTCGATGCGCTTGTCGGCCGTGTAGACGGCGATCTTGGCGCGGACGCCGGCGTCGCGGGCGGCCGATTTAATTTCCAGCATGCCTTGCTCGATTTCCGGCACTTCCAGCTCGAACAGCTTCATGATGAAGTCCGGCGCGGTGCGCGACAGGATCACTTGCGGGCCGCGCATATTGCGGTCGATACGCAGGATGAAGGCACGGACGCGGTCGCCGATACGCAGGTTTTCCTTCGGAATCATCTGGTCGCGTGGCAGGCGGGCTTCGATCTTGCCCGACTCGACGATCGCGTCGCCGCGTTCCATGCGCTTGATGGTGCCGGTCACGAGCGAGTCGCCGCGCTCGAGGAAGTCGACCAGGATCTGTTCGCGCTCGGCGTCGCGCACACGCTGCAGGACCACCTGTTTGGTGTCTTGCGCGAAGCGGCGGCCGAATTCGACGGACTCGATCGGTTCTTCGATGTGATCGTCCACTTCGATGTCAGGGATTTGTTCCTTGGCTTCGAAGTGCAGGATTTCCTGGTCCGGCAGTTGCAGACCCGCCTCATCGGGCACGACGTGCCAGCGGCGGAAGGATTCGAACTCACCCGACTCGCGGTCGATCGAAACGCGGATATCGACTTCACCTTCATAGCGTTTCTTCGTGGCTTGCGCCAACGCGAATTCCAGCGCGCCGAAAACGACATCTTTATCGACGTTTTTTTCACGCGCCAGCGCGTCTACCAATAACAAAACTTCGCGACTCATGCTTTGCGTCCCTTAAAATCCACCTGCGGCACCAAGCGTGCCTTATCCACGTCGGCGAGCGTAAACTCCAACAGCGCCGGACCATCATTGCTATCAAATTCCAACGACAAATTATCGCCCTGGGGTTCTTGCAGAACGCCCTGGAACGATTTCCGGTTGTTCGTACCCGGCATTGCGGTGCGCAGTTTGACGATTGCTTCGCAACCGGCAAAACGCACGAAGTCTTCCAGCTTGCGCACCGGACGATCCAGACCCGGCGACGAGATTTCGAGGCGTTCGTAATTGACGTTCTCGACCGTCAGCACATGCGACAGCTGGTGGCTGACCGTGGCGCAATCCTCCACGGTGATCGGGCCTTTTTCTTCCGCGTCGGCCGCGCTGAAATCGATAAACACGCGCAGCAGTCCGCGCTCGGCCCGTTCGACATCAACCAGCTCGTAGCCCAGACCCATGACGGTCTTTTCAATTAGTTCCGGCAGCTGCAAGAAATTCTCCAAATCAAGGCCTGTTTGCAATTATTCAAAACAGGCCGTACAAAACGCTTTAACAAAAAAAAAATGGGCATCTGCCCATCTTCTTGTAATACCTAGCCAGATGAAAGGATTCCTGGGGAGCTACCCGCGAAGAACTTTTACTAGGCTGGTTATTATAACCTTATCTGGTCTTCGCTGCAATCAGCGCATAACACAAATAAGGCCAATGGACCAGAAAACAAGCGGCCTGTTTGGCAAACCAGGCTGCCGACCCGTTGGGTACCGGCGCCATCCCGTAGGACGGATTGGCGCGCGCTAATCCGTCCTACAAAATCAACCCTTACGGCGACGCGGCATGCCGTGATCGATGGCGCCGCCGCGTGGCGGCTGGTTGCGGCGCGGCGCGCCGGCGTTACCGAAGCCGAAAGTCGTCTGCAGCGGATCGGGCTGGCGCGGACCGCGGTTTGGACCTTTGGCCGACTGGCCGCCGCCCATACCGCCCTGGCCGCCTTGACCACCCTGGCCTTGAGGACGACCCTGACCTTGCGGACGACCCTGGCCGCCGCCGGCGCTGCGCGCCGGACCTTCGCCCAGCGGACGGCCACCGGCGTAACCGCCGATACCTTGCGGACGGCCACCCGGACGGCCCGAACCCTGCGCGCCGCCTGGACGGCCCTGGCCGCCACCCTGGCCCTGGCCATTGCCGCCCGGACGACCCGAGCCTTGCGCGCCACGGCCATTGCCGCCGCCGTTCGGACCGCCGGCGCCGCCGGCGCCATTGCCCGGACGACCCTGGTTACCGAAACGCGGACCGCGCTGCTGCTTGGCGAAAGGCATCGCGTTGTCGTTGCTGACATCGGCGCGGTTGAAGTTCGGCTCGTCGCCGTCATCCTCGTCGTCGTCATCATCGCGGTCGTCGAAGTCGGCGCGGCCGCGCTGCGGACGCTTCTCCGGACCCTTGTTCTGGCCGGTCGGCTTGGCTTGCTGCGGGCCTTTGCCGCGCGGCGCCGCCGCCGGAGCTTCGCTGCCTTTTTTATCGACGCCGTAGGCGGCCAGCAGGTCGCGCACGGTGTTTTCTTCCATCTCTTCCCAACGGCCACGCTTCAAGCTGCTGGGCAGCGTCATCGCGCCGTAACGGGTACGGATCAGCCGCGACACGGTCAGGCCGATCGCCTCGAACATGCGGCGCACTTCGCGGTTACGGCCTTCGCCGATGATCACGCGGTACCACTTGTTGATGCCCTCGCCGCCGCCGTCGGCGATCTTGGAGAACTGCGCCAGGCCGTCTTCCAGCTCGACGCCGGCCAGCAGCTTCTGGCGCATGCCCTCTTCCAGCACGCCCAGCGTACGCACCGCGTATTCACGGTCGATGCTGTAGCGCGGATGCATCAGGCGGTTGGCCAGGTCACCGGAAGTGGTGAACAGCAGCAAGCCTTCGGTGTTGAAGTCGAGGCGGCCGATGGCCAGCCATTTGCCGGCCTTCATCGTCGGCAGGCGGTCGAACACCGATGGACGGCCGTCCGGGTCGTCATGGCTGACGATCTCGCCGGCCGGCTTGTGGTACACCAGCACGCGCGGCGGCTTCTTGCTGACGCGGCGCTGGATCAGTTTGCCGTTGATGCGCACGGCATCGGTCGGCAGGATGCGCTGGCCGATGTGGGCCGGCTCGCCGTTGACCGACACGCGGCCGGCAACGATCAACTCTTCCATGTCGCGGCGCGAGCCGAGACCGGCTTCGGCCAGCACCTTGTGCAGCTTCGGCGCGTCGTCTTCCGACGTCAGGTCGCGGCGCACGGCTTTCGGCGCGTTGCGGCCCTTGCCGGTTTCTTCGCTGTCGAAGGCGTCCGAGGTCACGTACGAGAACGCTGCGTCGGCATCGTTGCCCTTGCCGGCGTTGCCGAAGGCGCCATGGACGCGCTGCGGCTTCGGTCCCTTGCCACCGCGGCCGGCTTGCTTGCCGTTGCGCTGCTGGCCTTCGGGACGCGGGCCACGCGGCTTGCCGTTCGGCTGGCCGCCCTCTTCGACTGGCGCCGTTTCGCCTTCGGCCGCGACCACCGGCTCCGGACGCGGCATCGTCGCTTCGCGCAGGGCGCGTTGCTCGCGCATCTGGCGCGGACCGCGCGGGCCGCGTGGGCCACGGTCGCTGCGCTCGCGCTGGCCGGCGGGCTGGCCTTCCTGGCCTTCCGCACCAGCAACGGCTGCGGCAGGAGCGGCTTGCGCTTCCACTGCCACGGCCGGCGATTCGGCCGAAGCCGTCACGGCGGCCGGCTTCTTGGCGCGTGGCGGCTTGGCCGGCGCTTTGGCCGCCGCCTCAACTGGCGCGGCTTGCGGCGCGGATTCAACGGCCTGAACAGCCTCGACAGCAACCTTGGCGACCGGTTTGGCGCGCGGCTTTTTCACCGGCACTGGCGCGTCGTCGGCGGCAGCGGCGGCAGGCGCCACGGCGTCGACGGCGGCTTCGGCCTTCGGCTTGCGCTTGGCCTTGACGGCTGGAGCCGCCTCGGCGGCGCCGGATGCGACCGCATCGGCTTCGATCTGTGCTTTGGTGCGGCGTTTTGGCTTGGCGACCACTTCTGCGGTGGCGTCGTTGACTGTCTCGGGGGTATTAGATTTGTTCATTATTCGTTTCTTGGTTGTGCTCAGCGTCAACCGTTAAATCTGGCGCATGGTCGTGATTGATTGCTTGCTGGCCGGCTTCCGGGCTAGTCGCGGCGTCTACTGCTTCGTCGGCCACTTGCAACTCGCTATCCGTACCATCTCGTTGTTGCGCGACGCTTTCGCTGTGCGCGGCTTTGTCAAAGTTCTCTTGCAGGGCCGCCTCCAGCGCTTCCATATCCGGACCGCCACCCTGCACATCGCTCAATTGCTGCAACGGCGGCAGCTGGGACAGCGAATTCAATCCCAAATCATCCAAAAACTGCTTGGTCGTGCCCAGCAACGCCGGGCGGCCCACGACGTCGCGGTAACCGATGGCGTCCACCCAGCCACGGTCTTCCAGCATTTTGATCGTCTGTGAATTGACGGCTACGCCGCGTATCTCTTCGATATCGCCCCGCGTGACCGGCTGCCGGTACGCGATGATCGCCAGGGTTTCCAGCGTCGCCCGCGAATACTTGGGCGGTTTTTCCGGATTCATCCGGTCCAGGTACAGCTTCATCTCGGGGCGGCTCTGGAAGCGCCAGCCGGTCGACAGGCTGACCACCTCGATACCCTTGCCGGCCCAATCGAGCCGCAGTTCTTCCAGCAATTCCTTGATCGTATCGGAACCTACTCCGGGACCGCGTGGCCTGCCCTGGTCGTCGACATCGACATACAGCTTCTTCAGACTGTGGATCGACAACGGCTCATGGGCGCATAGCAAGGCGGTTTCGAGGACTCTTTTAGCCTCAGCTGTATCCATAGCAATCTTGTGGTTGCATTGTCATGCAAAGAAAGAAATCAATCACATTCAGTGAGGCACTGGCCGCATTCAAGATGCCGCCTGCCGGAGTACTCGCTGAAGCTGTTTTCCGAGCCCGGGCGATACGCGCCGGGCGGGAGAGAGAGGCATGCCGACGACGACCGAGGCCGCCGCTTTTCTACGTGAAACGCGACTGCGAAACGCGATTTTCGGGCGAAAACATGCGAGACCAATCAATGACGTTTCATCCTACAAGCCGAATTGTACCCGATAAAAGCGCAAAACGCGCGTTTCGGCCACATCGAAGTGTAACTTGACTTACGCAGCAGAAAGTCTTTCCGATAATATTGCGGAAACACCAACGAAGGCCGGATACTCGGCGGTGATGACCCAGGTGGGCACCTGGCACAGGTATTTGTTGAAGCGGCCCTTCTGCTCGAAGCGCGCGCGGAAGCCGGATTTGTCGAAGCGCTCGCCCAGGCGCGGCACGATTCCGCCACCTATATAGATACCGCCTTGCGCACCCAGGGTGATGGCGATATTGCTGGCGATGGTGCCCAGCATGCGGCAGAAGGTCTCGATGACGTCGTCGCACAGCGGGCACTCGCCGGCCAGCGCGCGGGTGGAGATGTCGGCCGCGCTCAGCGGTTCGGCGGCGACGCCCTGCTGGTCGGCCAGCGCGCGGTAGATCAGTTCGATGCCGGCGCCGGACATCAGGCGCTCGGCGGACACGTGTTCGAATTCTTTCCAGGCGAATTGCAGGATCGCCACTTCTTTCGCGTTGACCGGCGAGAAGCTGACGTGGCCGCCCTCGCTCAGCAGCGCGGTCCAGCCATCCTTGCCCGGGATCAGGCCCGAGACGCCCAGGCCGGTGCCGGCGCCGATCAGGCCCAGCGGCGTGCCGGGCACGGCCACGCCACCGCCGACCTGGTGCTTTTGCGTCGCCGACAGTTGCGGCAGCGAGCTGGCCAGCGCGGTGAAATCGTTGACGACCACCAGGATGTCGAAATTCACTTCGCGGCGCAGCGCCTCGATCGAGAACTGCCAGTGGTGGTTGGTCATGCGCACCATGTCGCTGGTCACCGGATTGGCGATGGCGATGGCGCCATTGCGGATGCCGGTGACGCCCTTGCCGGCCACGGCTGGCGAGCCGAGGTAGGCCACCAGCGCGTCGGCGATGGTTGGATAGGCGGCGCAAGGCAGCACTTCGATCGCCTCAATCTTGCCCGGGGCGGTCTCCAGCGCGAAGCGCGCATTGGTGCCGCCGATATCCGCTAGCAGACGCGGGCCGCCGATGTAGTCGGTGGTCGGGGAGGATGGCGATTGGAGGGACTGGGCTGTCATGGTCGGTCGAAAATAGTTGAGGCCTAAGCTTAAGGTATTTTCACTATTACAGGCAAGTGGAGTTTGTAGTTTTAGTACAGTTAGGCACCGTTTGCCACACGGAATTACTTTTGAGAATTTATTTTGAGTAGTATGACTACCGTGCGCGTTGCGCCGTCCGGGAAGGATGATGGCGGCTTACGCCGCCGGCGCGGGATCGATCGCCTCGTTGGCCGCCGGCTCGCGCGTGCCGAACCGCGCGTTCCACGCGTCCAGGCCGCCATGCAACGGCCGCGCCAACGTGAAGCCGTGCGCCTTCAACTCCTTGGCCACCTGCGCCGACGTGACATCGTTGGGGCAACTGCAATACACAACAATATGCCGCCGCTTGTCCAGCGCGATGATCTCGGTGCTCGGCTCGCCGCCCTTGAAGAACAGCGCGCCCGGAATGGCAGGCTCCAGCATCTGCGCCGTCACGCTGCGCGCATCGACCAGCACCGGCTCATGGCCCTCTTCCATCAACTGCTTGAAGTCGTCCACCGTCACCCGGTCGATCTGCACGGACTGGCGGAAACGCTTGCGCTCCACATATTTATACGCGATGAACAGCGCCAGCAGCGCGCCTAATACCATCAACGCCGTCGAGCCCAGATCGCTCAAGGTGGTCAACACCGAATCGATACTGGAATGGAAGAACATGCCGATCGCGATGCCGGTGCCGCTCCACAACGCCCCACCGAGCACGCTATAGCCGAGAAAAACCTGATACCGCGTGCCCATGGCCCCGGCCAGCGGCGAGGCGATGGTGTTAAACCCGGGAATGAACTTGGCCACGATCAGCATCTTCGGCCCCCACTTGGTGAAGCTGTCCTCGGTCTGGCTCACGCAATAATCGGGGGAGAGCGAAATCCTGCACAGCAGCTTGAGGATGCGCTTGCCATAGAAGCGCCCCATGCGGAACCAGAAACCGTCGCTGATCAAGCAGGCGCAGATGGCCGCCGCCAGCACGGCGGGCCAGCTGAAGTCGCCATCGACGGACAGGGCGCCGGCGACGATCAGGATCGGGTAGGCAGGAATCGGCATGCCGATCTGCTCGATCAGCACGATCGCAAACACGATCAGTACGCCATATTCCTGCAGTAGGTGGATTAAGTTCGGCATTCGTATATCTTAACTTAAAAATCGCTTAACCGTTCCCTGCGCGCCCCACGCGCGCCGCCCTCGCCGCCCCTCACGCGCGCCCCGCGATGGCCGCCAGCAGGGTCCGCGTGTACGGGTGCTTGGGATCGCGATACAGCTCGTCGGAACCGGCCAGCTCCACCACCGCGCCCTGCCGCATCACCATCACCTGGTCGGCGATATATTTCACCACCGACAGGTCATGCGAGATAAAGATGTACGACAGTCCGAACTCGTCTTGCAGATCCTGCAACAGGTTGAGCACCTGGGCCTGCACCGACACATCCAGCGCGGAGACCGACTCGTCGCACACCAGGATCTCCGGCTTCATCGTCAGGCAGCGCGCGATGGCGATCCGCTGCCGCTGGCCGCCGGAAAACTCATGCGGATAGCGCTGGAACGCGGACACGGGCAAGCCTACCTTTTCCAGCAAGGCATAGGCGGCGGCGGTCCGCTCGCGGTCGTCGGCGCCGATGCGGTGGATGCGCATCGGCTCCAGCAATATCTGGCCGACGGTGAAGCGCGGGTTCAGCGACGCATACGGGTTCTGGAAAATGATCTGGATGCGCCGCTTGTAGGCCTGGAACTCGCGCGCCGTCATCGACAGCAAGTCGCGCCCCTCGAACAGGGCGCTGCCGCCGGTGGCCTGGTGCAGCCGCAGCAGGGTCAGGCCGACCGTGGTCTTGCCGGAACCGGATTCCCCCACCACGCCCAGCGTCCTGCCGCGCGCCAAGGTGAACGACACATCGTCGACCGCCTTGAACTCGCGCTTGCCGAACCAGCCCTCGCGAAGATAAAAGCTTTTACTCAAATTGTTCACCACCAGCACCGGCTCGTCGTCGGGCCGGTAGCCGCGTTCGCGCTCCAGCGGATGCAGCAAGGTCACCCCCTGCCCCTCGGCGATGTCGCCGCCAGCGAAGCGCTGGCGCTCCCCGGCCTCGGCCTCTTTCATGTAGTCGGCGATCACCGGCAGGCGCCACGGCCGCTGGTCCAGCCTCGGCCGGCAATGCAGCAGCGCCTTCGTATACGCGTCGGCCGGTTCGCCCAGCACCTGCCGCGCCACGCCGGCCTCGCGCACCTCGCCATGGCGCATCACGACCACGTGGTCGGCGATCTCCGCCACCAGCGCCAGATCGTGCGTGATCAGCAGCACCGCCATCGCCCGGCGCTTTTGCAAGCTCGCGATCAGCGCCATGATCTGCTTCTGGATCGTCACGTCGAGCGCCGTGGTCGGCTCGTCGGCGATCAGCAGCTTCGGTTCGCAGGCGATCGCCATGGCGATCATCACGCGCTGCTGCTGGCCGCCGGACAACTGGCTCGGATAGGCGTCGATTTTCACCGCCGGATCGGGGATGCCCACCTCGTCGAGCAACTCCAGCGTGCGGCGCCGCGCCTGCGCCCGCCCCATGCCCAGGTGCAGGCGCAGCACCTCGCCGATCTGCGATCCCACGGTGAACACCGGATTGAGCGACGACATCGGTTCCTGGAAGATCATCGCGATCTCCTTGCCGCACAGCGCGCGCCGCTCCGCCGCCGGCAATGTCAGCAACTCGCGGCCGTCGAAGCGGATGCCGCTCGACGGTCCGATGACGGTGGTGTCCGGCGCCAGCAGCCCCATCACCGCCAGCGAGCTGACCGACTTGCCGCTGCCGGACTCGCCCACCAGCGCCACCGTGCCGTTGCGCGGCACGTTGAACGACACGCCCTTGACGGCTTCGACGGTGGTGTCGCGGTCGATCCGGAAGGCGATCCGCAGCTGGCTCACTTCCAACAGGATATCGTCGGCCATCATTTCACCTTCGGATCGAGGGCGTCGCGCAGCGCGTCGGTCAGCAGCGAGAACGCCGTCACCAGCAGCGCCATGGCGATGGCGGCGGCCGTCAGCTGCCACCAGCGGCCGAGGATCAATTCGTTCTGCGCCTCGTTCAGCATGCTGCCCCAGGACACCACGCCGACCGGCACGCCGAAGCCGAGGAAGCTCAGGATGACCTCGGCCTTGATGAAGCCGACCACCAGGATCGACAGCTGCACCAGCGCCACATGGCTGACATTGGGGAAGATGTGCGAGAACATCTTGCGCCAGTGCGAGGCGCCGATGGCGTCGGCGGCCAGCACGTACTCGCGCCCCTTGTGCTTGATGTACTCGGCGCGGATCAGCCGGTAGGGACCGGTCCAGCCGGTCAGGCCGAGGATCAGCACGATGGTCGCCACGCCGCGCTGCTGCAGCACGGCCGCCACCGCCAGTATCATCAGCACCGACGGGATGGCCGTGAAGATGCTGTAGAACCAGTTGAAGACGTCGTCCACCACGCCGCCCCAGTAGCCCGACAGCGCGCCGAACACGGTGCCGATGCCGACCGCCAGCGCGGCCGCCGCCAGGCCGACCACGATCGAGGTCTCGCCGCCCTTGATGGTCTTCTTGATGATGTCGTGTCCCCATTTGTCGCCGCCGAACGGCAAGGTGGCGCGGCGCGCCCGCGCCGGCGCGGCGTCGTCGCGCGCCGCCAGCTGCGCCTTCAACGAGCGGATGTCGTCGGCCAGCGGATCGAAGGGGTTGTCCGGCAACGCGGCCTGCTCCGGCAACGCCACGGACGGCGCCGCGCCGGCAACACCGGCGCCGACAAAGCCCGGCGGCGCGTAATTGACGCCGACCTCGTCCTCCCAGTCGGCGGCGACCAGGCCACTGGCCGACAGCGCCAGCATCAGCAGGAACGCCGCCACCACCGCCAGCGACAGCATCGCCACGCGGTCCGCGCGCAGTCGCCGCCACGCCAGGGTCCACAAGCCGGCCGGCGGTCCCGTCAGGGTCGCCGCCGTCATGCGAGCTTCACCCTTGGATCGAGCGCCTGGTACATCAAATCCGTCAACAGATTGAAGACCATGGTCGCCACCGCCACGTAGACGGTGATGGCCTTGATGACCGGAAAATCGCTGCGTTCGACCGCCAGGATCACCTCGCGTCCGATGCCGGGAATGCCGAAGAAGCGCTCGAGCAGGAAGGCGCCGATCAGCAAGGCCGGCAGGCTGGCCATCACATGCGTGACGATCGGGATGGCGGCGTTGCGCAGCACGTGCACCCACATCACGCGCCGCTCGCCCAGCCCCTTGGCGCGCGCCGTGCGCACATAGTCCTGCCCCACCTCGTCGAGCACGAAGCTGCGGTACAACCGCAACGTCGGCGCGATCGACACCGCCAGCCCGATCAGGATCGGCAGCGCCGCGTAGCGCAGCAGGTTTTCGCGCAAGCCCTGGCCCCAGCCCTGCACCGGGAACAGGCCCATCTTGTAAGCCAGGCCGTACTGCAGCACGATGATGTACACCAGGATGCTGATCGACATGCCGACGGTGCAGGCGATCATCACCGCGCGGTCGGTCAGCGAGCCGCGCACGAAGGCGACCGCCAGCGCCAGCGCGATGCCGATCAGGGTTTCCAGCACGGTCAGCGGAATGAGCACCGTCAGCGACGGCCCCAGCCGCGTGGCGATGATGTGCGACACCGGCTCGCCGGTCGCCCAGCTCAGGCCGAAATCGAAGGTGACGATCTGCCGGATGAAGATCCACAGCTGCATCGGGTAGGACTGATCGACGCCGAGCTGGTGGCGGATGTTGGCGATGGCCTCGGCATTGGCCATTTTGCCGGCCAGGATATAGGCGGGATCGCCGCCGACCCAGTTAAACAACATAAACACCAGCAACACCACGCCCAGCATCGTCGGCAGCATCTGCCATACGCGGCGCACCACAAAAGCCCCCATCCCGCGCTTCTCCCCTATGCCGACGTTACGCAACCCGAATTTCCACCCGGGCAGTTATACCCGATCCGGCGGCCGCTGACTACGCCGGGCCGCGCCTGTAAGTGTCGGTGGCCGGCGCAGCCGGCCGCCAGCCGAATTATAAGCAGCGCCGATCGGACAAACTTTCGCTTGGAAATCCGCATTCTGTCGCCTAAAAGTAACACATGACAGCATTGTTACAGTTTAATTTCCGGCGAAAACCGAGCTTCCCGGAATTTTATTAACGTTTTCGTCATTAG
Source organism: Burkholderia sp. LMU1-1-1.1 (assembly GCF_040675865.1). Lineage (NCBI taxonomy): Bacteria > Pseudomonadati > Pseudomonadota > Betaproteobacteria > Burkholderiales > Burkholderiaceae > Burkholderia > Burkholderia sp. LMU1-1-1.1. Next base: position 451,121 of record NZ_JBEGHG010000012.1, on the reverse strand, counting down.
CGAAAAACCAAATATTTTCGCAAAGTTACTCGAACTTAGCGGCCACTTAGCGCCATTTCGGTACCGACTATCACTTTGGACCCGGCGCGAGGCGGCGCCGAACAAGCCGGACGAAACAATTTCGATACGAATGGGCCACGTTGACACCCCGGCAAGCCCGATGCTCTTATAAATAATAGAGGAAAGAAAATTTCTCGCACGAGAGCGCCGCCATGTCGCGATCGGCCTCATGGCCGGCGGCTCATTTTAGGGTAGTCCCAGTTCAGTTGGAGAGTGTCAGCATGATGATGGAAACAGTATTGTCCCGTTCAGTACGCCTTATTTTCTCGGGCGGCATCGCCGCCGCCGGCTTGATGTCCGCGCCCGCCATGGCGCAAACGACCGACGCGCCGATCCAGCGCGTTGAGATCACCGGTTCGAGCATCAAGCGCGCGACCGCCGAGACGGCGTCGCCGGTGCAAGTGATCACCAGCGAGGACCTGCTGAAATCGGGCAAGGGCACCGTGTCCGAATACCTGCAAACGCTGACCGCCGACGGCGCCGGCTCCCTGCCGACCGGCTTCGGCAACGGCTTCGCGGCCGGCTCGACGGCGATCTCGCTGCGCGGCCTGGGCGCCACCTCGACCCTGGTGCTGCTCAACGGCCGCCGCATGGCGCCGTTCGCGCGCGCCGACGACGGCCAGAAAAGCTTCACCGACCTGTCGACCATTCCGATGCAGATCGTCGAGCGCATCGAGATCCTCAAGGACGGCGCCTCGTCGACCTACGGCGCCGACGCCATCGCCGGCGTGGTCAACATCATCCTGCGCAAGGACGTCGAAGGCCTGACGATCAAGGGCGACACCGGCTGGTCGCGCTACGACGACGGCAAGCAGAACAAGGCCTCGCTGACCTACGGCAAGGGCAACCTCGACAGCGACAAGTACAACGTCGTCTTCAACGCCGAGTACTTCCAGTCCGACAGCATCAAAAACAGCGACCGCAAGGACCGCGCCTGGATCGGCAAGTCGGACCTGCGTCCGTACGGCTACCCGGTCGGCACCCAGTTCGCGGCCGGCTACATCTCCGGCGTCAACACCGCCAGCGCCAGCCCGACCGGCTCGATCCGCAACCCGGCCAACAACAACTACGTTTCGCTGCCGGGCTGCTCGACCCTGTCGGCCACCAAGGACCAGACCGGCTCCGGCGGCGGTTGCCTGTGGCACCAGGACCAGTTCCGCGACATGCAGCCGCAGATCGAATCGACCAACCTGTACACCCGCGGCACCTGGCAGATCAACGACGACACCCAGGCCTACGCCGAAGCCGGCTACTCCAAGCGCAACACCTCGTTCACCCTGACCCCGCCGTCGGTCACGCCGACCGTGGCCTTCCCGCCGAACGCGGCCAATCCGCTGGGCTTCATCAACTACGGCAACATCGCCCTGCTCGGCGCGACCCACCCGCAAAACCCGTACGGCGTGGCCACCCGCCTGCGCTACTCGGCGTTCGACGTCGGCCCGAGCACCCGCCACGCCAACAACGAGTTCACCCGCGCCGTCATCGGCATCAAGGGCTCGGCCATGGGCTGGGACTACGACACCGGCTACACCCATTCCGAGTCGACCCTGGACCTGGAATACACCAACATGCTCAACATGAAGGTGCTGCGCTCGGCGCTGGGCGATCCGACCTCGCAGTACTTCCCGTACTACATCGGCGACCAGGCCTCCCGCAACCCGGCCTCGCTGTACGCGGCGCTGCGCGTGAACGCCACGTCGAAGTCGACCACCAAGCTCGACATCATCGACTTCAAGGCGTCGCGTGAACTGTTCGCCCTGCCAGGCGGCAACATGGGCCTGGCCATCGGCGGCGAATACCGCAAGGAACAGCTGTCGAACCCATCGCTGTCGGGCTCGGAAGACGGCACCATCAACTCGAGCTACGTGGCCGCCTTCGGCGACACCAAGGTCAAGGCGATCTACGCCGAGATCCTGGCGCCGGTGATCAAGACGGTCGAACTGTCGGCCGCCATGCGTTACGACAAATACGACAACTTCAGCTCGTCGACGCCGAAGGCCGGCATCAAGTGGACCCCGGTCAAGAGCTTCGCGCTGCGCGGCACCTACACCGAAGGCTTCCGCGCACCGGGCGCGGCCGAAGGCAACGCCACCTCGCAATCGACCGGCTCGGCGCCGGTGCGCGATCCGGTCCGTTGCCCGGGCGGCGTGCCGGCCGCCGGCGGCGCCACCGCGACCGACTGCGCCCTGACCGTGGCCGCCGTCAAGGTCGGCGATCCGAACCTCAAGCCGGAAGAGTCCAAAGGCAAGACCCTGGGCCTGGTCTGGGATCCGCTCGACGGCACCAGCCTGTCGCTCGACGGCTGGACCATCAAGCGCAGCAACGAGATCAACTCGCTGCCATACGACCAGGCCGCCGCGCTGCCAACGGCCGTGCGTAACGACAACAACCTGATCGTCAACGGCGCGGCCATCCCGAACACCGGCACCCTGGTGTTGACGCAGGCGCCGTACCGCAACTCGAGCTACACCAAGGTCAGCGGCGTCGACCTGGACGTCAAGCAACGCTTGCGCCTGGGCGCCTACGGCCGCGCGGTCGTCGGCCTGACCTGGACCCACGTGGCCTCGTGGCTGCGCGCCGAGTCGGCCACCAAGACCTACCAGTACGCCGGCACCCACGGCAACTGCGACACGTCGAACTGCGCCGGTACCCCGAAGAACAAGATCAACCTGATGGCTTCGTGGGATCTGGGCAACCTGAACGTGACGGGCAACGTCAACTACCGTGAAAAAATGCGCAACACGGCCGACGCCGCCTCGTTGTGCGCCAACACGCTGGTGAGCGGCGCCAACGCGCCAAACGCCAAGTGCGAGATCTCCTCGTTCACCACGCTGGACCTGTCGACCCGCTACGCGGTCAACAAGCAGCTGACCCTGTTCGCGTCGATGAACAACGTGCTCGACAAGGTCGCGCCGCTGGATCCACAGACCTACGGCGGCATGAGCTACAACCCGATGGACGCTTCCGGCGCCATCGGCCGCTACATGAAGGTCGGCGCGAGCTACAAGTTCTTCTAACCGCCTGACGGCCGGTTGAAATGACCCCGAGGGGCGGCGCTGCGGCGCCGCCCTTTTTTTGTCGCAAAAATGTAACGCCGAGTATCTTTCCTGTCAGAAAATTATGACTTCCGGTTGTGCACCATGCTGTGGCGCCGCAACGACACCGCCCAATACATTCGCTTCTTTTTTGCCAATTCGTCTATGTTTCGCAGCACCGTTCCCCCCTCCGCACCAAATTAGAACGTTTTTTGGCGCCAAATTGGCGCTGGCGCTGTTCGCATGAAATCCGGCGTTTTGGCGGGATGCGCAAAACTTTCTACGTTGACAGGCGATATCGCGTGGTGATCTGATGGGGAACGGGGAAAACGTCACGTTTTTCCCACTGGCATGTGCCGACAGAAACATCGATCACCCACGTGGTCGCCAACAAAAAGAATTGGGAGAACAACACAATGATGGTTGAAACAACATTGGCACGATCCGTACGCATCGTCTGCGCCGGCGGCTTGCTGGGCCTGGGACTAATCGCGCCAGTCGGTCAAGCGCTGGCGCAAACCACCGACCAGCCGATGCAGCGCGTCGAAGTGACGGGCTCGTCGATCAAACGCCTGGTGTCGGAGACGGCCAACCCGCTGACCGTGTTCAAGGCCGACGATTTCGTCAAGCAGGGCCTGACCACGGCGCAGGAAGTGCTCGACCGCATCCCGTCGAACAGCTCCAGCTTCGGCGCCGGCAACGTGGTCGGCGGCAACAGCAGCGGCCTGCCGACCGGCGGCGCGGCCAGCGCCGACTTGCGCGGCCTGGGCGGCGACAAAACGCTGGTGCTGCTCAACGGCCGCCGCATCGCCAACCATCCGTACGACGGCGCCAGCGTCGACCTCAACATCATTCCGGTGTCGGCCCTCGAACGGGTCGAAGTGCTGCGCGACGGCGCCTCGGCCATCTACGGCACCGACGCCATCGGCGGCGTGATCAACTTCATCACCAAACGCTCGGTCAACGCCACCACCATCACCGCCGAGGCGGTACTGCCGCGCGCCGCCGGCGCCGACGAGAAGCGCGTCAACATCTCCAGCGGCTTCGGCGACCTGGAAAAAGACGGCTACAACGTCTTCGGCGTGTTCGACCACCACAAGATCGACATCCTGACCTCGCAGCAGCGCGACTTCTCCAAGACCGGCGTGATTCCGTCGCGCGGCCTGGAGCTGACCTCCGGCACCACCTTCCCCGGCAACTATTTCGATCCGGGTTCCAGCGTCACCGGCAACCCCGGCTTCGCCACCGGCTGCGACGCGCCACTGTCGGTGCCGCGCGCCAGCAACGGCACCTGCCGCCAGGATTACACGCGCCAGATCGACGACCTGCCAGAGCAAAAACAAACCGCCTTCTTCGGCAAGGCCACCTTCAAGCTCAACAACGACCATCTGGCCTCGATCGAGTACCTGCATTCGGAAAACGACGTCGTCTCGCACACCGCGCCGCCGCCGCAGACCGGCCTGCTGCTGCCGACCACCAGCAAATACTACCCGGGCAACTCCGGCGGCGTGCCGGCCATGCCGGGCCTGTCCGGCCAGCCGCTGTCGGTCAACTGGCGTCCGACCGAAGCCGGCCAGCGTGAAATCAATTCCAAGGGCGCGGCCGACCGCTTGGTGTTCTCGGTCGAAGGCCTGCTGGCCGGCTGGGACTACAAAACCGGCTTCAACCTGTCGGAAAGCCGTTCGGCCGAATACTTCACCGGCGGCTATGTGCGCGACGAAAGCTTCGCCGCCGGCGTCGCCAACGGCATCCTCAATCCGTTCGGCAAGCAGGACGCCGCCGGCAAGGCCTACCTCGACAGCACTGCGCTGCGCGGCCAGGTCCAGAAGGGCAAGACCCGCAACACCGGCATCGACGCCAAGGCCAGCCGCGAGCTGATGGACCTGCCGGGCGGCAAGCTGGCGGTGGCCGTCGGCGGCGAACTGCGCCGCGAAGAGGCCGACTTCAACGTCAACCGCGACATCGCCGGCCAGGCGACCAGCTCGGGCCTGTCCGGTTCGCAGTCGACCTCCGGCGCGCGCACCATCAAGGCCGTGTTCGGCGAAGTCAACCTGCCGCTGATCCAGGACCTGGAAGTGCAGCTGGCCGCCCGTTTCGACGATTACAGCGACGTCGGCAACACCACCAACCCGAAACTGGGCGTGCGCTACCAGCCGACCAAGCAACTGGTGCTGCGCGGCTCGGCCTCGACCGGTTTCCGCGCGCCGACCCTGTTCGAGAAGAACGCGCCGCAGTCGAAGAACGACACCAACAACTCGTACAACGACCCGATCCTGTGCCCGGGCGGCGTGCTGGCGAACAACCCGATCGCCAACCCGCTGCGCGATTGCGACCTGCAACAGTTCAAGCTGCAAGGCGGCAACCAGAACCTGAGCCCGGAAAAATCGAAGACCTTCGCCTTCGGCGTGGTCATCGAGCCGATCCCGCAGGCGACCCTGTCGGTCGACTACTGGAACATCAAGCTCAAGGACAAGATCAACGCCCTGCCGGAGGAAGCGATCTACGGCAACTACGCCAAGTACCAGGAGCGCTTCCTGCGCAACCCGGACGGCTCGCCGTACGCGATCCTGGATTTGAAGGAAAACCTGGGCAAGGTCAACACCGACGGCCTCGACGTGAGCCTGACGATGCGTTCCGGTTCCACCCCGTACGGCAACTTCACCTTGACGGTCGACGGCACCTACGTCCACAAGTATGAGTACCAGGACGAGCGCGGCGGCCCGTACACCCAGAACGTCGGCCGCTACGCCGCCAACAATCCGGTGTTCCGCTGGAAGCACAACGCCGCGCTGAACTGGCGCCAGGGCGTGTGGGCCGCGACGTTGGCGCAGTCGTTCAAGTCCGGCTACACCGACCAGAACCTGGACATCGAAGACCAGTACCTGAACAAGGTGCCGTCGTACAGCCTGTGGAACCTGTCGGGCACGTACACCGGCTTCAAGGGCGTGAGCCTGACCGCCGGCATCAAGAACCTGCTGGACAAGGACCCGCCGTTCTCCAACCAGGGCACCTTGTTCCAGAAGGGTTACGATCCGCGCTACACCGACGCCGTCGGCCGTGCGATCTACCTGCGCGGCAGCTACACCTTCTAAGCCATCGCGTCGCCCACGCCAGCCCCCGGCTGGCGACGACCCGGACCCGCCGACAGGCGCGTCCGGGTTTTTTCATGCCCAGACGCACCTGTGGCATAAATGTAACGTTCTGTATAACCATTAATGCAGATTCATGGTCCTTGATTTTGCACAAACATGTTACGTCTAAACAAGCGAACGCCGGATATTCGCTTCGTTTTTAAAAGCAAATCAAACTTTCAACACATTCCAATTCGCAATGCACCAAATTAGAGCGCTTCTTTCCCCGGATTGGCGCGGCTACGGTGGGCCGAACAAAGACACGGCGGTGCTTTTTTACATAGCTTTGCACATTGACAGTAAATCACGCCGGGTGATCTGATGAACGGATGAAGAGCGTTCTCTTCGCCGGCGGCTCGCCGATAACAACAAATGTTCAGCGTTTTAAATTGGGAGAGCAACATATGATGGTTGAGACAGTATTGGCACGTTCCGTGCGTCTGATGTGCGCCGGCGGCCTGGTCCTTGGCATGCAGGCGGCCGTGGCGCAAACCTCGGATGCGCCCGCAGACAGCATGACGCGGGTGGAAATCACCGGCTCGTCGATCAAACGAATCGCCAAGGAAGGTTCGCTGCCGGTGCAGACGCTGACCCGCGCCGATATCGATCAGAGCGGCGTCAACAACGTTGCCGACCTGGTCGCCCAGCTGCCGTCGATGCAAGGCTTCATCACCTCCTCCGCCTCCGTCAACGGCAACGGCGGCGGCGTGCAGACCGCTTCGGTGCACGCGCTCGGCACCCAATACACGCTGGTGCTGCTCAACGGCCGCCGCATGGCGCCGTACGGCACCGGCAGCGCCGTCAACCTGGCCAGCATCCCGCTGGCGGCCGTCGAGCGCGTCGAGATCCTGACCGACGGCGCCTCGACCCTGTACGGCTCGGACGCCATCGCCGGCGTCATCAACTTCATCCTGAAAAAGAACCAGCGCGACCTGATCATCGACGGCACCTTGACCGCGCCGGAAAAAGCGGGCGGCCACACCACCAACTTCTCGATCTCCAAGGGCTTCGGCGACCTCGACACCGACGGCTACAACATCCAGCTGTCGTACAGCCACGACGAGCAAAAGGCACTCAACGCCAACCAGCGCAGTTTCGGCAACTCGGGCGTGCAAAAGTTCACCAACAACGGCAAGCAGTACGCGACCTGGCAGACCAGTATCAACTCGACCCCGGCCAACGTCGAAGTGATCACCCCCAACGACGACGTCGTCCTCAACACCGACCTGCTCAACAAGGGCGGCTGCACCCAGGCCAACACCTTCTCGCGCGGCGGCGCCTGCCGCTTCGACTACGCCGCCACCGTGCAGCTGCTGCCGCAGTTGAAGCGCGATAGCGTGTTCGCCAACGGCAGCATGAAGCTGGGCAAGGACACCACCATGTTCAGCGAACTGGTGCTGTCGAAGTTCACCAACACCGCGCGCTACGCGCCGGCCGCGCAGCCGCTGACCGTGTTCAGCACCGACCCGGTGTCGGGCGTCAAGACCGTCAACAACAGCTACCTGGGCGCGTATAACAGCTCGGTCGTGCCGCTGCTGGCCGGCCAGGGCATCAACGCCAACGACGTCACCGACGCGCTGCTGTACTACCGCGGCGCCGACGCCGGCGGCCGCACCGACGAATACCGCACCGACGCCGCCCACTTCGTGGTCGGCGTGGACACCACGCTGGCCGGCTGGGACATGGGCGCGGCCTACACCCACTCGCAGAACAAGCAGATCGACACGGCGGTGGCCGGCTACATGAGCGGCGACAAGTTCGAGGAACTGGTGCGCACCGGCGCCTACAACCCGTTCGTCTCCAACCCGGGCGCCGCCGCCACCCTGGCCCCGGCCGTGCTGCAGCAGGAGCTGGGCGTGGTCAAGTCCAAGATCGACGTGGTCAGCGCGCAAGCCTCGCGTGAAGTGTTCACCCTGCCGGGCGGTTCGGCCTCGCTGGGCGTGGGCGCCGACTTCACCAAGCAAAGCTACAAGGACAATCCATCGCGCATCAACATCGGCCCCGGCCCCGGCAATCCGGGCTGGACCGACGTGACGATCGGCGGCGGCACCGGCTCGCAGCCGCTCGACGCCAGCCGCAATAACTGGGGTAGTTTCGCCGAGTTGCTGATGCCGGTCATGAAGGACCTGGAAGTGACCACCGCCGTGCGCTACGACAGCTACGACGCGGTCGACAAGAAAAACATCAGCTACGATTCGAGCGGCAATCCGTCGCCGGCGGGCAAGGTCGGCGAGGACGTCGCCAAGGCCACCTACAAGCTGGCCGCGCGCTACACCCCGACCCAATCGCTGCTGCTGCGCGGTTCCTACGGCACCGGCTTCAAGGCGCCGACGATGAACAACATCGCCGACCCGCTCAAGAACGCCGGCTCGTCGAACGCCTTCGCCTGCCCGGTCAAGGCGCCGGACCCGCGCGCGGTCTACTGCCGTCCGGGCTCGTCGGAATACGGCCTGCTCGACCGCGGCAACCCGGCCACCGGCGCCGGCTCGCTGCAGGCGGAAACGTCCAAGCAGGCCACGCTCGGCTTCCGCCTGGAGCCGACCACCGCCATCTCGTTCGGCCTGGACATGTGGGACGTCAAGCTGAAGAACCAGATCCGCACCTTCTCGCAGGACCAGCTGTTCACCAACCCGGTGCTGGCCAACCAGTGGATCGCGGTCTACGCCGACCCTATCCAGAAGAGCAACGTGCTGGTGGCCGTGCGCTCGCCGCTGAACCTGGCGTCGTCGCACTTCCGCGGCATCGACTGGGACAGCACGCTGCGCGGCAACACCCCGATCGGCCGCGCCAGCGTCAACTGGACCGGTACCTATATGCTCAAGGCCGAGCAGGACGTGCCGGGTGTCGGCCTCGAGAAATCGATCGGCCGCTTCAACTCCTACGACGACGTGGTGTTCCGCGTGGTGTCGAAGCTGGTGTTCGCGCTCAAGACTTCGGACAAGCTGAGCAACTCGATCACCGTCAACTACCGTTCCGGCTACCATGACAAGCCGATCAGCGAGGACGACGCCGCCGTGCGCGTGGTCAACGCCGACGGCAGCATCGGCGGCGTGGCGGCGATGGAGCGCGACGTGCGCTCGTACACGACGGCCGACTATCAGATCAAGCTCGACTATGTGAAGAACCTGACGATCACCGCCGGCATCCGCAACCTTCTGGACGAGAACCCACCGTTCTCGGTGCGCAACTCGGGCGGCGGCAACCAGGTGGGCTACGACGGCCGCTACGCCGATCCGCTGGGCCGCACCTTCTACCTGACCGGCACCTACCGGTTCTAAACCAGGGTTCCCTGACCCGTTCCAAGCCCGGCCGCCGCCACGCGCGGCGCGCCCCACGGCCCGGTCGATACGTCGACCGGGCCGTTTTCATTGCGTGCCGGAAACGCGCTGCGGCGGATGTGGCAAAAATGTAACGCGACGGCCCGTATCAGGGCAAATTTACCATGACGAACTCCGCACAAGGTCCCGCACGCCCCGCGCGCGTGGGGTCCGGATATTCACTTCTTTTTTGATAGCAAACCAATTTTCACGACACGCGCGGCCGCGCCCCACCAAATTAGAGCGTTTTGACGCGCCGCTTTGGCGCGCGCGCGGCCGCCGGCGCATCGCGCCGATACGTCAAACGGTGCCCAGCCGCCGCATTGACACCAAAACGCGCCGGGTGCTTTGATAGCACTATGGAAAGAACGTTCAAGGCCTTTCCGGGGCGGACAGACCGCCGACACAACATCTCACACCCGTGTTTGCCGTTTTAAATTGGGAGTCACACAATGATGGTTGAAACAGTTTTGTCACGTTCGGTACGCCTGATCTGCGCCGGCGGCCTGGCCCTCGGCATGCAGGCGGCCGTGGCGCAAACCGAAGACGCGCCGATCCAGCGCGTCGAGATCACCGGCTCGAGCATCAAACGCATCACCGCCGAGGGCGCGCTGCCGGTGCAGACGCTGACGAAGGCGCAGATCGAACAGAGCGGCGCGGCCAGCGTCGCCGACCTGATCGCCACCTTGCCGTCGATGCAGGGCTTCACCACGTCGTCGATGTCGGTCAACGGCGGCGGCGGCGGCCTGCAATCGGCGTCGATCCACTCGATCGGCGAAGGCTACACCCTGGTGCTGCTCAACGGGCGCCGGCTGGCGCCGGCCACCTCCGGCTCGACCGTCAACCTGGCCAGCATCCCGCTGGCGGCGGTCGAGAAGGTCGAGATCCTGACCGACGGCGCCAACACCTTGTACGGCTCGGACGCGATCGCCGGCGTGGTCAACTTCATCCTCAAGAAAAACCAGACCGACGCCGTCATCGAGGGTTCCTACAGCCAGCCGCGCAGCCGCGGCGGACGCACCCAGACCGCGTCGATCTCCAAGGGCTGGGGCGACATCGAGAAGGACGGCTTCAACGTGCTGGTGTCGGCCTCGCACGACGAGACCAAGGCCTCGTGGGCGCGCGACCGCGACTTTTCCAAGAGCGGCGTGATCCCGTTCTCGTCGAACGGCAAGAACTACAGCCTCTACCAGCTGAGCTCGAATTCGATGCCCGGCACCGCCACCGTCCAGTACACCAATCCCGACCAGTCGGCGGGCAGCGTGCTCTTCAGCCCCAACCTGCTGGCCACCGGCGCCTGCAACGGCAAGAACCTGTTCCGCATCAGCCCGACCCGCTGCCAGTTCGACTACGCCGCCACCGTGCAAAACACCCCGGCCATCAAGCGCGACAGCGTGTTCGCCTCGCTCAACTACAAGATCAACGAGAACGCCAATTTCTTCGCCGAGGCGCTCGGGTCGTCGTTCACCAACACCGCCCAGTACGCGCCGCCGGCCCAGCCGCTGGGCGTGCCGCTCAACAGCGCGCTGTACGCCCGCTCGATCGCGCCCTACCTGGCGCGCGTCGGCGTGCCGGCCGGCGCCACCGTCGACAGCGCGACGATGAGCCTGCGCCTGGTCGATGCCGGCGGCCGCGCCGACAACTACAAAACCGTCGCCAAGCACCTCGCCTTCGGCGTCGACGGCGCCTTCAAGGGCTTCGACTACCGCGCCGCGTTCACGCACTCGGAAAACAAGCAGACCGACACCGCCGCCGGCGGCTACATGAGCCTGAACGCCTTCGACGACCTCGTCACGTCCGGCCAGTTCGATCCGTTCGCGCCGCCGGGCACCTCGCAAGGCATCCTGGCGCCGGCCGTGCTGGGCATCCAGTTCGGCGAGACCAAGTCCACGCTCGACCAGATCCAGGCCAGCGCGACGACCGAAGTGTTCAAGATGCCGGCCGGCGCGGCCCAGCTGGCCGTCGGCGCCGACTTCACCCGCCAGAAATATTCGGAGGCGCCGAGCCCGTACAACCAGGGCCCGAACAAGCAGCAGCCGGACTTCGACGACGCCGTCGTCGGCGGCACCTCCGGCGCGTTGCCGGTCGACGCCAGCCGCAAGAACTGGGGCGCCTATGGCGAGTTGCTGCTGCCGGTGCTCAAAAACATGGACCTGACCGCGTCGACCCGCTACGACGATTTCGGCGCCGTCACCAACGACAAGAACTTCGACACCGACGGCAACCTGCTCGGCTCGGGCAAGCAGGGCAAGACCGCCAGCAAGGCGACCTACAAACTGGCGCTGCGCTGGAATCCGGTCGAGATGCTGCTGGTGCGCGCGTCCTACGGCACCGGTTTCAAGGCGCCGGTGCTGACCGACATCGTCAAGCCGCTGGTCAACGGCGGCTCGTCGCAGTTCCATAACTGCCCGATCACCTCGCCGACCGATCCGCGCTTCCGCCTGTGCCACGGCCCGGCCGAATACGCCCTGCTCACCGGCGGCAACGCCGCCACCGGCGAAGGCGCGCTGCTGCCGGAGGAATCGAAGCAAGCCACCTTGGGCTTCCGCCTCGAGCCGATCCCCAGCCTGTCGCTCGGCTTCGACTTCTGGGACGTCAAGCTGACCAACCAGATCGCCACCTTGTCGGAAAACCTGGTGTTCGAGAATCCGACCGTGTACGACAGCCTGCTGCGCAGCTACTTCGACCCGATCCAGAAGCAGGACGTGCTGGTGGCCGCGCTGACCCCGTTCAACCTGTCGACCGCGCACTACCAGGGCATCGACTGGGACCACACCTACCGCACCAGCACCGCGCTGGGCAAGGTGGCGCTGCAGTGGACCGGCACCTTCATGACCAAGGCCGAGCAGGACAATCCCGGCACCGGCGTGGAGAAGAACATCGGCCGCTTCAACTCGTACGCCGACGTCACGTTCCGCGTGATCTCGAAGCTGACCGCATCGCTGCGCACCAATATGTTCATCCACTCGCTGACGGCCAACTACCACTCGGGTTACACCGACCAGGAATACAACGAGGACAACTCGGTGGTGCGTGAAATCCTGGCCGACGGCACCTTGGGCGGTTACGTGCCGCTGACGCGCCGCGTCAGTTCGTACACCACGTTCGACTGGCAGACCAAGGCGCAGCTGACCAAGCAGTTCTCGCTGACGGCCGGCATCAAGAACCTGGCCGACATCGACCCGCCGTTCAGCATGCGCAACGCCGGCGGCGGCAACCAGTCCGGCTACGACGGCCGCTACACCGACCCGCTGGGACGGACGTTCTACCTGACGGGCAATTACAAGTTCTGATACGGACCAGATGGTGAAAAAGGACTCTTCGGAGTCCTTTTTTTTTGCCGCATCAGAACCGGTAATTGCCGGTGATGTAGAACGACCGCCCGCGCGGATCGCTGTAGCGCGCGTCGTACCCGAGCTGGTTGCCGCCGCCGGCGTTCTGCAGCGTCAGCGGCGGATCGCGGTCGAACAGGTTCTTGATCCCGGCCGTCAAGGTGAACGCGCCAAAATCATATTTCCCTTGCCAATCGAAGGTCGTGTACGACGCCGTCCGCAAGCCATCGAACGCCACCGAATCGCCGATGCTGCCATCCGGATTGACCGCGAAGATCGCCGTGTCGACCGGATACGGCTGGTCATGGTAGCCCGAGCGATAGTTGGCCGTCAGCGTGTTGGTCAGCTTGCCCGTGACCAGGCTCAGATTCAAATTGCTCTGCAGACGAAACACCACCGCGTTGTCCGGCCCGAACCGCCCCAGGTCGGACTGCACCTCCCCTCCCGCGGTGGTGGTGTAGTCCTGCTTGAGCATGTACGTGCCGGTCCACCCCGCCCGCAGATCGCCGATGCGCGACCGCAGCCGATACGTGAAGTCCCAGTCGATGCCGCGGTAATTGGCCACGCCGCCGTTGATCGGCGCCAGGATATAGCCGATGGTGGTGTAGCCGGCCGGGTCCGGATACGGATTGACGAACAGCCGCTGGTACGCCTGCGGATTGGCGAACCCCACCTGCTCCGGCACACCAGCCGACAACACCTGGTTGCGGATCTGCACGTTCCACAAATCCATTCCCAGCGACAGGCCCGTCAGCGGTTCGACCCGCCCGCCGACGGTCCATTGCTTCGACTTCTCCGGCTGCAGCCCGTCGGCGCCGCTGGCGCCGTTCGGGCCGGTCAACAGGTCGTACTGCGCCGAGCCGACCTGGCAACCGCGCGAGCCGGGGAACGGACAGGCGTAGCTGCCGGCCGTGCTGCCGAAGAAGGTCGGCGAGCCGGCGATGTCGTTGATGTTGGGCGCCTTGAAGCCGGTGCCGTACGAGGCGCGCAGCAGCACCGTGTCGAGCGGCGTCCAGCGCGCGCTGACCTTGTACGTGGCCTTGCTGAAGTCGTTGCCGACGTCGCCGCCGGGCAGGCGCTGGCGCAGGCCGCTGGCGTCGGCCAGCCGCTCGAAGATGTAACCGCTGTGGGTCTTGTCGTAGCTGTCGTAGCGCGCCGCCACGGTCGCCTCCAGGGTCTTGGTGGCCGGCAGCAGCATCTCGGTGAACACGCCCCAGTTGTCGCGCTTGGCGTCGAACGGCACCTGGCCGTAGTTGCCGCCAACCGGGTAGTTGGCCGACGCCGGCTGCGTCGAATAGCCGGAGCCGGACAGGATGGTCGGATGGTAATCGGTCTGGTAACGCGTCTTCGAAAAGTCGCCGCCCACCGAAACGATGGACATGCCGCCCGGCAGGCTGAACATGTCGTGCTGCGCCGCCCCGTGCAAGGTGTCCAGTTTGGAGTCGGTCCTGGAGAACACGGTGCCGTTGACCAGCGCGCCGCGCAGCTGTTCGGCGCCGATGCCGGTCACCGGATCGTAGGCGCCGGAGGCGACCAGCGCGGCCAGCTTGTCGTAGTCGGAATAACCGCCGGCGGCCACATCCTTGAGCTTGGTCTTCGACAGGATCAGGCTGGCGTTCCAGGTCCAGCCGAAGTGGTTGCCGTCGATGCCGGCGGCGAAGTGGCGCGCGTCGGTCTGGTATTTGTCGGCGCGCCCGCCGATCAGCACCGAGCGGTAGCCCAGGGTCGCCTCGCCGCTGGGGTTTTCCAGGTTGTTGGCGTCCAGGTAGGGCTGCACATAGCGCGCATACAATTGCGGGAAGCGGTCGGTGGTGTTGACGCCCATCGGCTGGGCCGACGGCGCGTACTGCGCGGTCATCGCATAGCTCGACAACACCAGTTCGCCCCACACCGACATCGTGTCGTTGAGCTTCAAAGTGCCCTTGAGCAGGCCGCTGTCGCGGTGCGAACCGGGAATGTTCTCCACTGTCGCGCCATAATTAAACCGGCATTGCGTGCCCTGCGGACCGGCCAGCGCGCTGCCGCAATTGCCGTTGGCGGCCAGGTAGGGATTGATCGCCACGCCGCTGGTCTCGACCGTGTCGGCCGAGCCGCGCGGACGCACGTTGAACGTGATGTTGGCCGGCTCGGTGTTGCCGGTGCGCTGGTCGAAGTAATACTGGCGCCCGCCGCTGCCGAAGCGGAAGAAGGCGCCGCGCGCCGAAAAGTCGCGTTGCAGCGCCGTCAGCCGCTCCTGCTCCTCGTGGCTGTACGAGGCCAGGATGTTCCAGCCGTCCTTCTCCAGATCGCCCCAGCCCTTGGTGATGCCGGCGCTCGACCACGAGCCGCCGGATTTCTTCGGCTGGCCGTAGGTGGCGTACATCTCGCCCTTGGTCAAATCCTTTTTCAGGATGAAGTTGACCACGCCGGCGATGGCGTCCGAACCGTACAGCGCCGAGGCGCCGTCGGCCAGGATCTCGACGCGCTCGACCGCCTCGAGCGGGATGCTCTCGATGTTGACCGCGTAGCCGCCACCCTGGCTGGAACCGAGCGCGCTCGGCGCCATGCGCTGGCCGTCCAGCAGCACCAGGGTGTATTTCGACGGCAGCGAGTGCAGCGCGGCCGTGGTGACGCCGGCGCCGCCGCCGTTGACCGAGCTCGACGCCGGCACGAAGCCCTGCATCGACGGCTGCATCTGGATCAGTTCGGTCGCCGAGGTGGCGCCGCTTTGTTTGATGTCGGCCGCGCTGAGCACCTGCACCGGCAACGCCCCCTCCCTGGCGATGCGCTTGATCGACGAACCGGTGATCTCCACGCGCGGCATGACCGGGTCGCCGGCCGCCGCCTCCTGCGCGAGGACCGGCGCCGGCAGGGCCAGCAGGCCGAGCGCGCACCAGGCGCCTCCGGCAAACATCAAGCGCAACGAACGGCACAACACTGTTTCCTGCATCATGGCCCACCTCCGCAATAATTTTGGAAAACACCGGCCCAAGCAATGCCGCGAACTGAAGCGCTCGTCTAAATCACGTAGGGCGGATTAGCGCAGCGTAATCGGCCATGCATGCGCACCGGCGGCCCATACATGGCCGATTACGGCGTTCCGCCTAATCCGCCCTACGAATGGCGTGTCTGTCCAACGCCCGCAGCCAAGGTGGCAACGGATCGCGATCATCATTGGTACCGATTGGTTTAGTTAAGGAAGGTGTCCATCGACACCTAGCGTGGTTAGTATAAAAACATGCCACGGAATTAAGTGTCAACCGATCTTGGGCTCGATTCGGGGTTCTTACAACAGCATTGATAGTCAGATGCAAAAACAAACGGCCCCATATGGCGACTGGGGCCGTTCGTGTCGCCGGAGCGTCGCGCCGGCGGTTTTACTTCGAGGCAGCTTCTGCTGCCTGGGTGGCAAGACGGCGCTGGCGCACGGCGGCGGCCAGGCCTTGCAGCACCCGCACGCTGCTGTCCCAATCGATGCAGCCGTCGGTCACCGACTGGCCGTAGGTCAGTTCCTTGCCCGGCACCAGATCCTGGCGGCCCGCCACCAGATGCGACTCGACCATCACGCCGACGATGCGGCTGTCGCCGCCGGCGACCTGTTGCGCGATGTCGGCGCACACCGGCACCTGGTTCTCCGGCTTCTTCGAGCTGTTGGCGTGCGAGGCGTCGATCATCAGGCGCGCGGCCAGGCCCTGCGCGGCGATCGCCTTGCAGGCCTCCTCGACGCTGGCGGCGTCGTAGTTGGGTGCCTTGCCGCCGCGCAGGATGATGTGGCAATCCTCGTTGCCGGCGGTCGAGACGATGGCCGAGTGGCCGCCCTTGGTGACCGACAAGAAATGGTGCGGTTGCGAAGCGGCCTTGATCGCCTCGACGGCGATCTTGACGTTGCCGTCGGTGCCGTTCTTGAAGCCGACCGGACAGGACAGGCCGGACGCCAGCTCGCGGTGCACCTGCGACTCGGTGGTGCGGGCGCCGATCGCGCCCCAGCTGATCAGGTCGGCGATGTATTGCGGGCTGATGACGTCG
Source organism: Burkholderia sp. LMU1-1-1.1 (assembly GCF_040675865.1). Classification (NCBI taxonomy): domain Bacteria; kingdom Pseudomonadati; phylum Pseudomonadota; class Betaproteobacteria; order Burkholderiales; family Burkholderiaceae; genus Burkholderia; species Burkholderia sp. LMU1-1-1.1. The sequence continues at coordinate 434,241 of NZ_JBEGHG010000012.1, read as the reverse complement.
AGGTATTCGGTGCCGGCCGGCAGGCCCAGCTCGTTGATGTCGCGCAACAATTCGCGCGCCATGCGCAAGCCGTCGTTGATGCGGAAGCTGCTGTCCATGTACGGGTCGTTGATCATGCCCTTCCAGCCGACGGTGGTGCGCGGCTTCTCGAAGTACACGCGCATGACGATCTCCAGGTCGCCGGCCAGTTCGCGGCGCAGCTGGACCAGGCGCTTGGCGTATTCCATGGCCGCCTTCGGATCGTGGATCGAGCACGGGCCGATGACCACCATCAGGCGGTCGTCCTGGCCGTGCAGGATGCGGTGCAGCGCGATGCGGGCGTTGGCGGCGGTGTGCTCGGCCGCCTCGCTGCAGGCGAACTCGCGGATCAGGTGCGACGGTGGAACCAATTCCTTCATCTCGCGGATGCGCAGATCGTCGGTACGGGGCATGCTGTTCTCCAAGTATTCAAAAATGTCGGGGTAAAAAAAAACCGCCTCATCAGGCGGTTTTTTCAGGATTTGCGGGAACTCGTTTTTACTTCTACGTGCACCGGCCGCTACTCCACCGCCTTGGGGTTGGAATCGCTAAAGTAAAAGTAGCCGGTAAAGAAGAAGTGGGTCATGAACGTGTTCGACAGGTATTGGGTAAATATCGTGGAATGACTATAACGCCAACGCGCAACGCTTGGCAAGCTATTTCTTGACTGCCCTCAACGTCACCACTACAGAAATTTACACCTTGCGCCTTGTCTTTACATCTTATCGACTGTGACCAATTGTAATCGCCGCAGCGCGCGTGCCAGCGCCAGCCTTGGTCTTTTGCGCATAAATCGCTCTTTACAGGTGTGAGCGTTTGCCACTGTTGGTTATCCGCACTGTTATTGAATGGTCATTGTCCGCTCGGCACGCCGAATGTTTTGATGGCTCGCCCCGCCCGTGCCAAGAGCCCGGACAGGGCCGCAGATGAAAACCCATCCATCCAAATAGCAGGAGTAATAATAATGATCATTGAAAGAGCGATGTCCCGTACGCTGCGCCTGATGTTCGCCGGCGGCCTTGCGGTGTCCATGCAGGCCAACGCGCAAATCCAATCCGACGGCGACGAAGCCGGCATGCAGCGCGTCGAAGTGACCGGTTCCAGCATCAAGCGCCTGGCCTCGGAGACGGCCTTGCCGATCACCACCATCAAGGCCAGCGACTTCGTCAAGCAGGGGCTGACGACGGCGGCCGAAGTGCTGAACACCATTTCGATGAACCAGAGCTCGACCGGCAGCAGCCAGTCGGTCGGCTCCGGCACCGGCGGCGTCGCCAGCGCCGACCTGCGCGGCCTCGGCGCCAACAAGACCCTGGTGCTGCTGAACGGCCGCCGCATCGCCAGCCACCCGTTCAACGGCTCCAGCGTCGACCTCAACATCATTCCGCTGTCGGCGCTGGAACGGGTCGAAGTGCTGCGCGACGGCGCCTCGGCCATCTACGGCACCGACGCCATCGGCGGCGTCATCAACTTCATCACCAAGCGCGAAGTGCAAGGCCTGACCGTCAGCGTCGAGCGCTTCCAGCCGCAGGCCAGCGGCGCCGGCGGCGAATCGCGCCTGAACCTGTCGGGCGGCTTCGGCGACCTCGACAAGGACGGCTACAACTTCTTCGGCGTGGTCGACCTGCACAAGCAGACCGTGCTGGCCGCCGCCGACCGCGACTTCGCCAGCACCAGCGTGCGTCCCGACCGCGGCGTCAACAACAGCAGCGGCACCTCGCAGCCGGGCAACTTCTTCTCCGACAACGGCATCACCGGCAACCCCTACTACGGCAGCGGCTGCGTCGGCAAGGGGCTGATCGCCAACGCCGCCAACGGCACCTGCCGCACCGACACCACCCAATACATCCAGGCGATTCCGAAGACGCAGCAGGAATCCTTCCTCGGCAAGGCCACCTTCAAGCTGGGCGGCGACAACCTCGCCACGGTGGAATACCTGCACAGCCGCAGCACCAACACCAGCGCCATCGCGCCGTCGCCGCTGACGGGCCTGACCTTGACCTCGTCCAGCCCCTACTACCCGGGCGGCAGCGCCGGCGTGCCGGCCGTCGCCGGCCTGACCGGCGAGGACCTCAGCGTCAACTGGCGCACCGTCGCGGCCGGCAACCGCATGGGCTACGACACCAGCATCTCCGACCGCCTGGTGCTCGGCTCGGAAGGCCTGGTGGCCGGCTGGGACTACAACGTCGGCCTGACCTGGGCCATCAGCAAGGCCAGCAGCGCCTTCGTCGGCGGCTACACCAACGACTCGCTGATGCAGGCTGGCGTGCTCAACGGCACGCTCAATCCGTTCGGCGAGCAATCGGCCGAGGGCCAGGCCTACATCGACGCGGCGCAGCTGCGCGGCGAATACCTGTCGGCCAAGATGACCAGCGTCGGCGTCGACGCCAAGGTCAGCCGGGAAATCTACCGGCTGCCGGCGGGCGCCGTCGGCTTCGCCATCGGCACCGAGTTCCGTCACGATAAGGCCACCTACGACGTCAACACCGAGCTGGCCTCGCAGGCGTCGAGCTCGGGCTACGCCGACGCCCAGGACCAGGCCGGCCAGCGCAACATCGCCGCGCTGTACTCGGAGCTGAGCGTGCCGCTGGCCAGGGACGTCGAACTGTCGATGGCCGCGCGCTACGACCACTACAACGACGTCGGCGGCAGCTTCAATCCGAAGATCGGCCTGCGCTGGCAACCGGTCAAGCAACTGATGCTGCGTACCTCGTACAACACCGGCTTCCGCGCGCCCACCCTGTACGACCTGCACGGCCCGGCCACGTCGACCTTCACCAGCAACTCGTATGACGATCCGGTGCTGTGCCCGGGCGGCACGGCGGTGTCGGGCGCCAATCCGAATCTGGCGTGCAACCAGCAGCAGTACATCCGCAGCGGCGGCAACATCGACCTCAAGCCGGAAAAGTCGAAGACCTTCAGCATCGGCGCGGTGTTCGAACCGACCAACGCCGTCAGCATGTCGCTCGACTATTTCAACATCAAGATCAAGGACAAGATCGGCACGGTGTCGGAGACCACCATCTTCGACAACTACGACAAGTACGCCAGCTACTTCGTGTACTCGGCCGACGGCAAGACCTTGCAGTATGTGAACGCGGTGCTGGACAACCTGGGCGAGGTGCACACGTCGGGCATCGACGCCAGCCTGCGCTGGAAATTGCCGCGCACGGCGGCCGGCGATTTCAGTTTCGTGGTCGATGGCACCTGGGTGCACAGCTATGAATATCAAAACGAGCCGGGCGGCGCGTATGTTGAAAACGTCGGCGTGTATGCGGAAAATTCACCGGTGTTCCGCTGGAAGCACAACGCCGCGATCAACTGGAAGAAGGGGCCGTGGAGCGCGAGTTTCGCCAACAAGTATATGAGCGGCTATGTCGATCAGAACGATGTGGCGGAGGCTTATTATCACAAGGTGCGCGCGTATTCGACGTATTCGCTGTCGGCCAGTTATGCGGGGCTCAAGAATACGGATTTGACGGTGGGGGTCAAGAATTTGTTCGACACCAATCCGCCTTATACCAACCAGGGGACGACGTTCCAGAGTGGTTACGATCCGCGTTACACCGATCCGTTGGGCCGGACGTTTTATGTGAAGGCGACGTATAAGTTTTAACGGTTGATCGAGGCGTAGACCCGCACGGCCAACCGGGGTCGTACCCCGTACGGGGTACGACCCCATGTGGCCGCAGTGCGGGTTTGGGGGTTAAGCCGTGCCGCCCACGGTGACGCCGTCGATGCGCAACGTCGGCTGGCCCACGCCGACCGGCACGCTCTGGCCTTCCTTGCCGCACACGCCGACACCAGGATCCAGCCGCATGTCGTTGCCGATCATCGAGACGCGGTTCAACACCTCCGGTCCGTTGCCGATCAAGGTCGCGCCCTTGACCGGATACGTGATCTTGCCGTTCTCGACCATATACGCCTCGCTGGCCGAGAACACGAACTTGCCGTTGGTGATGTCGACCTGTCCGCCGCCGAAATTGACCGCGTACAAACCGTTCTTGACCGACGCCAGGATTTCCTCCGGGTCCTTGTCGCCGCCGAGCATATAGGTGTTCGTCATGCGCGGCATCGGCAGGTGCGCGAACGATTCGCGGCGCGCGTTGCCGGTCACCGGCATCTTCATCAGGCGCGCGTTCATCGTGTCCTGGATGTAGCCCTTCAGGATGCCGTCCTCGATCAGGGTCGTGCACTGCGTCGGATTGCCTTCGTCGTCGATGTTCAGCGAACCGCGGCGATCGGCCAGTGTGCCGTCGTCCACCACCGTCACGCCCTTGGCCGCGACGCGTTCGCCGATGCGGCCGGAGAAGGTCGACGAACCCTTGCGGTTGAAGTCGCCCTCAAGGCCGTGGCCGATGGCCTCGTGCAGCAGGATGCCGGGCCAGCCCGGCCCCAGCACGACCGTCATCGGACCGGCCGGCGCCGGACGCGCGTCCAGGTTGACGACGGCCGACTTGACCGCCTCGGTGGCGTAGAAGTCCAGCAAGGTGTCGCTGAAGTAACCGTAATCGTAGCGGCCGCCGCCACCGGACGAACCCATCTCGCGCCGGCCGTTCTGCTCGACGATGACGGTCAGCGACACCCGCACCAGCGGACGGATGTCGGCCGCCAGCACGCCGTCGCTGCGCACCACCAGCACCACGTCGTATTCGCCGGCCAGGCCCGCCATGACCTGCACCACGCGCGGGTCCTTGGCGCGCGCCATCTTCTCGATGCGCTCAAGCAGCTTGACCTTGGCGGTCGCGTCCAGCGAAGCGAGCGGATCGTTCGGCATGTACAGCGAGCGGCCACCGGTCGGCGTCATCGCGCCGGCCACCTTGATCTTGCCGGCGCCGGCGCGGGCGATGGTGCGGGTCGCGGTGGCCGCGTCCATCAGCGCCGCTTCGGAAATCTCGTCGGAGTAGGCGAAGGCGGTCTTGTCGCCGGAAATGGCGCGCACGCCGACGCCCTGGTCGATGGAGAAGCTGCCGGTCTTGACGATGCCCTCCTCCAGGCTCCAGCCCTCGTTCTTGGTGAACTGGAAATACAGGTCGGCATAGTCGACCTTGTGCGTGAACATCGCGCCCAGCGTCTTGAGCAGCTTGGCCTCGTCCAGTCCGAACGGCGTCAGCAGGATATCGCGCGCGACGGCCAGGGTGGCCAGATTCGGTTCAAAAGGCTTCATGATGGTGCTCCGGTTCGAGATGATTGTGCGATTGTCTTGGGTATCACATGGTGCGGTGCTTCAGCGCGGGCAGGCTCTGGCGCACGCCTTCGATGAACAGCGGATCGATGTCGCCCTTGACCACGCCCTCGCCCTCGGCCAGCACGTCCTTGATCGCGCCCCACGGGTCGATCAGCATGCTGTGGCCCCAGGTGCGGCGGCCGTTCGGATGCGTGCCGCCCTGCGCCGCCGCCAGCACATAGCACTGGTTTTCGATGGCGCGCGCGCGCAGCAGGATTTCCCAGTGGGCCTGGCCGGTGGTGTAGGTGAACGCGGCCGGCACGACGATCAGCGAGACCGGTCCCATCGCGCGGTACAGCTCGGGGAAGCGCAGGTCGTAGCAGACCGACATGCCGACCTTGCCGAACGGCGCGTCGACCACGCCGACGTTCCTGCCCGGCACGATGGTTTTCGATTCGTTGTACGACTCCGTGCCCTTGGTGAAGCCGAACAGGTGGATCTTGTCGTAGCGGCCGACGTGCTCGCCCTGGGCGTTGTAGACCAGGGTGGTGTTGACGACTTTTTCCGGATCGTCGGACGCCAGCGGCAAGGTGCCGCCGATCAGCCAGATCTCCAGTTCGCGCGCCAGCGAGGACATGAAGTCCTGGATCGGGCCCTGCCCCAGCGGCTCGGCCACGGCCACCTTGTCGCTGTCGCTCAGGCCCATGATGGCCCAGTACTCGGGCAGCAGCACCAGGGTGGCGCCGCCGTCGGCGGCCTGCGTCACCAGCCGGCGCGCGGTGGCGATGTTCTCCGTCACGGACGGCGAGGAAATCATTTGTACTGCGGCGACTTTAGTCATGGCTGTTCCAATCGTGGCTGAGGCGGAAAGTTAATGCGCGCCCTTGGCGGCCGGCGGCGGTTCCGCCCTGGCCCCGTCGAGCTTGGTGACCACCGGCGCCTTCCACGGCCCCGTGACCTGCATATGATAGGTCAGCGCCCGCATCACCGGCGCGCTGAGGAACAGCTGCGCCAGGAAACTGCCAAGGCCGATGACCGGGTTGACGGCCAGCGCGTAAACCAGCGGGGCCGTGCCCAAATTCACTTCCGGAATCACCACCACATGCAGGTTGGCCGACTCGTTGGCAATGTCGGCGGTGCCATCCATTAATACAGTAGCGGCCACGCCGTGCATTTTCAAGTTGTCGGTCTTGGCGATGCCTTGATGGATGCTGGCGTTGGCGGTGATGCCGTCGAACGCCAGGCCCTCCGAGAAGACGTCGTGGAAATCGAGTTTGAGCAGGCGCGGCAAGGCTTGCAGGCTCAGCACGCCGAGCAGCTTGGCCGCGCCCGGGTCCTGCTTGAGGAACTGGCCTTTTTCCACGTTCATCGTGATCTGGCCTTCCAGGCTCGGCAGGTCCAGCGAATACGGCAAGCCCTTCCAGGCGATGTCGCCGCTGAGCGAGCCCTTGCCGTTCCTGAGCGTGCCGGCGAAGCCGAAGCGGTCCAGCAACTTGCCGGCGTCGGCGATGTCGAGCTTGAAATTGAGGCTGGTGTTGTGCGCGCCCTCGCGGGTGACCCATTTGCCGGTGCCGGTCAGTTCGCCGTCGGCGTTGGCCAGCAACAGCTTGTTGATGCGCCATTCGCGCGCCTTCTCGCTCGGCAATTGCGCGTTGCTGGCCTGCAGCTCCAGCTGCCCCAGCGGTTTGTTGAACAGTTCGAGGCGCTCGACCACGACATCGAGCGCGGGGATGGACGCGGCCGCGCTCTTGCCGTCAGACAGCAGATCCTGCACCTCCTTCGACGCCGACGCCGGGATCACCAGCGACGACAGGCGCGCCGTCACCTTGCCCAAGCCGTGGCCGGTGGACGGTTCGCTCCAGGTCAGGTAGCCGTTGGCCTGGGTCGAATCGATGCTGGCCTGCCACACCGTTTTCTGGCGGCTGACGCCGACGACGACGTTCTCCAGCTTGCGGTCGCCGATGACCAGCTCGCTACTGCGGGCGGCGATGGTGTCCGGCACCACGTATTGGGCGAAGTCGGTGGCGTCGGCCGGGGCCGCGCCCTCGGCGCCCGATGGCTCATGCTGGCCGCCCACGGCGTTGCCGAAGTCCAGCCAGGAATCGACGTTCAACGCCGGCAGGCTGATGTTGACCGCCAGGCCGCTGTCGGGTTCCGGCGCGGGGGTGTTGACGCCGATGCCGCCACGCACCAGTTTCCACGGCGTCTTGGCGACCTTCTGGCGCTGGTAGCGCGCCGCGATGCCGGTGCCCAGGGCGATGCGGATTTCGTCGTGCAGCGCGTTGTTGGCGTCCGGCGTCAGCCCGCTGGTCAGCAGGAAGCGCAGCGGCATCGCCTCCGGCGCCGCCTTGTTGACCGGTGCCGGCAAGTCCAGGCCCAGCCCGGCCAGGTTGGAATCGACCGCGACCGTCAACTGGTGGTCGCGCACCGTCACCGTGCCGTTGTAGCGGGTGGCGCCGGAGAAATGGCTGCCGAGGCGCTGCATGACCGGCATCGTGTAGGTCTTGCGGAAGCCGTCGGCCGTCAGCATGCCGCCCAGCTTGATGACGATGGCGTTGTCGCGCTGGCTGCCGCCGGTGATGGCGATCGGCCCGTCCAGGAAGATGCCCGACAGCTGGTTCAGGTTGACGCCGTGCTCGTTGAATTCGATCTTGCCCTGCGCCGCCTGCACCGGGGGCAAATCGTTCATCAAGGTGATGTCGTTGTTATTGAGCTGCAAGGCGCCCTGCACCTTGGCGTCGATCATGTGCGACAGCGGCAACTGCAGCTTAAGCGCCAGGGTGGCGTTGCCGCTGGCCTGGGTGTCCTCGGTGAAGTGCGAGATCCAGCCCAATACCGGGCTGTTGGCGACATATTTGAGGAATTCCTGCATAGGCGCGGCGGCGTTGCCGTCGATTTCCAGCATCGAATCGTGGATCGTCAGATCGGGAATCACCGCCTTGACCCGGGTCAGCGCGGCGCCGCCGGTGGTGGCCGTGTCGCCATGGATTTCCATGCGGGCGCGGTCGAACACGAAGCTGCCCTTGATGTGCTCGGCCTGCGGCCACAGCGGCAGCGGCTTGCCGTCCTTGCCCAGCACCTTGCCGTCTTGCAGATAGTGATTCGGCGAATAATTGAGCTTGCCCTCGGTCAGCTTGCCGGCGACGCGGAACTCGCCTTGCGAAGCGTGCTCGCCGTGGAAGGGGAAATGCGCCAGGTCGCCGCGCAGGCGCACGCTGACGTCGCTGGCGACGCCCCCCTCGAGCGCGCCGGTCAGCCAGGCGCGCAGATCGTGCGGCGTCTGCATCGGCAGGAAGCGGTCGATGCGGTTGAGCTCGAAGTTGTTCAGGGTGCCGGTCAGATCGGCCTTGCCCATGCCCTTGCCGGCCAGCGGCATCGTGTGCGTGCCGCGCAAGGTGCCGCTCAACCCCTGCTGCAGGAAGGCCATCTCGTCGATCTGCAACAGCAATTGATTGTCCGGCTCGAACGACCAGCGCGCCTTCAGGTTCAGGCTGTCGAACGGCATGGCCGCGTCGCTGAACTGGTCCGGCATCTGCAATATCAACTGTTCCGAATCCAGGCTGAAGCGGCCGCCCTTGTCGGTGGCGTCGATCGCACCGGTCAGGTTGTCGAAACCGGGAATGCCGGGCACGGCGGCGGTGGCCGGCGTCTTGCCGGTCTTCGCCTGCGCCGGACGCGGCGGCTGCGGCTGCAGTCCCACGCCCACCAGGTCGCCCTTGACGCGGTACGACTGCACCGCCGGGAAGGCGCCGGTCCACTCGGCGGAGAAATTGCGCAGCAGGCCGCGCGGGGCGGCGTCGGCCAGCAGCTTGCGCCGGCCGGCGGTCAGCGGCAGGCGCTCGGCCAGGCCGGCCACCGTGCGCAGGTCCAGTTGCGGCGCCCGCAGCTGGAATTTCTGCGGCCTGGACGCGGTGGCGGCCACAAAGGTTTCCGACAGCGAGGTCGGCGCCATCACCAGGCCGTCGCTGGTGGTCAGCGTCAGATTGGTCAACTCGATGCTGTGGCCGCGCTCGCCGAACTTTTGCCCTGCCGCGCCCTTGGCGGCCGGCGACGCCAAGGGCGGACTGTCTTCGCGCGCGGCGATGCGGCCGGTCAGCTCGCGCAGGTCGAGCTGCGGCAAGTCCTTGCCCAGCACCGCCGAGACGTCGCGCAGGCCGACATCGGCGGTCACGGCGGTCAAACGCGACTGGTCGAAACCGAGCCAGGTGCGCAGCGAGCCGCCGCCGCTGTTCAGCACAAAGGGGAAATCGATCCAGGCTTTCCAGGCGGCGACGTCGGTGTCGCGGATGTCGGCGTACAGCTCGCCCTTCCACATCGACACATTGGACACGCGGCTGGCGAAGGCGGGATGGGTAAAGTCGGCGCGCACATCGAGCGGCGCGGCCAGCGCGGCCGGCGGCGTGGCCTTGAGCGCGAACTGGTGGCGCAGCCACTTGTTGCGCAACACCAAGGTGACGCCCTCCAGCGCCAGCGGCGGCGCCGCGCGCAACTGGTCGGTCCAGCGCACGCGGCCCTCGCGGATGACGATCTCGCGCTGCGACAGCAGCCAGTCGGCGGCCTTGCCGTCGCTCGGTTTGTTGGGGTCGAGATACATGCCGGCCGCGTACAGGCGGCCGTCGGCTTCGCGCCGCAGGTCGAGGTCGGGACGCGTCAGCACCAGCGATTCGAAACGGGGGCCGCCCGCCAGCACGCTCCACCACGACAAGGTGGCCGACACGCCCGGCAGCGCCAGCGCCTGCCGGCCCTGGCTGTCGTGCAGCACGACATCGCCCAGGTACAGGCTGGGGCGCAAGCCGTTCCACGAGGCGTAAATGCGGGAAATGGTGACCTGGTTGCCGGCCGCGCGGCTGGCGGCGCGCTCGATATCGCCCTTGTAGTGGTCGATGTTCGGCAGCACGGCGTAGCGCAGCACCAGGAACAGGATGGTGAAGGCGAAATACAGCAACAGCAGCAGCTTGAGCGAGAACCCCAGCACATGGTGGGTGGCCAGATTGCAGAAGCGGTAGGCGGCACGAAGCCGGTGCCAGCGGGCAGCCAATGGCCCCTCGTCTGTCACGGTCTCCTCTTCTTGTTTTTGCATCAATAAGCTAATAAATCAGGCCATGCGTCAAATAAAATCGCTACACTCGGTTTTTTCAAGCTTCCCAGTCTGCGCATTCTACCGCATCGCACCGCTAACACAGCGCCTGTTAGCCCTTGTTGCGGCGGTTTTACATGTCCGGCGGAAGCCAACTTATTTGCATCGGAACAATAGCAGACTATGAACGCCACCGCAGTCACCCCCGCAGTCACCACGTCTGTCACCCCATCCGCCTCCCGCTTCTACCAACGCTGGCTGGCCGCCGCGCCCGACCGCGCCGCCAAAATCGATGAACTAGTGCAGTTTTCGCTGGCGCAGATCGACCTGGACGCCTGTCTGGCCAGGGAAGCGGCCGCCGTGCCGGACGGCGCTGCGCCGCTGCCGCTGCAGCGCGCCATGCGCCGGCTGCGCAATCTGCTGGTGTGCGGACTGATCCGTCGCGACCTGGAAGGCCGGGCCAATCTGGCCGAGGTGGTGGAAACCATGACCCGCTTGGCCGATTTCGCCATCCAGCAGCATTTGCGCGAACTCACCGCCGAGATGACCGCCGCACACGGCACCCCGACCGGGCGCGAATCCGGCCTGCCGCAGGAGCTGATCGTGCTGGCGATGGGCAAACAGGGCGGCCGCGAGCTCAACGTCTCGTCCGACATCGACCTGATCTTCGTCTATCCGGAGGATGGCGACACCGTGGTCGTGGCGCCGGGCCAGCGCAGCCTGTCCAACCACGAGTTTTTCATCCGCCTGGGCAAGAAGCTGATCGCGGCCATCGCGGAGATCACGGAAGATGGCTACACGTTCCGCGTCGATATGGCATTGCGGCCCAACGGCGGCTCCGGTCCGCTGGCCGCCAGCTTCAATATGGTGGAGCAATATTTGATCGTCCAGGGCCGCGAATGGGAGCGCTACGCCTGGGTCAAGGCGCGCGCCGTCACCGGCAAACCCGAGGAGATCGCCGCGCTCGACGCCATCGTGCGGCCGTTCGTGTTCCGCCGCTACCTGGACTTCGGCGTCATCGACGCCATCCGCAACATGCACGCGCAAATCCGAGCCGAGGTCAACCGCCAGGAGCGGCTGCACCCGGACCGCAGCAACAACGTCAAGCTGGGCCGGGGCGGCATCCGCGAAATCGAATTCCTGGCCCAGGTGTTCCAGCTGATACGCGGCGGCCGCGACGCCGCGCTGCGCGACCGCTCGACCCGCACCACCTTGCGCATCATCGCTGAAAAAGGCCTGCTAAGCCACGCGATCGTCTATCAACTGCTGGCTTCCTACACCTTCCTGCGCAATCTGGAACACCGTCTGCAATACCTGGACGACGCCCAAACCCACACCCTGCCGGCCAACGAGGCCGACCAGTTGCTGGTGGCGCGGATGATGGGCCTGCCCGACACGGCCACGCTGCTGACCCAGCTGGAGGCGCACCGCCAATTCGTCGCCGGGCAGTTCGACGAAATGTTCTCGGACAAGACCAGCGGCAGCGAAAACGACATCAACCCGCAATCGAGCAACGAATGCGCCGATCCCGACAACCGCGACGCCATGATCGCCCGCTTCGCCGAACTCGGCTTCGACGCCCCCGAGGTGGCCACCAAGCGCCTGGTCGCCACCTGGCAGGCGCCGCGCCTGCAATCGCTGCCGGAGGCGAGCCGCAACCGGCTGCTGGCCCTGGTCAACGCGGCGCTGCCCTTGATTATCCAGTGCTCGGCCGAGTCGAGCGGCGGCAACCAGCTGGCCACCCTGGGCCGCCTGCTCGACTTCCTCGAGGCGGTGGCGCGCCGCTCGGCCTACCTGTCGCTGCTGACCGAGTATCCGCACACGCTGGCGCGGGTGATCCGCATGGTGCACGCCAGCGGCTGGGCCGCGCAATTCCTCAGCCTGCACCCCATCCTGCTCGACGAGCTGCTGGACGACCGCGTGCGCAACGCCATGTTCGACCCCGCCGTCCTGGCGCAGGAACTGGAATCGCAGCTGGCCGCCGCGCCGGGCGACACCGAGCGCCAGATGGACATCCTGCGCGAAATCCACCACGCCCAGCTATTCCACCTGCTGGCGCAGGACCTGGCCGGCGACCTAACGGTGGAAAAGCTGGCCGACCACCTGTCGGCGCTGGCCGACAAGATTGTCGACGCCGCCATCAAGGCGATCTGGCAGACCATCGCCACCCGCCACCGCGAGGTGCCGCAATTCGCCGTCATCGCCTATGGCAAGCTGGGCGGCAAGGAACTGGGCTACGTCTCCGACCTGGACGTGATCTTCCTGTACGACGACGCGGACCAGGACGCCCCGGCCCAGTACGCCAAGCTGGCGCAGCGCTTCATTACCTGGATGACATCGCAAACCCCGGCCGGCACGTTGTTCGACATCGACACCGCGCTGCGTCCGGACGGCGCCAGCGGCATGATGGTGTCGAGCGTGGCCTCGTTCGAGAAGTATCAGAACACGGCCGCCTGGGTATGGGAGCACCAGGCGCTGACGCGCGCGCGTTTCTGCGCCGGCGACGCCGCCATCGGCGAACGCTTCGAGCAGATCCGCGAGGCGGTGCTGCGCAAGGAGCGTCCCGCCGACGGCCCGCTGAAACGCGAAGTGGTGGCCATGCGCAAACGGATGGTGGACGCCAAGCCCAACCACAGCCAGATGTTCGACCTGAAAAACGACCCGGGCGGCATGATCGATATCGAATTCATCGTCCAGTACCTGGTGCTGCGGCACGCCTCGACCTACCCTCAACTGACGATCAATATTGGCAACATCACCTTGCTGAAGATGTTCGCCGAGCTCGATTTGATCCCGGCGGACCTGGCCGCCAAGGTCGGCGATGCGTACCGGCAGTTACGCAAGCTGCAGCACCAGTTGCGCTTGCAGGGCCAGGATTTGGCCCGGGTCGACCCCGGGTTGATGGCCGATCATGTGCCCCACGTATTAGCTCTATGGCAACTCATCTTTGGAGAAAACGTTGCCGGGTAACAACGGGACTCCCGATTAAGTGAAGTACTATGTACAGTCAGAATATCGAGCGAGACCTGGATCACGGCGCCACGCTGCTATTTCACTTAACCTGGAGAACTGACATGAAAACATTATTGAGCGCCGTGGCATTCAGCCTGCTGGCGCTGTCCACGACCGCTTATGCGGCGGACAAAGGAAGCAGGGAAGAAGCCGTCGCCATGGTCAAGCGCGCCGTCGCGTTGATTAAATCGGACGGCAAGGAAAAAGCTTTTGCAGCCATTTCCGATCCGGCCAACACCAATTTCCATGACCGCGATTTATATGTCTATGTTTATGATCTGAATGGCGTCGCTTTAGCCCACGGTAATAATCCGAAGATGGTCGGCAAACCTTTAATCGGCCTCAAAGATAATGAGGGAAAGCCGATGATCAAGGAAATGGTGGAACTCGCCAAAACCAAAGGCAGCGGCTGGGTCGATTTCAAATGGCCGAATCCCGTGACGAAGGCGGTTGAATCCAAGGCGGGTTATGTGGAAAAGGTCGACGATATGTTGGTGGGCTCCGGCATTTATAAATGAGTTTATAAAGCCCTCGCTTTCATGCAACTACCGCCGGGATGCGTCCCGGCTTTTTTTCGTCCATTTTTTGTTTTTAGGCGCATTTCAGCTTGGCTTCATGCCAGAAATTGGCATGTAAAAGCCAAAAACGAGCTTGCGCAAGCCGGGAACTCTTCGGCTGCCTCTTCTGTCTATTTAACGGTGACATCCCGCTAACAATCAAAAGGAGCCGGATAATGACAAGAGAAATATTACTCACCCGCTCGGTCCGCATGATCTGCGCTGGCGGCTTGGTATTCGACGCTACCACCGCCGAAGCTGAGGAATTTACTGAACCAATGCAGAAAATGCTGATTACCGGCTCGCGTATCGCCTCCCCCGCTGCTGAATCGCCGTCGTCATTGCAAGTATTAAGCTCGGCCGATATCGCGGCCTCCGGTGCGACGAATCCGCAGGAATTACTTCAAAAAAACCCGACAATGGGCACGTCCACCGTCGATAGAATCAATTCCAATTTCCTCACTGCAAGCGCCAGCATCACCAAAGTGAATCCGCCCAGTCCGGGCGATTGGCGCGCCTCTATATTGATTAATGGACGCCGTTCTGGTTCCGGCGTGCCGGACGTTACCGCAGTCGGTCCCAACATTACTCCGACCAATTTTATCGCAAGGGTCGAGTTATTTACCGGTGGCGCCTCCGCCACCTACGTTTCGAATGCCCTTACCGGGGTGGTAAATATTATCTCGAAGAAAAACTTGAATTGCGCGTTCCTCGACTCGCTGGCGAGGTTTCCGTGTGAGGCTGCAAATAACGCCGCAAACAAGTTGCCAAAGTCAAGTGAAATGGGCAGTTTGTGGCTGCACCACAACGGTGCAGCGTCACTATCATCTTGCTATTGTTGGTTTTTTGGCTTTATTAAGTATTTGTATTTACAGGGCCGACAACGACTGATTACAGTGGTTGGTCGAAAAAATGATGTTTCGACAATTAGACAACCACTCAAAATACTCAGGGAGTTGCAAATGATGAAAGAGACAACACTATCCCGGTCGGTGCGCATGATCTGCGTCACCGGTCTGGCGTTAGGCATGCAAGCCGCCCATGCGCAGGAAGCCGCGTCCGAGCCGATTCAAAAGGTACAGATCACCGGTTCGCGCATCTCGTCGCCGAACGCCGACTCGCCGTCGCCACTGCAGATCCTGACCTCGGCCGACATCGCCGCCTCCGGCGCCGTCAACCTGCAGGATCTGATGCAGAAGAACCCAACCATGGGCGTGCCGACCTTGAGCCGCACCAACTCCAACTTCCTGACCTCGGGCGGCGGCGTGTCGACCGTCAACCTGCGCAACCTGGGCGATTCACGCACCCTGGTGCTGGTCAACGGCCGCCGCTTCGTCTCGGGCGTGCCGGGCGACACGGCGGTCGACCTGAACACGATCCCGATCGACTTCATCGAGCGGGTCGAACTGCTGACCGGCGGCGCCTCGGCCACCTACGGCTCGGACGCAGTGGCCGGCGTGGTCAACATCATCCTCAAACGCAACTTCAACGGCATCCTGATCGACGGCTCGGCCGGGCGCGCGTGGGAGAAAAACGACGACCAGAAACGCAAGCTGGCGTTGACCTTCGGTACCAGCAGCGCCGACGGCGCCAGCAACATCATGGGCCACTTCGGCTACAGCAAACAAGGCGCCGTGATGTCGAAAGACCGCGCGCGCCTGGGGTCGGCGGTCGACCAGACCTCGCTGGGCGCCAGCAGCACCGGCGACACCAAGGACCTGTTCACCCCGTTGTCACCGTTCTACTCCGGCATTGCCCCCCAGGGCCGCTTTTTCCTGGCCGACGGCAGCACCTTCACCTACGACCGCAACGGCAATGTCATCCCGTGGTCGACCAACGGCACCGCCACGCGCGCGGCGACCGGCTTCAACCGTTCCGAATACCGCACCATCGCCGTGCCGACCGAGCGCTTCCTGTTCGCCACCAATGGCAACCTGGCGATCAACGAGAACCACAACGCGTTCTTCGAAGGCACGTACGCGCAGACCAAAGTCAGCACCAACATCGAGCCGTACCCGATGACCTCGGCCGATATCTACAAGAACAACGGCGGCCAGGTGCCGGCCGAGTCGCTGATCAACGGCGTCAAGGTGCGCAATCCGCTGGTGCCGCAAAACCTGTTCGACGGCAGCGAGGACACCGACGGCGACGGCTTGAGGGATTACAACTTCAACCGCCGGCTGGCCGAGTTCGGCCCGCGCCATGCCAACGTCGACCGCAGCACCCTGCGCCTGGCGACCGGCCTCAAAGGCACCTTCCTGACCGACTGGAACTACGACGCCTTCGTCAGCTACGGCCACACCACCGAATCGCAGAACTCCACCGGCCAGATCAACACGCTGACGGCGCGCTCGGCGCTCGAAGCCATCCCCAACCCGGACGGCGGCGTCATGTGCGCCGATCCGGTGGCCCGGGCCCAGGGTTGCGTGCCGCTCAATGTGTTCGGCTTCAACACCATCAGCCCGGAAGCGCTCAAGTACGTGACGGCGCCGGGCTCGCTATCGACCGCCATCACGCAGAAAATCGCCGGCGCCACCGTCAGCGGCGACATCTTTGAACTGCCCGCCGGCAAAATCGGCATCGCGGCCGGTTACGAATGGCGCAGCGAGGAATCGAGCAGCGTGGCCGACCCGCTGACCCAGGCCGGCCTCAACGCCGGCAACGCGATTCCGCCGACCTACGGCAAGTTCAACGTGCGCGAAGCCTTCGCCGAAACCCGGGTGCCGCTGCTCAAGGACCAGCCGTTCGCCAAGGCGCTGGACTTCCGCGGCTCGTTCCGCCACGGCGACTACTCGACCGTCGGCAGCACCAACAGCTGGAACGCCGGCTTCGAATGGGCGCCGGTGTCGGACGTCAAATTCCGCGGCACGCGCGCCGTGTCGACCCGCGCGCCGAACATCAACGAGCTGTACTCGCCGCCGAGCCAGGACTTCCCTAGCGGCCTGGTCGATCCTTGCATCGGCGTCACCGCCTCCAGCAGCGACGCCAGGAGCGTGGCCTGCCGCGCCGCGCCGGGCGTCAACGCCAACATCGCCGCCAACGGCGGCGTGTTCGCGCAGTCGCAATCGGACCAGCAGGGCATCAGCGGCTACAACCGCGGCAATCCCGACCTGGGCGCCGAGAAGGGCCGCTCCAGCACCGTCGGCGTGGTCATCACGCCGCGCTCGATCCCGATGCTGAGCAAGTTCACCTTCACGGCCGACTACTTCAAGATCAATATCAGCGAGGCGATCGTCAGCACCCCGCGCCAGTACTCGCTGGCGCAGTGCTACGGCGGCGGCAATCCAAGCTATTGCAGCTTCATCACCCGCCGCGCCACGTCCGAGGGCGCCTACAACGCCGGTTCGATCAAGTACAGCGACACCGGCGTCTCCAACAGCGGCGGCAAAGGCACCGAGGGCATCGACATGACCGTCTCGTGGGCGGACCGCGTGGGTCCGGGCCGCCTGGCCGTGCAGACCTCCTACACCTACCTGAAAACGCTGTGGGACATCCCGCTGCCGGGCGAGGACAAGGACGAATCGGCCGGCGAACTGGAGTCGCCGCGCAACAAGGCGGTGCTGGCGCTGGCCTACAAGTGGGGACCGGTCGGCATCAGCACCACCACCACCTACACCGGCCGCTCGAAGCTGGACGACCAGTTCCTGATCAACTTCGACAATCCGCAGGACGCGCCGAAGATCGGGTCCTACACGACCACCGATTTCCAGCTGACGTATGACGTGAAGAAGGCCTACCAGATCTACTTCGGCATGGACAACGCGTTCGACCGCAAGCCGGCACGCATCATCAGCGGCCTGCCGGGCAACAGCACCGGCACGGAAACCGACGCCTCGGTCTACGATCCGATCGGCCGCCGCTACTACGTGGGTCTGCGCGTGACCCTGTAAGCGGCCGTCGCGGTCGGTTGGACCCAAGCCTTCCCGGTGCGAACCGGGAGGCTTTTTTGCGTTATACGCGGCCGAACATTACATATCGGTAAGGGAAAAAGTGTTGTATTTTAGTTCAGCACTGAAAATTTTTGGAATTCCGACAACTATACTAAATGAGCCGAAGCGACGCCTTCGGCATCGAAAATATGGCAATCAGGCCGAACAGTATAATTCTCGGGAGTTTGAATGGCAAAAATAGCATTGAAAGCAGGGGTGGCCGCGGTCGCCCTGACCCTGGCCTCGTCCCACGTGGTCCTCGCGCAGGACGGTGACGCGAAGTCTTTGGAAAAAGTCATCATCACCGGTTCCAACTTAAAACGTATCGATACCGAAACCTCGACCCCGGTGCAAATCATGCGCCGCGAAGAAATCGCCCGCCTCGGCGTGAACTCGGTCAAGGAGGCGCTCGAAACGCTGACCGCCTCGAACGGCGCGCTGTCCGACATCGGCGGCTCCAATTCCTTCGCCGGCGGCGCCTCGGCCGTCTCGCTGCGCAACTTGGGCAAGCAGTCGACGCTGGTGCTGCTGAACTCGCGCCGCGTCGCCCCGTACGCGCTGGCCGACTACAACGAAGTGTTCACCAACCTCGATTCGCTGCCGCTCGACGCCATCGAACGCATCGAAGTGCTGCGCAACGGCGGCTCCTCGATCTACGGCTCCGACGCCGTCGCCGGCGTCATCAACATCATCACCCGTTCCGACTACCAGGGCGTGCAGGCGCGCGCCAGCTACGACCAGTCGCTCAAGAACCAGCAGTTCAAGACCAAGACCGCCAGCATCACCGCCGGCTTCGGCGATTTCGAGAAGGACAAGTTCAACGTGCTGGCCAACCTCGAGGTGTTCAAGCGCGGCGAGGTGATCTGGCGCGACGTGGTCGACGACATCAATCCGGCCTACGGCGACAAATTCTCGGCCGTCGCGCCCAAGAGCGGCCTGATGTTCGGCGACCGCGGCGCGCCGTCGACCTACTCCTACCCCGGCAACCTGATCGGCCAGGGCGCCGTGCCTGGTTGCGCCACCGTCAACAGCGCCGGCCTGTGCGTGTACGACCGCTTCAGCCGCTTCGAGGCGGTGCCGAAGTCGGACCGCGTCAACGGCCTGCTGTCGGGCAAACTGAACCTGGGCGGCGGCACCGAGGCATTCGCCGAGGCGCTCTACTCGCACACCAAGACCAACTACACCAACGCCTTCGGCACCTACGGCTCGACCACCGCCAACGCGATCTGGGGCGATCCGGCCACCGGCAACGGCCGCAGCTTCATCTACCAGTACCTGCCGGCGAGCCATCCGCTCAACACCACCGGCGAGGACGTCGAGTTCCGCTACCGCTGGGCCGACGCACCGGCCTACCGCGAGACCGACAGCGACCAGTACCGCGTGCTGGGCGGCCTGAAAGGCACGTGGAACAGCTATGACTGGGAAACGGCGGCCGGCGTCATGGGCAGCAAGACCAAGGACCGCACCTACGGTTCGCTCAGCGACAGCGGCTTCAAGAAGGAAGTGGGCGACTACAACAACTTCGACCCCGACACCGGCAGCGTGCTCGATCCGAACTTCTTCAACCACGGCTACAAGATCGGCCAGGTCAACTCGCCGGAGGTGCTCAACACCTTGTTCCCGGCCCAGGGCTACGACGGCAAGATCACCCAGTACTTCGCCGACGCCAAGATCAGCGGCGAAGTGGGCAAGATCGGCGGGCGCGCCATCGGCATGGCCGCCGGCGTCGAGGTGCGGCGCGAGAGCTTCAGGATCAGCCCCACCGCCAACCTGCTGGCCGGCGACGTCGTCGGCTACGGCGTGGCCACCGCCGACGCCTCGCGCACCACCGAGGCGGCGTTCACCGAGATCAACCTGCCGGTCACGTCCACCGTCGACATCACCGGCGCGGCCCGCGTCGATAAATTCCCCGGCTTCAAGGCGCACGCCTCGCCGAAGCTGGCGGCGACGTGGAAAGCGACGTCGGCGCTGATGTTCCGCGGCACGGCCGAATCGGGCTTCCGCGCGCCCAACCTGACCGAAAGCGCGCAGTCGAGCAAATTCGCCTTCAGCCCCAGCGTGGCCGATCCCAAGCGCTGCGGCAAGGCCCAGGAGCTCGGCAGCGACCTGCGCAACCAGTCGGCCGCGCTGCCGGCCAGCGATCCGAACAAGGCGCTGCTGCTGGCCCGCGCCGACACCGTCGAAGGCAACGAGTGCGCCGCCGGCGTGCCCAGCATCGTGCGCAACAACCCCAACCTGAAACCGGAAACCACCCACATGGGCACGGTCGGCTTCGTGCTCGAACCGGTCAACGGCACCAACATCTCGCTGGACTACTGGAAGATCGAGCGCAAGGACGAGATCGGCAACAAGAGCACCGACGAGCTGCTGGCGTCGGAAGCCGACCAGCCCGCCGGCGTCGTCAACCGCGAGCCGCTGTCGGCCGACAAGACCTTCACCGCCGCCGAGCAGGCCAAATACGGCGTGACCGCCGGCCGCCTGGTCTCGACCACGGGCTCGTTCCTGAACGTCGCCCGCACCAAGACCAGCGGCGTCGACCTGTCGGCCAACACGCGTTTCAACACCGGCATCGGGCGCCTGGACCTGGGCGCCAACGCGACCCGGCTGCTGGACCTGAAGTACTTCAGCTCGGCGCTGAACAACTACGGCGACAACCTGGCGGGCCGCTACGGCTACTCGAAGACCATGGCCAACGTCAACGCCGCGCTCAAGACCGGCGACTTCAGCAACAGCCTGCGCCTGACCTACCAGAGCAAGACCGCGCTCAACGACGACTATTTCGACGACACCTACACGCTGGCGGGGTGCGCCGCGCGCAAATGGAGCGCCGACGAGTGCCAAATCAAGGCCTATAAGCGGCTCGACTGGAACCTCAGCTATACCGGCGTCAAGGACCTGACGGTGTCGCTGTTCGTGCGCAACCTCACCAACAACCGCCCGCCGGTGGATTTGCGCGCCTTTAACGCGGCGGGCGGCGTGATCCCGCAGGACAACCAGGACGTCAGCCGCCGCTCGGTGCGCCTGACGGCGGAGTACAAGTTCTACTGACGCGCCGGCCGCCGCCATAAAAAAAGCCCTCCCGGCGCGCGCCGGAAGGGCTTTTTTACTGGATGAAACGAATTACTTCGCGGTCATCAGCGCCACGGTGGTGTCCAGCATGCGGTTCGAGAAGCCCCACTCGTTGTCGTACCACGACGACACCTTGACCAGGCGGCCCGACACCTTGGTCAGGGTCGAGTCGAAGTTCGACGACGCCGGGTTGTGGTTGAAGTCGATCGAGACCAGCGGTTCGGTCTGGTAGGTCAGCACTTCCTTCAGCGCGCCTTCGGAGGCGGCCTTCATCAGCGCGTTGACTTCTTCGACGGTCGTGTCGCGCTTGGCGATGAACGACAGGTCGACCAGCGAAACGTTGATGGTCGGCACGCGGATCGCGAAGCCGTCCAGCTTGCCGTTCAGCTCGGGCAGCACCAGGCCGACCGCGGCGGCGGCGCCGGTCTTGGTCGGGATCATGCTCATCGTGGCCGAACGGGCGCGGCGCAGGTCTTCGTGCATCACGTCCGACAGCACCTGGTCGTTGGTGTAGGCGTGGACGGTGGTCATCAGGCCGGTTTCCAGGCCGATGGCGTCGTTCAGCGGCTTGACCAGCGGCGCCAGGCAGTTGGTGGTGCACGAGGCGTTCGAGATGACGGTGTCGGTCGACTTCAGCACGTTCTGGTTGACGCCGTACACGATGGTGGCGTCGACGTCCTTGCCGCCCGGTGCCGAGATGATGACCTTCTTGGCGCCGCCCTTCAGGTGGGCCGAAGCCTTCTCTTTGGTGGTGAAGAAGCCGGTGCACTCGAGCACCACGTCCACGCCCAGGTCGCCCCATGGGATTTCGGCCGGGTTGCGCTGGGCGAATACGCGGATCACGTCGCCGTTGACGATCATGTTGTCGCCGTCGACTTCCACCGTGCCAGGGAACTTGCCGTGGGCGGTGTCGTAGCGGGTCAGGTGGGCGTTCGACTTGGCGTCGCCCAGGTCGTTGATCGCCACGATCTGGATGTCTTGCTTCTTGCCACCTTCGTAGAAAGCGCGCAATACATTGCGGCCGATACGGCCGTAGCCGTTGATTGCAACTTTGATCGTCATACTCTGCTCCTGATTAAAAAAATAAGGTAGTCCGGTCTGCAATTATAGATTATGCAATGACCAGTTTGACTTTCGCCACGACGTTTTCCACCGTGAAGCCGAAATGCTTGAACAGCACGCCCGCCGGGGCCGACTCGCCGAAGGTGTCGATGCCGACCACGGCGCCTTCCAGGCCGACGTATTTGTACCAGAAATCGGTCACGCCGGCTTCGATCGCCACGCGCGGCACGCCTTTGGTCAACACGGCCGCCTTGTAGGCGGCGTCCTGGCGGTCGAACACGTCGGTCGACGGCATCGACACCACGCGCGCGGCGATGCCCTCGGCGGCCAGCGCGGAGGCGGCGGCCACGGCCAGCTCGACTTCCGAACCGGTGGCGATCAGGGTCACCTTGGCGTCGGCCACTTCGCTCAGCACGTAGCCGCCGCGGGCGACGTCGGCGATCTGCTCGGCGGTGCGCTCCTGGTACGGCAGGTTCTGGCGCGAGAAGATCAGGGTCGACGGACCGTTCTTGCGCTTGACCGCCTCGCCCCACGCCACCGCCGATTCGACGGTGTCGCACGGACGCCAGTTGTCCAGGTTGGGGATCAGGCGCATCGACGAGATGTGCTCGACCGACTGGTGGGTCGGGCCGTCTTCGCCCAGGCCGATCGAGTCGTGGGTGAACACGAAGATCGAACGCAGCTTCATCAGCGCGGCCATGCGCAGCGCGTTGCGGCTGTAGTCGGAGAAGGTCAGGAAGGTGGCGCCGAACGGGATGAAACCGCCGTGCAGGGTGATGCCGTTCATGATCGCGCTCATGCCGAATTCGCGCACGCCGTAGTTGACGTGGTTGCCCGGCTTGCCCGAACGGACAGCAATCGATTCCTTCCAGTTGGTCAGGTTCGAGCTGGTCAGGTCGGCCGAGCCGCCCAGGAATTCCGGCAGCACCTGCGCCAGCGCCTGGATGGCGTTCTGGCTGGCCTTGCGGGTGGCGATGTTTTCCTTCTTTTCGACGCACGAGGCGATGGCGGCGGCCAGCGCGCCGTCGAAGGCGGCCGGCAGCTCGCCCTTCATGCGGCGGGTCAGTTCGGCCGCCTCGGCCGGGAACTTGGCGCTGTACTCGCTGAACATCGCGGTCCATTCGGCTTCCTGTTTGGCGCCGGCCGCTTTCGCGTCCCAGGCGGTGTACAGCTCGGCCGGCACTTCGAACGGCGCCGGGCTCCAGCCGATGTATTCGCGCACGGCGGCGATTTCCTTGTCGCCCAGCGCGGCGCCGTGCACCTTGTCGCCGCCCTGCAGGTTCGGCGAACCCTTGCCGATGACGGTCTTGCAGCAGATCAGGGTCGGCTTGTCCGAGGTCTTGGCGGCGGCGATCGCGGCCGACACGGCGGCCACGTCGTGGCCGTCGACGGCGCGGATCACGTTCCAGCCGTAGGCTTCGAAGCGGCCCGGGGTGTCGTCGGTGAACCAGCCTTCGACCTTGCCGTCGATGGAGATGCCGTTGTCGTCGTACAGCGCGATCAGCTTGTTCAGGCCCAAGGTGCCGGCCAGCGCGCACACCTCGTGCGAGATGCCTTCCATCAGGCAGCCGTCGCCGACGAAGGCGTAGGTGTAGTGGTTGACGACGTCGTAGCCCGGCTTGTTGAATTCATTCGCCAGCAGATACTCGGACAGCGCCATGCCGACCGCGTTGGCGATGCCCTGGCCCAGCGGACCGGTGGTGGTCTCGATACCCGGCGTCACGTCCACTTCCGGGTGGCCCGGGGTTTTCGAGTGCATCTGGCGGAACGACTTGATGTCGTCCATCGTCACCGCGTAGCCGCTCAGGTGCAGCAGCGCGTAGTGCAGCATCGAGCCGTGGCCGTTCGACAACAGGAAGCGGTCGCGGTTCGCCCATTTCGGGTTGGCCGGGTTGTGGCTGTAATGGCCACTCCACAGCGCAACGGCGATCTCGGCCATGCCCATCGGCATGCCTGGGTGGCCGGAATTGGCCTTCTGGACGGCGTCCATTGCCAGCGCGCGGATCGCGTTAGCCATTTGGGTGTGCGGGAGCGTAGTGTTCATGGTGTAAGTAAGTGCGGGAGGTTTGGAATCCTGGAGCTGCCAACTGCCGTGCTGCTGAACGCGGTATTCTACCAGAGCACGCGCTCCCATAAAAAAAACCGCCGGACGGGCCGGCGGTTTCGGTGCGGAGTGCCGAATCGGTCAGAAGCGGTGGTTGTACTCCACCGTCAGCCGGACCGAGCGCGGCGCCGTGTAGCTGATCACCCGGCCGTAGAGCGAGCTGATCGCCGTGCCGTCGAGATTGTAGGTCTCGTCGATGGTCTGCTCGGTCTGCTTGTTGAAGACGTTGAAGACGTCGACCTTGAGCGAGAGGCCCTTGATGATCTGCGGACGGTAGGCCAGATTGGCGTCCAGGCGCTTGTCCCATGGCAAACGGCCCAGGGTGCCGCGCGGCACTTCCTTGCCACAATAGAAATACACCGAGCCGTAGTCGTCTATGCCGTCGGGAATGTCGAAGCGGTTGCCGAAGCAGCTGCGCGGACGGCCGGAGGCGATCAGCAGGTTGCCGCCGACGGTCCATTCCGGGGTCAGCTCATAGAAGCCGAACGCCTTGATCTGGTGTTTGCGATCGTTCGGCAACAAGCCGTCGGCGCCTATCATCAGTGGATAGTTATCCCAAGTCGAGGTCGCCGCGACGTCGGTCTGGGCGTTGTCCGAACGGGTCTGCCCCTCGGTGTTGCCCTTGCTGCGCGACCAAGTGTAGTTGACGCGGCCATACCAGCCGTTGCGCATCGGATGCTCGGCGAACAGGTCGACCGCCGTGTAGTTGCGCTTGGCCTCGTCGAAGTTCAGGTCGGCCTTGCTCAGGTTAACCGTCGAATACTTGCCGTCGCCGGCGAAGTCCACCAGGAAGGTGTTGGCCTTGCCCGGATTGAACGAGGCGCAGTTGAAGCCGCCATAATTGCTGGTATCGACGTTGTTGCGCTCGGCCCATGCCAGGATCGGCGACGAATCGCAGAAGTCGTCGATGGTCGATTTGAGCTTGCGGTAGGTGGCCTTGGCGCCGAAATTCAGGCTCGGCGAGAACGCCTTCTCGAAGCCCAGGGTGATCTCGTCCTGGTAGGTCGGATCGATGCCGAGCGCGGTCAAGGTCTTGGCGTCCTTGGCCTGGCCCAGCTCGTTGTTGGTCGAGAACACGCCCGTCATCGGCTGCAAGCCCAGCGGCAGCCCGTTGGCGTCGGTGCCGGTGTACGTGAAGTATTGGCGGGTGTTGGTCGAGCGGCTGGCGCCGCGCACGGCCAGGTGGGTCGGGATTTGCAGCGCGTAACGGCCGGCGCTACCGAACACTTTAAGGCTGGCGTCGCCGTTAACGTCCCAGGCCGCCGCCACGCGCGGCTGCACGAAGTTCTTCACTTCCAGGAAGGTTTCGCCGTCGCCGTTCTTGTTCTTGAAGCCCTCGTTGCGCACGCCCAGGGTCAGCAGCACATCCTTGGTGACTTGCCAGCGGTCCTCCAGGTATTGCGCCGACTGGTCAGAACCGGCCGAGGTGGTCGAATCGAAGATGCGGTTGCTGACATAGTAACCCTGCGTGCCCAGACCGCCGCCGGTGCCCGGCACGATGTTATAGCCGCCGCCGACACTGATCGGCGTCATAGGATTGTTGGCCTTGCTGTAGACCCACTGGCCGCCGCCGCCGAAGATCTCGCCGGCCGCGCCGGACTTGAGCTTGTTGTTGTCGAAGCCGGCGCGCAGCGTGTGCTCGTTCCACTTGTATTCCAGGTCCAGGCGGTTCGAATCGATGTTGCTGTCCGAATCGTTGGCGGTGACCCGGCCCGACAGCACCTGCGTGCTCGAATAGTTCAGGCCGGGATACTGGGCGGCGACCGGCGCGTTGATCTGGAACAGCGGGCCGCTCGACGCCGGGCCGATCTGGTCGTAACGGTTGGTGTTCTTGGTTTTGCTGCGGCCAACCAGCGCCTGCACCGTCAGGTTGTCGGTCAGGTTGCCCGTGTAGCGCAGGATCTGCGTGTTGGCGCCCACCGACGGCGTGAAGTCCTCGCTGTTCTTGTAGTGCTGCGAGGCGGTGGCGGTGCTGCCATGGCTGAACGTGGCGTAGTCGTAGCTGTAGAGCTGGCGGTCGGTCTTGGCCGTGTCGCCCAGCGCCGTCAATTCCAGGCGGTGGTTATCGGTGACGTTCCAGTCCAGTTTGACCATGTAACGGTCGATCCGGTCCTGCTTTTCCTGCCAGCCCGAGACGGCATTCGAGGTGGAGGTGCGGGTCCCCAGCGTCGACAACGTGTCGTTGGTGCCCTCGGAGTCGTAGCGGCGGGTCTCGGCCGAGACGAACATGAACAGCTTGTCCTTGACGATCGGGCCGCCGACGTAGGCGCCGTAGACCTTCTCGGTGCGGCTGTTGTCCTGGTTGCGGCGGTACAAGGTGCCATCGGTGCCGGCGTTTTCCGTCGCCCCGGTCATCGGATAATAGGTGTCCTTCGGTTTGGCGCGCAGCGAATTAGGTTCGATGCTAAAACTGGTGCCGGCCTCCCAGGTATTGGTGCCGCTCTTGGTGGTGATGTTGACCACCCCGCCCACCGAACGGCCGAACTCGGCCCCGAAGCCGCCGGTCAGGATCTGTGCCTGGGCGATGGCGCCGAACGGCAGCTCGGACGCGCCCAGCTGGGTTAGTGGATTGGTGACCGGGAAGCCGTTGATGTAGTAGGCGTTTTCCGAGGCGCCGCCGCCGGCGAAGCTGGCGCCGGCCGCGTAGCGCGAATCGGCGCGGGTGGTGTTCGGCGCCAGCTGGATGATGGCGTCGACGCTCTGGGCGATCGGCAGCTTGGCCAGTTCGCGCGCGGTGAACGTGGCGCCGTTGTTGGCGCTGGAGACGTCGATGCGGCTGCGGCGGCCGGTCACCTGCACCGCCTGCACGTTATTGTCGACGAACAGCGCCTCCACGCCTTGGCCGGCGAGTACTTCGACGCTCGACGTCGCGCCCGGAGTACCGCCTTGTTGCAACGTCAGGCTGTAGCGGCCGATCGGCATGGCGGTGACGTTAAAGCCGCCGCTGGCGTCCACCGGCGCCGTGCGCGTCTGGTTGGTATCCAGATTTTTGAGCACGACCGAGGTCGCCGTACCCGGCGCGACGCGGCCGAAAATGTTACCGGCGGCGTTGGATTGCGCCATCGCCGGCTGCGTCACCGCGGCGGTCAACGCCGCCGTGCCGAAGGCGATCGACAGCGCATTCACTAAGACTGTTTTCCTGAACATGTATTTTCCCGATTAAGAAGATTTGCCTTTTGGGCACCATTGCCCGTTGTCTCTCTGATGGAGATCTGTTTACCAATAATCACAGCCCATGAGGTTCCATGGTCCGTCGGACCGATAAAACCATGTACAGAATTACACTGTCAACGGTGGCACTTTTATAATGCAATAAAACAACGGGATGACTAAAATACCGGCAAATACCGCACAATTGTATACAGTATCCAAGGATATTGATTTACGATGGAGCCACATATTCCATCCTGGATAAGCACCGGTTACATTTTTTATGCAGCAAAAATACCATATATCGATATGAAATTTTCGCATATGGGTTTTTACCGAATTAATGCCTTTCTGCGGAATCGCCGGCGGCGGCCAAATCCTATCTTGGTGCAATTTTTCACTGTGGACACGATGCTTGCACAAATAACGCGCTCGACCGCACCAGAATCGCGCCTTTTTTGTAACTTCCGGTCATAACCAAAAGTAAGCCACCGTGACCGGGGCCCAGCGATTAAAATTGTCGATCTCCACCGACCGGATTTCCGCATGCCCCGCTTTCACATTTCCCAGCCGCTGGCCGTCGGCCAGCTCGTCACCCTGCCCGACACCGTGGCCCACCACATCCAGGTGCTGCGGCTGGCCCAGGGCGAGCTGATCACGCTGTTCAACGGCGAAGGCGGCGAATACAGCGCGACCCTCACCCACATCGAGCGCCGCGGCGCCACCGTCGAGATCAAGGCCCACCATCCGCGCGACGTCGAGCTGCCGTTCGCCATCACCCTGGCGCAGGCGCTGCCGGAGGGCACCAAGATGGACTGGATCATCGAGAAGGCCGTCGAGCTGGGCGTGTCGGGCTTCCAGCCGCTGGCGGCGCAGCGCTGCGTGGTGCGGCTGTCGGCCGAGCGCGCGGAGAAAAAGATGGGGCACTGGCGCGGCATCATCGAATCGGCGTCCGAACAGAGCGGCCGCAACCGCCTGGCCGGGCTGGCGCCGCTACAAGACTACAAACACTGGATCACCCAGCAGGACATGCACCGCCGCATCATCCTGACGCCGCGCGCGCAACAGTCGTTGCCGGACTGGGCGCGCCACCAGGGACCGCAGGCGGTCACGCTGGTGATCGGCCCCGAGGGCGGCCTGAGCGAGCAGGAGGAGGACCTGGCGCTGCGCCACGGCGCCCTGCCGCTGGCGATGGGCCCGCGCATTTTGCGCACCGAGACGGCGGCGCTGGCGGCGGTCGGCGCGCTGAGCGCGATCTGGGGCGGGATGTAAGGGGAACGCCCCTACCTTTCGGTTAGTATTTACCAAACGCCCCCGCTCGACTAATCTATGGCTTCCGTTTAACTTTCTATCGAAGAGGCCACATGAGCAAAATCGTCATCGTCTATCACTCCGGTTATGGACATACCAAACGTGTCGCCGAGTACGTCAGTGAAGGAGCCGGTGGCGAACTGCTGGCGATCGACGCCGAGGGCAACCTGCCCGACGGCGCCTGGGAGAAACTGGACGCGGCCGACGCCATCATCTTCGGCACGCCGACCTATATGGGCGGCCCGAGCTGGCAGTTCAAGAAGTTCGCCGACGCCAGCTCCAAGGTCTGGTTCGGCAGCGGCTGGAAAGACAAGGTCTTCGGCGGCTTCACCAACAGCGCCAGCTTCAGCGGCGACAAGCAAAACACCCTGGTTTACCTGAACACGCTGGCCTCGCAGCACGGCGGCATCTGGGTCAGCCTCGGCATGCTGCCGTCCAATACCAAGGCCGCCCAGCGCACCGACCTCAACAACATCGGCGGCTCGGTGGGCGCGATGGCGCAGTCGCCGTCGGACGCCGGCGTCGATGAAATCCCGCAAGGCGACCTCGACACCGCCAAGGCCTACGGCGCGCGCGTCGCCGCCATCGCCGCGCGCCTGAAATAAGCAGCGCGACAGCCACCCCGAACCCGCGCGCGCCGCCAGGCCGCGCGGTTTTTTTTTGCCTGCGCGGCCCGGCAGGCACGCTATAATTTTTCTTCTGGCGACCGCCAGTTTCCACCATAAAAGAAAAGAGTCCGTCCATGGCTGAACCCGAAATCGCGATACTGGAGGCCTCCGCCATCCAGGCCGCCAAAGCCGGCAAGGAAGAAGACGCCGCCCGCCTGTGGGCGCGCCTGCTGGAGCTGGCGCCGGCCCATCCGTTGGCGCTGGCCGCGCTGGGCAAGCGCGCCTTCCGCTACGGCGACCACGCCACCGCCCGCCTCGCGTTCGAGCGCCTGGTGCGCGCCACCCCGGACGACCCGCAAGCCTGGATCAACCTGGCGCTGGCCTGTCAAGCGCAGAAGGACGAGGCGGCCGAGCAGACCGCGATCCACAACGCGCTGGTGGCCGATCCGTCGAACATGGTGGCGCTGATCCTGCGCGCCAACCTGCTCGAGCGCCAAGGCAAGACCCACCAGTCGGCGTCGGTGTACGGCGCGGTGGCCCAGGTCGCCCCGCCGCTGGCGCAGCTCGAGCCGGGCATGCGCGACGCGGTCGAACACGCGATGAAATACGTCGACGACTACCAGGCCGGCTACGGCCGCTTCCTCGACAATTTCCTCGAACAGCAATACCAACGCCACGCCGGCGAAGACCTGGGCCGCTTTCGCGAATCGATCGACATCATGGTCGGACGCAAGCGCCGCTACGAGTCCGAGTCGATGATGTACCACTACCCGGGCCTGGTGCCGATCCCGTTCCTGCCGCGCGCGGACTTCCCGTGGCTCGACGCGATCGAGGCCGGCACCGACGCCATCCGCGACGAGTTCCTGGCGGTGCTGCAAAAGGAAGATGGCTTCACCCCCTACCTGACCTACGCCGACGACGTGCCGCACAACCAGTTCGCCGAGTTGAACAACTCGCCGAACTGGAGCGCCTTCCACTTACTCAAGGACGGCGCGCCGGTCGAGGCGAACGCCGCGCAATGCCCGCGCACCATGGCCCTGCTCGGCGGCGCGCCGCAGCCGGAACAGGCCGGCCGCACGCCGACCGCGATGTTCTCGCTGCTCAAGCCCAAGACCCGCATCCCGCCGCATGTCGGCGTCAGCAACGCGCGCCTGGTGACCCACCTGCCGCTGATCGTGCCGCCCGGTTGCGGC
Source organism: Burkholderia sp. LMU1-1-1.1 (assembly GCF_040675865.1). Lineage (NCBI taxonomy): Bacteria > Pseudomonadati > Pseudomonadota > Betaproteobacteria > Burkholderiales > Burkholderiaceae > Burkholderia > Burkholderia sp. LMU1-1-1.1. The sequence continues at coordinate 403,987 of NZ_JBEGHG010000012.1, read as the reverse complement.
TTCCGCGTGGCCAACGAGACGCGCCAGTGGGTGCCGGGCCAGGCGTGGGTGTTCGACGACACCATCGAGCACGAGGCGTGGAACGACAGCGACAAGCTGCGCGTGGTGCTGATCTTCGACATCTGGCACCCGCACTTATCGCCGGCCGAGCGCGACATGATCAGCGCCATGACCGTGGCCATGAACGCCTTCAAGCAGGGCGACGATCCGGTCAACTATTCCTGATCCGCTATTGCTGACCGGTGCCGGCGCCGCCGGCATAAAAAAAAGGCGCTCAGCCGAAGCTGAGCGCCTTTGTCACATCCGGATCTGATCGGCTTAGAAGCGCGCGGTCAGGTTCAGGTAGATGTAACGGCCCATCGAGTCATACACCTGTGGGTAGGTGTTACCGTTGGCGAAGCCGGCGGCGGCAGTCACGTTGGTCGAAACGATCGGTGGATCTTTATCCAGCAAGTTGTTCACGCCGAAGCTCAGACCGATCTTCTTGGTGATTGGATACTGAACGTTCAGATCCAGATAGTTGCGTGCGTCGATGTGATCTTCGATCGATGCCGGGATGTTTTCTCCCGTGGCAAGCAGCAATGGGCTCGGGTTCAAGCCTTCCTGCTTGGTGCCCTTGATGTAACGCCAGGTCGCGGACAGATCGAAGTTCCAAGGCGTCGCCCAGGTGGTGCGGAACTTGTGACGCCATTTCGGGGTCGGGGTGCCGCAGGTCGCGCCGAAGTAACCAGCGCAATCGTACTCGCCCAGGCCTGGAACGTTCTCCGTGGTCGATTTATGGGTATAGGTGCCGTTCACGTTGAAGCTGAGCGAACCGGCGGTACCCAGACGCAGGAGGTAACTGGAGACCAGATCCACACCCGAGGTGGCGACCTTGCCGATATTGGCGTTGGTGGCAACGATGAAGCCGGCTGGGCCGCCAGTGCCCTGCAACGTGCCGGCCGCGTCGCGTTTGACCAGATTACAGAACACCGGAGTGCCAACCTCCAAGCACTGGGTCAGAGCGATGGTCGGATCGACGGTGCTGATCGTGTCCTCGATCTTGATGTTGAAGTAATCGACGGCGACCGTCAGATCTTTGACCGGGGTCAACACGATACCGGCGGTGTAGGTGGTGCCGCGCTCAGGCGACAGCTTTGGATTGCCACCGGTTTGGCTCGAGTACTGGTTGGCCGGATTTTTCTCCAGGTTGCCGTACTGCGCAGCTGTGACGCCGGTGCGTGCGCACTGCGCCGCGGTAGCGGTAGGACCGCCCGGCGCACCGAAGGCGCCGAGACCGGCGCACGGATCGTTGGACGGGCCGTTGTTGCCGACCGTTTGCGGGTTGAACAGTTCGGGAATGGTGGCCGCGCGTACCGCACGCTGGTAGCTGCCGCGCACGCGCAGCGTTTCGACCGGCGCCCAATCGACACCGGCACCGTAGGTGTTGGCGGTGTGGTCGGTGCTATATTCGGAACGACGGAACGAACCGTTCAGATCCAGCGACTTGGCCAGGAATTTGTTTTCGAACAATGGCAGGCGGAATTCGCCGAACACTTCCTTGACCGAGTAACCGTCGGTCAGCGGTGGCGATGCGCCGCCCGAACCGGCCAGATCGCCCGACAGCGAGGTTTCATCCGGCGCGAACACCAGCTTCTCGGCACGGCGCTCGGCGCCGAACGAAACACCGACGCCAGCGCTCGACCATGGGCTCTTGATGCCGTACACGCCCAGATCGGCGCCGATGTTACCGCCGTAGATCAGTTGCTGGGTGTAGCCGGTGATGATGCCGGAAGTGCTCAGGTAGGCCAGTTGCTCGGGGGTGATCGGACCGCCGAACAGGTTGTACGGTACGCACTTGTCGTCGGCGCCGCTGACCTTCGAGGCGCAGGTGGCTACGCCATTGACGTTGACCACGTCGAAGGCGCGGCCGATACGCTGGACCGAGAAGTAGTTGCTGTTTTTCTCGCTGTGGCTGACGCGGCCGTATTGGCCGAAGACGTCATAGCTCCAGTTGCCGAGCTCGCCCTTGACGCCAATTAACTCGCGGAACGAGGTGTCATTAATGGAGTTGATACGCGGACCGCCCTCGACGTTACGCTTGCCGATGGTGGCCTGGATGCTCGCTGCCGTGTCCAAGCCCAGCGCGGTTCTCCAGGCTGGGGTCAGCATCGGGTTGTCGGCGCGGACGGTGACCGTGGTGGGATAGAAGATACCACCCGGAGCTATTTGCGCATCGGTCGAATAATTGTGGAACGCGAACTGCTGGTAGACCTGCAGCTTGTCGGTGATATCGAAGTGCGCGATGGCGTTGAAGCCATAGACTTTCGATGGACGCTGCAGATAGTTCAACGGACCGAAGTTGTACACGTCGGCGGAGGTGTACGGCTTCACGCCGCCCTTGCCGTCATTGGTGAAGCCGTTGCCGCTGACACGGATGCGGCCGCTGGCCTGCGTGCCCGAACCGGAGCAGCTGAAGCCGTCTTCGCTGCCGGCCAGCGCGCACGCGGTGAAATCGCGCTGCGATTGCAACACAGCGTCGGTTTCCTTGTAATTGAAGAACAGCGTGGCGTTACCGCGGTTGTCGGCGAAGTTACCACCGATCAAAATACTCGCATCCTTGGTCTTGCCGTCGAACTTGACATCGCCTGGCAGCGCGAAGTTGCGGTCCGACACGGCCTTGGCGTTACCATTGCCCTGCTGGTGGTTGTAACCGGACAGGTTGGCCTGTACTTCGACGCCTTCGAAATTGTCGCGCAGGATGAAGTTGACCACACCGGCCACGGCGCCAGCGCCGTAGACCGCGCCGGCACCGCCGGTCAGCACTTCAACGCGCTTGATCAGGGCGGCGGGAATTTCGTTCAGATCGGGAGCGGAATCCTGCACGCTACCGGCAGGCAGGCGCTTGCCGTTGACCAGCACCAGCGTGCGGTCCGAACCAAGGTTACGCAAGTTGACCGTCGCGGTACCGGTCGCGCCGTTCGACACGGCCGCACCCTGGCCGGCGAACACCTGTGGCAAGTTGTTGAGGATGTCTTCCGTGTTGCGCACGCCGTCCACCTTGATGTCCTTGGCGCTCACCACCGTGATCGGGCTCGATCCTTCGGTGTTGACGGTCGGGATACGCGAACCGGTCACTTCGACCTTCTGCATGGTCTCCGCTTGCTGAGCGGAGGCGACCTGCGCGCCCAGCGCGAGGCCGCCGATGAACATCACGCGGATCGAGCGAGACAATACTGTTTCCTTGATCATTATATTGAATTCCCTTGGTGTGTTTATTAGACGTTTCACTGCATCTTTTGAACGACGAGTAAAACGACCCTTTTCTTTTATAAGCTCATTGAGAGTCTGGATAAAACCACCCAATAGCTGCCCTGCTCTTTCAAAACCTTTTCGCTGCCGGTGGCAAAGTCCGGTAAGGGATCATGGGCGAAATAATCCAGGACTTTGCCGCCATTCATAAAAACATAGCACCTAGACCATTGTCAATAAAGCTGAAGGCCGGTAAGCCGGGCGGCGGCGACGCCGATTCCGCGCGCACCATTTTGGGGCGCGACTTTGAGCAGGACCCTGACGCACGAAATCGTGATCGATTTGACATGTTATCGACTTGTCTCGTCTTGACAACAAGATGCACCGGAATCGGGAGAAACATTTCCAAATAGGCATTTTAAATAGTTATTTTGATAATTATATCTTCAAAAAAAAACAACAAAAAGACAACATGGCCATGCTTTCTGCTCGGAAGTAACGTTGCCTGAGGGATTTGCATCAAAACACTTCGTCGTCAAGAACGAACCGCAGAAAATCAACGTTCACCGGTTCATTCGCAGAACATTGAACATCGAAAACCCGGCATCGCAGACGCGTCGAAAGTGCTGTTTCGCTACCGGGCGGCACACCTCATTAGGCGAACCGCAGCTAGGGCCGTATAAAACGTGGCAGCTACCCAATCTGGTGCAAGTCGTCTTTTAACAACAAACACATCAGTTGCCGCCATACAAACCATTTCTTAAATGCAATATGTTGCATTTAGTAAAGCCCCCCTGGCACCGTCGACGCCGAGGGATCCATGCGCGCGTCCGGCTGACACGGGCATATTGGCGCCACACAAAATGTTAATATTCGTTGAATAACGCGGGGAATAAAACATCTTCAAATAAACCTCGTGCGCGAAAATAAACCGATATTATCCGCGGCGGCGCGCGACCGACGGCGGATTAATCGGGGCAGGCGTCGGCCGGCCTGGCATCGTTCTCGGCGCGCGGCGGCCGCTGAACTTAATGTTCTATAAATGCCGTCGCGGCGTTTTATATTCTTCGCAATGGCGATGGGCCGCATTTCAAAAGGCGGACGGCGGCGCAAAGCTGCGTCCGGCCGGCAATATTGGTAAAATACGGCCTTTCACGGGCCGGGCCCGGGCCGGCGGCCCGCGCGTCCGGTCCGACGGCCATGGCGCCTAGACAGCGCCCTCTCAGGAATCGATCATGCTGCGTTTAAATGAAGTCAAGCTCCCTCTGAACCATACCGAGGACGAATTGCCGGCCGCCATACTGGCCCGCCTCGACATCCCGGCCGCCGACTTGCTCGGCTTCACCGTCTTCAAACGCAGCTACGACGCGCGCAAGAAAACCGCGATCGTGCTCATCTACTCGCTCGATGTCGACGTCCGCGACGAGGCCGCGCTGCTCGCGCGCCTCAAGCACGACGCCCACCTGATGCCGTCGCCGGACACCTCCTATAAATATGTCGCCGCCGGCGAGCAGCTGGCCGGCCATGACAGGAACCCGCGCCCGGTGGTCGTCGGCACCGGCCCGTGCGGGCTGTTCGCGGCGCTGATCCTGGCGCAGATGGGCTTGCGCCCCATCATCCTCGAACGCGGCAAGCAGGTGCGCGAACGCACCGTCGACACCTTCGGCTTCTGGCGCAAGCGCGAACTGAACCCCGAGTCGAACGTGCAGTTCGGCGAAGGCGGCGCCGGCACCTTCTCGGACGGCAAACTCTACAGCCAGATCAAGGACCCGAAACACTACGGCCGCAAGGTGCTCACCGAGTTCGTCAAGGCCGGCGCGCCGGAGGAGATCATCTACGTCAGCAAGCCCCACATCGGCACCTTCCGCCTGGTCAAGATGGTCGAGCAGATGCGCGCCAACATCGAGGCGATGGGCGGCGAATACCGCTTCGGCAACAAGGTGGTCGACATCGAGATCGAACAGAACGCCGAAGGCGGCCAGGTGCGCGGCCTGACCCTCGAGAGCGGCGAGAAGATCGTCACCAACCACGTGGTGCTGGCGATCGGCCACAGCGCGCGCGACACCTTCGAGATGCTGTACGAGCGCGGCGTCTACATCGAGGCCAAGCCGTTCTCGATCGGCTTCCGCGTCGAGCACCCGCAGTCGCTGATCGACACCTGCCGCTTCGGCCCCAACGCCGGCCACCCCATCCTCGGCGCGGCCGACTACAAGCTGGTGCACCACGCCTCGAACGGGCGCGCCGTCTACAGCTTCTGCATGTGCCCGGGCGGCACGGTGGTGGCGGCCGCCTCCGAACCGGGCCGCGTGGTCACCAACGGCATGAGCCAGTATTCGCGCAACGAGCGCAACGCCAACAGCGCCATCGTGGTGAGCATCTCGCCGGAGGTCGACTATCCGGGCCACCCGCTGGCCGGCATCGAGTTCCAGCGCCGGCTGGAGGAAAAAGCCTTCGAACTGGGCGGCGGCACCTACAACGCCCCGGGCCAGCTGATGGGCGACTTCGTCGCCGGCCGCGCCTCGACCGCGTTCGGCGCCGTGGTGCCGTCGTACAAGCCGGGCGTGCACCTGACCGACCTGGCGCGCATCCTGCCGGAGTTCGCCGTGACGGCGCTGCGCGAGGCCTTCCCCGCGTTCGACAAGCAGGTGCGCGGCTACTTCAAGCACGACGCCGTGCTGACCGGGCTGGAGACGCGCACCTCGTCGCCGATCCGCATCAAGCGCCGCGACGACACGCTGCAAAGCCTGAACACGCGCGGCCTGTTCCCGGCCGGCGAAGGCGCCGGCTATGCCGGCGGCATCCTGTCGGCCGGCGTGGACGGCATCAAGGTGGCGGAGGCGGTGGCCTTGTCGATGGCCGCCGACAACGTCCAGCCGTAGGACGGTTCACGCCCCGACCGGCAGGCGGATGTTGATGCGGCACCCCGGCGCGCCGGGCGACACCGCCACCTGCCCGCCCATCTGGTGCACGATCGTGTAGACGATGTGCATGCCCAGGCCCGACCCGCCCTGCCCGCGCTTGGTGGTGAAAAACGGCTCGAACAGGCGCTCGCGCACTTCCGGCGTCAGGCCGACACCGTCGTCGGCGAATTCCAGCAGCAACCAGCGCGCGCCATCCTCCAATTCGCCGCGTCCGCTCAGGACGACCTTGCCGGGGCCGCCGTTCGGATAGCCGTGCTTGGCCGCGTTCATCAGCAGGTTCGACAGCACCTGCGACCAGCGCCCGGCGTCCAGCTTGACCCGCAGGTCGCCGGCGATCTCGACGCCGACCTGGATGCCGACCTTGCGCAACTCCGGACCATGCGCCGACACCACGCTGAGCGCGTGGTCGCGCAAGCCCAACTCGACCACGTGGGTGCTGCCCTGGTCGACCGCCAGTTGTTTGAAGTTGCCGATCAAATCGGCGGCGCGCGCCAGGTTGCGCTCGACCAGCAGGGCCGCCTCGCGCAGCCGCTGCGCCGTGGCCACCAGCTCCGAGCGGCTGACGCGGTCGCCGCCGACGCATTTGACCAGCTCCTCGGCGTACGAGCTCAGGCTCGACGACGCCGTCACCGCCACGCCGATCGGCGTGTTGACCTCGTGCGCCACGCCGGCCACCAGCGCGCCGAGCGCCGCCATCTTCTCCTGTTCGACCAGGATCGCCTGCGCCGCCAGCAAGGCCTCGCTGCGCTGCTGCACCGTCTGCTCGAGCGTGCGCTCGCGCTCCTGGTGCTGCAGTTCGGCCGCGCAGCGGGTGGCGAAGATCGACAGCAGCGACAGCGCCAGCAGGCGCTTGTCCTCGGAGATGGGGCGGGTGTCGATGGCCGACAGGATGCCCAGCGTCTTGCCCTCGGTGTCGATCATCGGGATGCCGATATAGCTCTCGGCCTGCATGTCGACCAGCAAGGTGTCCTGGGGGTAGTCGGCCTGGATGCCGCGGGCGTGGAAACAAATGCTCTGGTCGGTCACGTCCTGGCAGGGCGTGTGGCGCAGGCTGTATTCCATGGCCGGCAGGTAGCCGTCGCCGCCCCACAGCGCCAGCGTGCGGATGCCCTCGTGGCCGTCGGCCATGTGGATCAGGCGGCCGGCGATGACGTAGCGCACGTCGAGCGCCAGCGCCAGCTCGCGCACCATCAGGCGCAGGAACTCGTCGCCGCGCGCGCGCGAGGTCGACGCCGTGATGGCGCGCAGCGTCGCCTCGGCCAGCGCCCGACCGTCGGCCTCGCCGTACAAGCGCCCTGTCGGCGACTCCTCCCGCAGCTCTTCACTCATCGCATCCCCTTGGTGGACTCGCTGTTGATTGTACCGCCATTCACGCGCATGAATCCGGTTGAACTTTTTACTGAGCTCTAGCACAAAATTGCCATAAATGTTCAAAAACTTTGTATTTTTGTGTAAGAAACGCGCTTTTTTTTGTAAAAACCGTAGGAAGTGTTGTTTATGTCAAACTTGTTACAGAGAGACAATTGACCCTGCGCCCTCCGGGTGGTCTGATGGCAACCCTGAATAATTTACCCATGGATTATTCAGCCCCTGCCGTTTAATGATAAAGAAGCAATAAGATCTCTTAGGAGTTGAAGCAATGATGATGGAAACCGTTATTTCGCGTTCGCTGCGGCTGATGTTTGCCGGCGGCGCCGCGTTCGTGCTGGCACAACCGGCAATCGCTCAACAAGCACCAGACGCGCCGATCCAGCGCGTGGAAATTACCGGTTCGGCTATCAAGCGTATCGACGCTGAGACCGCCGTGCCCGTGACCGTCGTGAAGATGGCCGACCTGAAAAAAGAAGGTATCACCACCGTCGAACAGGTACTGGCCAATCTGAGCGTATCGCAGTCGAGCACCGGCACCAGCCAGGTCGTCGGCTCCGGCACCGGCGGCGCCTCGTTCGCCGACCTGCGCGGCATCGGCGCCAACAAGACCCTGATCCTGCTGAACGGCCGCCGCCTGGCGAACAACGCCTTCGACAGTTCGGCGCCCGACCTGAACATGATTCCATTCGCCGCGCTCGAGCGCGTCGAAGTGCTGCGCGACGGCGCCTCGTCGCTGTACGGCTCCGACGCGGTCGGCGGCGTGATCAACTTCATCACCAAAAAAGACTGGCAAGGCGGCACCGTCACCGTCGGCGCGGACAGCCCGCGCAAGGACGGCGGCACCAGCCGCAACGCCAACATCGGCTACGGCTTCGGCGACCTCGAGCAGGATCGCTTCAACATCTTCGCGATGGTCGACCACCAGGGCCAAAACCCGATCGGCGGAACCCAGCGCGACTTCAACCGCCGCTACGCCGGCGGCCTGTCGGCATCGACCAGCCCGGCCAACTACTACCAGGCCGACGCCAGCGGCAACCCTGCCGGTCCTGGCTGCACCAGCGCCCCGAACCTGGTACCAGGCAGCAACGGCGCCTGCCAGATGACCACCTCGGCCTTCGTCGACTACGTGCCGAAGAGCGAGCGCACCACGGGCCTGATCCGCGGCACCTTCAAGCTGACCGACAGCCATGAACTGGGCGTGGAATACCTGACCACCCAGAGCAAGGTACAAAGCGCGATCGCCCCGGTGCCGTACGGCGGCCTGTACATCAACCGCAACCGTCCGGACGGCACCCCGAACCCTTACTTCCCGGGCAACGGCACCGTCCCTAACAGCATTCCGCTGGACCCGAACTTCATGGACACCGGCGGCTCGATCACCGACGGCGTACAGCCGGGCTTTGTGCACGCGCGCTGGCGCGACCTGCCGAACGGCTCGCGCGCCGACGAGAACATCAACCGCCAGGAACGCCTGGTGGTGAACCTCAAAGGCGTCGTCGCCGGTTGGGACTACGAGACCGCGCTGTCGTACAACAAGAACAAGGTCAAGCAAAACCTGAACGGCTACAGCGACGGCGGCATCATCTCGCGCGGCGTACTCGACGGCGTGATCAACGTCTTCGGCGACCAGAGCGCGGCCGGCACGGCGCTGCTGAACAGCGCAGCGCTGAGCGGCAACATCATGAACGCGCAAGGCATCAGCAAGGGCGCGGACATCAAGCTGAGCCGTGAAGTCGGCGACTGGCTCAACACCGGCCACCAGGCTGGCCTGGCCGTTGGCGCCCAGTACGAACACCAGCAATTCCGTAGCGCGGCCAACACCGAGTTCGCGGAAAAAGTGATCGCCTCCACCGGTATCGATCCGCTGACCCTGAACGAAGGCAAGCGCAGCGTGTCGGCCTTCTACTCCGAGCTGAACGTGCCGGTGCTGAAGAACCTGGACCTGACCGCCGCCTTCCGTTACGACAAATACAGCGACTTCGGTCACACCACCAATCCGAAGTTCTCGTTCGTCTACCGTCCGCTGACCTCGCTGCTGATGCGCGGTTCGTACTCGAAGGGTTTCCGCGCGCCGTCGCTGTATGAGATCAACGCCGCCAACTCGTACACCAACGCCGCCAACACCATGGACGATCCGATCAACTGCCCGGGCGGCAATCCGATCCCTGGCAAGTCGGCAGCGGCCAACTGCGGCCAGCAGTTCCAGGTGCTCAACGGTGGTAACAAGAACCTGAACCCCGAGCGTTCGAAGACCGGCACCGTCGGTCTGGTGTGGGAACCGGTCAACAACGTGACCCTGTCGGCCGACTACTGGTCGATCCGCCTGACCCAGCAAATCGGCAACCTGCAGGACAACGACGTGCTGAGCGATCCGGTCACCTTCGCGCCGTACTACAAGCGCAATCCGGCCGGCGACCTGGCGGTCGATGGTTCGCAGTGCCCCAACCCGATCACCTGCGGCTACCTGGACCTGCGCACGCAGAACCTGGGCGACATGAACACCAACGGTGTCGACCTGGCCGCCGCCTACAAGCTGCGCACCACCAACTACGGCCTGTTCAACTTCTCGTACAACGGCACCTGGGTGCACAAGTATGAGTACCAGAACTTCGTCGGCGACACGATGCGCAACCGACTGGGCGAATTCTCGGGTGACAGCGTGGTCTTCCGCTGGCAGAACAGCGCCAACGTGAACTGGAGCTCGGGCAAGTTCGGCGCCGGTTTGACCGCGCACTACAAGTCGGGCTATATCGACCAGGATCCTGAGAACCACGTTTCGTCGTACACCACGTTCGACGGTTACGGTTCGTGGGAAGCGATCAAGGGCCTGACCCTGACCGCCGGCGTGCGCAACCTGTTCGACCGCGAGCCGCCACTGTCGTACCAGACCACCGCCTTCCAGGCTGGTTACGATCCACGCTACACGGATCCAACGGGCCGCACCCTGTACGTGCGCGCCACCTACAACTTCTAACCTGAAGTCGTAAAACAAAAAACCACCCCGTGGCGCACGCGCCCGGGGTGGTTTTTTTCGCCCTGCGGGAATGACCGCTGCGCGGCTACAGCCAGCCGGCCTTCTTGAAGCGCCGGTAAAGGTAGACGCACACCGAGATCATCACCGTCAGCGCGAACGGATAGCCGTACTTCCACTCCAGCTCGGGCATGAACTTGAAGTTCATGCCCCATACGCCCGCGAACGCGGTGCAGATCGCGAAGATCGCCGCCCACGCCGCCAGCCGCTTGTTCACTTCGCTCTCCTCGATCGCCGTCATCGACAGGTTGACCTGGATCGCGGTGCCGATGGTGTCGCGGATGGTGTCGAGCGAGGCGATGATGCGGTGCAGGTGGTCATGCACGTCGCGGAAGTATTCCTGGGTGTCCTGGCACATCGACGGCACGCGGCCGCCGTGCAGCCGCCCGACCGCCTCCATCAGCGGCGCGACGACGTGGCGCACCGTGGTGACCTTGCTTTTGAGCTCGTAGAGGCGCTCGATGTTGTCGCGCTGCTTGCCGCGGCTGAAGATCAGCTCCTCGATTTTTTCCAACTCCGTTTCCAGCATGTCGAGCACGGGGAAGTAGCGGTCGACCACCGCGTCCATCAGCGCGTACAGCACGAACGCCGGGCCCAGGCGCAGCATGTGCGGCTCCTTCTCGGCGCGCGCGCGCACGCCCAGGAAACCCTGCTGGCTGTCGCCGTCGCGCGACGACAGGACGTAATTCTGGCCGACGAAGATATCGACCTCGCCGACGGCCACGTCGCCGTCGCGGCACTCGATGGTCTTGACCACCACGAACAGCGAATCGCCGTATTCCTCGATCTTCGGCCGCTGATGGCCGCGGCTGGCGTCCTCGACCGCCAACTCGTGCAGGCCGAATTCCTCCTTCATCACGGCCAGCTCGTCGGGCTGGGCGTCGCGCAAGGCGACCCAGACGAACGTCTCGGGCCGCTCGATGTAATCGCTGATTTCCGCGACCGGAATGTCGTCCAGCTTCTGGCCGTCCTGATAGGCCACACAATTAATCAACATACGGTTTCCATAAAAAAAAAGCCCCTGGCTTCGTCAGCCAAGAGCTTACCTTAAACAACCGAAGAGTTGCTTCGCTAATCGTCCTTCGCGCCGTCGATGCCGAGTTCGGCGATCTTGCGCGTGATGGTGTTGCGGCCGATCCCGAGCCGGACGGCGGCGTCGTTCTTGCGGCCGTGCGTGTGCTTGAGCGCGGTGCGGATCAGCGCCGATTCGAATTGCCGCCCCAGCACCGCCATCACTTCCTGCTGTCCGCCGCTGAGCATGGAGGCGGCCTGCACTTCCAACAGGCTGAGCCAGGCGTCCGGCGAACCGGCCGGTCCGTTCGCGCCACCCGCCTCCGCCGTCGCCACCGGCACCACCGTGCCGTGGTGCTGGATCGCGCCGTAACTTTCCGGCGGCGCCGACAAGCCCACGCCGGTGCTCAAGGCGGCGCCACCGCCGCCGGGCTGCTCCTGCGTCAGCTCCAGCGGCAGGTCCTTGACCTCGACCGTCTGCCCCGGCGCCATCACCGTGATCCAGTTGCACAGGTTTTCCAGCTGGCGCACGTTGCCCGGCAAATCCAGGCTGCTGAGGAACTGCACCGTGGCGTCGCTCATGCGCTTGGCTTCCACGCCCAGCTGCTTGGCGCTTTGCACCAGGAAGTGGCGCACCAAAATAGGGATATCCTCGCGCCGTTCCCTCAAACTGGGCAAACGCAAGCGTATCACGTTGAGGCGGTGGTACAAATCCTCGCGGAACAATCCTTCGCGCACCCGCTGCTCCAGATTTTGGTGCGTCGCGGTGATCACGCGCACGTTGGCCTTGAGCGGCTGATGCCCGCCGACCCGGTAGAAGTGCCCGTCCGACAGCACCCGCAGCAGGCGCGTTTGCAGGTCGAACGGCATGTCGCCGATCTCGTCGAGGAACAGGGTGCCGTTTTCAGCCTGCTCGAACCGGCCGCGCCGCGTCGTCTGCGCGCCGGTGAAGGCGCCGCGCTCGTGGCCGAACAGTTCGGACTCGAGCAAATCCTTGGGGATCGCCGCCGTGTTGAGCGCGATGAAGGGCTGCTGCGCGCGCGGGCTGTGCTTGTGCAGCGCGCGCGCCACCAGCTCCTTGCCCGAGCCCGATTCGCCGGTGATCAGCACCGTCACGTTCGATTGCGACAGGCGGCCGATGGCGCGGAACACTTCCTGCATCGCCGGCGCCTGGCCGAGGATTTCCGGCGTCTCCGACGGCCCCGATTCGACGCTGGTCTCGCGCAGGCTCTCGTCGAGCGCGCGGCGGATCAGCTCGACGGCCTTGTCGATGTCGAACGGCTTGGCCAGGTATTCGAAGGCGCCGCCCTGGAACGCGGCGACGGCCGAGTCCAGGTCCGAGAAGGCGGTGATGATGATGACCGGCAGCCCGGGGAAGCGCGACTTCACCAGTTGCAGCAGGTCGAGGCCGGAGTCGCCCGGCATGCGGATGTCGGACACCAGCACCTGCGGCGTCTCGAACTCCAGCGCGGCGATGGCGTCGCGCGCGTTGGCAAAACTCTTGGTGGCCAGGTTTTCCCGTGCCAGCGCTTTTTCCAGTACCCAGCGGATCGATTCGTCGTCGTCTACTATCCAGATTGGCTTCATTGTTTGTGTATATCCCGCAATATGGATCGTCAATCAAGGGACTCGGTACCCGCCCCTGCTTGCCACGGCTTATGGCAACGGCAGCAGGATACGGAAATCCGTATATCCAGGCCGGCTCTCGCACTCGATCACGCCCATGTGCTGCTGCACAAAGGTTTGCGCCAACGTCAATCCGAGGCCGCTGCCGCCCTCCCTGCCCGACACCAGCGGGTAGAAAATGCGGTCGCGGATCTGGGGTGCGATGCCCGGTCCATTGTCAATGATATGCAAGTCTAATGCCAGCCCGTAGCGAACCTTGGCCAGGGTCATCTGACGCGCCACGCGGGTCTTCAAAATGATCTGCGCATCGCCCGCCTCGATTTGTGAAGCGAGCGCTTGCGCGGCGTTGTGGGCGATGTTGAGCACGGTCTGGATCAGCTGCTCCTTGTCGCCGCGGAACTCGGGGATGGAGGCGTCGTAGTCGCGCAAGATCGTCAGGCCGGACGGGAATTCGGCCAGCATCAGGCTGCGCACGCGCTCGAGCACTTCGTGGATGTTGACGTCGCCGACGATGTGCGGCCGGCGGTGCGGCGCCAGCAGGCGGTCGACCAGGGTTTGCAGGCGGTCGGCCTCCTTGATGATGACCTGCGTGTATTCGCGCAGCTGCACCGCGTGCAGCGCCGGCAGTTCCATCTCCAGCAGCTGGGCGGCGCCACGGATGCCGCCGAGCGGATTCTTGATCTCGTGCGCCAGGTTGCGGATCAATTCCTTGTTGACCTGGCTCTGGTCGAGGATGCGCTCCTCGCGGTCGAGCTTGAGGTGCTGCAGGTGCTCGCGCAATTCGATCAGGATGTGGTCGACCGGATCGTCGAGCGCCGAGACGATGCTGTGCACGTGCAGCGGATCGCGTCCGGCCCGCTCCAGCGTCAAATCCTGGCGCAGGTCGGAGAACTTGTGCTCGCGCGCCTGGGCGCAGATGTGATCGAGCTCCTCGGGGTTGAGGAACTGCGTTGTCAGCTTCTGGCGCGACAGCGCCTTCAACGAACTTTCCAGCAGGTTCTCGGCGGCCGCGTTGGCGTAGGCGATGTGGCCCTCGCCGTCGAGCAGCACCACGGCCGAGGCCAGCAGTTCGAGGCCGGCCAGCGCCGGAGGACGGTTCATGGCGGCCACGGCGCGCGCGGCGATATTACTTACTATGCTCATCGGATATTCGCGATCTCACGTTTCAAGGCTTCGACATTCTTTTCCGAGCGGCTGATGCTGTCGCGCATCGCGGCCACCCGTTCCTGGTATTTCGCGTAGTTGCGTTCGTCGCCGCGCCGTTCCGGCTCGCCGCCGTTGAACTCCCTGCGCAACTCGGTCAGCTTCTGCGTTTCGTTTTTCAGCTCGTCTTCCAGTATCGCGCGGCGGTCGGCGTCGCGCGCGCGCTGCTCGGCGCTGTCGACGCGCGGGAAATCCCCCGGCGTGGCGGCGGCCGCCGCCGGCGTCGCCGGGGCCGCGCGCGCCGGCGCGCCCTGCCGCCGGGACGGCGCCGGAATCGCCAGGCCCGGCAAGTCCATCGCCTTGCAATAGTTACCGCGATAAACGTCGGTGTATTCGGTGCTGCCGTTGGGCGGCGTGCATTTGTAGATCACGCCCTGCGCCCGCGCGGCGCCGCCGGCGGCCAGCGCCAACGCAAACATGGCGCCAACATTGGCGAAACCGCATCTTTTGAAACTCATTGTCATCCGTAATCCATGGGTGGAAAGCTCCATCCTGAATATACAACATCCAAACAAAAACGCGGGGAAAGCCATGGCTCCCCCCGCGTTTTTTGCTTCACCGATTTTGCTTCACTGCAGCATCGGCAGGCCGATGCGTTGCAATTACAGCGAGTAGTACATGTCGAACTCGGCCGGGTGGGTCGTCATGCGCATGCGTTGGACGTCCTGCATTTTCAGTTCGATGTACGCGTCGATCATCGAATCGCTGAACACGCCGCCACGGGTCAGGAACTCGCGGTCTTTGTTCAGGTTGTCCAATGCCTCTTCCAGCGACGAGCACACGGTCGGGATCAGCGCGTCTTCTTCCGGCGGCAGGTGGTACAGATCTTTCGATGCGGCCTCGCCCGGATGGATCTTGTTGGCGATACCGTCCAGACCGGCCATCAGCAGCGCGGCGAAGCACAGGTACACGTTTGCCAGTGGATCAGGGAAACGGGTTTCGATACGGCGGCCTTTTGGATTGGCCACGTGTGGAATACGGATCGAAGCCGAACGGTTACGGGCCGAGTACGCCAGTTTGACCGGCGCTTCGAAGCCTGGAACCAGACGCTTGTACGAGTTGGTGCCCGGGTTGGTGATCGCGTTCAGCGCCTTGGCGTGCTTGATGATGCCGCCGATGTAGTACAGCGCGGTTTCCGACAGGCCGGCATAGCCGTCGCCGGCGAACAGGTTGACGCCGTCCTTCCAGATCGACTGGTGCACGTGCATGCCCGAACCGTTGTCGCCAACGATAGGTTTCGGCATGAAGGTGGCGGTTTTGCCGTAGCTGTGGGCCACGTTCCAGACCACGTATTTCAGGTTCTGGGTCCAGTCGGCGCGCTCGACCAGGGTCGAGAACTTGGTGCCGATTTCGTTCTGGCCGGCGCCGGCCACTTCGTGGTGGTGCACTTCGACCGGGATGCCCAGCGATTCGAGGATCAGGCACATTTCCGAACGCATGTCCTGGAAGCTGTCCACTGGTGGGACCGGGAAGTAGCCGCCCTTGACGGTCGGACGGTGGCCGCTGTTGCCGCCTTCGATTTCCTTGTCGGTCGACCACGACGCTTCGTCGGAATCGATCTTGACGAAGCAGCCGGACATGTCGATCTTCCAGCGCACGCTGTCGAAGATGAAGAATTCTGGTTCCGGACCGAAGTAGGCGGTGTCGCCCATGCCCGACGATTTCAGGTAGGCTTCAGCGCGCTTGGCGATCGAGCGCGGGTCGCGGTCGTAGCCCTTGCCGTCCGACGGTTCGATAACGTCGCACTGCATGAACAGCGTGGTCTCTTCCATGAACGGATCGATGTTCGCGGTGTTTGGATCTGGCAGCAGAATCATGTCCGATGCTTCAATGCCCTTCCAGCCGGCGATCGAGGAACCGTCGAATGCGTGACCCGATTCGAACTTGTCGATGTCGAAGTGCGACACAGGCACGGTGACGTGCTGTTCTTTACCACGGGTATCGGCGAAACGGAAATCAACGAATTTGACTTCGTTTTCCTGGACCATTTTCAAGACTTCTGCGGCTGTCATTGCCATGCGTATCTCCTAAAGGAATGTGTATAACTGGTGCGCTCTATATAAGCAGTATCTATGCCAGCCTGAAACTCATAACGATATGTTCATAGCGTCTTGGAACTCGCCGACAAAAGAGACTAAAACCGGGCGGAGCACCAAAATGCCACTATTTACAACGGATCAATGCGGCACCAACTTGGTGCGAATTTTTCAAACCGCACCGTTATCGTGCAATTTTCATTTATCGCGGAAAATTGCACGGCTTTGGTGCGCCATTGTCTCCGACGTGCACAGGACGCCTATAATAAACTCAATCTTATTTGGAGGGACATCCCATGAGTAAAATAGACGAGATCCTGGCCGTGGCCCGTGGGCGCAGCAAGGACTGGCCCTATGCCGGCGCGGTCACGCCGCAGGAGGCGTATGAACTGATCAGCGCCGACAACGCCGTCAAGCTGGTCGACGTGCGCACCAATGCCGAGCGCGACTGGGTCGGCCGGGTGGCCATTCCGGAAGCCCAACATGGTGCGGTCCAGTGGAGCATTTATCCCGGCGGCATCGCCAATCATGAATTCATCGAGCAATTGAACTCGGTGGCGCGCAAGGATCAGGTGTTGTTGTTCCTGTGCCGCTCGGGCGTGCGCTCGCGTGGTGCGGCCAAGCTGGCCACCGAGCACGGCTACCAGCATTGCTACGACATCCTTGAAGGCTTCGAGGGCGACAAGGACGAGCACCACCACCGCAGGAATATCGGCGGCTGGTGCAAGGCAGGCCTGCCGTGGACCGGCGCGTGACTTTTAAGACGGGTTAAACGGGCACCGCCTGCGTCGCCGCCGGCGCGCCCTCCCCCATCAAAAACTGTATCCGCTTGCGCACGAACTGGATGTGGCTGCGCAAGCCGTACAAGCCATCGGCGAACGACAGCGGAATCGAGATCTGGTTGACCAGCTCCTCGATCTCGTCGAGCCGCTTGAGCTGCGCCTCGTACACCTGCATGCGCGTCGCCTCCGGCGCGCTCTCGACCTGCTGCTCCACCGTGCGCAATTGCCCGTACCAGCGGTACACGCGCGAACGGATGCGCCACACGTACAGCGGCGGAATAATCCGCGACAACGGAATAATCAAGGCGCTCAGCGCCAGCACCACCACCCACATGCGGTCGAAGAAGTTGGCCAGCCAGAACGTCATATAACGCTGCAGCAGCGGCGGGCCGTTCTTGTAGAACTTGGCCGCCTCCGCGTCGACCGGGATCTCGGTGTACTTGGCGGACGGGAACTGCCCCTGCTGCTGGAACCAGCCGGCGCCGTTGTGGATGCCGCTGGCCGCCTGCACGAACAAATCGACCAGCGCCGGATGCAGGTCGTCGCGCGCCACCAGGGTGGCGGTCGGCGCGATGAGGTTGTAATCCTCCGCCGGAATATCGCGCCCCAGATCGACGATCCCTTGCGGCAGCACCACGTGCGTGAGGAACGGCAGCTTGCGCGCGTAAGCCTCGGCCTGGCTGAAGTTGAACAGCTTGATGCCCGGCGTTTGCAGCAGCATCTGGATCAGCGGCGCTTCCGGCGCCGAGGTGAACACCAGGCCGTCGATGCGGCCTTCGAGCAGTTCCACCGTGGCCGGCGTGTTGGCCAGGGAGTAGCGTTCGACGTCTTCCTTCTCCAGGCCGTTGAGCGACAGCACCTGGCGGAACAGGCGCGGCGCGCCCGCGCCTTTGGGACCGAAGTTGATCTTCTTGCCTTTTAGTTGACTGAGCTGGGTGATCGGCGGCTGGCCCTTGGTCTCGCGCAGGAACAGCCACAGCGGTTCGACGAACAGGCTGCCCAGCGACGACAGGCCTTCGCGCTCGGCCACTTCCTCGTTGGTGGAGCCGCTTTGGACGAAGGCGATGTCGACCTCGCCGGCGCGCAGGCGGCGCAGGTTTTCGCCGGAGCCGGCCGAGGGGACCAGCGTGACCTTGACGCCGTGCTTGGCGAGGGCGGCGGCGTATTTCTTGCCGAATTCCTCGTAGGCGCTATTTTCCTGGCCGGTGGCCAGGCGCACGCTGCGCGGCGGGGCGGGATCGACCAGCCAGTAGGCCAGCAGGCAGACGCCGACGATCAGCGCGATGGTGGGGGCCGAGGCGACGAACAAGTCCCGCACCGAGAATTGCGTGAACTTGAGGATTTTGGACATGTGGTGGCGCATTGGTTTCATGGGCTGATACCATGCCAACAAATGAGCAATTATGCAAGGGGAATACGGACGCTAGTGGATCGATCGGCGCCTTAACCCGTAAGGCCAACCGGGGTCGTACCCTGCCGGGTACGACCCCTGCGGATCGCCGTGCGGGTGAAAATCAACCGCCGCAGGCTTGCAACGGTCGCGCCGCCGCAGTTTCGGGCACGCCACCGGTCTTCACCACCACCGGCGGCGGCACCGTCCCCGGCTTCGCCACCGGATTCGGTTCGATCAACGGCATCAGACTCGGCGCCAGCACCACCAGCAACTGCACCGGCAACGCGCTGGTGAAGTCGTAGTTCTTCGATTCCGGCCCGTGCACATACGCCGTCATGCTGCCGAAGAAGCGCTCGCCGATATTGAACACGAACGTCGCCGACCGGTTCACATAACGCGATTCGATCAACCGTCCGCCGCCGCCATACACGTCGAAGCGCTGGTCGCCGGTACCTGTCTTGCCGCCCACCGGCAGCACCGTGCCGTCCGACTGCACGAACGCCATGCGCGCGCGCTTGGCCGTACCGTCCGACACCACGCCACGGATGGCGTCGGCCACCACGCGCGCCACCTCCGGCGACAGCACCTGCTCGTTGGTCGTCGGCTTGGCCTTGCTCACCACCGTCTCATACGGCGTGCCCTTGGCGAAGTGCAGCGACGAGATCCGCTGGCTGCTCTTGCGCACGCCGCCGTTGACGATAATCCCCATCATCTCCGCCAGCGCCGCCGGACGGTCGGCCGACGCGCCCAGGGTCGTCGCGTACGACGGCACCAGCGATTCGAACGGATAGCCCATCTTCTTCCACTGCTTGTGGATCTCCATGAAGCCTTCGACCTCGATCAGGCCGGCGATGCGGCGGTCCTGCGCGTGCTTGCGGTGCGTCTTGAACAGCCACGAATAGACTTCCTGGCGTTCCTTCTCGCTGGCCGCCGTCATCTGCGACAGGGTCGCCTTCGGATGCACGCGCATGTACGCCGCCATCCACAGCTCCAGCGGGTGGATGCTGGCCAGGTAGCCGCGGTCCGGCAGCGACCACTTGTCGATCGCGTACTGATCGTACAGCTTCTCGACGCGCTCGTCCGACACCTCGTTCTGCGACGGCAGGTACTCGTGCAGGAAGTCGCCGAACTGTTTGACACTCGCGGTCGGATACACGGTGCGGTGGATCACCGCCAGCCGCGTCGGCGTGCTGCGGATGTTGGCCAGCAGGATCTTGTCCAGATCGGCCGCCGGCTTGCCCTTGTACTTGGCGTAGAAGCGGTTCAGGAACTCCTTGCCTTCCTTGTCGGCGAAGCGCGCCAGGTAGACGGCGCGGCGCGGATCGTCGGCGTCGGCCAGCAGCGAGGCCGACGAGCCCGGCGTCTGGAACATGTAGAACTTGGCGACGTCGCGCATCAGGCGCACGAACACCAGGTTGGTCGAGCGGCGCAGCGCCTCGGTGACGGTGAGGATCTTGCCGTTGTCTTCCTTCGAGAAGTTGCCGAAGTAATGCAGGCCGCCGCCGGTGAAGAAGCCCTCGCCCGGATTGCCCGAGTATTTGCGCTCCATGGCCGCGTTCAGCATCGGCGTGATCTCGCGCTCGGCGCTGCCGACCGGATGCGACTTCAGGTAGTCGATCGCCCACAGCGACAGCTTGTCCTGCGGATCGACCGGGATCATGGTCAGCGTTTCGGCGTTCATGCCCTTGTACTTCTTGTTGAGCTGGTCGATGATGTCCAGATAGGTCACCAGGGTGCGCAGCTTGGCGGTCGAACCGAGATCGAGCTTGGCGCCCTCGTTGATGTCGAGCGGCTGGTCGTAGTTGTCGGTCTGCAGGCGCAGCAGGTTGTTGTCCGCGCCCTTTTCCAGCAACGTGAAGCTGTACACCACGTTGGCGGGATCGCCATTGCCCAGCATGCCCTTGCCGGTCAGGCCGGCGGCGGCCGCGCGCTCGGGGTCGCGCAGGTCGCGCAGCACCTGCGTGACCGCCATCTGCGCCTGCGCGTCGAGCGTGCTGACCACGTTCAGGTCAAGACGGTCGAGGTTGTACATGCGGTTGTCGCCCAGCAGGTTGGCCAGGTGGTTGCGGATCGCGTTCGAGGCCTTGCGCGTGACAAAGGTCATCTCCGGCGCCGCCTGCAGGCCGTTGCCCTTGGCCGGATGCAGCGGCTGCTTGAGCGCGACGTCGCGCATCGCCGCCGTGATGATGCCCTCCTGCGCCAGCACGCGCAGGTGGCTGTCGGCCAGCACTTCGAGGTCGTCGGCGCCGTCGCCCAGGTAGTGGCTCGGACGGCGCTGCGCGATCATCAGGCTGAGCGCTTCCTTGTAGACCAGCGCGGTCTCGGGATCGGGATTGTCGAGATTGCCACTGAGGCGGCGGTTGACATCGGCGAACTCGCGGCCGTACCACACCCACATGCCGTCGCCGATGCCGTTGACCTCGCCGTAGCCGGGCTTGGCCGACAGCGGCACCGTGTTCAGGTAATCGATGACGATGCGGCGCCGCGCCTTGGTCGTGTCCGGCCCGTCCTGGTAGGAGCGCAGGCTGGCCGAGACCATCTGTTGCAGCTTGTCCTTCATCGAGCCGGTGCGGCCCTCCGGCGAGTGGCGGTATTTCTCGATCTGCGTGGCCAAGGTGCTGCCGCCGGCCGCGCGGTGGCCGCCGGCCACCGCGTTGACGCTTTTCTCGATGACGGCCTTGCCCAGGCGGTCCCATTCGACGGCCGGATTGCGTTTCGGGTATTTGTTGTCGAGCAGTTCGCGGTTCTCGATGTACAGCAGGCTGTAGACCAGCGCCAGCGGCGCCTGCTCGAACTTGTTGTAGATGCGTTCCGGATAGCTGGCGGCGAACAGTTCCTGCGCGCGGCAGTCGTAGATCGTCAGGCCGGTCTTGGTCTTCTCGTGGTACGTGGGGAAGATGCCCATGTCGGCCAGTTCGGCCATCTTCGGCGAAATGCGGGCCTGCGCGCTGACCTGGTAGTCGCGCGTCCTCAGCTTGGCCAGGTAGTCGGGCAGGCTGGCGTAGCCGAGCCGCTCGTCGTACGGGCTGTCGTGCGGGAAGCGGATCGCATTGCTCGGACCCGGCTGCACCTTGTACGTCATCTTGCCGGCCAGGTCGGTGAAGATGCGCGCCTGCATGGTCGAGGTGCGGCTCTCGTGCACGCCCCAGTACACCGCGAACGAGGCGCCGACCAGCAGCACCAGGATCAGGGCGTTGCGCGACCGCTTGCTCTTGGTGGGCTCGCCCGGCGGCGGCGCGTCCATCTGCGCCTGCGCCAGATGCGCCTCGGTTTCTTCAGGGGTAAGGGGCGGCACGACATGAAGATGCCGGGTGCGACGATAGCCTAGTGCTGCCGCGCCTGCGCGCAACTTGCGCACTGCGCGAACTAGGGGCCGGCGGAAACGACGATTGCTTAACATATGATTCAAACCGGTCAGCTGTTTCAGTAAAACCTACTAGTCACCATTGCACCACATCGGCGTGGTGGCGACCGGTGATGACGCACAATAATTTGCAACCGTAGTTTATTTTTCGCAAAAAAACAACGGCGTTTCTCCCCTATGGAGGAACGCCGTGAATGCATGTGACCGTTAAGTGACAACCATGTGGCGAGTGCGCGCGGGAGGGTCCGGCGGCGCGGCGATGTCGAAGCGCTATCGAGCGATAGCGGCGCGACATCACCCGATACTGGCGCGCATTAAATGTTGTTGAACTCTACATTGAGCTTCTTGAGTTCCGCGCACATGTGCCCGAACGCGTCGAGCGTCTGGGCCGGTTCGCCTTTGACGCCGAGCTCGATGTGGCGGCGGGTGTTGGCGTCGCCCACGCTCGGCAGGCTGAACACCTTCACGCGCGGATAGCGGGCCTCGATCTCCACCATCAGCGGCGTCAGCGCCGATTCGGCCGTCTCGTACACCAGCACCGACTGCTCCAGGTGCGGCTCGCGGTTGAACAGGTCGGCGTAATGGTGGTCGAGCACCCACTCGATCATCGGCCAGGCCATCACCGGGAAGCCCGGCACGAAGTAATGCTTGTGCAGCGCGAAGCCGGCGATGTTGTTGTAGGGGTTGGGGATCAGCGCCGCGCCCTGCGCGAACTCGGCCATCTTGAGGCGGTGCAGGTTCTCGGCCGAGTTCAAATCGACCTCGTGGCCGGCCTCCTGCCCCATCTGCACGATGCGCTGCTGGATGTTGATCTTGCCCTGCTCGTGCAGCACCAGCGGCAGGCCCAGCGCGTCGGCGGCGGCCAGCCGGGTGTGGTCGTCCGGCGTGGCGCCGATGCCGCCGCAGCAAAACACGATGTCGTCGCTGGCGAAGGTGCGCTGGAGCGTGGCCGTGATGCGCGCCGGGTCGTCGGCCAGGATTTCCGCCCACGCCAGCTGCAGGCCGCGCGCGGCCAGCATTTGCACCACTTTCGGGAAATGCTGGTCGACGCGCCTGCCGGACAGGATTTCGTCGCCGATGATGATGAGTCCGATCGCCATGATGAGTTCCGTTTTCTTAAAATTCCGCCGGCGCCGGCTCGGCCTTCATGGCCTCGGCGGCGCGCATGCGCGCCAGCGCTTCGAGGCAATAATAGGCGAACCACAACGCGGTGAAGATAAACACCAGCACATACAGCCAGATCGACGCGGCTGCCAGGAAGGGGAAGAATACCACCGCCATCACGCCGCCCAGCCAGATCGCGCCCGGCAGGGCCCCGGCCGCGCCGGACA
Source organism: Burkholderia sp. LMU1-1-1.1 (assembly GCF_040675865.1). NCBI lineage: Bacteria > Pseudomonadati > Pseudomonadota > Betaproteobacteria > Burkholderiales > Burkholderiaceae > Burkholderia > Burkholderia sp. LMU1-1-1.1. The sequence goes on along the minus strand of NZ_JBEGHG010000012.1, from coordinate 380,687 downwards.
CCACGCCGATGGCGATCAGCGGCCAACGGTGCTCGGCCAACAGCTGGCGGCGCTCGTCGGCGCTGGCGTAGTCGGCCAGCACGTCGTAGACCATCATGCGGCTGGTCAGCCAGCCCCACAGCAGCGCCTGCACGAACACGGCCAGCGGCGGGAACACGTACAGCGGCAAGGTCAGCAACCACAGGCCGATGAAGGCGGCCATGCCGCCCAGCGCCACGCCGACACTGCCGAGCACGCTGCCGCCGTTGCGCTGCTCCAGTTGCGGATAGTGGCGGGCGCCGATGTGGCGCAGGATCACCGGCATGGCGATGACGCCGATGAAGATCAGCGCCGTCAGTATCATCAGCGGTAGCAACAGCAGCATCGCTATCAACGGCACAACGACTGTTTTCAAAGCGCCAAGGCCGAGCGAGCTCAGGAAGCTGCCGCTGTAGCTGAACACGCCATATTGCGAGAACGTGGCGTGGACGAAATCGATCAGCGGCTGCAGGCCCAGGTACAGCAGCACCGCCCACACGCCGACCGCCAGCAGGAAGGGCGCCAGGCTCATCAACAGCAGCTTGCCGTGCCATTGCGAGGCGAAGGCGCGGCCCCAGGCGCGCGCCACCGCGGGGAATCCGCCCGCCATCAGACGGTATCCTTGCGCGCGTACTCGACCATGCGCTTGAGCGCCAGCCAATGCTGCGAGAAGAAGCCCCGGCCGTATTCGCGGCCCGGCTTGACGACGCCGCCCGCCTCCGCCTGCGGCAACTGGTCGCGGATGCCGGTGGCGACGAATTGCGGCGTGAAATTGGCGGTGCGGAAGATGATGTCCCAGATCGGCAGCAGCACCGCGAAATTGCAGCCGCCCAGGGTGCCCTTGCCGTTCGACTCGTGGCCGACGCCGATCGCGTGGTGCATGCGGTGGTAGCGCGGCGACACCAGCAGCCACTCGCCGACCTTGCCGAAGTGGATGCGCACGTTGGCGTGCTGCAGGCTTTGCAGGATGCGCGACACCGACACCAGCATCACGTATTGCGACGGTTCGACGCCGATGCCCAGCGCCAGCACGCCCATGTAGACGTCGCGCAGCATGTCGTCGAGCAGGTGGTTGCGGTTGTCGCTCCACAGGTTCATGTTCTGCTGGCTGTGGTGCAGGCCGTGCAGCGCCCACCACCAGTTGAAATGGTGCGAGGCCCGGTGATACCAGTAGTCGAAGAAATCGAGCACGACGAAGTAGACCAGGAAGGCGCCCAAGGGGCTGATGCCCGGCCACAGCGACTCCAGGTTGAACGGCTGGAAGCTCTCGAAGCGCAGCATGCCGGCCACGCTGTCGAGCAGCGGGTCGAGCGTGAAGAAGACCAGTATCGGGAACAGGCCGATCCGGTGCAGCACCGTGTAGATGAAGTCGTTCCAGCGGGCGCGCGGATCGGTGAACTTGTGGACCGGGATCATCGCCTCGAGCGGACGCAGCACCAGGAACAGCAGGGTCAGCTCCAGCACGCCGATCAGCAGCCACTCGGTGCCCTCGAAGGCTTCCTCGATGAATTCGCCGAAACCGAGCTGGAACACCAACGGCTGGATCACCGTCTCGAACAACCAGCCCTGGGCCAGGCCCAGCCAGTCTGAAAGTAGTTGGATCATTTAATGGTGCGATGTGAAAGAAGTTTTGTAATCAGGGTGCTCGCGCAACGTGGCGAAGCAAAAGCCTTTTTGCTCCAGGCCGCTGATCAGGGGCTCCAGGTTGGCCGGCGCCCACGGGTCCTTGCGCGACCAGATGCCCATGTGCGCGACGAAAATATCGCCGTCACGCAAATCCCTCAACGACTTCTGCAACAATACCGCATTCGGGTAGGCCGTGCTCGACAGCTCATCGCCGGAGAAGCCGGCCGGCGCCCAGCCGACATGCGCGTAGCCGCAGGCCTTGGCCGCCGCCAGGGTGCCGGGCGAGGTGCGCCCGGCCGGCGCGCGCCAGATCGGATCGAGGTGTTTGCCGGTCAGCTCGACGAAACGCTGGTCGACCCGCTTGATTTCCCCGCAATATTGAGCCGGCGTCAGCGTGCGGATCTTGCCGGCCGAGGCGCCGAAGCCGGGCTTGACCTTGAAGCCGGCGCCGCCGTCCTTGACCAGCACGTCGTGATCGAAGGTGTGCGAGCCGATCGCATGGCCCTCGGCCACGCGCGCCTTCCAGTACGCCGCCCACGCCGGATCGAGCGAATAGTCGCCGCGCACGGTTTTCTCGTTGGCGAGGAAGAAGGTGGCCTTGATGTTGTGGCGCTTGAGCGTCTCGGCGATCAGTTCGGCCTGCGACTGGCTGCCGGTGTCGAAGGTCAGGTAGAGGGTGCCCTTGCAGGCGCCCGGCGCCGCCGCGAAGGCCGGAACGGCCGTCCCTACCGCCAGCGCGGCCAACCACCCCCACCCCGGGGTCAGTGCCGACATTCGGACACGAGCTCGTGTCCGAATGTCGGCACTGACCCTCGCGGTGGGGCGTTTCATTAGCGTTGTGCGGAGTTGAAGAAGAACACGCCGTGCGGCGAGCGCCCCACCGGTATCGTCTTGACCAGCTTGCGCGTGGCCAGGTCGATCACCGCGACTTTTTTGATCCAGCGCAAGGTGACCCACATGGTCTTGCCGTCGGCCGTCACTTCCATGCAGTCCGGGCCGCCCGGCACGTTGATCTGGCCGACGTTTTCCAATGTCTTTTGATCAATCACGTTGATCGAATTGGAAACACGGTTCGACACATAGGTATAACGGCCGTCGCCGGCCGAACGGAAGTTGTGCGCGCCCTGCCCGGTCTTGATGCGCTTGACGGTTTTCTGCGCCTTCCAGTCGATCACCTCGACGTAGTCGCTGCCCATGATGCCCACCAGCAGATACTTGTCGTCCGGCGTCATCGCGATACCGGCCGGCAGCTTACCGACCGGCAGCGTCCACTTGACGGTCTGCGTGACCAGGTCGATGGCGCTGACCTGGTCGCTGCCCTGCTGCGTGATGAAGACCATGTTGCTGGCGGCGTTGAAGGCCATGTGGCTCGGCAGCTTGGCCAGCGGGATGCGCTTGCTCAAGGTCATGTTGGCGCCGTCGTAGCGGTACAGGTCGACGCGGTCCAGCCGCAGCGAGGCCGACACGAACCATTTCTGGTCCGGCGAAAAGCCGATCTGGTACGGGTCGAGGATGTCCTTGACGGTGCGCTGGATCTGGCCGCTCTTCGGATCGAGGAAGATCAATTCGTTGCCGACCGAGCTGGCGACGATCAGCGACTTGTTGTCCGGCGTCGCCATCAGGTGGTGCGGCTCCTTGCCGACCGGGAAGGTCGACAGGTCCTTGTAGGTGCTCTGGTCCAGCAACTGCACGGTAGCATCACGCGAGTTGAGCACAACGACAACATTGGCCTGCGCGCTGCCGATGGCAATCGCGGCGCAAACACAGGAGAAAACCAGACGGCGGACACTGCGGAGCATGAAGAAATCGCTTAGAAGGACTAAACGTTTATTTTACGTGCAAACCGGGCCGTCACAAGGTAAAAGCGGACAATTATTCCTATCCGTAATGAAGCGCGGCGGCTGAACCACAACGCCCTGCTACAATTGTCGGCTGTGTTCAACGAATCTAGAAGGAATAACCATGACCACCATCACGACCGAATCGGGCCTGCAGTACATCGAACTGACCGTTGGCGAGGGCGATGAGGCCAAAGCCGGCCAGAACGTCACCGTCCACTACACCGGCTGGCTGCGCAACGACGACGGCACCAAGGGCCCGAAATTCGACTCGAGCAAAGACCGCAACGACCCGTTCGAATTCGCGCTGGGCGCCGGCATGGTCATCCGCGGTTGGGATGAAGGCGTGCAAGGCATGAAGATCGGCGGCGCGCGCCAGTTGATCATCCCGGCGGAACTGGGCTACGGCTCGCGCGGCGCCGGCGGCGTGATTCCGCCGAACGCCACGTTGATTTTCGACGTGGAACTGCTGGGCGTCTAAGCTTTAACGCTGCCAATTGCGCCGCAGGGCCTCGAACTCTGCGCGCGTATCGAGCATGCCGCCGACGATGCGCTGGTCGATCGCCTCCAGCACCGCCGCCGGCATCTCCGTGCCCGCCATCCGGTACGCGGTCATCTGCGCCGACGGCCGCACATTCTGCACCATCACCGGTATCCGCCACTCCGCGCTGACGCGGCACGCCACCCCCACCAGATCCTGGCTCAGTCCCACCACCGTGAAGGTGCGGCAATAGCCACCCTCGTTCGACAGAAAACTCAGCCCGACCCGCACATCGCCCTCGGACGGCGCGGCGCCGCCCATCTGCTGGCTCAGGACGGCGTCGAGCCTGCCCTGCGCCACCAGCATGCCGTTGCGGCTGATGACGGTGGTCGGCGCCTTGGCCGGATCGGCCAGCCACGCCGGCTGCCAGTGCGCCAGGCCGAACTTGCCGACCGCCAGCCCCACCACCAGGACCGCGCCCAGCGCGCTCCACTCGCGCCAGCCCAGATGCCGCCTGACCGCCTTGCGCGCGGCCTGCTGCGTGGCCACGCGCTGCGCCCGCACCGCCGCCAGCTGCACCACCTTGGCCTGCGAGCGCATCGTCGCGCCGGACGGCGGCTGCTCGGCGAACACGCCGTCGCGCCCGGCGCGCAAGCGCGCCACGCGGCGGGCGATGCTGCTGTCGCGCCGCATCGCGTCCTCGACGGCGCGACGGGTCGCGTCGTCCAGTTCGCCGACCGTGTAGGCAATCAGTGTCTCGTCCGAAAAGCTCATGTTCACGTCCTTAGTCGCTCCATCATAAACCTTTTTTTCACCGGATGCGGGTCTGTCAGGATCGCGTAAGCCCTTTAAATACAAGGGTTTTATTGCGCCGCAGCGTGGCACGGCAACTACTGTAAGGCCTACTTCGTACAGAAACCATTACATTTGACAATATTTATGCTAATCTGCGCGCTCTAATAACCAAGGAGGTAGTAATGAAAAAAGGCGAATTGATTGCAGAATTTGCGAAACGCACGGAGATGTCTGCTGCCGCCGCCAACGGTGCGGTGAACACTCTGATCGCGATCGTGACTGAGCGTCTGAAAAAAGGCGACACGGTTGGCATCACCGGCTTCGGCACCTTCTCCGTCGCCAAACGCGCCGCACGCAAAGGCCGCAATCCTGCAACCGGCGAAGCGATCAAGATCGCCGCGTCGAAGACCCCGAAATTCTCGGCCGGCGCGACCCTGAAGTCGGCTGTCAACCCGACCAAGAAAAAGTAATCTTCGCTAGCAGGCTGTGTTCGTGCCCGCGAGGGCACCGGAAACGGCGGCCCATGGCCAGGTCCCCGACCTGCCATGGCCGCCGTTCTGTTTTGGGGACGCCGTTTTTGAGGATGCCCTCTAGCGGCTTTCGGCGCCGCGCCGGGTATGATGGGACATATTCACCAGCCACCATACCAAGGAGATGTAAATGAGCTTACAAGAGCAATTTGAACAAGCCCAGGCGGACTCGAAGAACCTGCCGGAACGTCCCGACAACATGACCCTGCTGAAGATCTACGCGCTGTTCAAGCAAGCGTCGTCGGGCGACGCCACCGGCGAGCGTCCGGGTTTCACCGACATGGTCGGCCGCGCCAAGTTCGACGCCTGGGCCGCGCTCAAGGGCACCAGCGCCGACGAGGCCAAGCAGCAGTACATCGACCTGATCGAAGACCTGAAGTAAGCCCGCCGGCCGTACGGACAAAAAAAATCCCCTCGCGGGGATTTTTTTTAGCGCCGCTTGCGGCGGCTGGCCCATCCCACCAGGCCCAGCCCGCCCATCAGCATCGCGTACGTGGCCGGCTCCGGCACCGCCGAGACGCTGAACCCGGTGATGCGCTGGTCGGCGTAGCTGCCGCCGGTGCCGCCGGTGAAGCCGATATACATCGCGCCGCCATACTTGACGTTCAGGTCGACGCTGGCGGCGTCGCTGACCGCGTAGCTCAGGCCGGTCGAATGGTCGATCAGCGTGCCGCCCATCGTCAGTTCGTGCGTGAGCGCGTTGTAGGTCACGGTCTCGGTGCCGGTCACGTAATTGGCCGCGCCCAGGTTGAAGCCGGCGCTCTTGACGCCCTGGACCACGCCGTTGGTGCTCAGGCCGACCGCGTTGTTGTCCCAGCTCCGGATGATCGAGCCGACCGCGCTGGCGCCCGAACCGCCGATGTTCCAATAACCGAGGTCGCCGCCGCCGTTGCCGACCACGTTGTCGCCCTGGTTCTGGAACACCAGCGCGATGCCGTCGGCCATCTTGCCGTTGAAGCCGTTGCCCAGCAGGGAAAACGAGAACGTGGCGCTGAACGATTCGGTGGTCGGGATGGTCTGCGTGAGCCAGCCCGCGCCGGCCGAGCCGCTGTTGCGCGTCAGTTGCAGATCGCCGCCGGCCATGGTGGCGCTGCCGACGCGGTTCAGCGTCAATAGGTCGATCGAGGCGGCGCTGGCGGAACCGCTGAACAGCGCGGCGATGGCGGCGGCGATGGCGCCGTGGGCGAACCGGGTAGGCATGGGCTGGTGTCCTTTGGGCAGGTTGAATCATGTAAATTATACACAAATAATTCTTATTTGTAATTTACATTACCCAAAAACAACACGCCCACAACCCACCATCAAGGCGCGGCGAACACCGTGCGCATCTTGTCGGCCACCTTGCCCTCGATCTGCGACGAAAACGCGCTGAATAGGAAGCCGAGGGCGATTTGCAGCCGCGCCCGGGTGGGCTCCAGGGTCAGGGTGCCGTCGACGCCGCTGCGTTCGAAGCGCAGCACGTCGCCGTCCCAGCGGCATTCCAGCTCGAATTGTTCGGCCAGTTTGTCGGCCACCTGTTGCGCCGCCGCGCGGGCCTGCTCCGGCGCAAGGTTGTGTTCCTGAACGATGTTAATGTCCGCCATGCGGCTTCCTCGATAAATCAACAAAGCCGACATGATGCCAGTTGGCCCGGCGTCACGCTAGTCCACGGGGGCGCTTACGCATTTGCTTATATGTATTGTATATAAGCGCAATTTGTGAGAAATAGCGAATTACCTTAAAATACAGTGCTTTGCTGAGGTTAGCCGGGCCATCCCACCGCCGCCGACGCCGCTGCACACCAACATTGATAGGACTGTTATGACCCACGTTGTCACCGAATCTTGCATCAGCTGCCGTTATACGGACTGCGTCGATGTTTGCCCGGTAGATTGTTTCCGCCAAGGCCCGAACTTCCTCGCCATCGATCCGGACGAGTGCATCGACTGCGCCGTGTGCGTGGCCGAGTGCCCGGTCAACGCCATTTTCGCCGAGGAAGACGTCCCCGGCGACCAGCAGCAATTCATCAAGATCAATGTCGATCTCGCGCGCCACTGGCCTTCGATCACCAAGACCATCGCGCCGTTGCCGGAAGCCGACGAGTTCAAGGACGTCAAAGAAAAACTGCACCTGCTGGTACGCTAAGACGAGTTTGTCTGGCCGGGCAGCACCGGGCAGCGTCATCCGCGGGCGCCAAGTCGAGCGCCGCACAGCCTTGTGTTCGCCCAACCACCATTGAAATCACAGGAATATACGAATGAATAGCACTGTCACCCCTCCAGGCGTCATCGAAGCCGATGCCGTCATCATTGGCGCCGGCCCGGTCGGCCTGTTCCAGGTCTTCGAACTGGGCCTGCTGGAAATCAAAGCCCACGTCATCGATTCGCTGGGCGCGGTGGGCGGACAGTGCGTGGAACTGTATCCGGACAAGCCGATCTACGACATCCCGGCCGTGCCGTCGTGCACCGGCCAGGAATTGACCGACAACCTGCTCAAGCAGATCGAGCCGTTCGAGCCGACCTTCCACCTGGGCCAGGAAGTGACCAAGGTCGAGCGCCGCGACGACGGCCGTTTCGACGTCGAAACCAGCGCCGGCACCCGTTTCACCACCAAGACCATCTTCATCGCCGCCGGCGTCGGCTCGTTCCAGGCGCGCACCCTGAAGGTCGACGGCATCGAAGTGTTCGAAGGCTCGCAGCTGCACTACAAGGTCAAGGACCCGGCCATCTTCGAAGGCAAGAACATCGTCATCTGCGGCGGCGGCGACTCCGCGCTGGACTGGGCCCTGAACTTCGTCGGCAAGGCCGAATCGGTCGTTTTGCTGCATCGCCGCGAAGATTTCCGCGCCGCGCCGGCGTCGGTCGCCAAGATGAAAGCCTTGTGCGACGACTACGAGATGCAGCTCATCATTGGCCAGGCCACCGGTTTCGAGGCCAAGGACGACAAACTGAGCGAGCTCAAGGTCACCGGCGCCGACGGCGTGACCCGCCGCGTGCCGCTCGACATGCTGCTGGTGTTCTTCGGCCTGTCGCCGAAACTCGGCCCGATCGCCGAATGGGGCCTGGACATCGAGCGCCGCCAACTGAAGGTGCAAAACACCGAGAAGTTCGAGACCAACGTCCCGGGCATCTTCGCGGTGGGCGACATCAACACCTATCCGGGCAAGAAAAAGCTGATCCTGTCGGGCTTCCACGAGGCGGCGCTGGCCGCGTTCGGCGCCGCGCCGTACATCTTCCCCGACAAGAAGATCCACATGCAGTACACCACGACGTCGCCGAAACTGCACAAGGTGCTCGGCGTCGAGACCCCGGTCTTCGATTAAAGCCGGTTGCGCGCCACGGAAACAACGGCAAGGTGGTGCGTAGGGTGGTGTCCTACACAAAAGCAGCGGAAACGCTGCTTTTTTTATGGGTTCGGCGGTACTATTATCTGGCCAGTGGCGTATTGCGTACGGAAGACACGCTTTCTTGGAGGTATCTAGAAATGCTTGGCGCCACAAACAAATACTCTATAATTGGCTTATGATGTGATGTATTGGTGCACCGCACCACGCTTTGACCGGGAAGACCTATGCTCTACCAACTGCACGAAATGCAACGCACCCTCCTTTCGCCCCTGATGCAATGGGCGGACGCGACGTCCAAAATCCTGACCAATCCGGTCTCGCCGCTGGCGCACACGCCGTTTTCGCAACGGATCGCCGCCGGTTACGAACTGATGTACCGGCTCGGCAAGGACTACGAAAAGCCGGCGTTCGAGATCGACTCGACCGTCATCCACGGCGAGACGATCGGCATCATCGAACAGGTCGTGGTCAACAAAGCGTTCTGCCGCCTGATCCACTTCAAGAAAGACCTGGACGACAAGCGCACCAAGGCGCTGAAGCAGCCGACCGTGCTGCTGGTGGCGCCGCTGTCGGGCCACCACTCGACCCTGCTGCGCGACACCGTGCGCGGCCTGCTGGTCGACCACGACGTCTACATCACCGACTGGACGGACGCCCGCATGGTGCCGGTGTCGGAGGGGCCGTTCCACCTGGACGACTACATCTATTATGTGCAGGACTTCATCCGCCTGCTGGGACCGGACCTGCACGTGATCTCGGTGTGCCAGCCGACGGTGCCGGTGCTGGCGGCCATCGCGCTGATGGCCACCGACAAGGACCCCAAGCTGCCGAAGACGATGACGATGATGGGCGGCCCGATCGACCCGCGCCGTTCGCCGACGGCGGTCAACAACCTGGCCACCGAAAAGAAGTTCTCGTGGTTCGAGAACACCGTCATCTACGCGGTGCCGCCGAACTATCCGGGCTTCGGCCGCAAGGTCTATCCGGGCTTCCTGCAGCACGCCGGCTTCATCGCCATGAATCCCGGCCGCCACGCGCAAAGCCACCGCGAGTTCTACAGCCATCTGGTTGAAGGCGACGACGAGCCGGCGGAAAGCCACCGCAAGTTCTACGACGAGTACAACGCCGTGCTCGACATGCCCGCCGAATACTATCTGGACACGATCAAGACGGTGTTCCAGGACTTCGCGCTGCCGATGGGCACGTGGAAGGTCGGCGGCAAGCTGGTGCGTCCACAGGACATCACCACGGTCGCGCTGTTCACCGTCGAGGGCGAGCTGGACGACATCTCCGGCGCCGGCCAGACGCAAGCGGCGCACGACCTGTGCACCGGCATCCCGGCCGAGATGCAGCAGGATTACGTCGCCCCTGGCGCCGGCCACTACGGCATCTTCTCGGGCCGCCGCTGGCGCGAAATGGTCTGCCCGAAGATCACCGAGTTCATCCAAAAACACGGTTAATCGGCAAACCCGACAAGATCCCTGCCCTGCGCAGGGATTTTTTTTGCCGCGACAGCGCCGGCGGTAAGGTTTTTCGGCCCGGCCGGCGCAGATATCGGATAATGGCGCTTTATCGCCCTATCGCTTTCCCGCGCCATTCACCGCCGTGCCCACCACTAAAACACTCGCCGACCGCATCGAAGACGCTCTGCCGCAGACGCAATGCACCAAATGCGGCTATGACGGTTGCCGTCCGTATGCCGAGGCGATCGCCGCCGGCGCGGCCGACATCAACCAATGCCCGCCCGGCGGCGCCGAGGGCATCGTCCGGCTGTCGGCCGTCACCGGCCGCAAGGTCATCCCGCTCAATCCCGTCAACGGCGTCGAGCGCCCGCGCGCGGTCGCCTACATCGACGAAGCGCTGTGCATCGGCTGCACCTTGTGCATCCAGGCCTGCCCGGTGGACGCCATCGTCGGCGCGGCCAAGTTGATGCACACGGTCGTGCCGGACCTGTGCACCGGCTGCGACTTGTGCGTCCATCCCTGCCCGGTCGACTGCATCGTCATGTATCCGGTCACCGAGACCACCGGCTGGGCCGCATGGAGCCAGGCCGACGCCGACGCCGCGCGCGAACGGCACGACTTCCGCGCCATGCGCCTCAAGCGCGAGAAGGACGAGAACGACGCCCGCCTCGCGGCCAAGGCCAGCGCCAAGATGGCGGCGGTCGAAGCGCTCGACCCGGCCACCGACGCCGACGCCGCCGAGAAGGAACGCAAGCGCGCCATCATCGCCGCCGCGATGGAACGCGCGCGCCTGAAAAAAGAGGAAGCCGCGCGCGCGGCCGCCGACGCCAAGCCTGTAGATGGAAACCCGCCTGAATGAATCCAGCCAAACGCCAAGAAATGTTCGAGCGCTTCCGCGCCGCCAATCCCAGTCCCAAGACCGAACTCGAATACACAACGCCCTTTGAATTGCTGATCGCCGTGCTGCTGTCGGCGCAGGCCACCGACGTCGGCGTCAACAAGGCCACGCGCAGGCTGTACCCGGTCGCGAACACGCCGGCGAAGATTCTGGAATTGGGCGAGGAAGAGTTGAAGTCCTATATCCAGACCATAGGCCTGTACAAGACCAAGGCCAAGAACGTCATCGCCACCTGCCGGATACTGCTGGAGCGGCACGGCGGCGAAGTGCCGCACGACCGCGAATCGCTGGAGGCGTTGCCGGGCGTGGGCCGCAAGACCGCGAATGTGGTGATGAACACCGCGTTCGGCGAGCCGACGATGGCGGTGGACACGCATATCTTCCGCGTGTCGAACCGCACCGGCCTGGCGCCTGGGAAGAATGTCGACATCGTCGAGCAAAAGCTGTTGCGGTTCGTGCCGAAGGAGTTTTTACAGGATGCGCACCATTGGCTGATCCTGCACGGACGTTACACCTGCAAGGCGCGCAAGCCGGAATGCTGGAACTGCATCCAGCAGGACCTGTGCGACTACCGCCAAAAGACGCCGATGCCGGATGGCCTATAAACGATAACGGCCCGCACCAGCAAAGTAATCTGGAGGCACACATCGCTACCCGCCGCTATCCAGCCGTTACACCAGCACCAGGTTGTCCCGGTGGATCAACTCGCGCCCCTCCACGAAGCCGAGGATCGCCTCGATCTCGCTCGACGGCTTGCGCATGATGCGCCGCGTCTCCGCGCTGGTGTAATTGGACAGTCCGCGCGCCACCGGCAAGCCGCTCTCGTTCACGCACGTGATCACCGCGCCGCGTCCGAACTCCCCCTTCACCTCCACCACGCCGATCGGCAGCAGCGACTTGCCCTCGCCGGTCAGCTTCTGCACCGCGCCCGCGTCCAGCACCACCTGCCCCGCCGTATGCAGATGATCGGCCATCCACTGCTTGCGCGCCGTCAGATGCCCGGTCTGCGCCGCCAGCTCCGTGCCAATGGACTCCCCACCAGCCAGGCGCTCCAGCACATTATCCTCGCGCCCATAAGCGATCACCGTGTGCGCGCCCGACTTGGCGGCCCGCTTGGCGGCCAGGATCTTGGTCAGCATGCCGCCGCGCCCCAAACTGCTGCCGGCGCCGCCGGCCATCGCCTCCAGCGCCAGGTCGCCCGCGCGGCCCTGCTGGATCAGCACCGCCGCCGGGTCCTTGCGCGGGTCGGCGCTATACAACCCCTTCTGGTCGGTCAGGATGATCAGCGCGTCGGCCTCGATCAGGTTCGCCACCAGCGCGCCCAAGGTATCGTTGTCGCCGAATTTGATTTCGTCGGTGACGACCGTGTCGTTCTCGTTGATGATCGGGACCACGCCCAGGCGCAGCAAGGTGGTCAGGGTCGACCGCGCGTTCAGATAACGTTCGCGGTCGGCCAGGTCGGCGTGCGTCAGCAGCACCTGCGCGGTGCGCAGTTCGTGCGCGCGGAAACTGGTCTCGTAGATTTGCGCGAGTCCCATCTGGCCGACGGCGGCGCAGGCCTGCAGTTCGTGGATATCGGTGGGGCGCTGCTCGAAGCCCAAACGCAGCATGCCTTCGGCGATGGCGCCGGAGCTCACCAGCACCACCTGCTTGCCCATGGCGCGCAGGGCGGCGATCTGCGCGGCCCAGCGCGCGATGGCGGCGTGGTCGAGGCCGCGGCCGTCGTTGGTGACTAAAGACGATCCTACCTTGATGATGATGCGCGTGGCTTTTTGTATGACGGAATTCATGGGTGCGACAGTCTCATAACAGTCTTGTTACATGCGGGACGTGAGTCCGGATCCCCGGCGCGAGCCAGGACGTACATTGCTGAGTGCTGTGAAGGGCCGGGTGGATGACCCGTTCTTGCCGCGGCAGACGCCCGTCCCGGGATGCGGGACGGCGCTGTTGTGGAAAGCATAACCAGCGAATAGCTGATTATGCCGGTGATGCGGATTTTTATCGAGGACTAGTCGTGCTTAATCGAGAATTTTAAAACGGGGATCGTCCGGATCGATCGAGGAAATGCCGCGCGCTTCCTCCGTCATCTGCGTTTCTTCCGAACGTTGTTCGGAATGGCGCTTTTCCTCGAGGTGCATCTGGATCGCGTTGACCAGTTCCTGGGTGCCGTCGTGGCTCAGCGCGGAGATCTCGAACACGGGACCCTTCCAGCCGAACTTCTTGACGAAATCCTTGACGGTTTTCTTGCGATCCTCTTCCGGCACCATATCGAGCTTGTTCAGCACCAGCCAGCGCGGCTTGTCGACCAGCGACTCGTCGTACTTTTTCAGTTCGTTGACCAGGGCCTTGGCTTCCTTGACCGGATCGACGTTGGTCTCGAACGGCGCCAGGTCGACGATGTGCAGCAGCAGGCCGGTACGCTGCAGGTGGCGCAGGAACTGGTGACCCAGGCCGGCGCCCTCGGAAGCGCCTTCGATCAAGCCGGGAATGTCGGCGATCACAAAGCTCTTCTCGTGCGAGACACGGACCACGCCCAGGTTCGGGTGCAAGGTGGTGAACGGGTAGTCGGCGATCTTCGGACGGGCGTTCGACACGGCCGAAATAAAGGTCGACTTGCCGGCGTTCGGCATGCCCAGCAAGCCGACGTCGGCCAGCACCTTCAGTTCCAGGCGGATTTCGCGGCGTTCGCCTTCCTTGCCCTCGGTCTTTTGACGCGGCGCGCGGTTGGTCGAGGTCTTGAAGTGGATGTTGCCCCAGCCGCCCTCGCCGCCCTTGGCCAGCAGTTCCATCTGGCCGTGTTCGGTCAGATCGGCCAGGATTTCGCCCGAGGCGTCGTCGATGATCAGGGTGCCGACCGGCATGCGCAGGTGGATGTCGTCCGCGCCCTTGCCGTAGCAATCGGCGCCACGGCCAGGTTCGCCGTCTTTGCCGCGGTGCATCTTGGAGAAGCGGAAATCGACCAAGGTGTTGATGTTACGGTCCGCTACGGCCCAGATCGAGCCACCCTTGCCGCCGTCGCCGCCGTCAGGGCCGCCGAACGGGCGGAATTTTTCACGGCAAAACGAGGCACAACCATTGCCGCCGTCACCACCGATCACTTCAATTTTTGCTTCGTCGATAAACTTCATGATGTACCGCCATAAAACTAAAAAGGCCCTACCGTGGGCAGAGCCTTTCGATTGAAGGCTCGCGCCTTACAAGGGGACGGCCGGGCGCGGGGCGCCTGGCCGTGAGCGTGATTTACGCTGGTACTGCAGCTGCTGGAGCGTTTGGTACGACGGTCACGAATTGCTTCGAACCTTCGCCCTTGACTACGAACTTGACCTTGCCGTCCACCAGAGCGAACAGGGTGTGGTCTTTGCCCATGCCGACACCTTCACCAGCGCGCACCGGGGTGCCGCGTTGACGAATGATGATGCCGCCAGCATTGATCGATTGACCGCCGTAGACTTTTACGCCCAGACGCTTTGACTCTGAGTCACGACCGTTACGCGTTGTGCCGCCGCCTTTTTTGTGTGCCATTTAAGACTCCTTGGATACTAATTCTCGGGCAAACGGAATTAACCGTTGATCGATACGATTTGGATTTCGGTGTAATTTTGGCGATGGCCTTGATGCTTCTGGTAGTGCTTACGACGACGCATCTTGAAAATCTTCACTTTATCGTGACGACCGTGTGCCACAACAGTAACCAGTACCTTTGCACCCTCAACCAGGGGAGCACCAAACTTGATGCTTTCGCCTTCGCCAACGGCGAGGACCTGATCGATGGTGAGTTCGGAACCAATGTCTGCCGGTATCTGTTCTACTTTAAGTTTTTCGCCAGCGACAACTTTGTATTGTTTGCCACCGGTTTTTATGACCGCGTACATGATTTGAAACCTCATCAAATGTTAAGAAAATTCCCTCCGCCGCCAGCGGAACTGCATGCGTGGTGATCGGGGAACCGCTGATTATACATGGGATGCCAATTCGCGTCAAAAACTATTCACAAATGGCCGATGGCGTGGTATGTCGACAAGCTTGCATGATGATGGGCGGCGTCCAGGCGTTAGCTGAATAACAAAGGAGTTGTCTGAAACGGGGGGGGACGCCCCTGTGGGCTGGGGCATGTCGTATAATCTCGGCACCAATAGTCCACTGCACAGGTTCGTCTTGTCTGCCGCCACCCACACCGCAACACAAAACAATATCGCCCACTCGATCGCCGCCGACATGGACGCGGTCAACTCGGTGATCCGCCGCAAGCTGCATTCCGAGGTCAGCCTCGTCAATCAGATCGCTGAATACATCATCAGCGCCGGCGGCAAGCGCATCCGCCCGGTCCTGGTACTGCTGGTGGCGAACGCCTATTCCTACAAGGGCACCGGGCACCACGAGCTGGCCGCGGTGGTCGAATTCATCCACACCGCCACGCTGCTGCACGACGACGTCGTCGACGAATCGTCGCTGCGGCGCGGCCGCGCCACCGCCAACGCCCTATTCGGCAATGCCGCCTCGGTGCTGGTGGGCGACTTCCTGTACTCGCGCTCGTTCCAGATGATGGTCGGCCTGAACAACATGCGCGTCATGCAGATTTTGTCGGACGCCACCAACGTCATCGCCGAGGGCGAGGTGTTGCAGTTGCTCAACATGCACGACCCCGACGTCAACCAGGAGCGTTATCTGCAGGTGATCCGCTCCAAGACGGCCAAGCTGTTCGAAGCGGCGGCCGAACTGGGCGCCCTGATCGCCGGCGCCAACGACGCGCAAATCGCCGCCGCCGGCGAGTACGGCCGCTCGCTGGGCACGGCCTTCCAGCTGATCGACGACGTATTGGATTACGCCGGCGACGCCAGCGAAATCGGCAAGAACGTCGGCGACGACCTGCGCGAAGGCAAGCCGACCCTGCCGCTGATCTACCTGATGGAAAACGGCACGCCGGAGCAGCGCGAGCTGGTGCGCACCTGCATCGAGCAGGGCGACGAGCAGCACTTCGACACGATCCTGGCCGCCATCACCAGCAGCGGCGCGCTCGACTACACGCGCCAGCAAGCCGAGACGGCCGCCCGGCGCGCCGCCGAAGCGATCGCCGACCTGCCCGATAGCGTGTACAAGGAATCGCTGCTGCAGCTGGCCGACTTCTCGGTCAACCGCACGCATTGAACAGAGCCGCCGCCACGACCGGCGGCGTTGAAATCATCTAAACCACGTAGGGCGGATTAGGCGGAACGCCGTAATCCGCCATTTATGAGCCGCCGGCGAAGCATGCATTGGCGGATTACGCTACGCTAATCCGCCCTACGTGTCGCCGCGACGGAACCTAGAGCAGGTCTTGGACCAACTCCGACGGGCGGCACAAGCGCACACCCTTGTCCGTCACCACGAACGGCCGGTTGATCAGAATCGGATGCTCGATCATCGCATCGAGCAACGCATCGTCGGACAACGACGCATCGGCCAATCCCAACTCCACATACAAATCGCCCTTGTCGCGCATCGCCTGCCGCGCGGTCAGGCCGGCCTTGGCGATCATCGCCTTCAGCGCCGCGCGCGACGGCGGATTCTTGACGTAATCGACAATCTCCGGCTCGACACCGGCGGCGCGGATCGCCTCCAGCGTTTTGCGCGAGGTCCCGCAAGCGGTGTTGTGATAAATCGTGACGGTCATATGCTGCCCTTGAGCGTAAATTCAAAGGCAGCATTATCGCTTAAAACTTCGCCGCCAGACTGACACCGATCGCGCGCGGCATCAGGCGATAACCCTGCACGATCGACGCCACCTGCGGATGCTGGATCACCTTATCGTTGTCGAACGCGTTCTTGACGAACACGCTGACGTTGTAGCGGTCGAAGCCCATGCCGGCGCTGAAATCGGCCGTGTGATACGCCGGCCGCTCGTAATCCGTCAGCTCCGGATTGAGCGACCCCTTGCTCGATCCGACCCACTGCACGCCGCCCATGACAAACGCGCTGCGGTCGCCCAGCGCGAAGTTATAGCGCGCGTTGACCGCCGCGTTATATTTCGGCACGCCCTGGATCTGCGCCCCCGCCACCGCGCCGACCACGCCGTTCTGTATGCCTTGGTCGTTCGACAGCTCCGCCTTGACGTAGCCACCCGAAGCGCTCAGGGTCAACCCGGCGATCGGCTTGGCCTTGATATCGAATTCGAAGCCCTTGCTGGTGGCATCGCCCGCGTTGGCGTTGTAGGTGTACGCGCAGGTCGGCAGATAAACGCCCTGCTGGATGTTCTTCCATTTGATGTAGAAAACGTCGGCGTTGATCGTCAACCGGTTGTTGAGGAAGCGCGACTTGCTGCCCACCTCGTAATTCCACAGGCTGTCCGACGCGTAGTTCGGCGGTCCTTCGGTCAGGCCGTTCAACTCCAGATCCGGCCCGCAGGTGGTCGGCGGCACGAAGATGTTCGATCCCCCCAGGCGGAAGCCCTTCGACACGCTGGTGTACAAGGTGTGACGCGGATCGACTTCCCAGGTCAACGCATACTTCGGCGTGAACGCGGTCGACTTCAGGCTCGCGCCGCTGTTGTTGCCGGCGCCGGCCAGGTAGTTGCCGTTGCGCTGTTCCAGATTCGAGCTGGCGCGCAGATAGCGCGCGCCCACCGTGGCGTGCACCGCCGGCGTGAAGTAGTAATTGACCTCGCCGAACAACGACGATTGCTTCTCCGTGTAGTGGAAGGCGCCGGCGAACGAGTTATCGTTCGGGAAGGAGCCGGGCCGCACGTCCGGCAGCAGCTCCGGATCGTAGATGTCGAAGCCGAACTGCTTGAAGGTGTCGGTCACGCCGAAGATCGGATCGTTCTCGGTGATGTTGGTGTGCTGGCGCGAGAAGTAGGTGCCGGCCAGCCAGGTCCACGGCGACACCGCCGCGTCGTACGGACGCGAAGCCAGGCGGAACTCCTGCGACACCTGCCGCACCTGGTTGTTCAGATACACGGCGGACGGCAGCGCCGCGATCGCGTCGATCAGCTCCGGCGGCGCCTTGCCGCCATCGTCGGTCGAGGTCAGGAAGGTCGACAGCGAATAGCTGTTATAGGCCGAACCGTTCTGCGTGCGGTCGAACTTGCGCGAGAAGTAGCTGGTGGCCGACGTCAGATCGACCGCGCCCAGATCCCAGTTGACGGTCACGCTGGGCGTGAACAGCTTGTCGATGGACGGTTCGCGCACCTGCTTCTGCGCCTGATAGTTCGGCAGCTCGATGTTGAAGGCGGAGATGTCCTTCGCATCCAGCCGCTGGTAGTAGATCGACGGCGTGATCGTCAGCGCGCGCGTCGGCTTCCACTTCAGCGCCATGCGCAGTTCCTGGTCGCTGATCTTGTTGATGTCCTTGGCCAGCACGCCGCCCTCGCCGTCCACCTGGTTGATGTAGCCGCCCGTGTGCTGCGCCTGAACGCCGATGCGCAGCGCCAGTTCGTCGGCGATCAGCGGGATGTTGCCGACCACGTTGGCTGAGTAGCTCGGGCTGCCGTCCTTGGTATGCGAATACTCGGTGTAGGTGGTGAACTCGCGCTCCTTCAGATCAGGTTCGTTCGGCACGAACTTGATGGTGCCGCCCATCGAGCTGGCGCCGTACAAGGTCACCTGCGGGCCGCGCAGCACCTCCACCCGGTCGATGTCGAAGAACCTCGGCTCGACGTTCCCCATCGTGTAGACGTTGCCGACGGTGACGGGCGTATCGCCCAGATAAACGCCGACCGTCGCCGCGCCGGCCGTGGAGCTGATGCCGCGAATCTCGATGTTGGACGTGCCCGGGCCGGCGCCGCCATTGCCGCTGGCGGCGGTGAAGGAGATGTTCGGCACCACGCGCGTCAGGTCGGTGATGTCGCGGATATGCTCTTCCTGCAGCTGCTTGCCGGTGACGGCCGAAATACTCATCGCCACCTTGGCCGGATCTTCCTTGCGCTTTTGCGCGGTGACGGTGACCACCTCGATTTCGTCGGACGGCTTGACCGGAACCTGCTGCGCCACCACGGGGCCGGCCAGCGCGGCCAAGGCGGCGGCGACGGAACTGCACATTATTTTCTGAGTGATCTTCATGCCTGCGCTTCTCCAGTCAGTAGGGGCGTGCCCCAGAATGATGCATTTTTATATATTAACCATCTTGTAATTTTTAACAAGCAAGAAACCTGCCAAAATCGTCAACGTTGGAATCCAGCCACAGATCAGCGATGGATCGCGCGCGGCGGGAAAATACGATCATTCATCAATGGAATACCTTTGAGGTATGGGGCGGATACTCAATCGGTGTTGGACGCGTGGGGGGATGCTGTCTAATCTGAAGTCACTCAGCAATAACAACGTGATAACAGAGAAAGAGACAAACCGCATGCGACACATAGACGTCCACAAACTATCCGACGACGCCACCTTCAACCGCTTCCACAGGAGCGTGTTGTTCTGGTGCGCGCTGATCATCATCTGCGACGGCTACGACCTCGCGGTGGCCGGCATCGCCCTGCCCTCGATCATGAAGGGCATGGGCGTGACGGCGCAAAACGCCGGCTTCATGGTCAGCTCCGCCCTGTTCGGCATGATGTTCGGCGCGATCTTCCTCGGCACCATTGCCGACAAGATCGGCCGCCGCAAGGCCATCGCCATCTGCATCGCCCTGTTCAGCGTCTTCACGGCGGCGGCGGGCTTGACCAGCGACCCGTACACCTTCAGCGCGATGCGCTTCCTCGCCGGCCTTGGCATCGGCGGCGTGATGCCCAACGTGGTCGCGCAGATGACCGAATACTCGCCGAGGAAGATCCGCGCGACGATGGTCACCCTGATGTTCAGCGGCTACGCCGTCGGCGGCATGCTCGCCGCCATGCTGGGCAAAGGCCTGTTGGAAAGCTACGGCTGGCAGTCGGTGTTCCTCGCCGCCGGGCTGCCGGTGCTGCTGATCCCGTTCATCATGAAAAGCCTGCCCGAATCGATGCCCTTCCTGATCCGCGAGCAGCGGCTGGACGAGCTCAAAGCCATCGTCGCGCGCATGTCGCCCGGCTACCGCGCCGACGCCGGCGACCGCTTCGCCCTGCCCGTCAAGGATCAAGCGGGCGGCGCGCCGATCGGCAAGCTGTTCCAGGAAGGACGCGGCTTCAGCACGGTGATGTTCTGGGTCGCTTTCTTCATGTGCCTGTTCATGGTGTACGCGCTCAGCTCGTGGCTGACCAAGCTGATGGCCGGCGCCGGCTACAGCCTCGGCTCGGCGCTGACGTTCGTGCTGGTGCTGAACTTCGGCGCGGTGATCGGCGCCGTCGGCGGCGGCTGGCTGGCCGACCGCTTCCACATCAAATATGTGCTGATCGGGATGTACGCGCTGGCGGCGGTGTCGATCACCCTGCTCGGTTACAAGGTGCCGACCGGGGTGCTGTTCGTGCTGGTGGGCCTGGCCGGCGCCTCGACCATCGGCACGCAGATCGTCACCTACGCCTACGCGGGGCAGTTCTACCCGATGGCGATCCGCTCGACCGGCATCGGCTGGGCGTCGGGCGTGGGCCGCAGCGGCGCCATCCTGGCGCCGATCGCCATCGGCACCCTGGTCGGCATGGCGCTGCCGCTGGAGCAGAACTTCATGGCCATCGCGATCCCTGCGGTGATCGCGGTGCTGGCGGTGTCCTTGATCAGCCACGGCCGCTCGGCGTCGGCGGCCAAGGTGGCTGCGGCGGCAACAGCGGCCGCGACCAGCTAAAAAACACAATGCCATCAAGTTGCGGCTGCCCTGATAACCAAAGAAAATTTCCAGTGAAATCCAGCAACCTGTACAATGTACAACTTGCCAACTTTTTACTGTATGGATTTTCATGAAAGCACGATTTGGCGGCCTGATGGCCAGCGTATTCGCATTAAGCTTGGCCGCCTGCGGCGGTGGTGGTTCTGGTGACGGCAGCTCGGCCACCCCGCAAAACAACCCGGCGGGAAATTGGCTCACCTTCGATCCAGCAACGCCCAGCGCGACGCAGTATCAGGGCGAAAGCACAAACGTGGTGCTGACCGCAAAGGCCAGCCGTACTTTTACCGCACCATTCAATGTGGCCATCATTGATTCCACTGGCGTGATATCCACCGACGTGCAGATATCGGCCCTATCGCCAACGGAATATCGTGCGACTCTGCGCACCTCCAGCGCCCTGGCTGCCGGGGAACATTCCACCACGCTTGAAGTTCGCCTCTGCGAAGACACGCCGACTACCTGCGCCAAGCCACTCCCGGGTTCGCCATGGCGCGTTCCCCTGAAGGTCCAGGTAAAGTCAGCGGCGGACGCTAAAGCGCGCCTCACCCTGGCGACACCCAGCGCGAGCGTAACGACTTATCCGGAAGAGTCGGCCGTTTTTTCCATCGGGGCTCAACTCAACAAGGAGCTGATGTCGCAGGTCGTCAATATCGGGGTGTTTGATCCATCCAGCATGACGATAGCCGCGCCCGGTCAGCTGACGACCGCGTCGGACGGGCGTTATGTCTTCGAATTGTCGACAGCGACCAGCAACGCGCTTGCGGTCGGTACCCATAGTAGCAACCTGGAGCTGCGCCTGTGTCAGGATGACGTGCGCGTTTGCAGGCAGCCGCTCGCCGGCTCACCGTGGATCGTGCCGCTGTCGATAAAAGTACTGTCGCCGACCAACCTGACTGCGCTCAAGGCCGTCGACGGCTTGGGCGCTTGGTCGACTTACCAGGGCAATGCGGCGCACACGGGTTATGTGGCGGCGAGTTTCGATCCGACCGTGTTTTCGCGCCGCTGGAAAGTGGCAGGCCAAAACACTTACACCGGCAATTTCGCCTCCACAGCCATCGACAATGGACGCGCGTTTTTCGTTCGCCGCGCCACGGGCGGCCGCTTTGAGCTCGTCGCCATTTCTGAAGACAACGGCGAACAGGCATGGAAAGTAGACCTTGGAACCTTGAACCAGGTTAATCCGCCTGCTGCGGCGAATGGCCGCGTGTATCTCACATCGACTGGCCACTCGGATACGTTCTTCTGGGTCTATGACCAAGTCAGCGGCAAGCTGCTCAGGCAAGAAAGCATGAGTTCTCAATGGCCAAGCTATTCCGCGCCTACGGTGCTGGGCACGGATGTGTATACCATCAATGGCTACTACGGCGGCATCTCCAAGTATGGCGACACCGAAGGCAAGTTCAGCTGGAATGGCGCGGCGACCGCCTATGAAGGCTGGAGCCCGAGCACGGATGGCCGTTTCGTCTACGCGTACAGTACGCCAGACGAAATCCTCACGGTGTTCGACGCCGCCAACGGCAATCTGGCTTACTCGATCGGCGACCCTTACCCGTACAGCACGTACTTTGTCGCCAGTGCCGTCGTCCTGACCGACACGCAGCAAGCGATCGTCGGCGGCGGTAGCCTGACGGCCTTCGACCTCAATGGCCATAAGCGCTCGTGGATCCTGAACTCCGGCTCGACTGGCACCCCGGCCTATGGCAACGGGACCATCTATGCGCTCGGCGCGAACGGGCGGTCACTCGAGGCGCGCGCTCCGGCAACTGGCAATCTGCTGTGGACCGTCTCTCTTCTGGAAGGCGGCACTTACACCAACGTCATCGTGACACGCAACCTTGCCTTTGTCAGCTCGGATTCCAGCACCCAGGCCATCGATCTCGCAGCGCAAAAGGTCGTCTGGACCTATCCGATGGGTGGCAGTTTGGCCATTTCGGCAAGCGGCGTGTTATATGTACTGAATGCGTCCGGCGCGCTTGCTGCCGTCAACTTGCGCTAAGGCCGGTCAATCCGCAGGCGCGAGCATGACAGGCGCGCCGGGGCCGCGCATGCCGCGCAGCAGAAACAGTCCGTAAAGGCACAGCGGCAGCACGGCGATCAGCGCGGCGTACGGCAGCACCGACGTTTCGCCCTGCGCCGTGGCCGACAGCACCGACGTCACCAGCGCGAAATCCCACAGGCCGTGCACGACGACCATCGGCCACACCGACCGGGTGCGCAAACGGATCGCCGCGTACGCCACACCCTGCAACCCGGCGGCCAGCGCTTGCCACAACGCCGCCGCGAAATCGCCGGTGGCCAGGCCGTTGGCCGCGTGGACCACGCCGAAAATCGCGGAGGACGCCAGCACCGCCGGCCACACCGCATACCGGTCCAGCAATCCTTGCAACAGGACGGCGCGAAACATCAACTCCTCCGACAGCGCCACCAGCGCGCTATTGCAGGCCACGACCAGCACCACCGCGCGCGGCGGCAAGTCGCCGGCCCAGGCGATGAACAGCATCAGCAGCGTGTACAGCAGCGGCAACCAGGCCAGCCGGATCGAGTTGAGCGGCGCCGGCGCGCCCAGGCCGGCGCCGCGCCGGTCGACCGACGCCAGCGCCAGCGCCGCCGCGAACAACGCTGCCAGCGCCCATGGCCAGCCGATGGCGCCGCCGGCCGACTCTGCCAGCGATTGCGGCCTGCCGCCGGACGCCAGCCAGCCGCCGCCCAGGGTCAGCGCCAGCCAGACGGCCAGCGCGCCCAGCGCCACCGGCAACGTGATAGATAGTTTTTTCATTGGCTGCGCATCGCGCTCCCTGTACTGGATAACTGAATAATACAGGAAGGAAGTGTTTTATTCGCAACATCTTGCATCAAGCACGCGACCAATTGCCGCACCCGGCTGCCGCTCTCGGGCGGCGCCAGGCCGTGACACGATCGGAGCCACCGGCGGCCTGCGGCTCATCGTATCGGCCAAGTCGTATTTAACGCTTCCGGATAACAAGCTGCAGCGATGCCGATGACACGAGGTTGAAGACCGCCTGAAAATCTGCTGTAATAACACCATCGAGTCGGGGTGTGGCTCAGCCCGGTAGAGCGCTGCGTTCGGGACGTAGAGACCGCGAGTTCAACACCCGCCTCCCCGACCAGAATGCCCTTATTTTATAAGGAAAAATTCTGGACGGAGTTGCTGAGGTGCATTAAAATGCACTCGTGAATACCAAACGTGTGCCAATGCACCCGAAGTTTAGGTATTCAGCTCATCCGCGTATCAGAGCGGGCACGGTCGCAAATCGTGATTTCCAACTTGTTTAACCACAATAGGGAATTCACGTCCATGTCAAACATCGAAAACCGTAGCCGCTTCACCATCTCAGTAAAACACCGCGCCAACCTCTACCGCGAATTCCGCTTTAATAACAAAGCGGAATTGAAGCAGTACGCAGCCGAACTTCGTGCACAGGGGTTCAAGCCGATAGCTGGTCAGCTCGAGGACGCGTTCCTCGTGCGCATCCGCGAAAAAGGCCACCCTACATTTCAACAAACGTTTTCGTCGTTCGCCGAAGCGGAAACCGCTTTGCACCGCATTCAGGCGGAACGCAAGAACGGTCTGTTCGCCGACTACACAAAATCTCACCGGATTACGTTCGAAGACCTTCTCAAACGTTATATGAAGGAGGAAGGTCCACGCAAAAAGGGCTGGCACAAAGTGGAAAAGTACAAATTCCAGGGCTGGCTCGCGGACCTGAATGCGGGGGTTGCGGTCCCGATTCGTGACGGCGCAAACTCGGCACCGTCGAAGGCACGCAACGCCAACGTCATGCGCAAACCAACCACGTCCATCGAATGGATGCGGAAGCCTTTCGCGTCCATCCAAACCGAGGATATCGAGAGCTACGTGGCGGAGCGCCTTGAAGAAGTGGCGCCTGCTACTATCGACCGCGAAATAGACGTCTTGCGCTCGGTGTTTACTGTGGCGACGAAAATCTGGAAGTTTCGACTTTCCGAAAACCCGATGGATGCGGTTCGCCGCCCAAAATACTTCAACGAGCGTGACCGTCGCCTGAAACCGCAGGAGGAAGCCGCACTAGTGGCATCCGCACAAGAGGAAGACGCGCGTCGCTCTATCGGCCTCCGTTTGGAAGAACTTGTGGCACACGAGCGCATCGCGGCCGCATCGCTGAATACCGTGTACGCCCGGAAGAGTCACATGAAGGAAGCGCTCAATACGGCGCGCAGCCAGGCGGAATTAGATTACACGCACATCCCTCTCTTCGAGACCTTCATCCAATTCCAGGTGATGACTGCTGCACGACGTGGCGAGGCCCTAGCGCTTAAATGGTCAGACGTTGACTTCGATGCACGCTCTGCGTATCTGGCAGAGACCAAAAACGGCCGTCCACGTTCACTCGCTCTGCGGGCGCGATTGGTGGAGATGTTGAAGGACCTGCCGAAAGCAGCAGACCAAGTTTTTGGGCTGTCAGAAGATGCGCTGCGCAAAGCATGGGCGCGTATTGTGGCACGCGCAGGAATTGAGGACCTGCATATCCACGACCTGCGTCATGAAGCGATTACCCGCGTGGCAGAGACAACCAAGTTCTCGCTCATCGACCTCCAGAAGTTCAGTGGGCATCGAGACGTAAGGATGCTCCTCCGATATGCGCATTTGTGCACTACACATATGGCTCATAAGTTGGATGAGGCGTTTGCCCACGAGGACAAGGCCGCGACCCATCGCGGGCGCCGCCGCCTCAAGGCTGGTACTGGCCTTTCGGTAGCCGAGGTGGTCAATGCTGCCCCGACATCGAACGTAATACAGCTATTCAGCAAAAATGCAGCCTAACGACACTTTTTCCTAGGGCGAGAGCGGGGTAGGACGCAGGCGAAGTTTTGGCTTGCCAATTTTATCCCGCACCCGTTGCGTGCGGTTGCTCGAAAACATAAAACCTTTCGATGGACATGCACCGCCGTGAAAAAATATTTTTCATAAAAGTCTAAAAATTTCGAGAGGGCGTATCTACAATCATTATCGGGATGGGGGGAATATGAAAAAACCACCGCGACCGATGAAGTAAGCGCTAGCGGGGTACTCAAAGCGCAAACCTGGGCGGATTGCTAGAGGGTGAGTGGGGGAGCATGCAGGTCTCCAAAGTCTAGCTGAGTGTCGGCACTGCATTGCCCGACATGCCATGGCACATGCCCTCTGGCCTCCCGCGTCCCCCTATGGGGGGCGTCCGCCTTTAGAAAAGGCTATCAAATAAAAAAATAAACTGTCTTAAGGTAAGACGGATAATGCATTGCCAATGCCGTTGCTGTGGAAGTCGTTCAGTCCACGAGGACCATGACGCGAACGACGCTAGCCTGGCAGGCTTTCCGCAAGTGAGATGATACGCTACCCCCTACTAAACCTGCTACACCACGTCCGTCAAGATACTGGAGAACTCAATGCCAAACGATGCACCACTTCTAAGCAAGCTTTTCTTTCTCGATACGCAGACGTACATGGCAAGGAATTTCCAGTTCGATGTGGGCGTTTTGGGTCGACTGAAGGAGCATCTTGAGGTAGACGACTGCCACCTACTAATAACGGACGTGAACGTCAGAGAGGTGCGGCGCCACCTACAGAGAAAATCCATCGAAGCGGTGGAGGCCATGAGCCGCGCTAAGAAAGAAGCCATGATTCTTAGGAATCTGCCGGATTCGCCGTGGCATAGCATCTTCGAAAAAATCACTAGTGACGAGGTGTTTACCGGTTTGGATGAAAAATTTTCAGCGTTTTTAGACAGTCCAAGGGTTGAGGTGGTGAAGACTAGCAATGTAAGCGTTGATGCTGTGTTCGACGCCTATTTCAACGAGAAGCCACCTTTCGCTACCTCAGGAAAAAAATCCGAATTCCCCGACGCTTTTGTTCTGCTTGCGGTCGAGGCTATAAGCAAACATCGCGGGCACAAGCTCTATGTCGTAAGCGAGGATAGAGACGTCAAATCCTTCTGTGCTGGGCATGAAAACCTAATATCGGTTGGAAGGCTGGAGGAGCTTCTTGACCTAGTCCTCAAGAACAGCGCCCTCCTAGCAGAACCTGCGAAGTTTGCAGAAGAAACCTACAAAAAATTCGAAGAGGCTATACATTTAGATATCCAGAAAAAGCTTGATGATGCTGAGTTCGAAATGGAATTCGATGACACATATCCTGAGGCAGAAGTGGTCAGCTTCAATACTGAAAAAGTGGACTACCTGGGTACTAATATCACGGAGGTTTCGGCGGCGCACGCAGTCTTCGAGGTATCTGTTCGAATAACGGCGGTCGTGGAGCTTTCATTTCCAGACTATGACCGTTCGCCATGGGACCCAGAGGATAAGGAGTACCCGTTCGTGCTGCACAATCGGCTGGCTAATCGATACGTGACTAATGGCATCGCTACTGTCTCTTTTAGCTTCGAAGACGGCCTTGCGGCAAATGCCGAAATAGATTGGTTAGATATAGAAGGGCTACTCGACTTCTCTCATGCCACGGTTGAGCGGATATCATACCGCGAACTCGACCTCAGTGATGACGACTAGGCATACGCATCATCGACTTTGGCGTGCTACACTAAATCGGGACAGCTCAATTCCCGGAAGTGCCCCTTGCGATGCAGGCCGCCTTAGCGGAGTATTGGTTTTACCAGGTATCGGTGAAATCTTCGCCAGTTTATTACGGAGCCTGGTGCGGCAGCACCTGTGAACTCGATGAACCTGCTTTAAAATTAGCCTTGAAGGTAATCTCAGCTAGACAACTGTACGTCTCTTCACTAGTCCAATGCGCCGCGAAACACATTTCGCCGATGGTATCTCATATATTCTTCTTGCTCGCTACTGAGCGCCACGCTAGAGACTGGCGTGAGCGACCATTCGCGCATAGTCACGACTCCGTCGCTAGCGACGATGACCTCACCGTTCCGTTTGAAAGTGAAATATCCCCTATCGAACAAGAAGTCCGCGTGGGGTGAAAGCAGCAGGCCATTGTGGCCATCAAGTCGTTCTTTGTTACAGCACTTAGCCCACGGTTTTATATGGCTGGCAATTAGAAAACGAATATCGGCCACGCCCGTCAGCCTGCAACGCGCTTCAACCTGGGCGACTCTTGCCTTGAAAACTCCTTGGCCAATACGCGATTTAGTCAACATAACCTTTTCCGTTAGCGTCAACTCAGAAGATAGAATCGCTTCTTCGGCAGCTCGCTCCTCCAATTCACGTTGCGCCAGCGACCCGAGGTAATCATCCAAATACCAAGTCCTGAGGTACTCGTATTCGACCGAGATGTTGCCAACACCTGGGCAAGTTGGGCCGTCTTTTCCTTCACCGTCGAATCGTGCGTCAGCAGATTGGTAGAGACGGTAGCCGCCGCCTTCAGCTGACGGATGAGCGCCGTCAGATGTTTTGAAAAGGTATCGGTTACGACTACCGCCTCGCGACGGCGATTGCTTATCAAGATTTCTGTCCTTCCAAGCAACCAAGTGCGCCATGAGTGCTGCCGAGACATCAGTCCCAAACAGACTTTGTACACGTTGGCGAATCTCAGTTGCAGCAACTAGTCTGTTAGCATTAATGTTGGGGAAAAGGAGGCTCGCAGTTGCAACCCAAATCTTGTCCATGTTGGTCGTAGAACGCTGCATCACGGCTTTCTCACTTCGTTGGTTAGCATCTTTGTGTCACGCGCATATTGTGAATTGCCTCAAGTATGTCAGCCGCGAGACTGCCTCTCGGAGTATTGCTTCTCGTAGGTTGCCGGAAACAGCTGTCGCTAAAGCTGTGTGGGCGTTCGGATTGTAGAACATCTCGCTGTGTTCGAAGAAATCCCGCTTGACCTGCTCATAGGCGGGATAGTGTTTACGGAACTTGTGGTGATTCACAACTTCCTAGCGGATGCTGCCGGTCGCTAAGCAGACGCTTTGTGTCGGGGAGGTTTCAGCTAGCACATCTTAGTGTAGGTTAGAATTCGAAACCGGTCACCCGCTGCGCTTTTGCACATAACGCTTCTTTTGCATTGCCACTTGCAATTCGTCGCGCGCTTTACCTGTAACCTGCCACCCCTTGTACATCAAATTCTCCTTAGCATTTCCTTTCGCTACGCTGGGAAACTTGGTGTCGGAAACGTGTTGCGCAATCTTTGATGTTGCAGTTGCCATCGCCCCAAGCAATTGGCTGACTGGCCTAACGGAGTCCCCGTGAAATGCCCCTGCTCGAATCGCCATGTCGACGCAAAGGTGCATGATTTTTGCAACGCGGTCGAAATCAAGTTCGGGGCTCATTGTCTGAAGCGAATCCGCCGCCTCAAGCATGACTTCAATTGCGCGCTCGAGTCGCCAGTTGGGGTCGATGGCGTGACGCGTGACAGCTTCACGTGCCTGAACTTCCAAAGCGGTTCGTCTCGCTTGCTCTTCGCGGGCGGGAATTATCGCGACGTTCATGACTCGCTCAAGCTCCTCTTCCGTGAGACTTCCTTTGACCTCTTCCGGCACCTCAGTCGCACTAGCTGGAAATTTGTGGGCCAGGCTCAGCGTCGTCCGCCCCCCAACTTTACTTATCTCATCGTACCGGTGGTAGCTCGATTTCAATAGATGAATCCAGTTGCCACGTTTTCGTACCTGCATTTTTCCCCCTTCGATGTTTAAAGACACGTATAGCAACTGCCGAAAGCCAGTCTTGCGCCATGCGTCGATTAGACAGTCGACATAAGTGTTGGCGTGACCATAGAGGGCACCCTCACCATCGCATAGCACGCATGCGAAGCACACATAGGTCCTGCCTGATGGCGCCAGACGTTCGCTCACGAAGGGTGCAGCAGGAGGCGCTGCACGACGTTCAGGAGTGTGCATAGTGCGCAGGTTTGCCGCGTGTATGGGTCGCTGCTGCCTACCGAGTCAGGTTCAAGAGGGATGAGTTGCTCGCGGTTGGGGACGGCTGAGGCGGGGCGCAACCCCGCCGACGCGGATGCCATGCCGCATTGATTTCACTCGAGCACGCGTGCGAGGCAATTGGCGCGGGGCCACGAATTGCGACGAGAGCACATTTGCTATCGCGATTTGGGGTAGCCAAGAAGAGAGGCATGTGGGGGAACGGCTGCGTGCCGACGAACCCATGAAAGAACAGTGGCATAGCCAGAACATTAGGGGTCGTTGGCGGGGTTGCGCCCCGGCGAAGCCGGACGGAGAGCACATTCGCTTCGGTGAACGTAGCGACGAATACAGAGATGGAGCTCGCCCAAGCGAGCTAGGTGGGATAAGGGGAAAGTACAGTTGCCCCCGGCCCGCATCACGCCGTACATCTATGCATTGGACGCACAAACTACATGCCGCGCCTGTCCCCCTAGGGTCACTTTCCATTGGAGGCACAGTTGCTATACGACGAAACGGACGAATCGCGCGGGAGGAACCGGCGGGTCGCCCTCTCTCGAATACATTTTGCGACGAAAGGCTTGATGAAACACCCAACCTTGAACACGAGCACCACTACGAAAGACCACTTCCCCACACGCGCGCAATTGATGCTCACTGCAAAGCGCAATCCTGCAAAGCAGAATATTGCGCACGCGGACACTCAGGTGGGCGCTTACAGCGGCACATCGGTCAATGCGGTTGTAGACAGTTCTGCGCCAGCAAGCCACTCCAAACTGAAAATGGATGGTACGTCGCGCACATGCCGCAGCAAGACAAGGGTCGATGCAGCCTCGCCTACCAACAAGAAGCCTTCCAAACCCTTGGACGTAGTCGAGCGAACAGCCATCGAGACCCTAAGGTGCTTCGAGCGCTTTCGCATTATTAGAACATTGGATGTCGCGACAAACTGTTTCGCCGAGCGCCCATATACAGCGGCGCAGAAGGCCGCAAGGCGGTCCCTCACATTGCTTTTGAGACGTGGTGCGATTAAAAAATTCTTGAGTGAACATCATCAGACGTTCTATGCGATGACAAGTATTGGCGCTGCATGTCTCAGGTCAACGGGACTTCAAGCAACGTCGTCCATCGGAAGGGCCTCGGCACTCACAAATCCGACCCATACTCTGTGGATTAATTTTGTGACGCTAAGCTTCGAAGCTAGAGGAATCCAAGCATTTACCGAAAGCGAGATTATGCGAATGCTCAGTGCCGGAAAAGGAAGCGTGACTAAATACCAGAGTCGAGGTGTGCTTGAGGTCACCCCATCGCCGAAGCGAGGAAGTGACGCAGACCTAAAGCTGAGGAGCAAAAAGGTTACCCTGCTGCCCGATGCGATAGCGACAGAAGATGATGGACTTACTTGGATTGAGGTCGACACAAGTGAGCGCGGCTCATCGAGAATGGCAAGGCTAGTGGGGCTCCTGCACAAGATGGGAAAGGTGCTCAGCACAATCGCGAGTGCGCATTGCATCCCACTGGAACAAGCAGGTTTGAAGCGCATCTCGATTCATTTTTCCGACTCGGGTTACCTAAAGCGGATGCATGCCAAATTGATGGATTTAGTAGATGTCACGAAGGACAACGTTCTAACGGAAAGCGCGAACAACATTAGACTGGTGCGGGTCGAAGACGACATTTTCGAGGTATATCGGGCTGGCGATACGCCCACCGGACAAGCCGATTTCTGTATGGGCCACGTCGTACTTCAAATGCTCCCTATCGGCCTCCCAGCGTTCAAATCGAACATGCCCGATAGGTCGCATCATCGCCAGTGGTTCGAAGGTAACCATCTTCCATATCGACGCCCATCCGACTTAGGGCCTTGGCCACATCCGCGCACGGCCCTCTGAGGGAACATGAGTCCACTCAAAATGTTGCTATACGTTTTAGGAGCGCAATTTTGCAGGCTCCTCTTTCTAGAAAAAGGACATAACAATGCAAGCATTTGGAAATGTGGCCACCGCGCCTGAACGTAAGGTCGGCAAAGTCAGCGGAAAAGGATATTTCGAATTCAGAATGTGTGAAAGCCAGCGTGGCAAAGATGATGCGCCAACATGGTACACCGTCCGAATTATGAAGGACGAAGACCCTGTACTCTCGAAGGGCGATTTCGTTAAAGTGACAGGAAAACTGAAGGCTGACTTTTACACCTCTAGGGAAGGAAAACCCACCGGCACTCTACTCATCATCGCATTCGAAGCGGCGAAGATTGCAAAACAGGGGGCCGAGCCGGAAGCTGAGAAAGCGATAGCAAAGAATTAATTATTTGGCCATCCTCACTGAGGATGGCTTTTCGGTGGGGGCAGAAGAACGCCGATGGCCCACCAAAAGTTCCGGCACACCAAGCGGCGTTAAGGTTCGCCGATAAATGGAAGCCGTACTACTGGTCTGATGCCGAAAGACCAACTTTCCTTACTCATCTCGAACTTAACTAGAATACAGTTGGGGTTATCCGCGATGACGTGGTCGAGCACCTTGGCGTGCTTTTCCTTGCTGGTACGATTGATTGTCGTGTCCCATGACGCAATTGTCCCAGCAATATAATCAGGCAACCTAACTAACGGGTCATACCACAGGTTCTTGCCTATCGTCTTGGTATCAGTGTAACCAATCTTGGGGATTCGCCATTCTGGTAGCTCGGCGAGACATAGGCCCCAATGGTTCAGTTCAAATATGTCAACATAGATACCCCCAAATGCATCATGAATCTTATCGCGGTCAGGCAACCAAACAATTGCGCGACAGAGAGCTTCTCTTGTGACGTAGTAAGCCACTATCGAAGCCAGCATGGATGTCAACAACATACGATAGAACAGCTTGAAACTTGCAGAGCGCTTTCCCAGTTCTCTTGCAAGTCCTTGAAAACGTTTAATCTGTTCTGCGAATTTTTCTCGACCCTCTGGTTGGTTCGCATGCCAACTTTTTATCATCTCAATAATGAGGTCGATGTTTTGCAAACTCACGCTCCGCTTGTCGAAAGTCGGGGAATACAAAAAGCCCGAAATGTCGTCCAGAGTAAAAGCAATGTGGAAGAATCGTGGGTCGTTGAGAGCGTTGCGGCTCGGCGTAGATAAGCTTGATGTTTTTTTTATATCTGTTGGAATTAATCGGTCAAGCGCAGCCATTGATTCCGAGGAAACAGCGTGCCAGGGTGCAATGGTGAAAGCAATCACATCGTTCGGTTTGCCCACATCGTCGATGCAATAGTCGCTTATCAGCACAAACTCATGTGTACCAAGATGGCGCCCGATGTATTGCCGAAAATTCGTTGTGAACGTTTGGTCGAGGGTAACTCGTAAGCTTTTGAAGATTTCTTCCATTGGGTCTCTAGAAAGTGTGTAGTACTGCTCATTTTCAGCACAAACGGACTCATACTTTGGGGTGTGGCTCAACTTCCTCGCTAACGCAGCCCACTTCGTCCCCTCAACATTCCATGGCAAGGCGGGTTGCTTCCGAACTTGTCTTCGAACTCCGTTTTTTCAGTAGAGAGTTTGAAGCAAGTCAAAGTGACGACGCTTACCATGAAATAAAAGATACCCAAGAAAATGATAAAAGGCTTGTCGATAATCACCCAAGTGTGCTTTTTGCCAGGTCCCCCGCGTGATGGACTCTTCGGTTCACACAAGCTCGCCTTCTAGATGCCATCAGCGAGTCACCGGCAAAAACCGCCTTCGCAGGCGGGCAATGCGAATTTTTATTCAGGAATAGTGACCAAAACGGACGAAAAATCTACACCTCGCTCCTTCCACTTCGCCGTCGCCTCAGCAACGAGCTCTGGATTAATCGGTGTCATGGCATCGAGTTGGACATCGACTGCCTTCAGTACGTTTTCCAGGTTCTGCTCGGCCTTGAAATCGCCTCCAGAATTGAGTTTCTGTACTAAGGCTTCGCTGACCGCTGCTTGGATTTTTACATATTGGGCTACACGAACATCCTGACCAGAAAGCAGGTTGCCTGCGATGTCTTTGTTCAGGCTGTGTATTATGCGTACTGCGGAAACGACGAGTTTGTTGCTCAAGATGACCTCGGTAATTTATGGAAACAATATTGCTCAGCATAAATTTTACCACAAGGAAACGACCTACCCCTCTCATGTTAAATGGCATTTTATGAGACCGATGATGTCTATCTAGCTTGGAACAATACCCACCCCCGTCAATGAGGCATCGAAGAACGGAGCGCGCCATATCACGGCGTCAAACGGCCAAAAACTCTAAGGGGGAGATGCCCAAGGCCTCTGCGATGGCCCCAATCTGGTCAACGCCTGGATTTGTGACCCCACGCTCAACTCTGCCCACGTAGAAGACATTTAGTCCGGCTGCCTCGGACAGGGTCTCCTGCGAATAGCGCCCTTGGCGAGCGGTGGCGATTCGACGACCTACTTCCACAATGAGGGGTGGGGGCTGAGGAACGGTGACGACAAGCACTCGACGAATCCTATCAAGCGTATCCAGCGAAATGTTGGCCAATCCTGCCTCGACTTTTGCATACCAAGACCGTTCTACACCTGCGAGTTTCGCCACTTCCATCTGGCTAAAACCCATAGCTATCCGGGACATTCTCAGATGTGCTGCACACGCCTCCCGCAATAAATTTTTCCGCTTTTCTGTCATGCGCGTGAGAGTGCAACATTCACGCTACATCCACCAGATACTTTTAAAACCGCTACTTTTGAAACCAATACGTTTACAACTCAAATGATTCGATTTACAATCTCGGTCACTTATCCAATCGAAAAAAGTTCTCTTCCGGAGAGACGGGCGGAGCTTTGCTCCCCATCAGTTGGGTCCACGTAGGATGGAGAATCGTATGCTGCGCGCAGAAGTCGTCTATGGAGTTGTGGAGCAGAAGAATTTCAGCATCGTATTGGATACCGGGCCCGGCGGTCTAGCTGCGATGCTGCACTTGGCGACCGCGTCGAACTACCGGTTCTTGTCCGACTATTTGCCATGGTCGGAATCTGGATTTGCGATGCTGGCGGCCGCGTTCGCTGAGTTCAGGCCCGAACTCGAAGAGAAGGTCGGTCCGTTCGAAAAGTTGGAAATCAGGATTACAGCGACATCTGGCGCTCGGGCCGACACCAGCCCGCTTTGTGTTGCAACCCTCTCGTTGGACAACGATACGCCCAGGCTCATCGTTACCGGTCCAGTACTACGCACGGCCCGCCCAGTAAGTGCGATTTCATTGCCTGAGGACTTGCATGGTGTCATTCAATTCGTTCTTGAGCAGTGTGACCCGACAATTGGCAGGACGCCAGCAGCTGCTTTAACGACGACCGTGTATCACGGTGGCACGGCAGAGGCTTTCATTTTCGTCGACGAACTACCTGAAGCCGTACAGGCCTGGTTCGTCGCGATGACCAAATTAACTAATCCTGGTGCGCTAACACGACAGGGCCAAACAGCAAGCGCGCGCGCATTCGAAGAATTCTGCGCAGGACGCGTGCGATGAGCGACGACGCAAAGCCGATGACCATACCTGACGACTTTCCGCGTGGTGCTCCAGTCGCATCCCTGCCCGGGGTCCAGCCTAAGCTCGCAGTCATTCGAGATTCGCAGTCTGGTCTCTACGTCGAAATGCGAGACAGCATGGAATCAGCCGCACAGTATGTCATCTGTGAGGACCTCGCGGAACAGCTTTCAGACAAGTGCCGACGAAACCGCGCCAGCAAATACGCACACCTTTCAGAGCGCGAGATTCTTGAGCAGCTGCGCAACCGCCTGCTAAAGAGTGGCTGGGGTACTACGGCAGAAATGGAATGGACGATTCGGCGGACTGCGGAAAAACTTGGTTGGTCTTGGGCCGAGCGAGCTGAATAGCTGTGACTCCCCTCGTCGACCAGGTCAAGGGGTATCTCCTCATTTGCCGAATGTACGGTCGTCCCCTGCTCATCAGCCCGATAAAGCTGTCGGAAATTTTGGATATGGTGTGGCTCGGCGACGAATCATTCGAATTGTATCTAGAGTCCATCGGCCTGGAATACCTGCCGGAAGACCCCCGCATGCTAGTCGCACGCCCGTCGCGCTTCAGCGAGCTAAAAGGCTTCGCTAGAGAGCACTTCGCGCTACCAGAACCGACATCTCGAGTGCTAAGGAAAATCAACCGTAAGGCGAAATAAAATGACCATACTCGATACTGCCAACATGAAGAATAAGGGTCCGGGAGATGCGCCGAATGCTGACCTGCGCGCCTTAGTTTTTCTCGACATTGATGATGTGCTTTGCGTGCATCGCACACTGAACACAAAGGATGTATTGGCAGTACTGGATAATGATGGAACGGTCGATGCCTCTACAGTTTGGCAGCAGATTTTTCATCGGCACGCTGTAGAAAATCTGCGCCAATTAGATGATGAATTCCGGCCTTGGTACGTGGTGAGTTCGTCTTGGACGCTGCACCTGACACGAGAGCAGCTGTGCGCAGCATTTGAAGCGACCGGGCTAGGGTTTGTGGCCGACAACCTCCAAGAACATTGGTGCACACCGCGCGACGATGATTCGTACCGCCTTGTCGAAATCGACGCTTGGTTAGACCTCCATGCCTGGCGCGGTACGCGGTTGTTGGCAGCGGCTCCGTACGTCATTATTGACGA
The DNA here is from genome assembly GCF_040675865.1 of Burkholderia sp. LMU1-1-1.1. Taxonomy (NCBI): domain Bacteria; kingdom Pseudomonadati; phylum Pseudomonadota; class Betaproteobacteria; order Burkholderiales; family Burkholderiaceae; genus Burkholderia; species Burkholderia sp. LMU1-1-1.1. The sequence goes on along the minus strand of NZ_JBEGHG010000012.1, from coordinate 344,510 downwards.
CGTGCTAAGCGGGCAGTCGCTTGTAGGTTCTCATCTCGAAGAGCACGCCGTGTTTTGCGATGCATCGGGGGGATTTCTGTATCCGCAGCTAGAGGCAGCGCGGAAAATTCTTGGCGCGAGCTTGGGCAGGGATGATGGGATTTGAGTTCACTCTGGTATTTTCCACCGCGAACTGTAGTGAGACCACTACGGAGATGATTGCAGCTCAACCCTTCCAGCAATTTCAGCAGCGCACTTTTCACTCAAAAATTTCTTCGTAATCGAGGCGCAGGTAGTCAACCACCTTCCCCAGTTGGTCCAGACTGGTGCTGACCTTGCCCTGCTCCAGCTGCGCGACGTATTTCAGGTTGCAGCCCGCCATCATCGACAACGTCTCTTGAGACATCCTCGGAACCTGTTGCTGCCGAACAGCCGCTATCCGCCCGCCAACGCGGGAACGCAGGGAGGGCTTCTCAGTCTCTCCCTCAATAAGTGCGAGTCGAAGGAGAGCCACCGTATCTAACGACAAATTACTAAGGCCACTTTCTGCTTTTGAAACCCAAGTCCGATGCCGTCCCACCTGAGCCGCGAGTGCTGGCTGAGATAGCCCCGCAGCAACGCGCAAGTCGTGCAGTCGGGACGCATGATAAATGCGAAATCGCGATGGGCCTTCGAGAAAATTCATCTGCGGAGGATGGCTCAAGAGTAACTCCGCCGCCACCTCTGTTGTATCACTCCCTTTTCCATCACCCCGGTTTACATCACCTTTAATTTTCTTTACAATTAGTTGCCTTGCCGAAATTTAGATTTTTTGTTTTCATCCCCTCACAGCCAAGAACCAACCATCAAGGACATCCCGTGCGCCCATCGATTCGCCCTCTTTTCAAGTTGTTTGCCGTGTTTGCACTTTGCGCCGGAGCAGCGGTGCCTACAACAACTTGGGCGCACACGGCCTTCGCGACATCAGACACCCTGCCGAGTTTTGCTTTTGTAGGAAAAGCGCGGACCAGCCAGGAAGCGGAAACGTCCGCAATGGCATTGTGCGATTCGGAAATGCGGGCAGGAGGGTTCGTGCCCGCCTGCCGAATCTTCGCCCGAGGTAGCGGCCCTGGGTGGTACGCAGCCTCATGTGGCCAACTAGGTTGTGGTGTCTCGTACGGTCAGGCTTCATTGCGTGAGGCTCAAGAGGTAGCGGTAGAACAATGTTTCAAAATGCAGAAATTTTGCAAAAACAATCTCACCGCGTACGGCGAAGACCTGAACGTGGCGCCTAAAAAAACCGCTGGAAGCAAGAAGTAAGAAATCTCTGATGTCGAATTCACCCCAAGGCCTGTCGTCATGAAATTCCTATCTCATAGCGTCAGCATCGTTGCGATGCTGACTGCTGCCGTGCTCAACCAGGGGTGCGCAATGAGGCCCATACACGACTCCGCACTATTAACGGCGGTCGACGGGAACGTCGTGCGTATGACGGTGGGATGGAAGGAGCCTGAGGGCCACGCGCTACTTCCGGCAGCATACAACGTCGAGGCGAAGTATTTTCATTGGACGCCCCAGGCGAACCAGTATCGCTGGGTATTGGCGGACGCAGAAATCCGTCGAGATGCGCGGGGAAAAATCTACCGCCGAGTTTTAGTACCTGACCAGGTTCCGAAACTGAGGAGCGGTGACGTCATCGATGTTTACCTTGGAACCTTTGACGAGACGAACTATGGCGAGCTACGGGCACCTGTTGTGCTCCGCCGGGTGTGTGAGGACAGAGATGATGCATGCAAAAAGCGGGAAGAGAGACAGCTTGGGGAAAGGACCGGGGTCGTCAGTCGAGGCAAGCCCCCGCTGGAAGGCCTTACGTTTTCTAAGAAATTCGACCTAGATGGAAAACTTCTGAAGTAGTGGCACTCCCGCCCAAACCAATTTTGTAAACGATTTACATCGTTTCCCTTCTATGCGCCTTATAGTTTTCCTATCACTAGACGCGATTCTCACAGAGCGCCACGAAAACGCCTTCAGGTCGTTTTTCGCGTTGCGCAGATTCGGCAGTACGAGGGAAGCGCAATCTCGGAGCGAAGCGCTGGTTGGAGCGAGCGTAGCTCAACAATTGTCTTTAATCGTATCCGAATACAGTCCCTGCTTCGTGGTAACCAGCCTGTACCTCCCGGGCGTCGACAGACTAGAGATGCAAGACCATATGAAACTGATGGGCTTGGCTACGGTAGGCGAAAACTTGGCCGAGCCGTGGAGCACTGATGTGAGGCGGTCATCCAGTCGAATTGATGAGATTTCGGCCTGGCTGGCGAACCATGCCAGTGCCGATGACACTTACGCCATTATCGACGTGGAGAAGTTTGGCGCTGAGATAAAAGGGACACGCCATGAAAACCACACCATCCTCATCGACTCTGACCTGCGCAAATTAAGTGACCTCGCCTCCGCTGAAGGTTCAGTACTGTCGCCGACCAGTGGAGGGAACCCGCGTGCTTAGTATGCGAACGAATGTGGCGTCGCTTAGTGCTCAGAATGCGCTCACGCGGGCGGGCGTTTCTCAATCTATCGCCGCCACCCGACTATCCACTGGCTACCGCGTTAACTCCGCAATGGACGATGCGGCGGGTCTCCAAATTGCGACTCGATTGGCCGCTCAAACTTCCGGCATGACTGTGGCTATGCGGAACATTCAAAATGGCATATCGCTCATGCAAGTGGCAGACTCAGTGGCAGGGAGCCTTGTTGACATCTTCAGCCGCATGCACGACCTTGCCATACAAGCGGCGGATGGCTCTTCGACTAAGGCCGACAAAGACGCCCTTCAAAGCGAGTTTGCTGCGATGTTTGACCAGGCTTGGGAGGTTGTTTCCACGACCTTTAACGGCGAGTACCTTTTTGTAGACACGGGTGCAGCTAGCTCCGACAAGTTCATGCGGCCACTTAACTTTCAAATAGGCGACAGTAGCTCCGACGTAATGACTGCCAACTTCAGAGAATCCCTTATTCAGACGCTACCTTCGTTTAAATATGGAGACGATGATTTGCTCGACATCCTCACCGCGCATGCGAGCGAGGCTATCGAGGACATGTCTTCCGCTATTGATGCCTGGGCGAGCTTCCGCAGCGCGGCCGGGGCGGTAGCAAATACGCTCGAGCATGCTTCAAACAACGCCGCAAATATGCTCACCAATACGCAGGCCGCGACTGGTCGCATCATGGACACCGATTACGCCATGGAATTCGCAGCATCAAGTACAGCGCAGATGCTGATGCAGTCGAGCACGTCGATGCTAAAACAGGCGAGCTCAACCAGCCAGTTGACGCTGTCCCTAATTTCGTAGCTCCTCAATATTTAGCATGAAAAAACTCCTTTACTCAATCGCCCTTGCCACCTCTCTCGCTGGTTGCGCGGCAAGCCGTGACGGCGTACGTCTCGGCACAGGCCCCTCAGATTCGGACATAGCCCGCATCAAAAATCAGATTGCTGAAAACGCGCAGAAATCGGCGGCGAAACGAGCGGTCACGGCCGCCATCATGCCAGATTCGAAACCGGGCATTTTGGTAATCGGTGAGACCGGTGTTCTGCATGAACTAGACCCGTCTAGAAGAAAAAAAAACTATAAAGAGTTCACTGATATCGCTGAGAAGTGGCACCCGGGCCAGACAGCGTATTGGGACGAGAACGAATACCACCGTCGAATCGGCGGATGGACTACGCTCGAAATCTATTCCATCCCTGGCGTCATCGCGCTAAAGCTTTCGTCCGCTGTTACGAAAGAGCAGACGTCTTCCATCAACTTCGCTTCAGCTGCGGGCGCATGGTTGATTAATTCGACTAAGGACTTAGTCATCGCACGCAGCAATGAAGATGGCATCTCGGTGATTGAGTCTGTGCTCTGCTCATCCTCACTCGAGGATTTCAAAAAATGCTCCGACCAGTACGTAAAGGGTCAGTTCGACGCACTCTCCGGTCTTGAGCTCGACCGAAGCACAAAAATAAAACCTGACGGCGCTCGTATCGACGTCGCTTCTTTCAAGCGAATGTAGGGGTCTGTAATGCGTTTCGTGAACTTCATGCGTATTGTATACGGCGCTTTAATCGTTCCAATCATGCAGGGAATAGCGCTCTGTATATTCCTTCTGAAGGCGGTTGACATGCTTGGTGCGGGCTCAGTTACGGGGGCGCTACGTCAGCTATTGATTGTCGATAACCTCGCGGGCGGTGTAATGCTGGGCTTAGTTTTCGGGCTAATCAATGCGGTGAGAGTAGGAGGAACTCTCCCAACGCATGAGGACATTGAACCCGACTTCAGTAATTCGGGCTTGGGCAAAGATAGAGTCGAACTTTTCAACCCGGCCACGGGGCTTCCGCTCGTAAATCCAGAGGCAGGGAGCGTGGGCGGTGTTGACATCCACAACAACTCATACGGCGGCTCCCAGAACGAGTGGTAAAGCGAAGTGTCGCTTTTTGCGCACACTAGAATCCGATTGAATTTTCTGAGTAGCACCGAAATTTGCGCGTCTGCTCTGACTTCCCTGTCGGGCAGATTTCACCGTTGGAACTGAAACTTCGGCCGCGCTCATTTGCTTTTTTCGGTTTGCCAATTTCCCCTAGTTTCCTAAGCATCTCGCAGCCGTGCGAGGTGGCGGATACCGAGCATTTCCATCGCTTCATTAACCTCAGCAGCTGCTGTAGCGTAGTCGTCCCACGGCCGGTTGCCAATCTTCAGACGTCCGTGAGCGTTCGATACTGTCCACTGGTCGCCGCCAGTCAGCGAGTCCAGTTCATCCCACGACACTGGGACAGAAATACCCAAACCTGGCCGGGCTCGTGCTGACCACGCACACGCTGTCGTAGCACCTCTTCCGTTTCGGAGATAGTCGATAAATATCTTGCCATTGAGGTTCGAAGGCCCGCTCTTTGCCGAGAATCTGTCAGGTACCATCTTCGCCATATGCACTACCACTGCCTTCGAAAGGTTCTTCACCGTGTCCCACCCGTGTCGCGGCTCAATTGGCACATCAAGGTGCAGTCCCTTCCCGCCTGAAGTTTTGAGAAATGGCGTAAGGCCAAGGTGCAGCAGCACTGCTTGAACGAGGTGTGCTGCTTCTTGAATTTGCACCCAAGTGACGCCATCGCCAGGGTCGAGGTCAAATATCATCCGGTCGGGACGAGCATAATTATTGCCGTACGCATTCTGCGTGTGATATTCGATGACGTTCCACTGCGCAGTCGATAGCAGGCCCTCGGCGGTCGCGACATTGAGCATCGGCGGGTGGCCCGGGTTTATCTCAACAGGGAACCGCGCGATGCCCTTTAACTTCGCGGTCTCCGCATGTTTTTGAAAGAAGAGCTCTCCGCCAATTCCGGTAGGCGCGCGCACCAGTGACGATGGACGCCCGGCCAAGTGCGGCAACATCAGTCCACCCACGTGGTTGTAGTAGTTCACCAGGTCCAATTTGGTGGTGCCGCTGGCCTGGTCGATAATGCGCTCGGGGTTCGTCACCTTCACGTTCAGCTCGCGCGGCACGGAGCGTGGGGCGGTGGGCTTGGTTTCGCGCTTTCCCCAATGACGCTTCTTTGGTATCAATTCCTCCGCAATGGGCTCCGCAGCCTGCTCTCGGACGATAGACGTGGGCGACTTGTCAGTGCGAATCCCTCGGTAGCTTGCGTGGCGTACCGAGCCCGTGTGCGTCCACTCCGCGAAGCTAACTTCGACTACGAGTTGAGGCTCGACCCAGTTAGCATTCTTGGTGAGCTCACGATGCGGCAAGAACGGCCGCGTATCAGAGCGCATGCCCTGGAGCTTCTTAAAAAGGGCGACACGCGTCTTATCGTCGAACCCTGTGCCCACACTGCCTGCGTACGTCAAACGCCGCTTAGCGTCGTATGTGCCGAGTAGCAGCGACCCTACTCCATTTCGCGCGCCGCTTGCGTCGTTATAGCCTCCCACCACAAATTCCTGCCGCAGTCCACATTTCAGCTTTATCCAATCAGGAGAGCGACGGCCGACGTAACGCGAGTCCTTGCGTTTGCCAATCAGTCCTTCAAGGCCCATCTGGCACGCAGCAGCAACCATTTCCGCAGGCGGCGCTGCCAAAGTCTGGCTGAACATCACTTTCTCGGACGGGCGGGAATCAAGTACAGACCTTAGGAGTTCTCTTCGCTGGATAGCTGGCACCTCCCGTATATCGTGCCCGTCAAGAAACGGCGCGTCGAAGAGGTAGAAGACGATGCTGTCTCCTCGCTTTCGGTCGAACGCGTTTTGAAGAAGGCCAAAGTCTGGATGACCATCGGTGTTGTTGACTACAATCTCCCCGTCATACCAGCCTACCGGTAACTCCATTCTGGCTAACTCAGCGCGCAAAGGTTCCAGCTTCTCGGTCCAGTCGTTGTCGTTGCGTGAAATTAGTCGAACTGAGGTGGCGTCAACGCGCGCCAGCATTCTGTAGCCGTCAAATTTGATTTCGTAAAACCATTCATTGGGATTCGGAGGTGGAGAGGCGACGAGCGTAGCTAGCTCAGGTGACACCGATTCCGGTATCTCAACATTTGCCTGTTTTTGCTGCACTTTTCGTGGCATGCAATTCTCCGAATGGTCCGCGCTGACACCGATATTCCGCATTTCGCCGGAATCGCTATTCTTTTCTGCGGCTCAAGCGTGAAGATATGAAGTTCATCACCTTTTCGAGTGTACGGCTACCAGGCGTCCGGTGAAAGGTTGGTCCAGCTAACACCCTAAGGGCAGTCTCATGGGGTACTCCACTGTCGGCCATATACTCCAGCGCCGGTCCAACTCCGTCGACAGATGCTAACACCACCGCTTCGTCGATGACCTCCACAGGCCCATCTCTTCTCCGCTCAATTTCCCTATCCTCACGGCTCTCCAAGCCAGTTGGTTTCATAAAGTCTCCCCGCAAAATCTAAGTTTCCGACGGAGAACGAGTAAGCACGGTGCGTTATTTCACGGAGCGATGAAGTTTTCTGATATGGATATCGCGATGTTTGCCTACTGGTCGGCCATTCGGAACCAAAGGCGGACGCGCAGAAGAGGGATGTTAAACTCTAGAAATGGCAGGCATCATCAAAAGGGCAATTACATGGCGGCTTGGCAGTTCGACTTATACATTGAGGGCCCCGAGGCTCCTCCGCCAAACGTTTCGGAGGCAGGCTGGGAACCTCCACTCTTGCCCCTCCCTTTGGTTTATGACATACAACAGGAGCTCGCGCACTATATGGGCCCGCCTTGGTTGATGTTAGAAGATTGGTTCGTCTTTGGTCCCGAGAACGGCAATCGAATCCTCCTATTTGAAGATGATGTCGGCGCAGCCGTTTCTATTCGTTGCGATGTAAGAGAAGAAGCTCCTCAGTTTCTTGTGCTGGTAGCGGACCTCACACGTTTTCACGGATGCAGATTTTTCAGCCCACTAACCCGTGAGTTTATCGAGCCGGATTTAGAATTAGTCTTGGACGTGATTCGGAAAAGCCAAGCTTGAGATTTCGAGGCAGTAGCGATGCACCGTCCAGTAAGAGCCGCTTGGCAAGCGCGCTCGGCTCACACTCCGTTTGGATTGCAGAACGTTTGATAGAGCCCCCAGCTGGCTCTGCACGCGGAGCCGGTGGCAGCGGAATGCTGCACACCTCAGATATGGTAACCACCCAGTTACACATCGGATTGTGGTCTTCAACTTGTAAGAACACGCGCCGAGGGCGACGCCTATCTAGACGCGCCGGGATAAGCTGGCCATCGCTGCATCACTTACCCAGGTGTTTCCTGACGTCTGCTGCCATGACGCCTGCTGTCTTAACAGCCCGCACGAGCTCTTCCTTGCTGACTCCGAGCTCTTGGGTCCAATAACGGACTTCATGGTCTTCATGAACATTTATACGTGAGCGGTCCTGTACACCACGATTTTTGAGGTCATCGGACATAATGTACTCCTTTATTAAAACCCTACATTAACATCGCGACACCGTTCCGCTCAGTTATCTCACGCACTAATATGCTTTCTCCTCGTAGAAATTTAACGAACTCTATACATGGCGTGAAGCCATTCGTCGTTTAACCCAGCTTTGGCACGAGAACGGTGTTCAGAAGACGGTGATTTCCGCAGAGCTTGACGCACCTCAATACATGAGGTCGGAATGATGGGAACATCGACGTATGGGTAATTTCTGGCTTAGACAATGTTGGCTTGCACGGGAGCTCGTAGCGACGCACGGCGTCTTCTATGCCGCTGCTTTTTTGTATGAGCAGTGCGTCCCGTTGAACGTCGCGCTAGATTTTTTGACCTTGCCACAGCAGGAGCTATCCTTAATCTACCTTCCAACATTCAGGGGGCAGAGCGATGGAACTCAAAACACAAGCCGAGGGTGCAACTCAGCGCGCAGCCGCATATGTTCGGATGTCGACCGAGCGCCAAATTTACTCAACACAGAACCAGCTTGACGCCATCCGGCGCTATGCGGCAGAACGCCAAATCTCATTGGTCAAGATTTATGAGGACGCAGGGAAAAGCGGATTAACCAAACACGGACGGCCTGGCCTCTCTCTGCTTATCGAGGACGTTCAACGACAACACGAATTCGAACTAATCCTTGTGTTTGACGTGAGCCGTTGGGGACGGTTTCAAGACGTTGACGAGAGCGCGCATTATGAGTATGTCTGCCGCGCACACGGAGTAGACGTTGCTTATTGCGCGGAGGAGTTTCTCAACGACGGTAGCCCATATGCTTCCATCATCAAATCCCTCAAGCGAGTAGCGGCAGCCGACTACAGTAGAGAGCTTTCGGCGAAAGTATTTACGGCTCAATGTCGAATGATTCGGATGGGCTTTAAGACCGGTGGGCCCGCTGGCTACGGCCTGAGGCGAGTGCTGCTCGAAGCAGACGGAACTATCATTCGAACGTTGCAGGTCGGTGAGTGGAAATTTCTGCAAACCCAACGCGTCGTTCTTGCGCCGGGTCCGGCCTACGAGGTCGCGGTCGTCAATCAGATATTTCTATGGTACGTAAGTGGCATAGGAGACCGAAAAATAGCAGCTGTGCTTAATTCCCAAAAAGTTCCTACGGAGACTGGCGCGGTCTGGACGCCCGACATCATCAGAGGCATGCTTCGCAGTGAGCGGTATTTAGGCAACCTCGTGTTTAACCGCCGCTCGTTCAAGCTGAGAAAACACGCCGTCAACAATCCTCCCGACCAGTGGGTGCGGTACGAAGGCGCGTTCGACGCCATAGTTCCCCTTCCCTTGTTTCAAGCTGCGCAGGAAGAGCGCGCACGGAGGCACCGCCGGTACAAACACACCGAGCTATTAGAACTGCTTCAACGCATCCAGAACCGCCATGGGAAGGTGACAAGTGCCTTAATAGACGCAGAGCCTCACGCGCCCACAGCGCGACTCATAGCGAGACGGTTCGGCTCACTATCGAATGCATGTAGCATGGCTGGCATTCCCAACCTACGCAACAATGATTTTCTTGAATCGAGAGTCCTCAATTATCGCCTACGGGCCAGCCTGATAAGCCAAATCGAACACCTCATTGAGCGCATCGGGGGAAGAGCTGATAAGTGCGAATCGCCCTATACCCTAAAAATAAATGGAACCGTTAGACTGTCTGTGCGTGTTATCAGATGCTGTCACGAATCAAAGCATAATTACTATAGATGGCGCATACCAGGGCACATGGCAGATGGAGTCGATTTCGTATTAGCTGCGCAGCTGGACACCTCTAACAATCAAATCGTTCGCTACTTTCTTTTCAGTTCTGCCCACTTCTCAGGCGGCAATATCGCGTTCACCGAAAAATCGATGGAGCGATATGCGGCCTGCTGGCGCGCGACTCTAGGCGAATTTTTCGGCGTAGACTCGTGAATGCCACAAAGCCGCCGCACATGACGCCACGGCGCCACTGTGGAAGAGCAGCGGCCTTTTAGTGGCCCCACCTGAGGTTGCCAAAGAACAAACAAATCCTCCTTGTGCAAATTGCGGCTCGGCGCATATACTGTTTATCCATACAGTATTTTTGCGAATTGTTGCACAAGACCATGATTGCGCCCCCTCTTCTACCGTCCGCAGACGCACAGCTATCAGCTGAGGAAGCCCTGCGCCACGTGTGGCGTGCGAGCGAACTGAGCCGTAGCCGCACGTTATCCGCTCCGTCCGGGCATGCTACGCTGGATTCAGAGCTCCCGGAAGGGGGGTGGCCGCAATCAACGATGGTAGAACTGCTCTTGCAGCAATCTGGCATCGGAGAAATGCACCTTCTCCAACCTGCGTTAGCCGCGCTTTCGAGAACAAGGCGGGTTGCGCTAATCCAGCCTCCCTACCTACCTAATTCAGCGGCGTGCAAATTCTTGGACCTCACATGCCCCAACTTGCTGTGGGTGAAAGCGCCTGCAACAGCAGATGCGCTTTGGTCGGCTGAACAAATTTTAAGAAATGGTAGTTGTGGGGCGGTGTTGCTGTGGCAGAAAAATATTCGAAGCGAATCGCTCAGAAGGCTGAATCTAGCTGCGCAAACCACCGATACAACTTTTTGGCTCTTGCGTCCTCTAAGTGCAGCTGCCGATTCCTCGCCTGCCTCACTCCGTCTAGCCTTGCGCCCGGCCGCTGGCGGCATTTCAGTAGAAATTATCAAGCGTCGTGGCCCACATCACGACGAACCCTTATTTGTACAACTGGCCCACCTGCCAGCGCGTCAACGATTCTTGGATGACCAAAATGCGGTTCTGGTTCAGCGTACACCTTCCACTATTACCGCTCGAGTGCGTCAGGCCGCGCTGGTGTGAACCTGCGCCATATGCCGTCGTTGAGAAGGGTAAAATAATTTCTGTGTCGCGCGAGGCGTTCGCTTTGGGTGTGCGTGTAGATATGCGTCCCGGTGGCGTATCTGCGGTCGCGCCGTCCACGACTATTCTTGAACGAGACGTTCAACGCGAAGAAATCACTCGAAACGCTGTGGCGTTAGCTTTGCTGCAATTCACGCCTGAGGTTACTCATGAAGCAGATTTCAGCCTACTGCTGGATGTCACCGCGAGTTTGCGGCTGTTCCGAGGCCGCGCGGCCATTAGCCGACAGATTCGAGCAAGCACCCATGCTTTAGGGCTGACAGTGCGTCTAGGCACAGCACCTACCGCGATGGGGGCGTGGTTGCTTGCTCGTCTGCGCCTGACCAAGCGACAGTTGACCTTACGCCGCACTGTAAAGATGAGTTCTTTGGAGCGCCAGTTAGACCGCATTCCCTGCGAATACCTGCCCGCAGCAGTCGAGCATCTGGAATGGCTCAAGGGTATCGGGGCAACGAATTTGGCGGCACTACGGCGCCTGCCGCGACAAGGTATTCAGCGTCGCATGAGCAAGCGAGTTCTGGACGAATTGGACCGAGCCTATGGCCTAACGGCCGAGATGTTTCGGTGGGTAGGGGTACCCGAGACCTTCGTAGCCCGCATCGAGACGTTCGACCGTGTCGAACATGCAGACGCCCTCCTAGACGGCGCCACGGGCCTTCTACAGCAGTTTGTAGGGTGGTTGGCGGCGAAGCAGCACGCGGTAAGCGCTTTCGCGTTGGTGCTTGAGCACGAAAGGGGGCGCGAGGCGATAACCCCCACAGAGGTGGAAATCCGAATGGGCGAACCTACCTGGCGAATCGAACATATGCTTCGCCTGCTGAAAGAGCGACTTGGTCGGGTCGAACTTGTCGCTCCAGTTATCGCTGTGCGACTTGAGGTTCGGCTACTTGCCGAAATGGTGCCGCCAACGGAAGACCTGTTTCCCGAACCTGGCGGAAGCCCTGCCGACTTCAAGCGATTACTTGAGCTTCTCAGCGCGCGTCTCGGCGCTGAAAATGTTCTCGTACCAGCAGAGACCCACGACCATCGTCCTGAGGCATCAAATACTTGGGTGCCTGCCACGGAGAAGACCGTAAAACCTAACGAAGTCGACGAATCATTTGAACGGCCATTCTGGTTGCTCGACAAACCGATTGAGCTGTTGGTCCGTGGCGACCGACCGTTTTATAACTCACCGTTGAAAATTTTGAAAGGACCTGAACGAATCGAAGCAGGATGGTGGAACGACCAGTTGGCAGCTCGCGACTATTACATTGCGCAGGCATCAGACTCGTCGTGCTACTGGATTTATCTGGAGCGAGTTCCTAACGGGCGCTGGCACCTGCACGGAATGTTCTGAAGATGAACGACAAAAAACCACAGGGCACGTTGCCGGACTACGCGGAACTTCAGTGTGTCACGCACTTCTCTTTTTTACGAGGAGCTTCACCGCCCGAACTCTTGGTTCAACGTGCCGCGCAGTTGGGCTACAAGGCTTTGGCCATCACTGATGAATGTTCTCTAGCCGGTGTGGTAAAGGCGCATGTGGAAGCGAAAGTGCACAACTTGCATCTGATAATCGGTAGTCAGATGTTGGTGACGCCCGAAGATGGCTCACCTGCTTTCACGGTGCTTTTCTTGGCGATGAACAGAAACGGATATGGGAATCTGAGCGAGCTAATCACCGTAGCACGTACGCGCGCGACCAAGGGTAGTTACCTCGTCCGGCCAAGGGACATTGCCAGCCCTGAAGCCGCACTCGCACACCTCAGAGGGCTCCCAGACTGCCACCTCATTTTGTGTCCGAAATACAAAGCACCGTATGAGGAGGTCGAGCGCCAAGCGGAATGGCTGGTCCGCAGTGCGCCTGGTAGGGCACGCATAGCACTCACCCTCCACTACCGCGCGGAGGATGATAGACACCGGACCATGACTGAGGCAATATCTTCCGAGTTCAGTCTTCCTATTGTCGCGACTGGCGATGTAATGATGCATGTCAGGTCGATGAAGGTCGTGCAAGACACGATGACCGCCATTCGCCACAACACTCCCATTTCTCAATGCGGATATCGCCTCGCTTCAAATGCCGAAGCGCACCTTAGGTCTCGGCTCCGATTGGGGAATTTGTACCCGCGACAAGCGCTTGACGAGACGATACGTGTTGCCCAGTCGTGTACCTTCTCTTTGGACGAACTTAAATACGAGTATCCTGGCGAGATTGTGCCGGAAGGCAGGACCGCTACCGATTACCTACGAGAGCAGGCGTATATCGGGGCGCACTGGCGTTACCCCAACGCGATTCCGCACAATGTCCATGCGCAGCTGGAGTATGAGCTCGAGCTCATCGCTGAAATGAAATATGAGCCCTACTTCTTGACCGTGTTCGACATCGTTCGATTCGCTCGTTCGCAAAAAATTCTATGCCAAGGGCGAGGTTCTGCGGCAAACAGCGCGGTGTGCTACTGCCTGGGAATTACCGAAGTCGACCCGTCGCGCGGAACGCTCCTTTTCGAGCGGTTCATTTCACGAGAACGGGATGAACCACCGGACATTGACGTGGATTTCGAACATCAGAGACGGGAAGAGGTCATTCAATACATCTATCGAAAATATGGGCGGACTCGTGCGGCATTGACAGCCGTCGTCATCTCATATCGACCTCGCAGTGTGGTTCGAGATGTCGGCCGCGTTCTGGGTGTCGACCTATCCGTAGTCGACAAAGTGGCTAAGGCTTCTCACGGCTGGGGCGGCCAATCCGACCTTCAGCAACGTCTACTCACGTGTGGGTTCGACCCAAACTCGCCAGTCACTGAAAAATGGGGATACATCGCTGACCGAATGATGCGGTTTCCACGCCATCTTTCGCAGCACCCAGGTGGCTTTGTAATTTCTCGTGGGCCCTTATCCAGATTGGTTCCGATTGAAAACGCCGCGATGGCGGAGCGCACAGTAATCCAATGGGACAAGGACGACATCGACGCCATCGGCTTGCTGAAAATCGATATTCTCGCACTTGGTATGCTGTCCTGCTTGTCGCGTACCCTGGAGCTAATTTCCCAGCAACGCGGGGAACGTTTCGAGCTAGGCGACATACCTCATGAAGACCCAGCAACCTACGCCATGATTTCCAAGGCCGATACGGTTGGTGTGTTCCAGATTGAATCCCGCGCGCAGATGTCGATGCTGCCACGCATGCAACCGCGCGAGTTCTACGACTTGGTGATTGAGGTAGCCATCATCCGACCTGGCCCCATTCAGGGGGGGATGATTCACCCATATCTCCGGCGACGTCGCGGTGAGGAACCGGTGACTTATCCCAGCCCGCAAATCGAGGCCGTATTGAAACGGACATTGGGTGTTCCAATTTTTCAAGAACAGGTAATGTCTATCGCCATGGTTGGTGCGGGGTTTACGCCAGGTGAAGCGGACCGCCTACGGCGGGCGATGGCAGCCTGGAAGCGAAAAGGCGGCCTTGAGCAGTTCGAAGAGCAATTGATGAGCGGCATGGCCGCGCGTGGATATACCACAGAGTTTGCCACGTCCATCGTCGGCCAAATTCGAGGGTTTGCAGAATACGGTTTCCCCGAATCACATGCCCATTCGTTCGCCCTACTCGCCTACGCCAGCAGCTGGCTCAAATGCCACCACCCGGCCGAGTTCCTGACCGCATTGCTCAATAGCCAGCCCATGGGGTTCTATAGTCCCTCATCGCTCGTGCAGGACGCGCGGCGACACGAAGTAGAGGTAAGGCCGGTCGATGTATGCTCAAGCGCCTGGGAGGCCACTCTAGAGCCTTCCAATACAGCGTCGCCTGCTGTTCGATTGGGTCTGAATAATATCAAGGGCATGGAGCGCGAAGCTGCTTGGCGTATTGAGGAAGCACGAGCCGCGCGGGACTTCGAAAACGCGCGAGACTTGGCAATGCGCGCAGACCTCACAGCTGCGCATATGAAAGCACTCGCTTCTGCAAACGCGTTAGCATCACTCACCGGCAACCGCCGCACAGCGATGTGGAATGCGGGAGCTAGCGTTCCAGACAGGGGGCTCCTCAAAAACGCTCCCATTGAGGAGCCCGTCTTGGAACTGGCGCCGCCGACTGAAGGCGAAGACATCGTTGCGGATTATCGCCACATCGGCCTTACCCTCGGAAGGCATCCTCTGGCCCTGTTGCGCGACCGCTTGTACAAAATGCGTTTTATACCATCTGAAGTTTTGAACACCTTCCAGGACGGCCAGCTAGCGCGGGGATGTGGCATTGTGACGGTCCGGCAGCGCCCTGAGACAGCGAACGGCGTTATTTTCCTCACGCTGGAGGACGAATTCGGAACCATCAACGTCATTGTCTGGCCTGCTTTGATTGAAAAGCAACGGCGTGAGTTGATGACCTCCCAGCTACTGGGCGTCTACGGAGTGTGGCAGTCGAAACAAGGTGTCCGCAACCTGATTGCTAAGCGCCTTGTTGATTGCTCACACCTTCTAGGTGAACTGGAAACGCGGTCAAGGAATTTCCACTGACAGACAGTCAAGGTACACTGCAAAATAATCCTTTTCGTTAGTTGCTTAGCTAGGAGCGTCACGTGTGCGTCAATTACATCACCGTAAGCCGTCAGATGGCCTTCGATTGGTTTCGCACTCCCATTGAGTCCGATGATGACTGGCGGACCGAAATCTACCGCGACTACAAGGCTCCCTTCATCATCCATGATAATAATGGGGTAAGAAAAGGCCTGGTGGGCACCTATGCTTTTGTGCCACAAAACCATCGCCCGTTCAAAAAGCTCACCGAAGATGAACAAGCAAAGTACGCACGTGCAGTCGACAAAGCTAAAGCTCAAGGCAAAGAGCCACCCGAACCTCCGCGCATCCGCATGGACACAATGAACGCACGCTTCGAAGACGTCGCAAGCAGAGTCAACTACAAGCGATTTTGGCTTCAACAGCAGCTTTGCATCGTGCCTGCCCTCGCCGTCTTTGAACCGAATTGGGAGGCTGGCGAGCATGAGCGATGGGCGATAGAGATGGCGAATGGTGAGCCGTTCGGCTTACCTGGCATGTGGCGGACTTGGGAAGATACAGACGGGAGCATCAAAAACGCCTTCACGCACTTCACTTTGAACGCGAATGAACATTCCTTGCTCAAGCGCTTCCACTCCGACGAGGAGAAGCGGGGCGTCGCCATCTTGCGACCAGAGGACTACGACGATTGGCTCAGTTCCACAAGTCCGGAATTTGCGCGCGCTCTCGTTAAGCTCTATCCGGCAGAACTGCTTCATGCCAAACCGGCTCCAAAACCCACGAAGATAAATTCCGGCTTATTGATGGATATCAAGGAAAACAAGCCGCTTCAAGATGAGCTCTTTTAACATGAACGCGCGCTAAATGGCTTCGTCGGCGAGAGGCATCCTCGCGCCTCGCACCCAATCGCGAAAAGTCCTGGCAATATGCAAGGTCTCATTGATTTCATGGAACAGGTAATCGCACTCTGCCCGAAGTTCGCCATCCTGCGCACTTGCAAAATTCTGTCTCCCACATTTGCACGCTCTCCGCTGTTGGATATACGCAGCGCAACACTGTAGCAACAATTACCCCCAAGAAACCGTATCTCGAAATTTATGAGCATTTTTGCATGAAAATATGATAACTTAGATACGTTCAGCTTCGAGATTGTTACTTCGTCAACCCTGTGTAGCTCCGACGTCACACGATAAGAAACGGAGAAACGAATCATGAGTTCCCTTAAGAAATGGGCATTGCTAGTATTTCTCTGCGCGGCATTCTTTTCCCTCCAGGCGGCTACCAAAGACCCCACGTCCAAAGCGCCGAAATATCCGCCTAATGCTCTAGCAAGCCACCTCGAAGTATCCGCAAACCCCCACATCAAACCGTACGCGTACATACTGTCTACTGCAATCTGGCCGAGTCGACGGATTTTTGTTTGCTGGGATAATCCCTCGGACGAATACAAAGAAGAAATGCAAATTGTCCGAACCGCCGTCGCGGATTCGTGGGAAAAGTATTCCGGTCTTACCTTCTCGGGTTGGCAAAAATGCGGTGCAACCAACGCTGGAATTCGAATCACTATTTCCGATGAAGGGCCATACACTAGAGGGCTCGGCAAAGACGTCCAAACAGGAAAAGGTACTCAGGCAGGTGGAATGGTCCTTAACTTCACCTTCGGAAATTGGAGTCAATCATGCCAAGACAGCGACCGCCGAAATATGTGCATTCGGTCTGTCGCAATGCACGAATTCGGCCACGCAATCGGATTCGCACACGAGCAAAATCGTCCGGAAGTGAAGGGAGAATGCGGCCGCAAAGCGCAAGGTCCAAACGGGAACAGGGAACTCACACCATACGACCCTCGTTCGATAATGAATTACTGCTTTGATATTTACGAGACCGGAGTTACGCTATCCAAGCTAGACATAAGTGCCTTGCGCCAACTGTACGGAACCGAAGACGATAAGCTCGTGGAAAAGTAGAAGACGCAATGAGCACACTTCGTTCTTACATCATCGGACTTATCGCTCTGACGGTACACAGCAACACTGCTGCTGAAACCATTGTCACCAAGATGGTTAAGGAATACCGCAACTCAGTCGTTTTTCTTAGAATAGATAAGACAGACGGAGTAACTGGACAGGTTATCTCGGAGACAGCTACGGGGTTTATAGTGTCCAAGCTCGGGCACATACTTACAAGCTGCCACTCGGTAGATAAGAAGCTCCGCAAACCTTCCGGAGAAATTTTGCCTAAGGGCGCTTCTGAGGTCACCGTGCAAGGGGCCGTGGGAAGCAAATATGCTGCATTGGAACCAATGGCATTTCTCCAATGTGCGGGAGAGCCCATTGACTTCGCCCTCCTTCGCTTCAAAAACACCGCTGTCCAACGCAAGCCAATTCCAACGCTCGTCCAGCAACCCGACATTGGGGAAAGCATCGGTGCAATGGGGTTTCCATTTGAAGCTGACTTCTTTGCCCGTAGCGGCACGCTATCAAGCTTAGAAGCAGACGATACGCTACTCGCCTCAATGGTATTAAATCCTGGTGACTCTGGCGCGCCGGTTTTCGATAATTCACTTCGCGTAGTTGGAGTTGTGGAAGGCGGGTACCACGACGGTGCGGGAATAGGTGTTATCCGGCCAATTCGACATGCGGCATTCCTTTTAATGATGAGCGGCGAAAATATTTTCTCAGTGAATGCATCAATTCCAACCACCCCTGCTGCAAACCAGCCACCTAATGCCAACGTTTTTTCAGCCACCAAGGGCGTTGCTCTAAAAGGTTTCCTTGATGGTGGCGTCACCATCCCGAAGGGAGCTCATGAAATAACGGTGACCTATCCATTTTCCCAAACCCTCTCAAAAATAACTACGGCGCGTGACCTCAGTAAGATTGACGTCAAAACCATTCAAGCAGCCGAAGGTTTCAAAGTTGTAAGTGCGCGATTGATTGTAACAGAGGGTTCAACAAATAATGTCTTACACGTCGGCCCTTCCGCTACCGGTGATGAGGTGAGGGCGGCAACGATTTCTGACACGGCATCAAATTTGAAAGGGGTTAAAGGCTTCATAGAAACTGTACAAAAAAAGATAGAAAAGTAATTCGTTTTATCGAGTCCAACATAAAGGGAACCAAAATGAAAAACTGGCTAATCGGAGCATTATCGGGTGTTATCGTCTGCATTACGTCTATAGGCAATGTACGAGCAGACGAGAAAGAGGATGCCGCTACCGCCGCAAGCATCGCAAAAGACAAGGCCACAGCCGCAACGGCAATGCAAACGGCAAACGCAGATTTAACTAAAGCACAAATCGCAAATCTTACCTCTCAACAAGCCTATTACCAATCTTTAATTCCAGACCCCGACAAATATAAAATAGCGGACCCAAAAGCCCCGAAGTTGACCGCCTCGACATCTAAACTCGCGTACTCCAATGCGGCAACAATTGCTGCCCGTATCGTTAACATCATCCGTACCGCAACACCGCAAAAATGCTGCGCTAAAGACGATGACAAAACCAATCCGATTTCCATCCTACTCACTGACTCAAGCGCACAATCGCTATTAACTCAATCAGCATCGACGCAATCAGTACTGTCTCTGGCAAAGAAAAAACTCATAGCGCAGCGAGCTCTACTAAAAGCCTCCACAGAGGCCAAAGACGAGAAGGCGGCAGCCCCAGCAATAGGCGTAATATCGGATGTTGTGCAATTGGCGGCCTCGTTCGCACTGATACTTAAACCAAGTCGAGCATTCGATTCGGTTAGCCATCAAGCTGTAGCGGATAGCGCCTTCCAATCCGAAGTGGTAGGTAAGCTCGCAGCTAGCGAGTGCATCACCGTTCACAACCCAAGCGCGATTACGAATCTCTCAACAGTTCCGGTACCAGGCGTCGCTGACAAAAACGCTCCAATCGAGCTTACGCTTGCGGCTGAATTGACGCAGGAAATTGGGCTATCACGGGACGAGATTAAAACGGCAAACGAAAAAATTGCAACGATGGCGAAACCAGTGGGAAATGAGACAAAGAAAGAAAAAGCCGACCGAGCCGCAACGCTAAAAAAGTTTACAGACCAAGTAGCCACATTCTCCGCACTGGTCGACGAGTGCGACAAAGGACTTACGGCCCTTTATCTTATTGATGCACAAGGAAATTCACCACTCGACCTTGCTGTCAGGGGTGGCATTCTCCGAAAAACTTTGACCGGACGTTCAGTGTACACGTTGGCTTTGAGAACGATTTCATCAGACGCCGACATAATTGCAAAGGACTGCCTGTTTTGCGAGTACAAGGTCATGGTAGGCACAACGACGGCGGTTTCCTGGCAGCTGACTGACCAAACCGGAATAATCACTTCAGCCGGTATGGACTCAGAACATACAGCACTCGCGAAGATATCGCTTCCGAACTGAAAATCCCCGAGTGACCTGAGGGAGGACTGTGCAATCATCACGTACTCCCTTCTGCGGCATACGTTTTCACTATTATGCAGATAATGGTGAAAAAAGCACGAATAAAAACTCAAATACCAGGCCCATCGGTGGAGTCATCTAAGCGCTGAGCCGCATATCTAGCAAGGACATGAGCAAAGCTTTGCAATTTGCCTTCAGCATTTCGGCTTAAAAAGGCATCTCTCAATGCCTTTAATTCGAGTTCAGTGGCCGAATCAATGAATTCAACATCAAATGTTCGTTTCAATACCTCTTCGCGTCGATTACGCAAAAAAGCAATATCTAACTTCACGAGCTCCTGCATGTACTTTGCTTGCTCATCCGCTGGGTCGCGTGGAGAAATTTCACCAGCCAAGGTGTACAGGAAGCGTGCTTCACAACCAGGCTCTAGAGGGGAAATTAATCTCGCTTCGTCACATTCATCGCCTTTCGCGTGTCCGCAATGCAGCGGGGCGCCCGGCGAAGTTTCCCGGATGCAAGAAGCGAAAATATTTGAGTATTCTAAAGCTAAATTTTCGTGTTCTGTTTGAGGACGGAAATGTTCAATGTGGCTATCACCTTCTGAAATTCCACGACCGCAATAGCAGCAGACCCCTCCCTGCTCTGCCAGAAGAGACTGCTGCAAGGCAAGCTTTTCGGGGTTTTGCAATCCTGCGTAAGTAGGGACCCAATCCTCGTTCGCCATTGCTTTCCATGCATCAAAAATTGCCGGGGCAGCACCTTTTATAACATGTTTCATCGGCCAAGCACCTCTTTGCGTTTCAATAGCGCTTGGGCACCAGCTAGCTCGGCAATACCCGGCGCCATCTGGCTTAGGGTATTCAGATTCTCCCGCGCCACTTCAAGCTCATTTCGCTCCAATGAAGAAAACAACTCTGAAATAGCAGTTTCGACTTTTCCAGCTCTGGAAGCTGCCCCCATAATCTCTTCAAGTACTCTGCTGGAATCAAGGCCATAACTAACCTGCGGGTGAGCTGTTCCGTTTGGTCGGACAAGAATAATTTCCTCCGGCCTGAGTTCACCTAAAACTTGTGCAGAGTGGGTGGTGATAATGAATTGGCAGTTCGGAAAAGTATTAGCCAGTGAAGCCACAACAGTTCGCTGCCAAGTAGGATGAAGGTGCAAATCAATCTCGTCAATCAACACCACGCCATGGCCGTGAAGTGGGTCGTCCCCGACAAAGTTAAGAAGAGTCAATCGCCGGGCTAAGTCCCCCACGAGAGCGAGCATGCACTTCTCCCCATCAGACAACTGCAACACATTCAACTCTGTGTCACCTTTCTTGACTGTCATACGCAATGCTGGCTTTCGCCGAATACGCAAGTCAGTGAATCCAGTAAATAGTTCGATGGCTCTACGCACAGCTGACAAGTCCCGGTCACGGTAGACAGGGTTGTCTCGAATGGCCTCGTTTTCTGAGTCTTCTTTATTTCGGAACCATTTGAAGAATCCCTTGAAGTCAGTTCCACCATGCGCCAAAGCATCATCGTAGGCAGCATGTGGACTTATCTCAAGAGACTCCCGTACGCGCAGGGGCACGTCAAGCACAGCTCGATGCACATCATAGTAAACAGCCAGAGGTAAGTTGATAGGATTTTCTGCCGAGTTGCGCACTTCCATTCGCATGTGCAAAAGGTCAGCTTGGACTTTTAACGCTTCAAGCTCACTGCTGCGTTCTGGCGGGTGCTTGCCGCCTTTTCGATTTAAGGCCACCGCCCATGTCGTTGGTGATGGAAAGTTCAGCTCCGCAGTAGTGGTCAACCTAGCGAAGCTAGCACCAACCCGGATATCATCCATAGACATGCTTCGCGCTTTCGCAGGCTGCCCCATAATGCGCGCGGTCAAGTTTGACAATGAAATCGCAAGCGCATCCAGCACGGAAGACTTACCAACGCCATTGATTCCTACAAGCGCCGTCGTCCGCTCTGTAAAGGATAGCGGAATTATCTCCAGCCCTCGAAAGTTAACCAATTCGATGCTCTTTACTCTCATTTTTGATACCCCTACAACTATCAATTGAATCAAATTCAAAGGACGAGCGTCTTTCACCTTATTAAACCGCCCTGCTAAACCCTCTTAATCCTCAGCACGACCGGTGGCTGGCTGATTCACAGGAAGGTTGTCCTGCCACGCAGCATAAGTGACGGAGGAGCCCTTCAAGCGCCATGTATTTCTACCATTATCAGTGCGTGCCAACACAGTGGCAGATGCGGCACTTGGGCTACTGAAGTCTACATCCCGAGTGAACTCCAGACTCTTGTCGTCGGAAGAAAGACTAAGAGCGCCCACCGTCAATAATTCATCACGCAGTTGCTGATAGGAGTGCGGTTGCCCTGTCCACTCCAGCCTAGCTTGCGAGCCAGCCAACACCGTAAACGCTTTGCCAGTTTCGCGCGCAATCGCACCTATACCGTGTTTAGTACTACTCAATTCGAAGAGCGCAACGTCACCAGCGGAAGCAAGGTCGACCAGCAGAGCCTCGGCAAGGTCCGCTCGACTCTTCCGACCATGAAGACGCCAGTGCGCCTCAAAAGTTTTCAAAATCTGGCTTTGGCGCTGCGCCATCACTTCCGCAGTCCAGGTGTCGTATTGCAGAACTTGAGTCGTAAGCGCGAACGAACAAACACCACCTTTGGTAAAGTAGGCCTTCTTTTTCTTCTCAAATTCGTAATTGCTGGCAGCGCTATTCTTCCTACGACTAAGCAAAGCGAGGTTCCCGAGACGATGCACCCAGTTCTGGTGAACCTGCACCTCAGGTACCCAACCCAACCATTGGCTATTCGGTGCAGGCTGTTGAGGCATCACATGCTCTATCGACACCGTGCCTTGTTGATAGCTGGCGCTGCCGTCAGACATCAAATGGTCAAGGCGCAATAGGATAATCGCTAACGCACGCGGCGAATGCGTCTCATAAAGCGGACCTTGTAACGCTGCATATGTCTGATACTGCTCCAGCGGCGTAAGTTGCAACGGCGAGCTGTTAGCAACCAAGTCTTCGCCACGTTCGATGGCGCCTGTCAACGCTGAGAATCGTTCAATACGCTCATTCACACCGCTCTTGCGGACCAACATCGAATACCCCAGCCGCTCTAAGTCGCGGAAGAAATTCAGCACGGCGTCCGGCTGTTGACGATACCGTACAAAGAATACTAACGCTGGAGAAACCCAGTCCTTGAACTCTAAGCGATTGAGCCATCGCAGATGTTCGTTTACCTGTTCCGCATGCTTATGGCTAGCATAATCGGCGTCACGTAGCTCACTAAAGGCCTGGGCCATAGGCAGCAAAATCTCATCTACAAACGATTGAGGTTGCTGTGCGGGCACCACGTGTTCCTTAAACTCCTTGAGCAGGGTACCTTGTGGCTTCGCCTTGCGATAGACCATGCGGATGTGGCTGAAAAGTTCACCGAACTCGTCTCGCCCCAAATCCTCTTCTTCGTCTTCCCATTTCTTCGTATATGCATCGCGCAGCCCAGGCTCAATACCTCCAATGATTTCGGCCTTGAGAATATCGGTCGCGCTCAGGTCAAGGCCGCGACTATTGAGCACCCCAAAAATACGGTAGGCTGAGTCCAGGTCTGGCGTCGCGACAGTCACCAAGTAGCAGCCGGTAATAATGAACTGCACGAGTCTCACCAGCTCGGACTGGGCCAATTTCGCCAGCCCCTCCATGAACACCTGGCCATTGACTCGCAAGCGAGACTGCGCATCAGGCAACGGAGTATTGAGTTCGATAAGTGCCTGCAAACCACCCTCGTGCTGGACGTACTCGCGGAAGAAGTCCCGGTCCCTCTCTCGCAGCAATAGCCGATAGCGCGCCGGTGTCGCCGAGACTACGTCGCCATGTTCATAGATACGTTTGGTTATACCGGTCTGCACATCTTTGACTTGCACGGTCGCGCGGACGGCGGATAGCAACAATGTAAGTGTGGTTAGCCTTTGCTGCCCGTCAACAACCGTGGATTCCGCCGACGCATCTTTTTTAATGAGCACAATGCTACCCAAAAAATATGGCGCTGCATCCTTGACGTTTGCCGGTGCGGTGGCCAACGCTGCAAGCAAGTCGTCCAAAAGCTCTTGGGCTTGGTCTCTTCCCCAAGAATATGGCCTCTGGTAGCCAGGAATTGTGAACGCAAAATCATCGCTGAAAATTTTATCGAGCGACTGTTCTTTGGCCGTAAGCGTTTGTGTCAATGGAACTCCTTGAAAATTTTGGCAGGGGGCTGGATATAGAATTTCAGGCGATGGAGAAAATCACGTCCCAGCACTATAAAGGTCGCAAAATTACGAATATCGAATTTGCGCTGCAATGAATTCATGCCCATGCTTCACCGAGCGCCTCGACCTGCTGCAAGATTAGCTCGACAGCCTTTTCCTGTTGGTCCGGCGGGTATTTGTACTTCCGGAGGATGCGCTTCACCATCAAGCGTAGTGTCGCGCGTACACTTTCGCGCGCGGACCAGTCGACCGAGATGTTCTGACGAAGGTTCTCAGTCAGCTCGTGCGCAATCTTCTTCAGTGTCTCGTCTGTAAGCTCGCGAACGGCGGACTCATTCGTCGCAAGCGCATCATAGAACTTAACCTCATCGTCAGTAAGACCCAACTGCTCTCCCCGACGAGCAGCTTCCCTGAATTTCTTGGCCATGTCGACCAGCTCTTGCATGACTTGGGCCGTTTCAATCGAGCGGTTTTGATAGCGGGTTACAACATTCGAAAGCAGTTCAGAAAACTTCTTTTCCTGAACTAGATTGCTGGCAAAGCGGCTCTTTATCTCACCTTCCAACAAGCGCTCCAAGAGCTCAACTGCCAGATTTTTCTCCGGCAGATTCTTAACCTGCGCCAGGAACTCATCGGACAGCAGACCGATGTTGGGTTTCTCTAGACCGACCGCATCGAAGATGTCAACGACACTGTCTGACACGACTGCTGAACTAATGATTTGCCGAATAGCCAGCTCCCGCTGTTCATCAGTTTTCTTCTGGGCGGTGATGTCTCTCTTGGTAAGAATGACTTTCACACCTTGGAGGAACGCCACCTCCTCACGCACCTCTTTAGCTTCGTCCAAAGTGCAGCACAGGGTAAACGCCTTACTCATGGCAAGAGCTACGTCGGCGAAACGCTTTTTACCATCCTTGATACCGAGAACATGGTTGGCTGCGCCTGCAAGTGCTTTATGGCCAGCGGTTAGGAAGGCCGTGTAATCGTACCCATGCAGCATCCCGCGTAAAATGTCCATCTTCTCCATCAACAGGCTGTAGGCTTCATGCGCGTCCACGGTCGGTTTGCCTCGACCATTTGACTGCGTATACTCCTTCATCGCGGCCTTCAGCTCATTGCCGATGCCGATATAGTCCACGACCAGTCCACCTTGCTTATCCTTGAACACCCGATTTACGCGGGCTATAGCCTGCATCAGGTTATGCCCCTTCATTGGTTTATCGACATACAGCGTATGGACGCAAGGCGCGTCAAAGCCGGTCAGCCACATGTCCCGCACGATGACCAGGCGTAAAGGGTCTGTAGGGTCTTTAAATCGCTTCTCAAGACGCTTTTTGACCTGACCGTTGTAGATGTGGGGACGTAGCAAAGCCTTGTCACTAGCCGAACCTGTCATAACCACCTTGATAGCCCCTTTTTCCGGGTCCGCATCATGCCAGCCCGGACGAAGCTTCACTATCTCGTCATAAAGATGAACGCAGATGTCACGGCTCATGGCTACCACCATGGCTTTCCCAGTTTGAGCTTTGCTGCGTTCTTCGAAGTGCGCTACCAAATCAGCTGCAACGCTAGTGACTCGAGGACCTGCGCCGACAACTTTTTCCAAGGCCGCCCAACGGCTCTTGAGCTTGGACTGCTCGCCCTCCTCTTCCTCCTCGGCGAGCTCATCCACCTCGTCGTCAATCAGCGGCAGGTCTTCGTCTTTAAGCCTGAGCTTAGCGAGACGCGACTCATAGTAGATGGCGACAGTGGCACCATCTTCCTTGGCCTGCTGCATGTCGTAGACCGAGATGTAGTCACCAAAGACCGCGCGCGTATCGCGGTCCTCACTGCTAACCGGAGTGCCGGTGAAGGCAACGAAGGTGGCATTTGGCAGTGCATCGCGCAGGTGCTGGGCATAACCCACCTGGTAGGTCTCCTGCCCAGGCTTGCCTTTGAGCTTTGCCTCAAAGCCGTATTGAGTCCGGTGGGCTTCATCGGCAATGACCACGATATTCGAACGCTCGGAGAGGATAGGAAAGACGTCCTCGTCCTCGCCTGGCATAAACTTTTGGATGGTGGCGAACACGATACCACCCGACGGCCGGTTTGCCAGCTTAGCCCGCAGGTCTTGCCGACTACTGACCTGCACAGGTTGTTCGCGCAACAGGTCCTGTGCTAGGCTGAATACACCGAAGAGCTGGCCGTCCAAGTCATTTCGGTCGGTGATGACAACGATGGTTGGATTCTCAAGCATTGGCTCTTGCATCACGCGAGCGGCGAAACAAGTCATGGTGATGCTCTTTCCGCTTCCCTGCGTATGCCAGACCACCCCGCCCTTATGGGAGCCACCGGGCCGCGATGCAGTGACCACTTGACCAATAGCGGAGCGCACCGCGTGAAACTGGTGGTAGCCCGCAATCTTTTTCACCAAACGGCCATCGTCTTCAAACAACACGAAGTAGCGTAGGTAGTCCAGCAAATACACTGGCGCCAGCACGCCACGAACCAAGGTTTGCAGTTCGTTAAATTCACCCAGAGGGTCCAGCGTCACGCCATCAATGGTACGCCAAGCCATGAAGCGTTCACCGCTCGCCGACAATGAGCCCAGCAGTGCTTCGGTACCATCCGAGATGACCAGCACCTCGTTGTACTGGAACACATCCGGGATTTGCTCTTTGTAAGTCTGAATCTGGTCGTACGCTTTCCAGATATTGGCATTCTGGTCAGACGGATTCTTCAGTTCGATGAACACCAATGGCAAACCGTTGACGAACAAGATGATGTCCGGGCGACGGGTGTGGTGTGGACCCTTGACAGAAAACTGATTGACCGCCAGCCACTCGTTGCGCTCAGGGTGTGCCCAGTCAATCAGACGAACGAAGTCCCCGCGTGTCTCACCTTCCTGTTGGTACTGGACCGGCACACCACCTACCAGCAACTTGTGGAAGTGCCGATTGGCCGAGAGCAGCGATGGAATACCGAGGTCTAAGACATGTTTTAGGGCATCCTCACATGCAGCAACCGGAATATCCTGATTGAGCCTTTGAATCGCTTCACGCAAACGGAATGCCAACTGAACTTGGCGATAGTCTATGCGCTCTGGTCGAACACCATCAAAGGCGATGTCGGGACCATAGAGATGGGTGTAGCCGACGTCTCGCAGCCAAGCCAGGGTTTCTTGTTCCAGTTGGTCTTCGGTCATGGTTTCTAGCCTCAGGCGGCAATAGCTTCGATTGGGGGTTCTACGTCGGAAAGGCGCAACTGGCCGAAAATCAAGCGCGGTAGCAGCGTGTCTCGGATGGTTACTAAAGATTGAACCGTTCGGTCGTTGTTAAACATCATGTCGTGAATTGCGGATACAACACTGTCGAAGTGAGAAAGCAATACATTATCGGGTTTGGGAACCCGCAATCGCTTCAAGTCTGCAACCGTTACATGCCCCAGTCCCGTTGTCTGTTTATTTCGAGCTAACTCAGCGAAGACCGGCCGTAAATGCTTAAGCGCCCTGAGCAAAAAAGACCGCTCGTGCTCCTCTCGTGGCAGTACTCGGAAGATATGCTGATTCAGCCACGCTTGTCCGTGAATCCACACGAATGTGTTAATTGAAGTATCCGGGTTGCCCGACCATGAGAACAATATGTCCCCGGTATTGATACGATACTTTTCGGGCATGACTACGTCTGAATAAGCTGTTTGGGAGGAAACTCCAGCCTTAAGCTCAGCAATTTTTATGATTGGCAGTCCCCGACGCTCTAAGTTTGGCGAAAACGCCTTGTATGCAGCTCCATTGATATATGTTGCTAAGTCATACAGAGGAACTAGCGACCACCCTCGTGGCACCAGCCCCAATTCCGACTCCTCAAAGCCATCTGGAAACAACGACGCCATGGCCTCATCCATGCCTTCAGGAATGCGGCCGTGTGTCTTGGCGCGCACAGGGTCAAAGTCGACAAACCAAGACTTGAACAGCGCCTGCGCGATTCCCTCAAGCGTAGCGTTGGTTTCACGCAGAAGGCTGATGCGGTCGTCGAGCACCCCAAGGAACGAAGCAATTTGTTCTTGTTCTTGAATTCCAGGCCATGATACTTCGATAGGGTGAACGTGATTTCGATTAAGGGTAGGGTTTGCAGAGCCGACGTCAAGCGAGCTTAGGATGCTGGCATGTGCACGGAAAAAATAATAGGTAAAAAGCTCGTTATTCCCATGAAAGTCCTTCACCCATAACGTTGTATCGTGCGGCCAATAATCCCCCTCAACAAAATGGACACTCCCAACAACGCCTTTCCGCCCCAAGACAACACCGGGACCTTTGACCATAGCCGTATCATGTCGGCTTGATATTCCGGCTGAAGAAATAACCGGAATAGGACCTTCTCGCTGAGCCGCCTTTGTAATGTCAAAACCACGCTGAAGCGTTGATTGGGAACCGATGGTGGTGCGAATCCACTCAGAACTCATACCCTAACCCTCCGAGCTTCTTGCGAATCAGTTGGTCAAGCTCCGCTCCGACGGCCATTTGTTCACCTAATTTCTCACTGAGCTTCTGCATCTTGGTGGCAAAATCTTCATCGGTGTCCTCGACCTCTTCCGCACCCACATATCGTCCAGGCGTGAGCACATGGCCGTGCGCGGCAATTTCGGACAGTTTGACGCTACGGCAGAAGCCCGCGACATCAAGGTACTCGCAGGCATCCGGCTCACCGCGCCAGGCGGCGACGACGCTCGCTATCCTTTCAATGACCTCGTCAGTCAACTCGGACTGCACACGGCTAATCATGGTGGCGACCTTGCGAGCGTCAATGAACAGCACCTCGCCCTTGCGGTGTGTCTTCTGCTTGACCAAGAACCAAAGGCAAGCTGGAATCTGCGTGTTGAAGAACAACTGACCCGGCAACGCCACCATCACTTCCACCACGTCAGCATCGACCATTGCCGCGCGAATGACGCCCTCATTGTTTTGACTGGAGCTCATGGAGCCATTGGCCAACACAATACCGGCTCGACCGTTTGGCTTGAGGTGGTACAGCATGTGCTGCAACCAAGCGTAGTTGGCGTTGCCTTGCGGTGGGTCGCCGTAAGCCCAGCGCGGGTCACCTGTCAGGCTGCCGTGCCACCAGTCGCTGATGTTGAAGGGAGGGTTGGCCAGAATGAAGTCGGCACGCAGGTCTGGGTGCTGATTGCGGGTAAAGGTGTCACCAGGCTCGCGGCCCAGATTGAAGTCAATGCCGCGAATGGCGAGGTTCATCGCAGCCAAGCGCCAAGTGGTCGGATTTGCCTCTTGCCCGTAAATGGAAACATCGCCCAGCTTGCCACCGTGGGCTTCAATGAATTTTTCGGACTGTACGAACATGCCGCCTGACCCGCAGCATGGGTCGTACACCTGACCGCTGTGAGGGCTAAGAATGGCAACCAGCGTTTTGACAATGCTGGCTGGAGTGTAGAACTGGCCGCCGCGCTTGCCTTCGGCGCTGGCGAACATACCCAGGAAGTACTGGTAGACTTGGCCGAGGATATCGCGGGCTGTGCTCGGATTGTCGCCAAAGCCGATGGTAGAGACTAAGTCAACCAGTTCGCCAAGCTTACCGTCAGGCAGTTGCGCGCGGGCGTAGCGCTTGTCCAGAATGCCTTTTAGCTTGGGGTTCTCCAGCTCAATCTGGGTCAGCGCATCATCGATACTCTTGCCAATATCGACTTGTTTCGCGGCACCACGCAATGCCTCCCAACGAGCCGACTCTGGCACCCAGAACACGTTCGTGGCTTTATAGTAGTCGCGGTCTTCTAACTCGTCCGCAACCAATTCGGCGTCAGAATCATGCAAGAAGTACTCGTCCGACTCGTCGGCAAACCGCTTGGCAAGTTCGACTCGCCGGGCGTCAAAAGTGTCAGAAATGTATTTCACGAAAATAAGGCCGAGCACGAGGTGCTTGTATTCGGCAGCGTCCATGTTGGCACGCAGCTTGTCAGCGGTGGCCCAAAGTGTTTTTTTGATATCGTCGAGCATCAGGAAGTCTGGCTATTTGGCAAAAAGCACATTATGACGGCAATTGTGTTCTGGGTGGAAATGTGGGCCCTAAGGACACGCGATGGAGGCTGTCCCCTTCTCCTCCTGCCTGAATCGCGCAACGAACACCATGTATTCCAGCAAGAAATTTCAAATTACACAATTCCTTCTTGATAACAAGCATGGTTTGAAAGTATCCTCAGCACTGGCACCAAATTCGGTGCGAGGAGACGCAGAGATGTATCTAGCTGACCTAACAATTTCGGGCTTTCGAAAGGTCCGTCATTTAAAGTTATCTTTTCAGCCAGGATTGAACATTATCGTGGGTGAAAATAACGCTGGCAAGACCGCAGTGGTTGATGGTCTGCGCGCTTTGTTGACTGCGACGGAAGAGGGTAACCTAAGGCTTGACGAAACTGACTTACATGTTAGCGGAGATGGGAATCGCTCCAACGAAATCGTCTTTTCATATGTGTTTAAAGGACTGTCGCCAGAAGACGAAGCGGACTTCGTTACTGCGCTAAAGCCGTCCGAGGTCGAGGGCAAATACGAAGCTCATTTCGGTATCAGGTATTCGACGTCGGCCTCCGGTCGCCTACGTCCGAAACGCTGGTGCGGTGCTCATGAAGAAAATTCTGTCAGCCCCGAGCTGCTGGAGGACTTGAGAGCAATTTATCTTCAGCCACTGCGTGACCCGGCTTCTGGCTTACGGCCGAGCCGAAGCAGTCAAATTGCGCGATTGCTTGCGCGTCTTTCGACGCCGTCAGAAAAGGAAGAAATCGTCAATTTGGTTCGCAGTTTTGAACAGGAACTCGAAGCTAAGGGCCCGGTTACAAAAACTAGCAAGGCGATTACGGCTCAACACAAAACAATGCTGGGCGAAGAACTGAGCCAAAGTTTGTCTGTTGGATTGACCGCGCCGGATTTTCAACGAATCGCCGCACGACTTAAGCTCAACGTTGACGAATTCGATGTCGAACAGAACGGACTCGGTTTCAATAATTTGATTTACATGGCCGTGGTGCTGAGTGAATTGGAAACCAATCCAGATGCACTTTATCGAGCACTCATCATTGAGGAACCGGAAGCACACCTTCATCCTCAACTTCAAGCTGTGCTACTCCAGTTTCTTCAGGAAAAGGAAAAAGTTAACCCTCACTCAATTATACAAAGCGAGGCCTCCGACATAGTCGGACTCGAGCTACCTGTTGATTCTGACTCCGACGCTTCTGTCTCCACTTGTGTTGCAGCAGTTCAAATCTTCGTAACTAGCCATTCGCCAAACTTTGCGAGCATCGCAAACCTAGACACTCTCTGCTGTATTCACCGGGGCACAGAAGGCGTACGCGCCTTCAGTCCTCGAAAGATTCAGTTCTCTCCTTTAGCAAAGAAAAGCAAACTTCAGCGCTATTTAGACGTAACTCGCGCAGAGCTCTTTTTTGCTCGAAGGGTCGTCTTGGTTGAAGGCACAGCTGAATTATTTCTGTTCCATGCCTTGGCACGTTGCGCGGGCTTTGACCTTAGGAAGCGCTCCGTAAGTTTGTTGAGTACCGAGGGCTTGAACTTTGACTGCTTTTTACCGCTTTTCGGTGAAAATGCACTCAACATTAAAGTGGCGCTAATAACTGATGGAGACCCAGCGTCTGATTGCTATCCAGAACTCGACGAACTGCCAAAAATGTCGAGTGCAGCACAGACTCTAGAGGCTCATAAGTCTGAGTCGGTCGGGATATTCATTGCCGCAAAAACCTTAGAATACGACTTGGCGCTGCACACGGAAAACCATGCGTTAATGCTTGCGGCACTAAAGGAACTCCACCCAACTATCGCGAGCAATCTGGAAGATGAACTGAAAAAAGCGGACCCTCGTGACAAAGCGAGAATCTTGTTCAATGGTATGTTCCAGCGAGAGAAGGGAACGAATGTGCTGAAAGGAAAGTACGCTCAGTCTCTTGCTGGCTTAGTGGGCAAGCAGAAGACTCAATTCAAGATTCCGCCGTATTTGCTCGCAGCCCTCGAATTCATCACTAGGGCGTAGATGTGGAGTACGCGCGTACAGAGGAACAAAAACTGGTATTGGAGGCTGAGCTTGTTCCGATGAAGGTCGTCGCCTGCGCCGGTAGCGGGAAGACAGCGACCGCAGTCCGACGCCTACTCGAGGTGCGCCAGCGAATGGCAGAGTCTAGGTCCTACGCCGTTCTACTTTCGTATTCGAATACGGCCGTCGACACTTTTAGAGAAGAATACGAAGAGGCTGCTAAAGCTTATAAAAATTTATCGAAACGCGTGTTGATTTGCACAGTCGATTCTTTTCTAACTACATATGTTTTGGCCCCGCACGCGCATCACGTTATGGGATGCAAAGTGCGCCCATTTCTAGTCCACGGTCGAGAACTTTTTCTTCGCAATTCTACATTCCAAGTTGTGGATGGGGACCGTCGAATGCGAATTGTTGACCTTGACGTTCGCCTTCTTTCAGGTGGAGAGCTACATTTCGTTAATCCTCAAACCCTTAAAAAATTTCCGTTCGATGGATGTAAAAAAGCCGCATTGTCTCTTGCAGCCACTGGAGCTTACAGTCACGCGTTGGGACGGCTCTGGGCAGTCCTAACTCTTCAGAGGACCAAAGGTTTATCGCCAATTTTAGCGAAAAAGTTTGCTCACATTCTGGTAGATGAAGCGCAAGACATTGGCTCACTTCATGGCAAAGCGCTGTTATTGCTACAGAGAGCGGGCAGTGTACTTACACTGGTCGGCGACCCACACCAAGCAATCTTCGAGTTTGCCGACTCAGACGGAAGCTTCTTGAGCAACTTCGCAATTCCCGGCCAGCAATTTGACCTAACGCTCACTGAGAACAGACGCTCAGTGAAGGAAATTGTGGACTTGGCAAACAAAGTGAGCGGTAGAAGCTCAACCCATATTCGTGTTCCACCAATCAGGCGGCATGGTGCGTTCTATTTAAAATACGACACAAAAAAGCTGCCCGAATTGATTGGCACATTTCTTCAAGTTCTTCGTAACAATGACTACAGGTTAAACGAAGCGGCGATTCTCACCCGTGGCAAATCACTGGCATTAAAAATTGGGGGAGGCAAGGAGAGCTTCGGAGCTGGCGCCACCAAACTTTTTGCTGAAGCTGCCGTTGCCAGAGACGTCAGAGGCGATATCTCAAAAGCGTTTAACCGCTCCGTAGACGCCTTCTTACGTTTGTTTAATCTGGACGATATTGGTCTACGAACCAACATTTTGAGCGGCGAACGAAGCCAACTATCACGTGCGCTCAGAGGCCACATTTGGAAATTTCTGAAGGATAGCGCGGCAGGCGTTCCAGACGCGAATACGCCAGCCGACCGATGGCATTCGACGCTGAAAGAGCGACTCATTATCGTCATACCTAAAATTGAAAATGAATGTGGTCTCACCTGTCCTAAAAGCTGGGTAAACAACCTCACAAAGCGAGACCTCGGGAAAGCACCATTGTACCAAGGGCGCATTATGGAATCTGACGACACAATACGCGTCTCAACCGTACACAAGGCAAAAGGTGAAGGCATCGCTGCCATTCTATATGTGACAACGGGGGAAAGCCTCGCTGGCGTTATTTCCGGCCCAGTAGATGAGGAAGGTAGGATTGGATATGTCGCGTTGACCCGTGCCAGAGACCTTCTCTTACTCGCCATACCTAAGCGTACCGATGAAGATTCTTTACGCGCGCTTGCAACCCTCGGATTCGTTGATGCTAGCAGCGCGATTACGAACATAGTGCAAAACAAGACGAGCAAAACAAAATGAGCGATGTGGTTTTTTCCCAATTACCGCTGCGGAAAAGCACGGCAGGAATTGTGGCCGAATTTGGCGCCCTAGTAGCCTGAAGACCGAGCTGATGAGGGCCTATCGCATAGCTTAAGATATCATTGAAAAAGCTGGAACAGAAAAATTCAAAGCGGTGACCGCGTCCGCACTACAGTACAGCGGACGATTTGCCGAATATCAACCGTGTGACCGGCATTAGGTCATCAAGTAAAAACGAACCAGGCGAATATGGAGGTTCTAGGGTTACTCCTATGAGCCGAGGCGGCGACGCTCGAAGCACTACAGAAAAAAGTGAACTTCATTCCCTTCCGGCCCCCTTACAAATACCAGCAGGATAGACAAAGATTCCAGGAAATATATGCCTCAGACCCAGCAGAAACTTCATTTTGCGAAAATAAAGAAGCTTAAGAACTTGGTTGAGCTTGATGAAATTCGCTTCGACGAGAAACCGTTGACGGCCATCTTGGGCCCCAATGGATGCGGCAAATCTACAATTCTCCATGCCTTGGCATGCAGCTACCGGCCGCTTGACGGCGGCACGCAACCCAATCACAAGTTCACACATTGGTTCACAGCAAATACTGATGCTAACTGGGCCGGTAGCGAGTTCAGCTTGGAGCATTCTTACCGCGACGCCGAACTTGCAACTCACACGCAGCGCTATCGAAAAGACGGTGACAGATGGGCTCCAAAGTACGAGCGACGCCCGCAACGCCATGTCGCGCTGATTGGAATAGCATCCTGCGTGCCGAAAATTGAAGAAGAGCGTTACACGTCAATAATTCGATACAACACCAACCATCACGCTGACGACGCATCAATAGTTATTCGCCGCCACATGAGCACCATTTTCAACAGAAGTTACGACGAATTAAACACTCATCAAGCCGGGCGGAAAAGGTACAACGGGCTGGCGCATGGAGGCACCCGATACTCCTCTCTCAGCATGGGCGCTGGCGAACAGCGAGTACTCAATTTGCTGACCCAAGTTTTCGGTTCGCCAAGATACGGCTTGGTTCTAATCGACGAAATCGACCTGCTGCTACACACCGAGGCATTGAAAAATCTAATCGCTATCCTTGCAGTCCGCGCCGCAGACAAGTCATTACAGATTATTTTTACCACCCATCGCGAAGTGGTGTTAGAGATGAATGACCGGGTCAGCATAAAACATCTCTTCCAAGCTCCGCACCGGACACTCTGCTTCAGCGACACGAAGCCAGACGCGCTACGTCGTTTAACCGGTCATCAATTACGCCCGCTGGAGATTTTCGTGGAGGACCCCGTCGCAACCGCAATCGTGGAATACGAACTGTCCGCCTTAGGGATGAAGCGGCACACCTCCGTTACCACCTATGGGGCTGCCATAAATCTCTTCACTGTAGCCGCTGGCTTATCACTCACTGGAATGAACGAATTTCCTAACACGCTATTTCTTCAAGACGGCGATGTCTACGTTTCAGAGGAGGAACGCAAGGCCCGCCTTGATGCCGTATTGACAGGGACAGAACCTGCCACGGTTGTTCGCAAGCACGTAATATCCGCTGCAATAGCGAAATTTACTGCCGCTGACTTTGCGAGTCCGGAGGTCTGCTTGCACCGCATGATTATTGGGCTGAACCCGGAACAGAACGAAACTGCCAGGGAGATAATTCTAATTTCGCGCGGAATCGTTGCAGTCGCGGACAACCACAGTTTTACTCACCAAGTCATCGAAATCTTGGACATGGGGGAACAAGCCGGAAATGCAAAAATCGTAGCCACAGCCGCGTTATCGGACCAGTGGGCAATCTATACCGGCGAGCTTCGCGCATGGCTACAAGCGAGGCGTGCCGACGTTCTCGAAGCTCATTGACAGCAGGTCGCAAGGTTTACCTCACACCATTGCGCGCTCGTTGTTCAAATGCACGGCGCCCTGGTCAGCTCACCAGTCAGCACGCGTACATCTCGGGATAAAAGCTAGGGGTCACTTATCTGGAACTGCGATAAAGGGAAAACTTAGTGCACGTCACAATGGAATCTTTAGATGTCGAAACGCAACTGTTACGCGTCGCCGTATTCACCATTATAAGAATAATGGTGAATTTCCCATCCTGGCCGATGTAACCCTTGCTTCGCAACCCTAAGGGGACTTTGTGCCGCTCTCCTGCTTCGACACAGCAGCCATGGTGGACGCGGTGGGTTCACACCGGAAAATTCTTTCATGCCCCTTGACAATTAAATTGCCATACGGCATGATTCATAAATCAGCTGCGCGCTGACCACATCACATAGCCAGGCTTGCCCTGAGCACCTAAATTTTAGAAACAGCAGCCAAGTTGCGCCCGCTGTATTCGAATCCCAATTAGATTTTTCGCTCTTTAACAATTTGATGCTTTACCGACGGCGTAACGCCAAAACAGGCGCTTAACTATCGCAACCTGGCGGCGTGCCCGCCAGGAAAAAACACGCCCTGCGAACGAGCGCGGGCACAACAATTACCTACATTCATCTAAGGAATCAATATGCCAACCATCACCCCTTACACCCCAAAACTGCGTGCCCTGACTCCACTGGTCCGAGGCATGGGCTTCGACGAAACGACGAAAAAATTCATCAAATTCAAAGGCGTATATCAGCACTGGGAGGTGCTCGACGCGCTGAGCGCAGCCGCCGAGGCAGGTTGCATTGATAGCGACACTTGGGTCAAAACTGTGTTCTCCTCTAAAAAAGCATTCCACGAATTCTTGGAAAATCTTGAGATGGGCGACATGGAACGATTCCACGACCGATGGGCTCTGGCCCTCGGGGAAATCACGGGATGCATGGATGACGGGTACTGCGTCACTGGCGCAGAGGCAGCGTCAACGTTCCTGGACCACGCTCAGGAAACAGGCCAAGCTTAGATTCGCGAAGGAACGATTGCGATTTCAGCGCTGAAATGTCGCCGTTCCCACTCGACGCGTCCGCTCTGCGACAGCAGTTGAGTTGCAATGCGCCCACCTTTTCGTCGAAATATTAGCGGTACCATGCGACGCTACGTATCGCTCCAAATCAACAAGAGCGCCCCCTTGCAGAACCATTTACTTCAAGCGCCGTACAATTTCAGCGCTGAAATCCCTAACTAGAACCGCCGCTTGACCGTCTTACGCTGGTTGTCACCTTGACCGGACTGCGTAGACGGCGCTCACTTGCCGTGCTCGTCAGCGCATCCAGTACGGGCCAGCACCACCACCCCAAGCCTATTAATTCCTCTGCATCCGCCGTTTTAGCCGATGCACTTGGCACACAATTAACTAAAAAATTAGAACAACCAAAGGAACAATATGAACGTAAATCACATCAAACTGAGTATGTCCCGCAACTCCTCTCGCGCTCTGGTAGCGCGCCTGTACAACGACGACGAAGAGATATTTGCCACCTCGAGCGGTTACCAATTGGGCTGCGCGTTGCGTGCTTTGGAGGCGTCTCCGATAAGGTCTGAAGGAAACTCGTTCACCCTCGGGCTGGATGAACAGGGAACCTTTTTCGGGCACAGTATCGGATATGCACCAGAAGAGCGAGTATTCTTCGGCGGCGTCGGCAGCGCACTGGTCTTGCTAGGACACTTTGAAGACGGGGAAAACGACCCACAATTCCATTTCGTCCGCAGCCTGTTGCCCCCTGAGCTGGTGGCGCCATCGAAAACCTCCTCATCTGCTAGCTCGCAGGAGGCAGCGAGGCACTTTGCAAAGACCGTCTACTTCCCCGTTATTTGATTGAAGCAGCAATCATGTTCGGAGGGCGAACAGCGACTGCGTTCTCGCCGCCTGCGGGTGCACGGACTGCAAGTCACACACGGTCCGGGGTAGAGCTGCGGCGGCTCGGAGAAAACACCGTCAAAGCAAAGGATAATTTCAGCGCTGAAATTGCCGCCGTCCTGAAAGCCCAATGTCAGAGCAAAACGCGAAAGTAGCAGTCGATGCCATGAAATAGCGCACATATGCGAGCGGCTAGCAATGTCGACCTTTGACTCGAGCTTTGCGGCAGCGATTTTCAGCCCTGGCGATTCATCAGCCAAGAACACCTTCAACCGCTCTTTAGTCGGGATTCAGTCCCACCTCACTCGACTTAGTCGACCAGACACTGGGACACAAAACCCAGGACATTTCAGCGCTGAAATCCGAGCGCGCAGTTCACTTCCCAGCTTACAACGGAAATGGATGCGTCCGCTGTTCCAGGATTGCACCAGTAGACGCCACGTCACACCGACACACGTACACCGCCAGATATGCCCGGAGCCCGCGTTTGCGTGCTCCGTACGATTTCAGCGCTGAAATGACGATTGTAAATTGGCCTTAGCTTGGGATGACGGTGCTGCAATGTGTCTCAGAACGTCTTACTCAACTCCACCCGGGCAACTCAACTGGGGGGGGAAATTTTAGCGCTGAAATCGAACAAACCGTTTGGAATTTCAGCCTGTGCCCTCCCACCCGAACGAGTGACCATTACTGATAACGCTCTAACAATTCAACATGCACACTCGAAGGACTTCAATGAAAATAGAGTACGAAATTTTATGGCACTTAGTGTTTGGCCATGACTACGGCGACCGCCTCCAATGCCTCACGCTCGAGGCTCCATTCCTATCTGAGGAGACTTTCTCCATAGAGGTTTGGCGAGAAGTTAATCAAAGCCTCGCCGACACGCAAGAAAGGGCGGCTGCATATAACGCGCTCTCGGACTACGAAACGCTCACAAGCCTATACGAACACTACGTGCAAACCAGACCACAACTTAATGGAGCTTGCATTGCAGTCG
This sequence comes from Burkholderia sp. LMU1-1-1.1, assembly GCF_040675865.1. Lineage (NCBI taxonomy): Bacteria > Pseudomonadati > Pseudomonadota > Betaproteobacteria > Burkholderiales > Burkholderiaceae > Burkholderia > Burkholderia sp. LMU1-1-1.1. The sequence goes on along the minus strand of NZ_JBEGHG010000012.1, from coordinate 305,966 downwards.
GTGCCGCTGGTCCAATCTGGGCCTTCCACCCGATAGAACCTCAAGAAGAAAATTATTGGTTTGGTTGGCCCGACCGCATGAAGGACGGCAGCTTCGAGAGAGTAGAAATTTTGCCTTGCACCGATAAGGTTCTAGACGAAGTAATTCGCAGGGGCCCCGGCGCCGACAGCTCTATCATCCGCGTGAAGGAATCTCCGTTTGACCGCTTCTACCATGCGGACGAGCTAAGGCCGACTCACAGCTATCAAAGATTTCAGCGCTGAAATCGCCTGCGGCTTTCAGGTCACGCTACGTGCCTCGACACACCGTCGCGACCCTATGAATTTCAGCGCTGAACTCTAGCGCTAACAAACAAGCCCTCGGGCTATCTCACATTCATCCACGTTCGGAAAGGAATCCCAATGCGAACCAAACCTACAATCCACTTCAGCGAACAATATGACCCAAAACATCACACCGTTTAAACCATTGAGCAAACAGGACGTCGCAGAAGCCATCGGCTGCTCCGTCCGACAAGTCGAAATTTTCGTTAGCTTAGGCGAGTTGCCAAGGCCGGTGAGTATCGGCCGACGAGTACTGTGGCACCCAGAAATCTTTTACAAGTGGCTCGACGCCACCCTCCGCGCGACGTCGCCCGAGGACGCGGAGCTACCACTGAAAAAAACTTCTCTTCCTGAGACGGCTTTCGGCGCGAACCCAGGTCGACGCACGACGAACTCGACAAGCGCCTCACTCGTACGCATGCGAGCCAAAGCAGCTGCGCTAGCGCGCATCTAGTTCCCAGTGACATATAGGCGGTCTCCGCCTCTGGCACGTTTACCGAGCCATGTAGTTGCGGACCGGCGCTAGCGTAACTCCCCATTTCCAAAGGCCACTCTGCCGTTTAAGTGGCCTAGCTACACTCATTTCAACATCAGAGTTCATTTCAGAACTCGACCTCAAATTTAAAGGAAAACACATGATTACTACTGACATTGCGCTCGGCTGGAAGGCCTCCAAAGACTACATGCTTCAATCGTTCGATGGAGACGAGCGGCTGCCACATCTGGTCGTGGAGCTCTTCGACGAGAAAGCGTCAACACAGGGCTCGACCGCAGAACTCAGCATCCACACTTCAAGCGCGCGTGTAGATATTGAGGAACTCAATCTCTACGACGAAGAGGTTGACCTCTACGATAAGCTGCTCGGGTGGCTAGACGAGGCCTATGAAGAGGCAGGCAAGCTCTGGGTAAATGGCGACGTGTAGCAACTCGCAGAGGTCAGTAAGATAGACCATCGCGCGCACTGAACATGCATAGACGAGCCGCCCCAATGGGGCGGCTTTTCCGTTTGTAATCCGTCTTCGCCTTCGTTAAAATGAATACCAATGCATACCAAAGAGCTCTTGGTTGCGGCTTCGCGCAATTATGCGCAGGAAAGCGAAGCGGTCACCAAGTCATTGTTTTTAAAAGGCTTTGGTAGGTACAGGAATCACGATTTGCAGTCGGGGTGTGGCTCAGCCCGGTAGAGCGCTGCGTTCGGGACGCAGAGGCCGGAGGTTCGAATCCTCTCACCCCGACCAATCTCTTTTGCAGGGAATCGGAGTGATCTTCGCATCGAACAATATCAGCGCGGGCTCGACGCCATACTCCCAGCTGTAGCGTGCAATGCCCCTGCGCGCCGAAAGGCCGACAAACAAGCGAAGGCCTCCTTGCTGCGTTCATCCGAATAGATTAGATTCAGGAATGGAGCCATTGGGCCTGTTGGTAAAAGTTCCATCGCTTGAAATACGCCTTCCATAGGACGTACAGCACCGGCCCGGCGACCCCAGCCACCCGCCACCTAAACGGTCAGCTCGAACGCGACGTCGATGTTCCCGCGCGTCGCCTTCGAGTATGGGCAGGTCTGATGCGCCGCCTCGATCACGGCCTGTGCGCGGTCACGCTCCACGCCAGGCATGTTGATGTGCAACCGCGCCCGCAAAAAGTAACCACCTTCTCCATGGCACAGGTCGATCTCGGTGTCGACCGACAACTCCGCCGGCAGTTGCACCTTCAGCGTGCCGGCCGCCAGCCCCATCGCGCCGATGAAGCAGGCGGACCAGCCCGCCGCCAGCAATTGCTCGGGATTGGTGCCCATGCCCTGCGAGCCCGGCGAAGACAGCTTGATGTCGAGGCGGCCGTCCGTGCTGCGCGCGGTGCCGTCGCGGCCGCCCGAGGTGGTGTGGGTGCTGCCGGTGTACAGCGTTTTTTCAGGGTGGTTCATGATCGTTTCCTTGATAAGTAAGTGAAGGTGCGTGCGGCTCAGTTTAATTTCGCCACATCGAGAATGGCCTGGGCAAAGGCCTGTGGCGCTTCCTGCGGCAGGTTGTGGCCAATGCCGCCGGTCAGCAACCTGTGTTCGTACTTGCCCGTGAATTTCTTGGCGTAGTTCTTGGGATCGGGATGCGGGGCGCCGTTGGCGTCGCCTTCCATCGTGATCGTGGGCACGCCGATGTCGGGAAAGCGCGCCAGTTGCCGCTCCAGATCGTCATATCGCGCCTCGCTCGGCGCCAGTCCCAAACGCCAGCGGTAGTTGCTGATCGAGATGGCGACATGGTCCGGGTTGTCGAGCGACGCGGCGGAGCGAGCGAACGTGGCGTCGTCGAATTTCCACTGCGGCGAGGCGAGCTCCCAGATCAGGCGCGCGAACGCGTGGGTGTTGGCGCGGTAGCCCAGTTCCCCGCGCTCGGTGGCGAAATAATATTGATACCACCATTGCAGCTCGGCCTTGGGCGACAGCGGCGCCCGGTTCGCCTCCTGGCTGCCGATCAGGTAGCCGCTGACCGACACCAGCGCGGTGAACCGTTGCGGCCACAGCGCCGCCAGCGTGCCGGCGATCCTGGCGCCCCAGTCGAAACCGGCGACGATGGCCTTGCCGATCTTCAGCGCGTCCATGAAAGCGACGGCATCGGCGGTGAAGGTCGCCTGCTGGCCGTTGCGCAGCGTGTTCGCCGACAGGAAGCGCGTGCTCCCATAGCCGCGCAGATGCGGAATGATGACGCGGTATCCCGCCGCGACCAGGACCGGCGCCACATCGACGAAGGCATGGATGTCATAGGGCCAGCCGTGCAGCAGCAGAATGGGCATGCCGTCCGACGGACCCATGTCGACATACCCGACGTCGAGCAGGCCGGCGTTGATCTGCCGGATCGCGGGGAAAGCGTTCGCCGGCGTTACCGTGGCGGCAAAAGCGCGCCCCGCATGCCCGATCTGGCTCGCGGCCAGTCCCAGCGCGGCAGTATTCAGAAAGCTACGGCGTTTCATGTTGGTCAGCTCAGTCATGATGATTCCTTTCGATAGTATGAAAACGGATTACCGGGACACGACCGCCGGTTCGGCCAGCAGCGTGCGGATCTTCGCCTCGGTCGCCGCGTACGCGCCCTCGCCGAAGTGCTGGTACACCACCTTGCCCTGCTTGTCGATCAGGTAGACGGCGGGCCAATACTGATTGTTGTAGGCGCTCCAGGTGGCGTATTGGTTGTCCTGCGCGACCGGATACGTGATGCCGAAGCGCTTGATCGCGGTCTTCACGTTATCGGTCGAGCGCTCGAACGGATATTCCGGGGTGTGCACGCCCACCACCACCAGTCCCTGGTCCTTGTACTTCTCGTGCCAGCCCTTCACGTAGGGCAGCGTGCGGATGCAGTTGATGCAGGTGTAGGTCCAGAAGTCGACCAGCACCACCTTGCCGCGCAACTGGCCTATGGTCAGCGGCTCGCTATTGAGCCATTGCTGGATGCCGGTGAATTCCGGCGCCGTCGTGGGCGCCGGCGCCGCTGTGGCGGCGGCGAAGGTGGCGCTCGACAAGACGAGAGCGGCCAGCGTGGTATGGAATACGGATTTCATGTTCAATATCCTTTCAGGGGAGGGAAAAAGTCGGCAAGGGCCGCGTAGATCACGACGTCGTACTGGAAGTAGATGGCGAGTCCGGTCAGCAGGATCAGCACACCGAAGATCTGGATCAGGCGGTGGGAGTGGCGCGCCAGCACCCGCACCCGCGTCGCCATGAACTGGCCGCCGTAGGCGATCACCAGCATCGGTATGCCGGCGCCGAGGGCGTACATCACCAGCAGCGTGGCCGACCAGCCGATGTCCTGCGCCTTGGCGACCAGCACCAGGATCGACGCCAGCACCGGGCCGGCGCACGGCGTCCACACGGCGCCGAGGGACATGCCAAGCACGAAGCCGCCGGCGTTGCCGCTGCCGCCGTCCGCCGAAGGGCCGACGCGGTTCAGGAAACCGCCCATGCGGGCCATCAGCCATTCGTACGGCTGGCGCCGCAACATCAGCAAGCCGGTCGACATCAGCATGGCGATGCCGGCCAGGCGCAGCGTCTCGTGGGCGACGACGACGTGCTGCGAGGCGCTCGCCAGCAACATGCCGAGCGCGGCGAAGGTGAGCACGAAGCCCGCCACGATGAACAGCGGCCGGCTGCGGTTTGTGCGCTGCAAAGTGCTACCTAAGACGATGGGCAGGATAGGCAGCACGCAGGGAGAGGCGATGGTCAGCACGCCGGCGAGCGTCGCCAGCGGCAGTTCGATGAGATTGTTCATGGCTTGTCCTCCTGTTTTGGAAGGCTCCATTTAACCGGTGCGGTGTGTATCGGCTGTGTCCAAAACCCCGGCTTTTGCAATGTTGTGTGTACAGGGTCGATCCGGATACACTGGGATACAAAGCGGGCGATGGCGCCCTTTTTCACAGGTTAAGATGCGTCCATGGAAAATACAGACCACATTCTCATCGTCGACGACGACCGCGAAATCCGCGAGCTGCTGGCCGCTTATCTGGAAAAGAACGGCATGCGCGCCACGGTGGCGGCGAATGGCCGCCAGATGCGCGCGCTGCTGGAACAACACAACTTCGATCTGTTGGTGCTGGACCTCATGCTGCCCGGCGAGGACGGCCTGACCCTGTGCCGCGAACTGCGCGCCAGCAAATGGCGCGCCCTGCCCGTGCTGATGCTGACCGCGCGCGGCGAGGAGACCGACCGCATCGTCGGACTGGAAATGGGCGCCGACGATTACCTGACCAAGCCTTTCGCCGTGCGGGAACTGTTCGCCCGCATCCGCTCTGTGCTGCGCCGCGCGCGCATGCTGCCGCCGAATATGCAGGTCGACGAGCCGGGGCAGTTCATCACCTTCGGCGACTGGAAGCTCGACACCGTGGGCCGCCACCTGCTGGACCGCGCCGGCACGGTGGTCTCGCTAAGCGGCGCCGAATACCGGTTGCTGCGCGTGTTCCTCGACCATCCGCGCCGGGTGCTGACGCGCGACCAGCTGCTCAACCTCACGCAAGGGCGCGACGCCGACAGCTTCGACCGTTCGATCGACCTGCTGGTGAGCCGCCTGCGCCAGCGCCTGCTGGACGACGCGCGCGAGCCCCGTTACATCAAAACCTTGCGCAGCGAAGGCTATGTGTTCTCCTCCGAGGTCGATCTCGGAGGCACGGCATGACCAGGCTGCACTGGCCACGCACGCTGTTCACGCGTCTGACGCTGATCCTGTTCATCGGCCTGGCGGCGGCGCACGCGATGTCGTATTGGCTGATCGTCAGCGAGCGGCGCGAAGCGACCACCGGTTTGATGCTCGGCTATCTGGAGCAGGACGTCGCCAGCTCGGTGGCGTTGCTGGACCGCCTGCCCGCCAGCGAACGGGCCGAATGGTTGCCACGACTGGAACGCCGCAGCTATCGATTTTCGCTGGGGCCGGGCGACACCGGCCACGCGCCAGACAGCGATCTGTCGAAGCGGGCCGCCGAATCGTTCGTCAAATCCATCGGCAAACAGTACCCGGTCACCGCCAGCGCGGTGCCGGGACACCCCAACCGCGTCCAGGCGCGCGTCACGCTCGGCGACGGCGCCACGCTGGTCATCGACATGCGGCCTACCGGCCTGCCGATTCCGGCGTGGCTGCCGGCGGTGCTGCTGTTGCAGCTCGCGTTGCTGGCGGTGGTCACGTGGTACGGCGTGCGGCTGGCCACCCGCCCGCTGGCGCAACTGGCCGACGCCGCCGACCGGCTGGGCCCCGACCTCAAAGCCGCTCCGGTCGCCGAAGATGGACCGCTGGAGGTGGCGCGTGCGGCGCGCGCCTTCAACGCCATGCAGGAACGCATCGGTGCCCACCTAGACGAGCGCACGCAGATCCTGGCGGCGATCTCGCACGACCTGCAAACACCGATCACCCGCATGCGCATGCGGGCCGACATGATGGATGACGAGATCCAGCGCGAGAAGATGAACCGCGACCTGGTCGAGATGGAGATGCTGGTGCGCGACGGCGTGGCCTATGCGCGCACGCTGCACGGCACGTCGGAGGCTGCGTGCCGGGTCGATCTGGACTCCCTGCTGGGTAGTCTCGTCGGCGACTATCTGGATGGTGGACATCCAGTCAAATTGGAAGGCAAGGCCGGTGCGCCGCTGGTCACCCGCCCGCACGCGCTGCGCCGGGTGCTGGGCAATTTGATCGACAACGCGCTGAAATACGCGGGATCGGCGGATCTGCATGTCGACAGCACCGATGAACGGGTGACGATCCGCGTGCGCGATCATGGTGGCGGAATCCCCGACGATGAATTGGACAACGTCATGCAGCCGTTCTACCGTCTCGAAGCCTCGCGCAACCGCGACACCGGCGGTACTGGCCTCGGCTTGGCGATCGCCCGTCAACTGGCGCAAGCGATCGGCGCCACGCTAACGCTGCGCAACCATCCGGACGGCGGCCTCGAAGCCACCCTGACCCTAATGCCGCCAAGTTAGGCGTTCATCTAAATCACGTAGGGCGGATTAGCGCAGCGTAATCCGCCAAGCGCCGTCGGCGGCTCATGGCGGATTACGGCGTTCCGCCTAATCCGCCCTACGAAAATCGCCTTAACTTAGCGGCATTAGGACTTGACCCCGGAGTTTACTCGGCCAGCTTGACCATCTCGCGGTACAGATCGGCCTTGCCTTCGAAGCCGATGCCGGGCAGTTCCGGCAGCATGATGTGGCCGTTCTCGACCTTGACGCCGTCGGGGAAGCCGCCGTAAGGCTGGAACAGGTCGGGGTAGGACTCGTTGCCGCCCAGGCCCAGGCCGGCGGCGATGTTCAGCGACATCTGGTGGCCGCCGTGCGGGATGCAGCGCTTGGCCGACCAGCCGTGCTCGCGCAGCATGTCGAGCGTGCGCAGGTATTCGACCAGGCCGTAGCTGAGCGCACAGTCGAACTGCAGCCAGTCGCGGTCGGCGCGCATGCCGCCGTAGCGGATCAGGTTGCGCGCGTCCTGCATCGAGAACAGGTCTTCGCCCGTCGCCATCGGATTCTTGTAGTAGTTGCGCAAGGTCGCCTGCAGTTCGAAGTCGAGCGGATCGCCCGGCTCCTCGTACCAGAACAGGTCGTACTGCGACAGCGCCTTGGCGTACCGGATCGCGGTGTCGAGGTCGAAGCGGCCGTTTGCGTCGACCGCCAGTTTCTGGCCGTCCTGCAGCACGCTCAGCACCGAGTCGATGCGGCGCAGGTCCTCGTCCAGCGAGGCGCCGCCGATCTTCTTCTTGACCACGGTGTAGCCACGGTCGATGTAGCTGCGCATCTCGTCCTTGAGCTTGTTGTGGTCCTGGCCGGGATAGTAATAGCCGCCGGCGGCGTAGACGAAGATGTTGCGGTCGGCCTTGCCGTCGCCGTAACGGTCGGCCAGCAGCTGGAACAGCGGCTTGCCTTCGATCTTGGCGACCGCGTCCCACACCGCCATATCGATGGTGCCGATCGCCACCGAACGCTCGCCGTGCCCGCCCGGCTTTTCGTTGGTGAACATGCAGTTCCAGATCTTGTGCGGGTCCAGATTGTTGCCGCTGTCGTCGACCAGGCTCTGCGGATCGGCCTCGAGGATGCGCGGGATGAAGCGTTCGCGCATCAGCTTGCCTTGGCCGTAACGGCCGTTGGAGTTGAAGCCGTAGCCAATCACCGGCTTGCCGTCGCGGATGACGTCGGTCACCACCGCCACCAGGCTCAAAGTCATCTTGCTGAAGTCGATGTAGGCATTGCGGATCGGGGAGCTGATCGGGACGGTTTTTTCGCGGATTTCAACAATTTTCATGGTAAGTCTCCTGGGTGTGGGGCGCTGTGCTCAGCCAATGACGCCAGCTTACTCTTGAATTTAACTGCTAAAATTCACTTAAATTAAAACCTTTATTCACTTTAAATGAAAATTGAAACCGCGCCCGACCTGGCGTTTTTCGTGCTGCTGGCGAAATTGGGCAGCATGTCGGCCACCGCCCGCGAGCTGGGCGTCACACCGCCGGCCATCACCAAGCGTTTGAGCCTGATGGAGCAAAAGCTCGGCGTGCGTCTGGTCAACCGCACCACGCGGCGCATCAGCCTGACCCAGGAGGGGGAGACGTACCTGGCGCAGTCGACGCGGATCCTGCACCAGATACGCGAGATGGAGGAGTCCATTTCCAGCGGCCGCGCGGCGCCCAAGGGACTGCTGCGCGTCAACGCCACGCCGGGATTCGGCCGCACGCGGATCGCGCCGATTGTCTCGCGCTTCGCGCACGCGTATCCCGAGGTGGAGGTCGAACTACACCTGACCGACCGCCCTATCAGTCTGGTGGAGGAAGCCTACGATCTGGCGATCCGCTTCGGCGAACTGCCGGATACGCGCCTGACCGCGCGCAAGCTGATGTCGAACAAGCGGTATTTGTGCGCGTCGCCGGCGTATCTGAAAAAAGCCGGCGAACCGCAAACGCCCGCCGAACTGCACCGGCACCGCTGCATCCTGCACCGCCAGAACGACGACGTGTACGGAACCTGGCGGCTACAGAAAGGCAAAGCGGTGGAGCTGGTGAAGGTGCGCGGCGCGGTATCGAGCAACGACGGCGACATCGTCATGAATTGGGCGCTGGACGGCCACGGGATCGTGCAGCGCTCGGAGTGGGATGTGGCGAAGTACCTGGAGAGCGGCCGCCTGAAGGAAATCATGCAGGACTACAGGCTGCCGGACGCGGACCTTTATGTGTATTACCTTAGCCGAAGCAACCTGCCGGCCAAGGTCCGCGCGTTCATCGATTTTCTCGCCGAGGAGTTTCGCTGAATTTTCTCGTCATGTATAAGCCGCCGACGGCTCATACATGGCGGATTACGCTTCGCTAATCCGCCCTACGTGTCTCCGAGGTCGTTCGACGTCACGTATCTTCAAGACCACTAAAAGCGCCGTCGCCACGGATACACGTAGGGCGGATTAGGCGGAACGCCGTAATCCGCCATCGACGAGCCGCCAACGTCGCATCGACCGTCAATCGGACGCCGCAGGATAGTCGGTGTAGCCTTTCGCACCCGGCGTATAGAACGTGCTCGGATCGGGCGCGCTCAAAGGTTTATCGGCGCGCATGCGCTCGACCAGGTCCGGGTTGGCGATGAACGGACGGCCGAACGCGATCAGGTCGGCCAGGCCATCTGTCAGCGCCCGCTGCGCGCCGGCCTTGTCGAAGCCGCCGGCCAGGATGAACGGTCCGTTGAACGCGGCGCGCAGAGCGGCCTTGAGCGCGGCCGGCACCGGCGGCGTGCCCATCGCGGAATGATCCAACACGTGCGCGTACATCAGGCCCAGGTCCGACAGCTCCTTCACCAGCGCCAGGTACTGCTCGTCGACGCCGTCGAACGCGCCGGCGGCGTTGACCACGCCATGCGGCGACAGGCGGATGCCCACGCGTTCGGCGCCGATCTCCTTCGCGGCGGCGCGCGCCACCTCCAGCACGAAGCGGTTGCGTCCCTCGGCGGTGCCGCCGTAGCCGTCGGTGCGCTGGTTGATGTTCGCGTTCAGGAACTGCTCGAGCAGGTAGCCGTTGGCCGCGTGCAGTTCGACGCCGTCGAAACCGGCCTCGATGGCCAGGCGGGCGGCGCTCGCGTATTCGGCGACGGTGGCGGCAATGTCCGCCTCCGTCATTGCGCGCGGCGGCGTGTGCGGCACATCGCCCTTGTCATCGACGCGCATCACGCCGGGACACAGTTCCGGCGACGGTCCGACGACCACGGCGCCGGGCGGCAGGTTGTCCTGATGCGTCACGCGGCCGGTGTGCATCAACTGCACGACGACCTTGCCGCCCTTGGCGTGGACGGCGTCGGTGACCAGGCGCCAGCCGGCGACGTGGCCGGCGTTGAACAGGCCCGGAATGCGCGGGTAACCCAAACCGTTCGGCGATGGCGATGTGCCTTCGGTGACGATCAAGCCGGCGCCGGCGCGTTGCGCGTAGTACGTGGCCATCAAGGTGTTCGGCGTATTGTTGTCGACCGCGCGGCTTCGGGTCAAAGGCGACATGACGACGCGGTTGGCGACATCGACGGAACGCAGCGGGAATTTTTCAAATAACATCTTCGGATATCCTGTGATTGATGAACGAGGGAACGGATAGGCGGTTCAACGCTTTTGCAGGCGCGGTGCGACCTTGCCGGTTTGCGCGGCGGTGAACAGCGCGACGCGAGCGGCCTCGTAGCGTTGGAACAAGGCCGTGTCGGCGACCGATGGCAAGGTCACGCCCTCGCCCTGATCGAGCCCCGCCAGCGCCGCGTCCACCATGTTCTCCGCCGTCATGACGGTCTCCGGCGCCAGCGCGGCCAGCGGCACGCCGGACGGGTCCCACAAGTCGGTGGCGGTGGCCGCCGGCAGCACCGCCTGGACCTTCACGCGGGTGCCTTCCAGCTCCTGCTCCAGACCGCGCGTGAACGCGATCACGAACGCCTTGGTGCCGCTGTAGACGGAACTGATAGGCAGCGTATGCAGCCCCAGTACCGACGCGATGTTGATGATCGTGCCCTCGTTGCGCTGCTTGAAGCTTGGCAGCGCGGCGCGCGTCAGCTTGGTCAGCGCGAGGATATTGAGCGCCAGCTGCGACGACAGATCCTGCCTGCTGCTGTCGGCCACCGGCGCAAGGCGCGCGAGGCCGGCGTTATTGACCAATACCGCGACCGCCGGATTGGTCGACAGCAGCGTGGCGACGCTCTCCTGCCCCGCTTCGGTGGCCAGGTCGGCGACCAGCGGTTCGACGTTGACGCCATGCGCGGCCGCGAGACTGGCCGCCAGCGATTGCAGACGGTCCGCGCGGCGGGCCACCAGCACCAGGTCGTAGCCACGTTGGGCCAGGCGGTCGGCGTACACGGCGCCGATACCCGACGACGCACCGGTGACAACAGCGATTTTGCGAGCATTGGTAGACATGATTCTTCCTCCATTCCATATGATGATCATCATATTTTTGTTTAAAAAAAACCGCCGGGTCGATTTACCCAGAGGCTTTGCTTTGCATGACGATCATCATATACTGTTTTTTTCAAGCCTGCACGCGGCCCTCGTTCAACCATTCGTCGAGCACTTCGCCGGTGTGCTCGCCCAAGGCGGGCGGCGCGCGCCGGTAGCTCACCGGCGACGCCGACATGCGGATTGGATTGGCCACCAGCGGTACCGTACCGGCCAGCGGGTGCGGCATCTCGATGCGCAGTCCACGCGCGCGCACCTGCGGGTCGTCGAACACCTTGTCCAGCATGTTGATCGGACCGCACGGCACGCCCGCCGCCTCCATCGCCGCGATCCAGTCGGCCGTGTCACGGCCCGTGGTCACGCCGCGTATCAGGCGGATCAAGGCCTCGCGGTGCAGCACCCGCTGCGGATTGGTGGCGAAGCGTTCATCACGCGCCCACTCGGGATGGCCGGCGGCGGCACAGAACCTGGCGAACTGGCTGTCATTGCCGACCGCGATGATCATATAACCGTCGGCCGTCGGAAAGTCCTGGTACGGCACGATGTTCGGGTGGGCGTTGCCCATGCGGCGCGGCACAACGCCGCCCACCAGATAGTTGGAGGCCTGGTTGGCCAGACAAGCCACCTGCACGTCGAGCAGCGCCAGGTCGATGTGCTGCCCCTCGCCGCTGCGCTCGCGGTGCGCCAGGGCGGCCAACACCGCCACCGACGCGTAGAGGCCTGTCATGACGTCGGTTACCGCCACGCCCACCTTCTGCGGCCCGCCGCCCTCGTCGCCATCGGCGCGGCCGGTCACGCTCATCAAGCCGCCCATGCCCTGTATCAGGAAGTCGTAGCCTGCGCGCGCCGCATAGGGGCCGGTCTGGCCGAAACCGGTGATGGAGCAGTAGATCAGGCGTGGATTGATCGCCTTCAGGCTGGCGTAATCGAGGCCGTACTGTGCCAGGCCGCCGACCTTGAAGTTCTCCAGCAGGATATCGGCCTTGGCGGCCAGGCGACGCACCAGCGCCTGCCCCTCCGCAGTGCCGATATCGATCGCCACCGAGCGCTTGTTGCGGTTGGCGCTAAGGTAATAGGCCGACTCGGAAGTGGCCTCGCCGTCGACGTCGGCCAACCACGGCGGGCCCCAGGCGCGCGTGTCGTCGCCGCTGCCGGGGCGTTCGACCTTGACCACGTCGGCGCCCAGATCGGCCATCAACTGGCCGGCCCAAGGTCCGGCCAGTACCCGCGACAGATCCAGCACGCGCACGCCCGCCAGCGCGCCGGCCGGAAGAAGCTGGGCGGCCGGCATCAGAACGCCGCGATGCCGGTGATGGCGCGGCCGAGGATCAGCGCATGCACATCGTGGGTGCCCTCGTAGGTGTTGACCACCTCCAGGTTGACCAGATGGCGCGCGACGCCGAATTCGTCGCTGATGCCGTTCCCGCCCAACATGTCGCGCGCCATGCGGGCGATGTCGAGCGCCTTGCCGCAGGAATTGCGCTTCATGATGGAGGTGATTTCGACCGCCGCCGTGCCCTCGTCCTTCATGCGGCCCAGGCGCAGGCAGCCCTGCAGGCCCAGGGTGATCTCGGTCTGCATGTCGGCCAGCTTCTTCTGGATCAGCTGATTGGCCGCCAGCGGCTTGCCGAACTGTTTGCGGTCCAACACATACTGGCGCGCGCGGTGCCAGCAATCCTCGGCCGCGCCCAGCGCGCCCCAGGCGATGCCGTAGCGCGCGCTGTTCAGGCACGTGAACGGACCTTTCAGGCCGCGCACATCGGGGAAGGCGTTTTCCTCCGGGCAGAACACCTCGTCCATCACGATCTCGCCGGTGATCGAGGCGCGCAGGCCCACTTTGCCGTGGATGGCCGGCGCGGTCAGGCCGTGCCAGCCCTTTTCCAAGACGAAGCCGCGTATCTGCTTCTGATCGTCCTTGGCCCAGACGACGAAGACGTCGGCCACCGGCGAATTGGTGATCCACATCTTGGCGCCGCTCAGCACATAACCGCCGTCCACCTTGCGCGCGCGACTCAACATCGAACCGGGATCGGAGCCGTGATTCGGTTCGGTCAGGCCGAAGCAACCAATCCACTCGCCGCTGGCCAACTTGGGCAGGTACTTCTGACGCGTGGCCTCGTTGCCAAATTCATAGATCGGCACCATCACCAGCGACGACTGCACGCTCATCATCGAGCGATAGCCGGAATCGACGCGTTCCACCTCGCGCGCCACCAGGCCATAGCACACGGAACTGAGGCCGCTGCCGCCATACTGTTCCGGAATCGTGATGCCGAGCAGTCCCAACTCACCCATCTCGCGGAAGATGGCCAGGTCGGTGCGCTCGTTGCGGAAGGCCTCCAGCACGCGCGGCTCCAGACGCTCCTGGCAATAGGCGCGGGCCGACTCGCGCACCATGCGCTCCTCCTCGGTCAACTGCTGGTCGAGCAGCAATGGATCGTCCCATTGGAAAGCGGTTTTTTTATGCGTTTGGCTCATTCCGAACTCACTCTGTGATTGAAGATGTGCCTAATGTACAATCGCCACAGGCCATCGACAAACGATAAGTTCGCACTGATCTGTGCGTAAACCGCACTTGTTAATCATTTCGAGAGTACGACATGCGTAGAAAAATTCCTTCCACCGCGGCGCTGTCGGCGTTCGAATCGGCGGCGCGCCACCAGAGTTTCACCAAGGCGGCCGACGAACTGGCGCTGACGCAAAGCGCGGTGTGCCGGCAGATCGCGGCGCTGGAGGAGTTTTTGGGCGTCAAGCTGTTCCGCCGCAGCCGTCGCGGCGTTCTGTTGACGGACGCCGGCGCCACCTACAGCCGCCAGGTGACGGCGCGGCTGGACGAGGTGGAACGCGATACGCTCGATCTGATGGCCAAGGGCGGCCAGGGCGGCGTGCTGGAACTGGGCGTGGTGCCGACTTTCGCGATCAAGTGGCTGATGCCGCGCCTGGCGCTGTTCGCGCAGGCGCATCCGGATATCACGGTCAACCTGTCGGCGCGCACGCGGCCCTTCTTGTTCGACGAGACGCAGTTCGACGCCGCGATCCATGCGGGGACGGCGGTCTGGCCGGGGACCGAGGGCGTGTTTCTGATGCGGGAGAATCTGGTGGCGGTATGCAGGCCGGAGCTGATCGCGCCGCGCGCGACGATCGCCGCGTCGGGATGGCAGCGCCTGACGTTGCTGCAGCAAAGCACGCGGCCTTATGGCTGGCGCGATTGGTTCGCGTCGCGCGGGATGCAGGTGGAAGGCGACATGGCCGGGCCACGTTACGAGTTGTATTCGATGGCAGCCGAAGCGGCGTTGCAGGGCATGGGCGTGGCGCTGATACCGCGCCTGCTGGTGGAGGATGAATTACGGCGCGGCGCGTTGATCCAGGTCGCACGGCACGAATACCTGAGCGACCGCAATTATTATTTGATCTACCCCGAGCACAACGCCGACCATGCGGCGCTGGCGGTGTTCCGCATGTGGCTGGAGGAGCAGGCCCGCGAATACCGCGAACCTTTGGGTTTGGGCTTGGCCCAGGCGTGACTACAGCAAGGTGCAAGCCTGATCGAAGTCCAGTCGCGGATGGCGGGGGAACAGCCCCGCCGGGTCGCCATACCCCAACCCGCAGAGGAAATTGACCTTCAACGTCCCCCCGTTGAAAAACTCCCGGTTCACGGCGTCCTGATTAAACCCCGACATCGGCCCGCAATCCAATCCCAGCATGCGCGCCGCCACCATCAGATAAGCCCCCTGCAAGGTCCCGTTACGGAAAGCCGTCGCCTCGCGCAACGGCGCGTCATGCTCGAACATTGCCCCCGCTTCCGGCCGGTGCGAGAACAGCTCCGGCAAGCGCGTCTGAAACGCCGTGTCGTAGGCGATCACCGCCACCACCGGGGCACCGACCACCTTGTCCACATTGGCCGGTGCCAGCGCCGGAACCAGCCGCTGTTTGGCCTCCGCCGTCCGCAGGAACAGCACCCGCATGGGCGAACAGTTCATGCTGGTCGGCCCCCAGCGCATCAAGTCATACAGCTCGCGCAGCAGATCGTCCGGGACCTCGCGCGCCAGCCAGCGATTCTGGCTGCGCGCTTCCCGGAACACCAAATCACGTGACACATCATCGGCGCCCCCCATCTCAAGCCACCGTCCGGCGGGCGCCAGTCATCATAAAGGCCACCCGTACAATCTGCTCGCTGCGATTGCGCCAGGCGTGGCGCGTGCCATTCTGCACCACCACGTCGCCGGCCTTGACCAGCTTGACCGCGCCATCGTGCAGCTCGAGCCAGATCTCGCCACTGAGCACGATCGCGTAATCGACCGTATCGGAGGTGTGCATGCCCGGCGACGACGGTTCGAACGTCTCCATCAACCCGGGCAAGGCCGCCAGCAGCTCGGCGATGCCCGCCGCCGGATCGGCCGCGCCGCGCATCACCGCGTCCGGCGGAAAGTCGACCAGCAGCAGGCTGTTGCCGCCGGGCGGCGGTATCAGCGACCCGCGCGAAGCGGTGGGATCGGCACCGCCATGTGGCACCACCGGCGGCGCATCCGCGCTCCACACCTGGGCCGCCGCGTGCCCCGGATAATGCACGAAGTCTTGTGCGCGGGGCGCGTCGCCGTCCGAGACGAACACCGATTTTCCCTGGGCGTCGTGGCCCGTCACTATGCGTCGGATCTTCATGGCGCAGCCTCTCAAGGACGGATGACGAAGTTACTGAAGCCGCCGTTGCGGTTCTCGATGCCGCCGATCGCCTCGTTGACCTGATCGAGCGGATAGACATGATGCTGGAAGATCGACATGTCGACTTTCCCCGCCTCGACCAGATCGGCCATCTCCTGCCCCTGCTTGGTGGTGAACCACGCGGAGCCGATCACGCTGATGTCGTTGTCCATGATGTAGTGCAGGTTGATCGGCACATCGCCGGCCACCGCGCCGATGTTGACCAGCTTGCCGCCACGGCGCAACGTGGCCAGGGCGTCCAGCAGCGTCTCGTGCGGCGCGCCCGGTCCCAGCGCGTCGATCGCCACGTCCACGCCCTCGCCGTGCGTTACGTCGTCGGCCCAGGCGCGCAGACCGCCGTCGTCGAGCGAATGGACCGAGATCAGATCCGGCGCCAGCGCCTTGACGCGTTCGAGCAGCTCGCGATTACGCCCGGTGCCGAGGATGCGCCGCGCGCCGAGCGCCAGCGCGAACAGCGCGCCGCCGATACCGAGCGTGCCGCTGATGCCGTTGATCAGCACCGTCGATCCGGGGCCGACACCGGCGGTGCGCAGCGCGCGGTAGGCCGTGCCCAGATAACCCAGGCGCGCGGCCTGCTCGAAGCTCATCGCGTCCGGCAGGCGCACCAGCGCGTGCTGCGGCGCGTTCATGGTTTCGCACAGGCCGCCGAGCGGATACTGGTCGAAGATGGCCTGTGACTTGTTCGAGAAACCGAAGTAACCGTTGAAGGTGTAGTGGGCGCAGGCGGTGGTATCGCCGGCGCGGCACTGGCGGCAAGCGCCGCAGAAGCGCGCCGGATTCACGTACACGCGGTCGCCCGGCTTGAAGCCGATCACCTGGTCGCCCACCGCCTCGATCACGCCAGCCGGATCGAGCCCGAACACCGCCGGCAGCTTGGGCAGCGGCAGGTGCGGGAACCAGTTACCCCAGTTGCTGAGCACATTGCCAAGGTTGGGCACAATGCCACATGCCTTGACGCTCACCAGCACGTCGGTCGCGCGCAGCGCCGGCACTGGAATTTGTTCGATCACCATCGGTTGGCCGACTTCGTGCATCCGTGCGGCGCGCATCATTTTAGTCATTACCGTCTCCTGATTTATTGTTTTGGTTTGATGTGGATTATGACGCAAGCGCTCAGCGCAAGCCGTCGTTCCCTACGACGTCTTCCGCCGCCAGCCCGCCCAGGCGCGCGTGGATGCGTCCACCGGTGGCCATCGCCAGCCCGAACACGATCTCGTCGCGCTTGGGACCATCCCACAGGGTCATCTCGGCCGAGCCGAAATGGCTGCGCACATACGCCGCGTGGATGTGCCCGAGCGGGATGATCAGGCGGTCGCCGACGTTACCGATGCTTTTGGCCGCCGGCACGATCGCCTTCGGCTGCCCCAGCGCCTCGCGCATTGCCCAGCCGCCGGCCTCGTGCCAGACGGCGCCTTGTTCCAGCTCGCCGTCCGAACCGACCAGCGCACCCTTGCCGTAGGCCTGCACCACGTCCGCGCCGCCCAGCGCCGCGATCATGCGCGCCGACAGGTCCGCGCCCAGCCCGCGCAACTCCTGCATGAACGGCAGCAGGTTGTGCTGATAGCGGCCGGCGTAGGGATTCTTCACCACCGCCATCGCCACGGCGATGCGCAGCGGCGTCGCCAGCCTGTCGCCACCCTCATGCCAGCACTCCTCGACCTCCAACTTGTACTTCCGAATATTCACGAGCGACATCCTGCATCTCCAGTTGATCAACGTCCGAAACGGTCCGGCGCGGCGCCGGGCCCCATGCAATAAATTATACACAGCCGATCTTTTTGTGCAAACTAAATATTTTTATGCACAAAATTTAAAATTGATCCTATAATCGTTTCACACCCCCACACCAACACGAGGAGACTCCATGAAATTGATTTCGTACCGCCGCGCCTCACGCGCCCACTTCGGCATCGTCACCGATGGCGGCGTGGTCGAGCTGACCGACAAGGTCGCCGGCGCACCCGACCTGGCCACCCTGCTGGCCGATCCGCATTTGCTGGCGCAGGCGCGCCAGCTCGCCACCGGCAAGGCCGACTACCCGTTCGACAGCGTGGCCCTGGAGCCGGTCATCCCCAAGCCGGGCAAGGTGGTCTGCGTCGGCATCAACTATGTCGAGCACGCCCACGAGGCCGGCCGCAAGATCGGCCAGTATCCGGTGATCTTCCAGCGCTACAGCGAGACCCTGATCGCCCACGGCACGCCGCTGCTGCGGCCCAAGGCGTCGACGCAGTTCGACTTCGAGGCCGAGCTGGCGGTGGTCATCGGCAAGGGCGGCGCCCACATCGACCCGGCCAACGCCATGGAACACGTGGCCGGCTACACCTGCTTCAACGACGCCAGCGTGCGCGATTGGCAGTTCCACACCCACCAATACGGCATGGGCAAGAACTTCGCCGGCACCGGCGCGCTGGGCCCGTGGCTGGTCACCAGCGACGACATCGCCGACTACCGCGAGCTGACGGTCACCGGACGCCTCAACGGCGAGCAGCTCCAATCGGGCAAGCTGTCCGAACTGGCCTTCGACATCCCGGCGCTGATCGCCTACATCTCGCAGGCGCTGCCGTGGAACCCGGGCGACATCCTGGCCACCGGCACCCCGAGCGGCATCGGCTTCAAACGCACCCCGCCGATTTTCCTGGAGGCCGGCGGCGTATTCGAAGTCACCATCGCCGGCATCGGCACCCTGTCCAACCCGGTCGTCGACGAAGCCTGATACGCTAGCCGCACAAGACCTATAAAGGAGATACGCATGTCCAAGCTGCCCCGCATACAGTTCACCCACACCGGCTTCCACTGCGCCGACCTCGACAACATGGTCGCGTTCTACACCAGCAAGCTCGGTTTCATCGTCAGCGACCGGGGCGTGGCCTCGACTGGCCACCGGCTGTTCTTCATGACGCAGGACCCGGAAATCCATCACCAGCTGGTGATGTTCGACGGCAAACCGACCGGCCTGGAGTTCAATCCGATCAACCAGCTGTCGCTGCTGCTCGACTCGATCGACGACCTGTGCCTGTACTACCGCCAGTTGCAGGAGTTCGGCATCGGCCCGATCGATCAGGTCGATCACGGCAACGCCTGGTCGCTGTACTTCAAGGACCCCGAGGGCAATCCGATCGAGATGTATGTCGACAGCCCGTTCTACACCGCGCAGCCGTGCCGCGAGCCGCTGGACCTGACGCAGACGCCGGCGCAAATTCTCGAACAGACCGAGGCCATGTGCCGCCGCCGTCCCGGCTTCCTGACGCGCGAGGAGTGGATCGCCCAGACGCGCGAGAAGATCCGCCTGCAGCGCGTATGAGACGCAACCACGGCAACTACATCGACGGCACCTGGATCGACGGCGCCGCCATGCGCGACAACCGCAACCCGTCCGACCTGTCCGACAGCGTCGGCCTGTATGCGCAGGCAGATGCCGCGCAGGCGGCGCAGGCGGTGGCCGCGGCGGCGGCGGCGCAAGTGACATGGGCGCACGGCGGCATCCAGGCCCGTGCCGACGCGCTCGACTTCATCGGCACCGAGCTGCTGGCGCGGCGCCAGGAACTGGGCACGCTGCTGGCGCGCGAGGAAGGCAAGACGCTGCCGGAAGCGGTGGCCGAAGTCGGACGCGCCGGCCAGATCTTCAAGTTCTTCGGCGGCGAGGCGCTGCGCCTGCGCGGCGACCGCCTGGCCTCCGTGCGGCCCGGCGTCGACATCGACGTCACGCGCGAGCCGGTCGGCGTGGTCGGCATCATCACGCCGTGGAACTTCCCGATCGCCATCCCGGCATGGAAGATCGCGCCCGCCCTCGCCCACGGCAACAGCGTGGTGTTCAAACCGGCCGACCTGGTGCCCGGAAGCGCGTGGGCGCTGGCCGAGATCATCAGCCGCGCGGGGCTGCCGCCGGGCGTCTTCAATCTGGTGATGGGACGCGGCGCCGTGGTCGGCCAGGCCATCATCGACTCGCCTGCGGTGCGCGCGATCAGCTTCACCGGTTCGGTCGCCACCGGCCACGCGCTGCTGCTGGCGACGGCCCGGCGCCAGGCCAAGGTGCAGCTGGAAATGGGCGGCAAGAATCCGCTGGTGATCCTCAACGACGCCAACCTCGACACCGCCGTCGACTGCGCCGTGCAAGGCGCCTACTACTCGACCGGCCAGCGCTGCACCGCCTCGTCGCGCTTCATCGTCGAAAAAGACATCTACCCGGAGTTCGTGCGCAGGACGACGGAAGCGCTGAAGGCGCTGCGGGTCGGCCACGCGCTGCGCGCCGAGACGCAAATCGGCCCGGTGGCCGACGCCGGCCAACTGTCGCAAAACCTCGACTACGTGGCCATCGGCCGCGCCGACGGCGCGCGCCTGGCCTGCGGCGGCGAGCGGCTGCAACGCGACACCGACGGCCACTTCATGAGCCCCGCGCTGTTCGTCGACGCCACGCCGGATATGCGCATCGCGCAGGAAGAGATCTTCGGCCCGGTCGCCTGCGCGATCCCGGCCGACAATTACGAACACGCACTGGAGATCGCCAACGGCACACCGTTCGGACTCTCGGCGGGCATCTGCACCGGCTCGCTCAAGCACGCGACCCATTTCAAGCGGCATATGCAAAGCGGCATGGTGATGGTCAACGTGCCCACCGCCGGCGTCGACTACCACGTGCCGTTCGGCGGCACCAAGGGTTCGAGCCACGGCGCGCGCGAACAAGGCGGCTACGCGGCCGAGTTCTTCACCAGCGTCAAAACCGCCTATACCAGCACACAATAACAAGGAGACAGCAATGGATTTCGATGTACTGATCGTCGGCCTGGGACCGGTCGGCGCGGTGGCCGCCAGCCTGGCCGGCAAATGGGGCCTGAGCGCGCTGGCCGTCGACAAGGCCGAAGCGGTGTACGACAAGCCGCGCGCCTTCGGCCTGGACCACGAAGTGATGCGCACTTTCGCCAACATCGGCATCGCCGACGCGGTCGCCGGCAACGTCATGCCCTATCGCACCTCCGAATACCAGGCCAAGGGCGGGCGCGTGCTCAAACGCATCGCCCCGGCCAGCGCGCCCTACCCGCTGGGCTGGGCGCCAAACTATGTATTTTCGCAACCGGCCATCGAAGGCGCGCTGCGCGCCAACCTGGCCACCCTGCCCGGCGTGCAAACGGAACTGGGCACGGAAGTGCTGTCGGTCGCGCAGGAAGGCGAAACCTGCCGCGCGCTGCTGCGCGACCGTGACGGACGCGAGCGCCACGTCAGCGCCCGCTACGTGCTTGCCTGCGACGGTGGCACCAGCCCGCTGCGCGTGCAGCGCGGCATGCCGATGGAAGACCTGCAATTCGACGAGCCCTGGCTGGTGGTCGACGTAATGGTTACGCCGGAGGTGGCCGAGCGCCTGCCGGCGACCAACATCCAGTTCTGCGAAACCGAGCGGCCGTGCACCTACATCATCGGCCCGGGCCTGCACCGGCGCTGGGAGTTCATGATCAACGACGACGAGACGCCGGCCGGCGTGCAGCAACCGGAGGCGATCGCCGCGCTGCTGGCGCGCTGGATGGCGCCGGGCGAGTACGACCTGTGGCGCGCCTCGGCCTACCGCTTCCACGCGCTGATCCTGAAGACCTGGCGCGACCGCAACCTGTTCTTCCTCGGCGACGCCGCCCACATGACGCCGCCGTTCATGGCGCAGGGCATGTGCCAGGGCATCCGCGACGCCGCCAACCTGGTATGGAAACTGGCGTTGGTGCGGCGCGGCGCTGCGGCGCCGACGCTGCTCGACACCTATCAGGCCGAACGCGTGCCGCACGTGCGCCAGACCACGCTCGTCACGCGCGAACTGGGCCGCGTCATCTGCGAGCGCGACCCGGCCAAGGCCGCCGAGCGCGACACCCGCATGCTGACGGAGATGGCCGCGCAGCAGGCGCCGACGGTGCGCCAATCGTTGATTCCGGGGCTGTCGGCCGGCTTGCTGGCGCCGGCGCGCGACGAGCATCCGGACAGCGCGCGCGGCCACCTGTTCCCGCAGCCGGAGGTGGAAAACTCGACCGGCCGCCAAGGCTTGCTCGACGAGTTCACCGGCAACACCTTCCGCCTGGTCGCCGCGCCCGGCACCAGCGTGCTGCCGCTGCGCGAGGAGATCCGCAGCTGGGACAGCCTGGAGGCGCTGCCGCTGTCGGTGGTCGCGCTGACCGACGGCGCGGATGACAAGCCGCAAGCCTGGCACGCCTACCGCGAGCGCCACGGCCTGCTGGCCGGATGGCTGCGCGGGCATGGCTGCCAGTACGTTCTGGTGCGGCCGGACCACTACGTCTACGGCGGCGCCGCCAATCTCGCGCAAGCGCTGGAACTGTTGGCCGAGCTGCGGCTGACGCTCAACGGCGTGCGCAGCGAAGCGCCGGTGTTTTAAGTTGGCAGGCAGGCCGCGTTGGCGCCATCCCATGGCCCGACGCGGCCGCACGATTGCCCGATTTGGTTAATAGTTTGCATTATCCGCGTTTTATGCATAAAATGTGATTTATATAACCGGATTGAAAAGCTATGGACACCACTCCCATCGAACTGTCGCCAGGCACCTCCCTGATCGACGTCGCGCTGCAGAAGATGAAGCACGCCATCGTCTGCTGCGAGCTGCCGCCCGGCTTCAAGCTCAAGGTCGACGCCCTCTCCAAGCAATATGGCATCAGCAGCTCGCCGATCCGCGAGGCGCTGAACCGTCTGGCGCAGGAAGGCGTGGTCACCGCCAGCGACAACAAGGGTTTCCGCGTCGCGCCGATCACGGTCGAAGATTTTCGCGAGATCACCCGCGTGCGCGTGCTGCTCGAATGCGAAGCGCTGTCGGACGCGATGAAGTACGGCGACGACGCCTGGGAAGGCGATGTGCTGGCCGCCTTCCACCGCCTGAGCGTGACCGAGAAGCGCATGGGCCAGGGCCCGGTGGCGTTGAACGACGACTGGGCCGAGCGCCACAAGCACTACCACTTCACGCTGTTTTCAGCCTGTCCGTCGACGCTGCTGTTATCGATGGTCGACTCGCTGTTCGACCGCGCCGAGCGCTATCGGCGCTTCTCCGCGATGCACCGCCAGACCGAGCGCCATAAGAGCAACGAGCACCAGATGCTGATGGAAGCGGTGCTCGCGCGCGACCACGACAAGGCGGTGGGCATGCTGCGCCGGCACATCGAGCACACGCAGGATACGGTCACCGAAGCGATCCTGCGCCAGCAAGCGACCTTGCAGTGACCCAAAACATACTCGCGCTGGAAGCCAGGCGCTGCGCCGCACTGCTCTCGGCCGACATCGCCGATTTGACCCGGCTGTTCGCCGACGACATGGTGTGGATACACGGCTCCGGCAAGTCGGACGGCAAGGCCGGCATGCTCGACGCCATAGCCTCGGGCAAAACCCAATACCTGGACATCGAAAACTCGCGGCAGAACATCCGGTTCGTCGGCGAGATGGCCATCGTCGACGGTCTGGTCGACATGCGCTTGAACCTGGCCGGAGAAGTCAAACAAATCCACAGCCGGTTCACCATCTGCTGGGCCGGGACCGGCGACGACTGGCAGATCGTCCACTGGCAATCGACGCCCGTGCGCCAGCCGGCCTGAGCGCGGCTCACAAGCCTTATTTTTAAGTAGTGGACTGCGCGCCATGCGCCTGCACCGAGACATCCGCCCACTTTTCCCACGTGGCCAGGCGTTCAGCATATGTCTGCCGCGCCACGTGCAGGTTCGTCGCGCCGAGGAAGATGCGCAGTGGCGGCGCGTCGGCATCGACCACTTTCAACACCGCCTGCGCGGTCGCTTGCGGATCGCCGAACGATTCGGGCGTGAAGTGCGCCATGACCTGTTGACGAACCTCCTCGTAGGCTTCGATCGGCTGCGAGAAGCGCATCGAAGAGGCGTCGCTGAATTCGGTCAAGTACGGTCCTGGTTCGATCAGCGTGACCTTGACGCCCATCGCCGCGACCTCCTGGGCCACGCTGTCCATCAAGCCTTCGAGCGCCCATTTGGATGCGTTGTATAGCCCGAGGTTGGGCATGCCGACTATCCCCAGCAGGCTGGATACGGATAATATATGGCCGCTTTTCTGCGCGCGCATGATCGGCAGTGCGGCCTGCGTCACCCACAGCGCGCCGAACACGTTGGTATCAAACTGGGCGCGCGCATCCGCCTCGCCGAGCTCCTCGACCATACCCGCCACACCGAAGCCGGCATTGTTGACGACAACGTCGATGCGCCCGAAGTGCGCTTTCGCCTCGGCGACGGCGGCCACCGCGGCGTCGCGGTCGTTGACGTCAAGGAGCAGCGGAAGCACAGCTGCACCGTGGGCCTCGGCCAACGGCGCCAACGCCTCGATGTTGCGTGCCGTGGCGACGACCTTGTCGCCGCGTTTCAGGGCAGCCTCCGCCCAGATACGGCCGAAGCCGCGCGACGCGCCGGTGATGAACCAGATTTTTTCAGACATGATGTTTCCCTTTATTTGATGGAAGGAATGAAGAGGCTTCCATCTTAGGGCGGCCATCACGACGGGCGGTAGCTCGATCCTGTCCAGCTGTTGCCCGATCCTGTCGGACGGGACAATCGCGCATCACGGACCTGAAACAACCTTAGTTGTAAACACCCGTCAGTACGATCAACTCCCCCACCTTCTCGAAATACGAGGAGCGTGGCGCCATCGCCTTGGTCGCGGGATTGAACCAGACAAAATCGACCCATCCCACGCCCTTGCTCCTGGCGATCTCCAGCTCCTCGCGCACGAAGGCCTTGCCGTTGACGTCCTTCACATCGATTAACGCCTTGCCCACCAGCTTGGGCTTGTTCCCGTCGGCTAGCAGTACGCCGTTCATGTCCAGCACCACCACATACAGCTCGCCGCTGACGAACTGCCCCTCGGTCTTGTTGAATTCGGCCAGCGACTTCTCCGGGCCGTTCTGCTTCAGATAGGCGACGGCCTTTTTCACCATGGCTACCGCCTCCTCCTTGCTGGCCGCGAAGGCCGCCACCGGCGCCTGACACACCAGCGCCAGCAACACCGGCGCGAGCCATCGTTTCCTGCTGATATTCATACAGTCTCCTTCAACGCGTGATTGCGAACGGCCGGCGCAATGCCCACGGCCGCCTTCCGATTGGGGTTCAACAGGAAGTGCGCCAGCGCCGGCAGCAGTATCAGCGCGCCGAGCATATTCCAGATGAACATGAAGCCCAGCAGGATGCCCATATCGGCCTGGAATTTGATCGGCGAGAACGCCCATGTCGCCACGGCGATACCCAAGGTCACACCGGTCAGCACCACCACCTTACCGGTGAATAGCAGCGCCTTGTAATACGCCGCCGACAGGCTGGCGCCACGGCGCAACTCCACCATCATCACCGACACGACATACAGCGCATAATCGACGCCGATGCCCACACCGAGCGCGATCACCGGCAACGTCGCGACCTTGACGCCGATGCCCAAGCCCACCATCAGCGCCTCGCACAACACGGACGTCAGCATCAGCGGCAGCACAGCGCACACCACCGCGCGCCACGAGCGGAACGTCACGAACGCCAGCACGATGACGGCGGCATACACCCACAACAGCATCTGCGTGTTGGCCTTCTTGACGACGATGTTGGTGGCCGCCTCGATGCCGGCGTTGCCGGCGGCCGACAGGAACTGGATATCCTTGCTGTTGTTGGCGGCGGCGAAGGCCTCGACCTCGCGCACCACCGCATCGAGCGTGTCGGCCTTGTGATCCTTCAGATAGACGTACACCGTCAGCAGGTCGCAATTCTGGTTGAGCAGCTCGCGCGGCGCGCGCGTGGTGATCGCGTTGAGCATGTCCTGCGAGCGTGGCAGGTCGAACCATTTCAGGCTACCCTCGTTCATGCCCGCCGAGGCGCGCTTGCTCAAGGTCGCATACGAGTTGGTCGACTCGACGCCGGCCAGCTGCTGCAATTTCCACTCCAGCGCCTCGACCTGCACCAAGGTGGCGTAGGTGGCGCACTGGTACTGCGGCGTGCGCACCATGACCACGTAGTTGTCGCTGCTGGCGGCGTAGTTGGCGGCCATGAAGGCGCTGTCGCGGTTGTAGCGCGAATCGGCGCGCAACTCGGGAGCGCCGGGATCGAGGTCGCCGATCTTCAGATGCGTGCTGACGACGCCACCGGCCGCCGCCAGCACCACGCCGATACCGATGGCGATACCGGCCCAGCGGCGGCCGGTGAAGCGGTCGAGGAAGGCCCACAAGCGGTGCTTGCGCGGCGCGCCGATGGCATCCGTGCCTTCCTCGTCGCGCAGGCTGCGCTGCGCGGCGGCGGCGCTGACGCCGGTGTACGACAGCAGCACCGGCAGCAAGATCAGATTGGTGAAGATCAGCATCGCCACGCCGACGCTGGCGGCGATCGCCAGGTCGTGGATCACCGGGATGTCGATCACCATCAGCACGGCAAAGCCGACGGCATCGGCCAGCAGCGCCGTCAGCCCGGCCAGGAACAGCCGGCGGAACGTGTAGCGCGCCGCCACCAGCCGGTGGGCGCCACGGCCGATGTCCTGCATGATGCCATTCATTTTCTGCGCGCCGTGGCTCATGCCGATGGCGAACACCAGGAACGGCAGCAGCACCGAATACGGATCGAGATCGAAGCCAAGCAGCGGCAAGGCGCCCAGCAGCCACAAGGACGCCACCAGCGAACACGCCACCACCAGCAAGGTGCTGCGCACGCAGCGGGTGTACCACAGCAGCACGCTGGCGCAGATGGCCAGCGCGACGGCGAAGAACAGCAGCACCTGGCGCATGCCGTCGATCAAATCACCGACCACCTTGGCGAAGCCCGTGATGTGGATGCGCACGCCCTGCGCCTCGTACTTGGCGCGCAGCTGTTCGAGCCGGTCCGACAGCACCGCGTAGTCGATGCGCTGGGTGCCGCTGGTGTCGAGCAGCGGCACGACGATCACGCTGGACTTGAAGTCCGGCGCCACCAGCGCGCCGATCTCGCCGGAGCGCTCGATGTTGGCGCGCAGCTCGGCCAGCCGCGCGGGCGAGCCGTCGAAACCGTCCGGGATCACGGGCCCGCCGTCAAGGCCCTCTTCCGTCACGCCGATCCAGCGCACCGACGGCATCCAGATCGATTTCATGAACGAGCGGTCGACGCCGGGCACCAGGAACAGCTCGTCGCTGAGCTGGCGCAAGGTCTCCATGTAGCGCGCGCTGTAGATGGTGCCGTCGGGACTGGCGACGGCCACGCGCAGGGTGTTGCCCAGGCCCGCGAGGTCTGCCTTGTGCGCCTGGTAGTTCTGCACGAACGGATGGCGCGCGGGGATCATGCGCTCGAAGCTGGGATTGAGGCGCACGCCGAGCGCCTGCCAGCCCAGCAGGGCCGTGAGCAGCACGAACACGATCAGCACGCCGACGCGGTGGTTGAACAGCAGCCGCTCGACGGCCGAGCCGGAGCGCGGGTCGAACTGGTCCAGTTGGGCGATCACCGGGTGATCGGGAGTCGGGGTATGCATGGGATTACGGTCCTTCGAGAGGGTTCAGGGCGATGCGGGTGACGCCGCGCACGCCGGAGACGACGACGTTGCCGTCGCCGGCCTGCGCCACGCCGGTCAGAGGCGTGGCCGGTCCGCCGCGCATCGGCGCGAAGCGCTTGCCGCCGTCGCCGCTGCGGAACAGCTGTCCCGTTTCGTCGGTCAACAGCAGGCTGCCGTCCTTGAGGCGCGCGCCGGCGGTGAGCGAGTGTTCCGTGCCGATCCCGCTTTTCTGCCAGGCGCCGCCGTCGGACCAGTAGACGTTGCCGCGCATGCCGAACAACACCGTGTGCGCACCAGCGGCGAGCGCGCCGAAATAAGTGCCGGCGTACGGCGTGGCGGCGGTGGCGAACGTGCGCCCGCCATCGTTCGACAGGAACACCGCGCCCTGCTCGCCGGCGATGACGCAGCGCGCGCCGTCGATGGCGACCGCATACAGATGCTTGCCCTGCGGGTTGTCGAGCCGGTCGAGCGCGGCCTGCCAGGTGGCGCCGCCGTCATCGGTGGCGAACAACAGGCCGAACGCGCCCACCAGCAGCCCGTGGCGCTGGTCGAAGAAGTTGATGTCCAGGAAGGGCTTGCTCGGGCCCTCGGCCTGCAGCCGTTCGGCGTCGGCCAGTATCCGGGCAGCATCGCCGCCCGGCGCCACCCGGCCCGCCTTGACGGCGGCCAGCACCAGCGCGGCGGCGGCCTTGCCATCGAACTGCTTGCGCCAGGTCTGTCCGCCGTCGCTGGTGCGCAGCAGCACGCCGCTGTGGCCCACCGCCCAGCCGTCGCGCGGCGTGGTGAAGCGCGCGCCGACCAAGGACACACTCACCGGCACCTCCGACTGGCGCCAGCTGACACCGGCATCATCCGAATACACGACGATACCGCGCTCGCCCAGGGCAATCAGGCGCGGCCCGGCCTGGGCGATGCCCAACATGACCGACGTGGCGGCCTTGGCGGTACGCGTGGCGGGCCGCTCCAGCACGTCCGGCTCGGCGCGCGCCGGCGCCGCCATCAAGGTGGCGACGGCGCCGAGGACGGCCAGCGCGCCTTGCCCTTTAAGAATGTTCTTCATGCGTGCTCCCCTGATCGCGGCCGCTTAGCGGCTGCCCTTGGCGGCCAGGTTCTCCGGCGTGAAGTAGCTGTCGTTCCAGCGCGGCACCTGCTTGTACTGGTAGGCCTTCTCGCCGGGGAAATTGGCGAACACGTAGGTGTTGGCCAGCAGGTTGTACAGCCCGAAGCTCTGCGACACCGAGCCCGGCACATCCGGCATGGCCATCGGCAGGGTGTAGCCGACGCGCCAGATCTGGCCCTGGCCATCCCACATATCCGAGAGCACCATGTTGTAGGTGTCCTCGTCGAGGTAGAAGCGGCGCTTGGGTACGGCGTGGCGCTTGCCCGGCGCAACGGTCGCTTCCACTTCCCACACGCGGTGCAGCTCCCAGCGCACATGGTCCGGATTCACGTGCTGGGGCCCCAGCAGGTCGGCCGGCTTGGCCAGCCAGGTACGGTTGCTGTTGTACGGCACATACAATTCCTTCTTGCCGATGATTTTGTAGTCGTAGCGATCGAGGCTGCCGGAAAAGCCGAACGCCTCGTCGAAGTAGAACGCGCCCGAGGCGACGCTGTCGGGCGTGTCGTAACCGAGGGTCGGCGCCTTGCGGGTGCGGCGCTGGCCGACCAGGTACTGCCAGGCCTGGCGGCCTTTGCCGGCGTCGACCGAATCGCGCAACAGGATCGATTCGCCGGCCTTGAACGGCGGCCCGTAGGTGACCAGCATCAGGTTGTTGTAGTCGCCTTTGAAGCTCTCCAGCGAGCCATCCTTGAACCAGTACGGCGACTGCACTTCGCTCATGCCGTCCGAGGCCATCGTCAGCTTGCCGTCCGACGTGGTGACGAACAGGCGGAACAGCATCGAGCTGGCCTGGCCGCGCCACGCCAGCAACTGGTTCCACATCATCTCGTGGCCGGTCTTGGCGATCGGGAACGGCACGCCGCCGTAGCAGCCTTCGAGCGAGTTGCCGCCATCGGCGGTCTTGCAGCGCGTGGCGTTCTTCATCGTGTTGTCGTAGGCCCATTGCGGCAGCGCGGCGGTGCGGTGGCTCGGGTAGACGTCGATGCGGTAGGTCGGGTACTTCTTCATCAACGCCTTGACGCCCTCGGTCAGCTTGTCGGCGTGCTGGTCCATGTTCTTGGCGCTGATCGACAGCAGCGGCTTTTCGCCGGCGAACGGGTCCGGGCGCGGGTCGCCGTCCTTGTAGCCTGCCGGCACCTTGGTGGCGCCGCCGTCCCAGGCCGGGATGGTGCCGGCCTTGTTGCCGGCCTTTTCGGCGCCCATCGGCGTCAATTCGCCCTTGAGTTTGGCGGCTTCGTCGGCCGTCACCGCCGCCGGCGCCGTCTGCGCCAGGCCGAGCATCAGGGAAGCGAGCGCGGCTCGCTGGAAGGTAGTGGTGGTCATCTGTGTCCCCTGCGAAATTAGAATGTACTCTGCAGCGAGAACGCGATGAAGCTGCGGTCCTTGCTGGTCTGCTGGTACTGCAAAATGGTCTGCTGCGGCGGCACGTTCGGCTTGATGAAGGTGCCCTGGGCGCCGAAGAAGTGCACCAGGTTCAGGCCGAACTTGAACTGCTTGCGGTAGTCGAAGGTGGCGCCGACGCTGACGTCGCCGCCGTGCTCGGCGCCGCCGGCAAAGCGCAGACCGGTCGACGAGCGCCCGCTGAGCGCATAGCCGACGCCGACCGGCACGCTCAAGTCGATGCCCGGCAAGACCTGGTAGTACTCGGGCGTGAACAGCAGGCGCAGGCCGCTGGCGTCGCGCGTGCTGTTCGGATCGAGCGCGCCCGGATTGGCCGTCACGCTCAGGCGGCGGTTCCAGGCCAGCTCGCCGAGCACGGACCCGCCGTCCCACAGGCCGCTGCCGTTGAGCACATAGATCGCCGACAGGTTGGCGTGCGCAGTGTTGCCGACCGCGTAGGCGGCCGTGTCGCGGCTGTTACCGGCGCCGAAGGCCACCACCGGATCGCTGACCAATGGCGCGTCGCGCCGCGTCGACAGTTCCAGTGCGACGTTGGCGCCGGCGATGGTGGTGCTGACGCTGGCGCCGAAAGCCTTGATGTCCTCGCCATAGACCTGGCGGTAGGTGCCCACCGACGGCAGAGCGGGTACGGCGGCCGGCGTCAGATACAGATTGAAATCCTTGTCATGATAACGGGTCAGGTACAGGCCGAACTCGGCGATCTCGCTCTCCGGGCGGAAGCGCAGTTGCAAGCCGCCCTGCCCGCTGTTCTTGGGCTTGATGTCTTCGATGCGGTTGAAATACACATGCGCGTCCGAGCCCGGCGCGTAGAAGCGCTCGGCGCCGGTACCGACATAGTCGGCGAACGAGAAATAACTGCCGGAGGCGGGAATGCGGTTGCCGCGCCACTCGAACTGGTAGTAGCCGCCCAGGGTGACATTGGGCGTGAGCTGTAGTTGCCCCGACACCTGCGTGACCGGCATCAGCAACTCCTTGAACTGGGTGCCGGGCACGGACACCAGCTTGATCACGTCCACCGGCGCCTGGCCGGCCGAGATGCCGTTGTCGCCGAAGAACAGCGTCTCACCATAGAGCACCGTGTGGCGGCCGAGACGCACGCTGGCCGGCATGTCGCCGATCGGGAAGCGGCTGTAGACGAACGCGTCGAGCAGTTCGGCCTTTTGACCGTGCAGTTTTTTCGTGGCCGATGTGAACTGGTCGCTGGCGACGCTGAGCTGGCTGGCCGTGCCCGGCGAACCGTGGTCGTTGGCGCGGTTGTAGACGCTGTCGTACCAGGCGGCGCCGGAAATGCGCAGGCCAGATTCCTTGTAGCTGAGGTCGAGTTCGGACAGCAGGTCGACGCGATTGTTGATCATGCCGCGCGAGAAGTTGCGGTCGCCGTCGTCGGTGTTGGCGTCGACCACCAGACCGGGTGACATCTTTTTCAGACGGAAGGCGTTGCTGTACTTGATGGTGTTGTCCCAGCGGCCCTTGACGTCGGGGTTGCCGGTGTCGAGTTCGATGGCGCCGGCGGCGGGCATTGCACCCAGTTGCACGAAGATGGCTGCGGCGGTGGCGGTGGCGACGTTCAGGCGCCGCCGCCCGGCAGGTGCGCGAGCCGGCCGGCCCCGCCCCTGGGTTCCCTTGGTTGTCATGCTGGTCTCCTTGAAGCGGCTCTGCGCCGCGTATCTCATTATTTTTTAGCCGGTCGGCAAGCGCCGCCTGCGAATTCATTATGCATCAAATATTTTTTTATGCATAGTTTATTATTTTATGCATTTATAGAGGATTGGGCGTGACGCGACAGCGAGCGCAGGCGCATGCAGAAGACCACTAGGGGAGATGATGCGGGGAAAGAAGTTCGGCGGATTGGCAAGCCTCTCCAATCCGCCAGGCTAATCAATTCTTGGTGAGGGAGAAATCGTCGACATTGATCCAATTACCGGCGTTCGCCACCTGATACATGCCGATGGTGGCCTTGCCGTTGGTCACCTGGATGTTGGGTATGGTGACCTGCGTCCAGTTAGGGATCGCCGTGTTGATGCTCGAAACGAGCTCCGAGCCGCCAAAGTTCTTCACATAGATGCGGGCGATGTTTTGCCCCCCGCTGCTTTTCACCCAGGCCGTCAGCGTGTAGGTCCCGTTCGGCAGCCCCGTCAAATCCTGATAGCGGCTGGCCGAGTAAGCGGCGGTGTGATACTGCTCGGCGTTCCAACGCCCCGTATGCCCGCGCAGCAAATTGTTATTCGGATTGGCGTCGGTCAGATTGGTCCACGTGGTCCAACCGGCCAGCGTGTTCTGCCGCACCCGGTCTGCTTCGAAGCTCGGATTAATCGCATAGTTGTTGCCCGCGCCGACGGTCCACGTCCCCGTCGCAGCGTCCAGGTTAAACTGGCTCATCGAGTTGAAGCGCGGCGTGGTGCCGTTGAACGACAGCGGCACCCACTGGTTGTAGCCGATGCCGTTGCCGGCGAAATCGCTCCAGCGGTCGCCGGCGTACAGCACAGTATTGGCCGCGCTGCCGTTGACCTGAATGAAGAAGCCGTTCTGCGACACATGCGAGAAGTCCCCCTGCGAACCGTCCAGCACGAATTCGGCCGTGTACGGGCCGTTGATGGCGTTGGCCGAGCGGCAGTAGGTTTGCGACGCGTTCCATCCGTGCAGTTCGGACGAGCAGAAGTAGTACACGCCGTTATGCTTGAACAAGGCGTTGCCCTCGCGGCCCGCGCTGTTCAAGGCGATGTTGACGGCCGGCTCGATGTTGAGCGAATCGGACGCGCGTATCCGCGCCACGTATGAGCGCGCGCGGCCGTTGGCGTTGCTGAAGATCAGATACGATGCGCCATCGTCATCGGTATAGATCGTCTGATCGCCGGTGGCGGGCGTGACCACGTTGGTGATCTGCGGCTGGATGTGGTCGAACACGAAGGGACCGACCGGCGTATTACTCGTAGCGAACAGCACGCCGCTGCCCAGGGTCGGCGACCAGATCTGCGAGATCAGCACGTATTTATTGGTGTTCTTGTTGTAGACCACCCCCAGGCGGCCGATCCAGTTGCCCGGCTCCCACGGCCCGCCCACCGGCCCGGCGGACGCCGCGTTGCCCTCGAACTTCCAGGTGGCGAGGTCGGTCGACGAATACACCGTCACCGCGTTGAAGCCGGTGTTGCTGTTGGAAGAAACCGGATTGGCCGCGTACGTCACCGCCCCTTCGTATTTGACGCCGTACCAATAATAGATCGCGCCGACCTTGAGGATGCCGCCGCCCTGGGAATAGATCGGGTTGTTGTTGGTGTCCCGCCAGAACGTGTCGTTCTTGATCAATTTGGGCGCGGCCTGCGCCGGCGCGATCAGGATGCCGGCCGCCACACCGGCGACCGCGATGCAACGGCCCATCAAAGCCAGAAAAGTAGTCATTGTCGTTCTCCAGGAAATAAAACAGTTTGAATGCACGACCCGACTACGCGGGCTTTGAACGCTCATCGTTCAGTGCATTGATCGACTGTAATAGTTCGACAATGTGTTCCTGATCAATCTTCTGATTTTTTCTATATTGCCTTCGGCCTAGCGCCGCGCCGATGTGGCGGAAAACGCGGCGGAGAACGCCTGCGCGGCTCCGGCCACGCGCGCCGCACCGACGTCGAAGGTGCAATGGCGGAGTGCGGGAGGCGGCGCCAAGTCCGCCCCGGCCAGCGCCAGCTCGGCGCGCAAGGCGCTCAGCATGCCGTCCAACATCACCGCCGGCATATCGAGCGCGGCGTTGTCGGTGTGACCGGCGTCAAGCACGCTGGGCGCGAAGGCCATCGAACGGGCGCCGTGGCGGATCGCTTCGCGCATGGCGACGCGGGTGGCCTGGCGCAGCCGTTCCGCATCGAGGGTGGCCGGATCGCCCAGCCCGATCACCAGCACCGCGCGCGGCGGCATGCCCGGCGGCGGCGACGCGATCAGCATGGTTTCCATCGGCTGCGCGCGGAAGGCGCCGGACGCGCGCATGCGGGTCAAATGGCCGCCCAGCGCCTGGTCCAGTGCCAGCAGTCCGCCGGCGATGGGCGCGCCGCCGACTTCGTATTCGAACATGCACGCGACGCTGAAGTCGACATCGGCATGGGCCGGCCCCCAGGCGACCACGTCGAAGACGACGCCATCGGTGGTGCCGATCGGCAGGCGTACGGGAGTGGAAACTGCGGCGTGGTTGGTGGCGCTCATGGCTCGGTCCTCGGTATCGGCGAAAGGCCGATCTTACCGCCGCTAGGCGCCACGCCGAACCCGCCAAAAGGCAGGGAGAAGGAAAAAAGCCGCCCTTGCCGGTGCTGGCGATTCGGCCCGCCCGACCGGATCGTCAGGCCGCGATCGGCGTCCCGCCGGCGCCGCCGCCCGGCACCAGGATCGCGCCGGCGATCACCCCAAACAGATGGTCCGCGCGCGAGGCCAGCGATGGTTGATCGTTGAGCCATCCAAGCGCGCCGACCAGCGCGAACAGATCGGCGCCGTCGATGTCGGCACGCGCCTCGCCCTTGGCCTGCGCGCGCGCCAGCAGCCGCGTGCCCGACGCCTTCATCGTCACGCACGAGGCGTGCAGCGCCGAATCCGGATCGTCGATGGCGGCCGTCATCGACGCGATCACGCCGCGATGGTCGTGGGCGATCGCGACGATCTCGCGCAGCCAGGCGACGAGCGCGGCGCCGGGCGCATCCGAGGAATCGAGTTCGCCCGCCTTGGCGGTCAGCCGATCGAAGATTTTACCCAGCAACGCCGCAAGCAGGGCTTCGCGCGTTGGAAAGTGGCGGTAAAGCGTGCCGATGCCGACGCCGGCCCGGCGGGCGATATCGCGCATCGACGCGTCGGCGCCCTGCTCGGCGACAACTTCGCGTCCGATGTCCAGCAGATGATCGTAGTTTTTTTGGGCGTCGGCGCGCATGCTTCCCACTTGACAAACGGAGCGGTGCTCCTTATATTGCAAATAATCGGAACGGTGCTCCGAATATAGGGAGCGCCGTTCCGGTAAGAACCGTATTTTAACCAAGGAGCTCACGATGTCAAATAACATGATGAAGGCAATCCGGCTGCACGCGTTCGGCGGCCCCGAGGTGCTGCGCTATGAAGACGCACCGAAACCGCAACTGAACGCTGGCGAGGTGCTGGTGCGCGTCCACGCGGCGGGCATCAATCCGCCGGACTGGTACCTGCGCGACGGCTACCGGACGCTTCCGCCGGAATGGCAACCGCCGGTGGCGCTGCCGGCCATTCCCGGCTCGGATATCTCCGGCGTGGTCGAAGCGGTGGCGTCGGACGTGGCCAACTTCGCCGTCGGCGACGAGGTATTCGGCATGGTGCGCTTCCCCAGCTTCGGCGACAGCGCCGCGTATGCCCAGTACGTCGCCGCGCCGGCGTCGGACCTGGCGCGCAAGCCGGCCGGCATCGACCACGTGGACGCGGCGGCCGCGCCCATGGCCCTGCTGACGGCATGGCAGTTCCTGATCGCGCTGGGACACGACCATCCGAACCCGCTGCAACCGCAACGGCATGTCCCGGTAACGCTGGACGGCAAGACGGTGCTGGTCAACGGCGCCGCCGGCGGCGTCGGCCACTTCGCGGTGCAGCTGGCGAAATGGCGGGGAGCGCGCGTGATCGCGGTGGCCTCGGGAGGTCATGAAGCGTTCCTGCGCGACCTGGGCGCAGACGAGTTCATCGACTACACCAAGGTGAAACCCGAAGACGTCGCGCAGGACGTCGACCTCGTGCTCGACACCGTCGGCGGCCCGGCCACGGGCCGCTTCCTGCGCACGCTCAAACGCGGCGGCGCTTTGTATCCGGTCTACCCGCTGGGATACACCGGCGCCGACGAGGCGGCCAAGGCCGGCTTCACGGTGTCGACGACGCAGGTGCGCTCGAATGGTGCGCAACTGGCCGAACTCGCCGCCTTGCTCGACGCGAAAACTATCCGCGTCGGCATCGACAGCACTTTCCCGCTGGCGGAAGCGCGCGCCGCGCACGAGCGCGCCGCCAGCGGGCACATCCGGGGCAAGATCGTGCTGACGGTGGCCGGCGCATGAAGATTCCGCATGGCACGACCGCATGGTTCGAGATGGTGGGGGCAGTAATGGAGGAAGCCGCCACGCGGGCCGGGCTGCCGTCCGACTTCGATGTATGTTTGGTGGAGCGCTACACCGACGGCGTCGACCTCGGCGCGGGACTGGCGCAAGGCCTGCGCTTCGAGATCATCGGCGGCAAGCCCTCGTTCCGGCTCGGGGCGCGGGCGGACGAGCGGGCGGACATCACGGTCGAGGTGACCGTGGCCGCCTCACGCCGGCTCAACACCTTGTACGGCGCCGACCCGCGCTTCGCCAGCGCGCTGGCCGAGTTGCAAAACAACGGCCAACTGAAAATCGATGGCGACCTTGCACGCCTTGGCGACTGGTTCGGCGCCGTGCACGACCGGATCGTCCATCGCACCCGTTAGCGGCCCAAAAAGCTGATCCGACGCGCTGTCGCACCACCACGCCACGCCAGCCCGGCCAACAGAAAATCCGCTCAAGCCGGAGGCAGATGCAAAATTTGCCGGGTCGTGCGCAACGCGGATTCGAACGGGCTGGTGTCGCGCACGATCTTCACCATCACGCTGGCGCCCAGCCACAACTGGTACAGGCTGTGCGCCGTTTCCCCGACATCGCCGTCGATGGACAACGATCCCTCGGCCACTCCGGCCTCGATCGCGCCGGCCAACCTGCGGACGATGCCCGCCGTGCCGCGTTTCAGCGACAGCCGCATCGCCTCGGACAAGTCCGCCACCTCGGCGCCCAGCTTGACGGCCAGGCACTTGCCCTGGCAATCGTGGAACGACTGCGAGGACTGCCACGCCTGCCAGTAATTCATCAGGCGCTGCGCCATCGTCAACCCGGACTGGGCCAGCGTGGCGTCCATGTCGGCCAGGTAATCCTCGAAGTATGCTTCCAGCATCGCCTCGCCGAACGCGTCCTTCGAACCGAAGTAATGGTAGAAGGAACCCTTGGGCACCCCGGCCACAGCCAGGATCTCGTTCAGGCCGACGGCCGAAAAGCCCTTGCCCGCCATGATGCGCTGGCCGGTGGCAAGGATGTTCCCGCGAACATCGACGTTGTCGGAGGTAGTTGTTGTGCCCATGGACGCCACTATAGCACAACTAGACCAGTCGTCTACATATTTGCATTAACTGGATACTTAGCCAAGCATGGTGCCATAATCTGGCACCATGGCGCCCTACACTGGATCTCTTTACACTACACGAGAGAACCACCATGAGCACGATGAAACGACTCCAGTATCACCAGTACGGCGGCCCGGAGCTAATGCGGCTTGAAAACTTCGACCTGGGCGTTCCCGGCAACGGCGAACTGGCGATACGGGTCCACGTCGCCGCGATCAACCCTATCGACTGGAAATTGCGCCAGGGCGTAATGAAGATAATGACAGGAAAAAACTTTCCACGCGCCATGGGCTTCGATTTCTCGGGCACGGTCATCGCCGTCGGTCCGGACGTGACGCGCTTCCAGCCCGGCGACGCCGTGTTCGGCCTGTCCCGCTTCAAGGAAAGCGGCGCGCTGGGCCAAGCGCTGGTCACCAAAGAACAGTTCGTGGCCAAAAAGCCCGACGGCGTTTCCTTCGAGGACGCCGCCTGCATCGGCACGCCGGGCATCACGGCGTGGGGCGCGCTGATGGACAAGGCCGGGCTGGCCGCCGGCCAGCGCGTGTTCATCAACGGTTGCGCCGGCGCCGTGGGCGAAGCGAGCGTGCAGGTGGCGCGCATGCATGGCGCCACGGTGGCCGGCAGCTGCGGCGCGGCGGACATCGAGCGCATGCGCGCGCTCGGCGTGCAAACCGTGTACGACTACCGCACCACCGACCTGTCGGCGATCGCGGAGCGCTACGACGTCGTCATCGACACCGCCGAAAAAATGACCGTCGAACAAGCCATGGGCCTGCTGAACAAAAGCGGCGTCTTCCTGGACCTGCACCCGACGCCGGGCAAGTTCCTCCGCGCGCTGTTCAACCGCCGGCTCAAGCCCGTGGTCGGCGCGCCAAGGACCGAGACGCTCGACAAGCTCGCGCGCGCGGCCATCGAGGGGAAATTCCGGCTGCCGATCGGCCGCGTCGTGCCGCTGGAGGCGGCGGCCGGCCTGATCACGGAGTTGGAAGCCGGTCTGAAAGCCGGCGGCAAGTGTCTCGTTAAAATGGAGTGAAAGTGTCCCGAAGCGAAAGACTATTCGACCTCATGCAGGTTCTTCGCCGCCACCGCGGCACGGTGGCCGGCGCCGTGCTGGCGCGCGAGGTCGGCATATCGATCCGCACCTTGCGGCGCGACATCGTGACCTTGCAAAGCATGGGGGCCGACATCGATGGCGAACCCGGCGTCGGCTACATCCTGCGGCCGGGCTTCTTGCTGCCGCCGCTGTCGTTCACGGCCGAGGAGATCCAGGCGCTGGTGGCCGGCGCCCAGTGGGTGAGCCGCCAGACCGACGACGGCCTGGCGTACGCGGTGCAAAACGCGCTGGCCAAGATCGACGCGGTGCTGCCGCCGGACATGCGGCGCGCCCTGAACGACAACACGCTGTACATCAGCCGCCAGCCGGTCAATCCGGGCGGCCTCGACCTGGCGCGCGTGCGCGGGGCGATACGCGAGCAGCGCAAAATGCGCGTCAGCTACGCCGACGAGAACGGTAACGCGTCCGAGCGCGTCATCTGGCCCATCATCCTCGGTTTTGTCGAGTCGCAACGCTTCATCGCCGCATGGTGCGAATCGCTGGGCGACTTCCACATGTTCCACGCCGCGCGTGTCGCGAAGGCCGAATTCCTGGACGAGCGCTACGACGCAAACCGCCGGCAACTGGTCAAGGAATGGCACACGCGGGCCAAGCTGCATTGCAACCGCTCCGATTGCGCGTGACGGCGCGGGCCGCGCTTACAGCGCGCCGCCCTGGTCGCGCAGCGCGCGCACGTCGCGCATCGGCGACAGCCCGAACACGCGGCTATATTCCCGATTGAACTGGCTGGCGCTTTCATAGCCGACTTCGAAGGCGGCGCTGGCCGCGTCCAGGCCGTCGACCAGCATGCGGCGGCGCGCCTCCTGCAAGCGCAGCTGCTTTTGATATTGCAGCGGACTCATCGATGTGAGCCGGCGGAAATGGTAGTGCAAGGTCGACACGCCCATGCCCGCCACCGCCGCCAGGTTTTCCACCCGCAACGCCTTGGTGAAGTTGGCGCGGACCCAGGCCACCGCCTTGGCGGTCCGGTGGCTGTGGTCGCCGTTGGTGGCGATCGCGCGCAACCGGCTTCCCGCTTCGCTTTGCAACACCCGGTAAATGATTTCCCGCTGCAGTAGTTCACCCAGGAAAGACGCGTCGCGGGGGGTATGCAGCGCGTCCACCAGCCGGCCGAAGGCGCCGACGATGTCGGCCGTCGCCTCGCCTGTTTCCATGCCGAACGAATTGCCGCCGGCGTCCGCCTCGGCGGGCTCGGTGCTGGCCAGCACCTCGCACACCAGCCGCATGTCCAGCGCCAGCCGCAGGCATATGTACGGCACCGCCTCGCTGGCCTCGATCACCTGGCTGGTCACCGGCAGCTCGATCGAGGTCAGCAAAAACCGCGAGCGGTCGTAGACGAAGGTGTTGGCCCCCAAATGCACGTGCTTGCTCCCCTGCACCACCAGCGCGATGCTGGGCGTATAGGTGACCGGCAGCGGCTGCGTGGCGGCGGTATGGCGGTACAGGGTCAGCTGCGGAATGATGGTGGGGTTTTCCGTCGACGACGCGAATGGCGCGCATTTGCGCGCCAGTTCATCGGACAGCGTTGCGGCCGGTTTTTTCCCTGATGAGCCAGATGACAAAGTGATCCTCCTGTTTTCGTTTCGATGATACCGAGTGCGGGTGGCAACTGGCTAGCGGAACATGCCGGACCAGAGTAACAGGCAATCAATCTAGAGGAACGGGATACCGTCCAGCCCGGGGTGCGGTCACACTGGCCCTGGCCGCTCCGGCCGAACGCACGCTGCAATCCATCATCGCCGATGACGAAAAGGCCTACCCATGAAATTCGATAAACCCGCCACCACCAATCCGATCGACCAGCTGCGCGTGGTCGGCAAGCCGGTCGACCGTGTCGACGGCCTGCTCAAGGTCACCGGCACGGCCACCTACGCGTACGAGCAGCACGCGGCGGCGCCCGGCGCGGCCTACGGCTACGTGCTGGGCGCGGCCATCGCCAAGGGCCGCATCGACAGCATCGACACCGCCGCCGCCAGGGCCGCGCCGGGCGTGCTGGCGGTCGTCACCGCCGCGAATGCCGGCAAGCTCGACAGGGGCGAATTCTACGCGGCGCGCGCGCTGGCCGGCCCCGCCGTCGACCACTATCACCAGGCGGTCGCGCTGGTGGTGGCCGAGACCTTCGAGCAGGCGCGCGCGGCGGCCGGCTTGATCGATGTGCGCTACACGCGCAGCGCCGGCGCGTTCGACCTGGCGGCGGCGCGGGACGGGGCGCAGCCGCCGAAGCCGGGCAAGTTCATGCCGCCGGCGCAAACCGGCATCGGCGATTTCGCCGGCGCCTACGCCGGCGCGGCGGTCAAGCTCGACGCCACCTACACCACGCCGGACCAGGCCCACGCGATGATGGAGCCGCACGCCACCATCGCCGTGTGGAACGGCGACCGGCTGACGTTGTGGACCGCGATCCAGCAAGTCAACTGGGGCAAGCGCGACCTGGCCAAGACGCTGGGCATCGCCGTCGAGAACGTGCGCCTGGTGTCGCCCTACGTCGGCGGCGGCTTCGGCGGCAAGGGCACGATCCTGTGCGACGCCGTGCTGGCATCGCTGGGCGCCCGCGCCGCCGGCCGTGCGGTCAAGGTGGCGTTGCAGCGCCCCCTCATGTTCAACAACGTCACCCACCGGCCGGCGACGATACAGCGCATCCGCATCGGCGCCACGGCGGCGGGCGACATCGTCGCCATCGGCCACGAGAGCTGGTCGGGCAATATCGCCGGCGGGCGGCCGGAGGCGGCCACCGCCCCCACCCGCCTGCTGTACGCGGGCGCCAACCGCATGACCCAACTGAAACTGGCGCAGCTGGACCTGGCCGAAGGCAGCGCCATGCGCGCGCCGGGCGAGGCGCCGGGCATGATGGCGCTGGAAATCGCCATGGATGAAATGGCCGAAAAGCTGAACATCGACCCGATCGCGTTCAGGGTCCGCAACGACACGCAGGTCGATCCGGAGGAACCGCAACGGCCGTTCTCGCAGCGCCAGCTGGTCGCCTGCCTGAACACCGGCGCCGAACGCTTCGGCTGGAGCCGGCGGCCGCGGCGGCCGGCCGGCCGGCGCGATGGGCACTGGCTGATCGGCTACGGCGTGGCCGCCGCCATCCGCGGCGCGCCGGTCATGACCTCGGGCGCGCGCGTGCGCCTGGACCAGCGCGGCGTGGTGACGGTGGAGACCGACATGACCGACATCGGCACCGGCAGCTACACGATCATCGCGCAGACCGCCGCCGAGATGATGGGCGTGGCGCTGGACCAGGTGGTGGTGCGCCTGGGCGACTCGCGCTTTCCGGAGTCGGCCGGTTCCGGCGGCCAGTGGGGCGCGGCGTCGTCGACGGCGGGCGTCTACGCCGCCTGCGTCCAGCTACGGGAGGCGGTGGCCAAGCGGCTCGGCTTCAACGTGGCCGACGCCACCTTCGCGCAGGGCCAGGTCAAATGGGGCGGGCGCAGCGTGCCGCTGCGGTCCGCCGCGCGCGAGCGCGAGCTGGTGGGCGAGGACAAGATGGAGTACGGCGACCTGGCCAAGCGCTACGCCCAGCAGACCTTCGGCGCGCACTTCGTCGAGGTGGCGGTCGACGCGTTCACCGGCGAGATCCGCATCCGGCGCATGCTGGCCGTGTGCGCGGCCGGGCGCATCATCAATCCGAAGACGGCGCGCAGCCAGATCATCGGCGGCATGACGATGGGCGCCGGCGCCGCGCTGATGGAGGACATGGTGATCGACCAGCGTGTCGGCTACTTCGTCAACCATGACCTGGCCGGGTACGAGGTGCCGGTGCATGCCGACATTCCGCACCTGGACGCCATCTTCCTCGACGAAGCCGACGCCACCGCCGGGCCGCTAAAGGCGAAGGGGGTGGGCGAGCTCGGGATCAGCGGCGTGGCGGCGGCCATCGCCAACGCGGTGTACAACGCCACCGGGATACGGGTGCGGGAGTATCCGATCACGCTGGACAAGCTGATCGACCGCTTGCCGACGGTGGCGTGAAGCGCGGCCGCCACCAGGGTTACATCCCCTCGCCGGCCCGGCCCCGCATCACCATGATGTCGCGCTTGGGCGACATCCCGTACAGGCGGCTGTACTCCCGGCTGAACTGGGACGGGCTTTCATAGCCCACCTTGTAGGCCGCGCTGGCGGCGTCCAGATGCTCGCTGAGCATCAGGCGCTTGGCCTCGTTCAACCTGAGCCACTTCTGGTACTGCAAGGGACTCATGGCGGTCAGCTGCCGAAAATGCTGGTGGAATGTCGTCGCGCTCATCTGCACCCGCGCCGCCAGGTCCTCGACGCGCAACGACTGCGCGAAATTCGATTTCAGCCATTCGATGGCCTTCGTGATCCGATGCCCCTGGCTGTCCACGGCCGTGATCCGCCGCAGGCGCGCCGCCTGGTCGCCCCGTAGCAGCCGGTAATAAATCTCCCGCTGGATCAACGGCGCGATGACGGGAATGGCCTGCGGGTCGTCCAGCAGCGCCAGCAGCCGTTCGAGCGGCGCGAGGATATCGGCCGTCGCCGCGCCGATGCCGATGCCGGCGCCGGCCGTCGCACCGTCCGGCGCCGGCAAGCCGCCCTGGGCGATGAGCTCCGCGAGCACGCGCATATCGAGCTTCAACGCCAGCCCCATGCATGGCTGTTCCGCGCTGGCCGCCAGCACCTCCGAGCCGCCGGGCAGGTCCAGCGACGTCACCAGCAGCCGCGAGCTGTCATACAAATATCCCTCGCCGCCGACCCACAGGCGCTTCGCCCCCTGGGCGACGAACACGATGCTCGACTCGACCATGCAAATCGTCGGCGGCGCAACCTCGTCGCGCCGGAAAAAGCGCAGATTCGGAATCGCCGTCTCGTAATCGCCGGTGCCGCTCACCCGACTTTCAATGATGCGGGTCAGCGCCGGGTGATGGGCGCCGCGCGGCGCCGCCGTGTTGTCTGTCGCTGTCATTTCCACTCACTTCCTCCTTGCACGAATTCTAGCTTCCCGGGCAGGCCGCTGACTACCAAAAGACCGGGCGGCTGCGGGATCAGGCAAGAAATCCGGCGAAACGGGCTACCGATCGAACGCCCGGATCCGGAAAATGACCATCTGTTCAAACGCACCAAGGAGCCTTCCCATGCAAGTACAAGCCTACGGCGCCCACGCCGCCGACAAGCCGCTCGAATCGCTGGCCATCACCCGCCGCGCGCCCGGCGCCCACGACGTCCTGATCGACATCGCCTTTTGCGGCATCTGCCACTCGGACCTGCACCAGGTGCGCGCCGAATGGGCCGGCACGCAGTATCCATGCGTGCCTGGCCACGAGATCGTCGGCCGCGTGTCGGCGGTCGGCGCCCACGTCACCAGCCACAAGGTCGGCGACCTGGTCGGCGTCGGCTGCCTGGTCGACAGCTGCCAGCATTGCGCCGAGTGCGACGACGGCCTGGAAAACTATTGCGACAACATGGTCGGCACCTACAACTTCCCGACGCCGGACGCGCCGGGTTGGACCCTGGGCGGCTACTCGGAAAAGATCGTCGTGCACGAGCGCTACGTGCTCAAGGTGCGCCATCCGGAGGAACAGCTGGCCGCCGTCGCGCCGCTGCTGTGCGCCGGCATCACCACCTACTCGCCGCTGCGCCACTGGAACGCCGGCCCCGGCAAGAAAATCGGCGTGGTCGGCATCGGCGGCCTCGGCCACATGGGCATCAAGCTGGCCCACGCGATGGGCGCCCACGTGGTCGCGTTCACCACCTCCGAGGCGAAACGCGAGGCGGCGATACAGTTGGGCGCCGACGAGGTGGTGGTCTCGAAAAACGCCGGCGACATGGCGGCCCACGCCAAGAGCTTCGACTTCATCCTCAACACGGTGGCGGCGCCGCACGACCTCGACGCCTTGCTGGTGCTGCTCAAGCGCGACGGCACCATGGCCCTGGTGGGCGCGCCGGCGACGCCGCATCCGTCGCCCAACGTCTTCAACCTGATCATGAAGCGGCGCGCGATCGCCGGCTCGATGATCGGCGGCATACCGGAAACCCAGGAGATGCTGGACTTCTGCGCCGAGCACGGCATCGTCGCCGATATCGAGCTGGTGCGCGCGGACCAGATCAACGAGTCCTACGAGCGCATGCTCAAGGGCGACGTCCGCTACCGCTTCGTGATCGACACCGCCACCCTGGCGGCTTGAGGTCCTAGCGCGCGCTGTCGATGATCATGCCGCCGTCCGGCGTCAGGCTGTAGCCGGTGATGAACTGCGCGTCCCGGCTGGCGAGGAACAGCACCACCGGCGCGATGTCCTCCTCCGCCGAGCCGTGACGCGCCAGCGCGTTGGCCGGCGGCGGCACGTCGTTGGCCACCGCGCCCCACGTGTCGGCGACCGGCAGCACGTTGTTGACGGTGATCCTGTCGGCGCCCCACTCGCGCGCGGCCGAGCGGGTCAGCGCCCGCACCGCCTCCTTGGCCATGTTGTACGGGCCGTAGCCGACCATGCCGGTCACACCGGCCAGCGAACCGAAGTTGATGACGCGCCCTTCGCCGCTGGCCTTCAGGTACGGGTGGCACGCTTGCATGGTGCGCAGATAGGAGATCGGTCCCATCTCGAAATTCCGCTGGAGTTTTTCAACCGATAACTCCAGTATCGAGGACGTGACGGCCGAAGGATCGAACGCGTTGTTGACCAGGATATCGATGCCGCCATACGCGGCGGCGACCTGGTCGACCGCCGCCCGGATTTGCGCCGGATCGGCGACATCGCAAACCACGGCAAGCGCCACGCCGCCCTCGGCCTGGATGCCGGCGACCACGCGCTCC
The DNA here is from genome assembly GCF_040675865.1 of Burkholderia sp. LMU1-1-1.1. Taxonomy (NCBI): domain Bacteria; kingdom Pseudomonadati; phylum Pseudomonadota; class Betaproteobacteria; order Burkholderiales; family Burkholderiaceae; genus Burkholderia; species Burkholderia sp. LMU1-1-1.1. Next base: position 260,970 of record NZ_JBEGHG010000012.1, on the reverse strand, counting down.
ACATCCTCCGCCGTGCGCGAAACGACGGCGACCTTCGCGCCCTCGCGCGCCAGCAACTGCGCCGTGGCGCGGCCGATGCCGCGTGTCGCGCCGGTGACGATGGCTACTTTTCCTTTGAGTCGGTCCATGTAAAACTCCTTTAGTTCGGGTTGAATTGATGCGTCGGCACGGCCGGCGCATAAGGGGAAGGCGTATCGCGGGCGGCGTTCTGCGTGGCGAACGACAGCACCAGCAGTACCAGGCCAACCGCAGCCGGCACCGCGCCGGCGGGCTTGCGCACGCCGATGTGCGCCAGCGCCGACAGCAGCAGGTGGTAGAACATGCCGGCGTAGGCCAGATCGCTGAGCGCGATGCTGAAGCGCGGCAGTATCGCCAGCACCGCGAGCAACTTGACCACGACGAGCACCGGCAGCAGGTAGCCGGGATAGCCGAAGCCGGTGATCGCCTGGCGCACCCATGCGCGCTTGGTGACGTGGGTGATGGCGGAGGCCAGATACAGCAGCGACAGCAAGGCCGTGCTGATCCAATACAGATAAATTGCGGTCATGTGTTTTCCTGAAAAAAAAGTGCGTCCGGTATCGACTGGCGTAAGAATGTCGCCTAAGATGAAAGTCCGCAAGTAGGATGAAAAAACGAGGCTTAGTATGGAAATACAGACTATTGGGGGCGTCGAGGTCAACATGCACGAGGAGATGCGCCGCGCCTTCGCGCTGTTGTCGGGCAAGTGGAAGCTGGAGATCATGTGGCTGCTGAATCAGCGGGTCTACCGCTTCGGCGAACTGCGCAAGGCGATTCCCGGCATCACCCAGCACATGCTGACGGCGCAGCTGCGTGAGCTCGAGGCCGACGGCCTGGTGACGCGCACCGTGTTCGCCGAGGTGCCGCCGCGCGTGGAGTACGCGATGACGGACAAGGCGCGCGGCCTGGGGCCGACGATGCAGGCGCTGATGGCCTGGTGGAGCGAGTACGGCAACAGCGTGCCGCCCAAGCCGGCCCGTGGCCGGCAGGCCAAGGCCGGCTAGCCTGGCGTCCCGGCCTTGGCCTGCCGGTGATACCTAAAGGGCATCACGAAAATGGTATTGGCGGGGTCCCCGGCGCTTCCCTACACTTCCCCGACGACTAACCTAGGGAGTGTATCCATGAATAATGAACGTTATGAGCGGGGCTTGGCCAAGCTCAAGGAGATCGATGGCCTGGCCGGCGAGAAAGTCATCGACAGCCTCAAAGACATCGCCCCCGACTTCGCCCGCCTGCTGATCGAGTTTCCGTTCGGCGACATCTATTCGCGGCCGGGCCTGGACCTGAAGGTGCGCGAGCTGGCCGTGGTGGCCGGCCTGACCGCCTTGGGCAACGCGGCGCCGCAGCTGAAGGTGCACATCCACGGCGCCCGCAACGTCGGCTGCACACGGGACGAGATCGTCGAGATCATCATGCAGATGGCCGTCTACGCCGGCTTTCCCGCCGCGCTCAACGGCCTGTTCGCGGCCAAGGAAGTGTTCGCCGAAGAGGCCGCGCGATAAAGCCCCCGATGTCCTGCGCCATATTACAATCACCGATCCAAATTTTGTGATACCTTTCTTATATGGCGCTGCGCTTCAAACTGAGACAGCTGGAGATGTTCCTCGCCCTGGCGGAGACGTTGAATTTCAGGGAAGCGGCCGCGCGCCTGCACATGACCCAGCCGCCGTTGAGCCGCCAGATCCAGGAATTGGAGACCGCGCTGGGAGCGCAATTGCTGCACCGCTCCAACCATGGCGTGACCCTGACCCAGGCCGGCGAGACCTTGGTGAAGGAGGCGTCCGAGCTGTTGCGCGCGTGCGAAAAAATGGCGCAGCGCTTCCACGCGGAAGCAGGCAAGCCCGGGGGGCGTTTGGAGATCGGTCTGACAACGGTGGTCGACACCGAAAAGTTCACGCGGATCCTGCCGCTGTTGCAAGCGGACATCCCGAATCTGGAGATCGACTTCAAGCGGCAAACCTCGATGAAATCGGTGCGGGATATACACCATGACCGGCTCGACGCCGCCATCATTGGCATGCCGTCGACAATCAGCGATTTGACCGTCCAGCATCTTTACCGCGACCGCTTTTGCGTGGCGCTGGCCAAAGGACACCGCCTGGCACATAAAAAAACCGTCTCGCTGGCGGACCTGAATGAAGAGGTTCTGTTTTGGTTCAGGCGCGAACTCAATGCCGGCTTTTACGACCATTGCGAGGAATTATTTAAGCGAATTCAATTCGCGCCGCAGCGCATTCCCGAACCGGCGGATCACCATGTTCTGCTGAGCATGGTCGCCAATGACGGCGGTATCGGGCTGATTCCGCAATCGCTGCAAAAGATCCGCCATGGCGGCGTGGTGTTCCGCGCGCTGAAGGAAGACCAGCTGCTGTTCATCGATATCGGCATCGCCTACAAGCCGGCGTCCGCCAATCCGATGCTGATATCGCTGATCGGGAAGTTGATGGTGTATTTCCGCAGCGGGGCCGCCACCGCGTGACCGGCCGGCGGCGATGACCGCGCCGCGCTTGTCCCGCAAATATCCGGCCGATCTTCCAATCTTTTAAGCAATCTCCATCCAACGGGAATATCATGGCGAGGTCATCCACCACCCGATGAGGAGCCCCCACATGAGCAACGAGAATCACGCAGCCAAATGTCCGTTCAGCCAGGCCACCGGCGCCGGCACCGCCAACGCCGACTGGTGGCCGGACCGGCTGCGGCTGGACCTGCTGCTGCAACACTCGACCAAGTCCGATCCGATGGGCGCGGACTTCGACTACGCCAAGGAATTCAACAGCCTCGACCTGGCCGCCGTCAAGCGCGACCTGGCCGCGCTGATGACCGATTCGCAGGACTGGTGGCCGGCCGATTTCGGCCACTACGGCGGCCTGTTCGTGCGCATGGCCTGGCACAGCGCCGGCACCTACCGCACCGGCGACGGCCGCGGCGGCGCGCGCCGCGGCCAGCAACGCTTCGCGCCGCTCAACAGCTGGCCCGACAACGTCAGCCTGGACAAGGCGCGCCGCCTGATCTGGCCGGTCAAGCAAAAATACGGCCGCAAGATCTCGTGGGCCGACCTGATGATTTTGACCGGCAACGTCGCGCTCGAAACCATGGGCTTCAAGACGCTCGGTTTCGGCGGCGGCCGGGTCGACACGTGGGAACCGGACCAGGACGTCTACTGGGGCCGCGAGACCACCTGGCTCGGTGGCGACGTGCGCTACGCCCACGGCAGCGAAGGCGTCGCCAAGGCCGGCGGCGTGCTGGTGACCGACGACGACGCCGACGGCGACGTCCACAGCCGCAACCTGGAGAACCCGCTGGGCGCGGTGCAGATGGGCCTGATCTACGTGAATCCGGAAGGCCCGGATGGCAATCCCGATCCGGTGCTGGCGGCGCGCGACATCCGCGACACCTTCGCCCGCATGGCGATGAACGACGAGGAAACCGTGGCCCTGATCGCCGGCGGCCACAGCTTCGGCAAAACGCACGGCGCGGCCCCTGCCGACAACGTAGGCGCCGAACCGGAGGCCGCCGATCTGGCCGCCCAGGGCTTCGGCTGGCACAACAAGTTCGGCACCGGCAACGCCGGCGACACCATCACCAGCGGCCTGGAAGTGACCTGGACCAAGACGCCGGCGCAATGGAGCAACGACTTCTTCGAGCACCTGTTCGGCTTCGAATGGGAGCTGACCAAGAGCCCGGCCGGCGCCCACCAATGGGTCGCCAAGAACGCCGAGGCGACCATCCCGCACGCGCACGACCCGTCGAAAAAACTGCTGCCGACGATGCTGACGACCGACCTGTCGCTGCGCTTCGACCCGGCCTACGAAAAGATCTCGCGCCGCTTCCTGGCCAACCCGGCCGAATTCGCCGACGCCTTCGCGCGCGCCTGGTTCAAGCTGACCCACCGCGACATGGGACCGAAGGCGCGCTACCTCGGCCCGGAGGTGCCGGCCGAAGACTTCATCTGGCAAGACCCGGTGCCGGCGGTCGACCATCCGCTGGTCGACGCGCAGGACATCGCCGCGCTCAAGGCGCAGGTGCTGGCCTCGGGCCTGACGGTATCGGAGCTGGTGTCGACGGCGTGGGCCTCGGCGTCGACCTATCGCGGCTCGGACCTGCGCGGCGGCTCGAACGGCGCGCGCGTGCGCCTGGCGCCGCAGAAGGATTGGCCGGTCAACCAACCGGAGCGGCTGGGCACGGTGCTGGCCAAGCTGGAAGGCATCCAGAGCGCCTTCAACGCCGGCGGCAAGCGCGTGTCGCTGGCCGATCTGATCGTGCTGGCCGGCGCGGCCGGCATCGAGCAGGCGGCCAGGCAGGCCGGCGCCACGGTGGAGGTGCCGTTCACGCCGGGCCGCACCGACGCGACGCAGGAACAGACGGACGCCGAATCGTTCGAACCGCTGGAGCCGTTCGCCGACGGCTTCCGCAACTTCCAGACGCAGCGCTACGCGGTGCCGGCCGAGGCGATGCTGGTCGACCGCGCGCAGTTGCTGACCCTGACCGTGCCGGAGATGACCGTCCTGGTCGGCGGCCTGCGGGTGCTGGGCGCGAACGTGGCCTCGTCCAGGCAGGGCGAGTTCACCACGCGGATCGGCACCTTGAGCAACGACTTCTTCGTCAACCTGCTGGACATGGGCACGGTCTGGGCGCCAACCTCGCGCGCGGCGGACGCCTTCGAGGGCCGCGACCGTAAAACCGGCGCCGTCAAATGGACCGCCAGCCGCGCCGACCTGGTGTTCGGCTCGAACGCGCAACTGCGCGCCGTCGCCGAGGTCTACGGCAGCGCCGACGGCCAGCAGAAGTTCATCGGCGACTTCGTCGCCGCGTGGACCAAGGTGATGAACCTGGGCACGGGCTTGGGCTGACATCCGGAGTCACGAGAGGCGGATTAGCGGGCGCGGCCCGCTAATCCGCCCTACGCGATCGTCCCGGCGCGGCCGCCCCCGACAACCTGCTCGCCAGCGCCTCGCGCTCAAACGCCTCCACCACAAAATCGACAAAGGCCCGCGTCTTGGCCGGCAATTGCGCGCGGCTGGGGTAATACAGCGAGATCATTCCGGCATCGACATACCACTCCGGCAGCAGCCGCACCAACGTGCCCTGCCCCAGGCCCTCCAGCACGTCGGACACCGCCAGCACCGCCACGCCGACACCCATCACGGCCGCCGCGCACACCGCCTGCGGATCGCTCAGCACCGCCAGCGGGCGCAGTTCCAGCCCGGCCTCCTCCCCCGCGCCGTTGCGCATGGTCCAATCGCGCAACCGACCGCTTTGCAGGAAGCGCATGCCGATCGCATCGGCGTCCGCCAGCTCGCTCGGATGTGACGGGACGGCGCGGCCGGCCAGCCACGACGGCGCGGCCACTGCCACCAGGTGCGCCGGCGCCAGCGCGCGCGCCACCACGCCGGGATTGAGGTGGAAGCCGCCGCCGATGGCGGCATCGTAGCCTTCGCCGATCAGGTCGACCTGGCGGTTCTCCAGATGCCATTCCGGCCGTATGCCCGGATAGCGCGCCAGAAAAGCGGGCAACTGCGGCAGCACGTAGCCGATGCCGAAGTTGGGCGCCAGGCTCACCTTCAGGATACCGGTCGGCCGCTGCTGTTCGGTCGAGACGTCGGCCAGCGCCGCATGCAGGCCGTCAAGGTTGGCGCCTATGCCGGCCAGCAGGCGCTCGCCGGCCTCGGTCAGGTGCAGCCGCCGCGTCGAGCGCTGGAACAGGCGCGCGCCCAGGTTCTTTTCCAGCATGGCGACATTGCGGCTGACCGCCGCCGGCGTCAGGCCCAGCCGCCGCGCCGCCTCCGAGAAGCTGGCCGCTTCGGCCGCCCGCACAAAACATTCGAGATTGCTGAGAGTTTCCATATCTTCATCTTATACCAATGCTTGAAGATATTTAAAGTCATTCCACACTAATCAAAGGGAAATAAAAGGCGGATAGTGGATCCATCGACAAACCACTTCAAGGAAAACCACATGAACACCACCAACTCGAATCTCCCGCTGCAAGGCAAAGTCGCCATCGTCACCGGCGGTTCGCGCGGCATCGGCGCGGCCATCGTCAGGCGCCTGGCCCGCGACGGCGCCAAGGTCGCCTTCAGCTACGCGGCCTCGCCGGACCGCGCCAACCAGGTGGTGGGCGACATCGAGGCGCTCGGCGGCCAGGCGCTGGCGATCCGCGCCGACCAGGCCAGGGCCGATGAAGTCGCGGCGATGGTAAAACAGGCGCACGCCCATTTCGGCCGCCTCGACATTCTGGTCAATTCGGCCGGCGTGTTCGTCACCGGCAAGGTGGACGATCCGGAAGCCGACCTGGCCGGCTTCGAGCGCCAGATCGCCGTCAACGTCAAAGGCGTGGCCGCCGCCGTGCGCGCCGCCGCGCCGTTGATGGCCGATGGCGGCCGCGTGGTATCGATCGGCACCACGGGCGCCGACCGCATCGCCTTCCCCGGCGTGGCGGACTATGTCGCCTCGAAGGCGGCGGTGGCGGCCTACACCCGGGGCTGGGCCCGCGACCTCGGTTCGCGCAACATCACCGTCAACGTGATCCAGCCCGGCGCCATCGACACCGAGATGAATCCGGACAGCGGCGCCTTCGCCGAGACGCTGAAATCCATGGCAGCGCTGGGCCGCTACGGCCGGCCGGAGGAAATCGCCGCCGCCGTCGCCTTCCTGGCCGGCCCCGATGCCGGCTACATCACCGGCGCCACCCTGAACGTCGACGGCGGCCAGATCGCCTAAGGAGAGAGAACATGAACACCAACCCAACCGACAGCCCGGTGCGGATCGCCGAAACCTTCTTCGCGCACTGGAGCGCCAACCGCGTGGACGAGGCGCTGGCCATGTTGTCCGAGGACGTCCTGTACGACAACGTGCCCTTCCCCGACATCGTCGGCCGCGCCGGCGTCGAAGCGTTCCATCGCGGCTTCGGCATCGGCACCGACTTCCTGGTCGACTGGCGGGTGACGCATATCGCGGCGGCCGGCAACGTCGTCCTCAACGAGCGGATCGACATCTTCCGCCACAAGAACGGCGGCACAATCACGCTGCCCGTCATGGGCACGGTCACCGTCGAAAACGGCGAGATCACCGTCTGGCGCGACTACTTCGATCCGGCCGATTTCGACCGCCAGCTCAAGCAGGCGGCCGGCGCCTGATTCGGCGCCGGGTCAATGCTTGATCACGACCTTGCCGAACACGCTGCGCGTCAGCAGCCGCCCGTAGGCGTTTTTGGCATCGTCGAAATCCCAGCTGCTATCGATCGACGGGCGGATCGCGTGCCGCACGACGAAGCGCGCCAGATCGCCCAGATCCTCGCGGCTGCCGATGGCGACCGGCTGGTAGCGCGCCTGGCTCATAAACATGGACAGGAAGTCCACGCCGCCCTCCATGCCGGCCAGGATGCCGACCATCGACACCTGCCCGCCCGCCGCGATCGCCCTCACCGACCGGGCGAACGTGCCCGGTCCGCCCACTTCGATGATGCGGTCGGCGCCCCGGCCGCCGGTCAGGTCGCGCACCCGTTGCGCCCAATCGTGCTCGGTCTTGTAGTTGATGGTGTCGTCCGCGCCCATCGCCTTCAGCCGCACGGCCTTGTCGTCGCTGGAGGTGGTGGCGATCACGCGCGCGCCCATCGCCTTGGCCAGCTGCAGGGCGAACAAGGACACGCCACCGGTGCCTTGCGTGACCACGGTCTCGCCGGGACGCACACCCTTCAAGGCCGTCCACGCCGTCACGCCGGCGCAAGGCAGGGTCGCCGCTTCTTCAAAGCCCAGGCTATCGGGGAAGCGGATCAGCGTTTCAGCCGGCACCACGCGGTAGTCGCTCAGCCAACCTTCCAGCTCGGCCGAGTAGCCGGCGTAGTGGCCGACGAACGGTCCCTCTAACCACTCGGGGAAGAAAGCGTTGGCGACGCGGTCGCCGACATTGAGCGTCGTGACGCCGGCGCCGACGGCGGCGATCTCGCCCGCCGCGTCGGACACCGGAATGCGCCCCGGCGGCACCGGCACGATGTAGTTGCCGTCCAGGATGGCGAGGTCGCGGAAGTTCAGCGACGTGGCGCGCACGCGCACCAGCACTTCGCCAGGGCCGGCGGTGGGGATAGGCGCGACGCCGGCCACCAGGCCGTCGACGCCGACGCGGATTTTCTCGATACGGTAGACGCGCGAATCGCTGCTTGCTGAAGTCATGATGGTTCCTTGATCGGTGTGGAAAAATCGTAGTCTCACCGATACGGACGGCCACTACAATCCGGTCACGGGCGATCAAGCTGTGTAGAAAAACTAAACAATCACCCGATCCGATGTTGACATCCGTCCCATACGCCAGCATGCTGCGCAGATGAACTACACAATTGGACGCAATGATCTGGACGGAGTGGTGGTGTTTCTGGCGGTCGCGGAGGAAGGCGGTTTCCGTGCCGCCGCGCGGCGCCTGGGCGTCACGCCATCTGCCGTCAGCCAGGCGATCCGGGTTTTTGAGGACCGGATAGGCGTGGCGCTGCTGGTGCGCACGACCCGCAGCGTCGCCTTGACCGAGGCCGGCGAGCGGCTGCTGATGCAGGTGCGGCCGGCCGCGCAACAGCTGCTGCAAGGGATAGAATCGGCGCGCAGCCTGGGGAGTTCAGTCACCGGTGTGCTGCGCATCAGCGTGCCCAGGCCGAGCGTGCCGATGCTGACCGAGCGTTACGTGGCGGGCTTTTTGGCCGCCCATCCCGGGCTGCGGCTGGAGTTGATCGGCGACGACCGGCTGGTCGACATCGTCGCCGAGGGCTGTGACGCCGGCGTGCGTCCGCGCTCGTTCGTACAGGCGGACATGGTCGCCGTGCCGCTCAACGGCGAGGAACCAAACGTGGTAGTCGGCGCGCCGTCGCTGCTGGCGCGCTACGGCCGTCCTTCACTGCCGCACGACATCGGCCGCATGCCGTGCATCGTCTTCCGCCAGGCCGACATGCTGCTGGACGAATGGACGTTCGACGTCGCCGGCGAGCGCCGCGTGGTCTCCATACGCGGCCCGCTGATACTGGACGACGTGGTCGCCTGCATCCACGCCGCCGAGCAGGGAGTTGGCCTATTCAGGCTGCCACGCTCCCTTGTCGCGCGCAATATTCACGCGGGTACGCTGGAGGTGGTGCTGGCGGATCTGGCGGTGGCGTTTCCCGGCCTGGCGCTGTATTACCCCAACCGCCGCACCGTCACGCCCAAGCTGCGCGCGTTCATCGATTACATCCGCGCCCAAGGATCCGAGGCGGGATGACGTGGGGATTTACACCGGCGGCAGGCCTGGAAGAAGCTTGTCCAGCGTGACCGGATAATCCCTCACCCTCACGCCGGTGGCGTTGTAGACGGCGTTGGCGATCGCCGCGCCGACGCCGCACAGACCCAGTTCGCCGATCCCCTTGGCCTTCATCGGCGACGACAGCGGGTCGGTCTCGTCGAGGAAGATCACCTCCTGCTTGGGGATGTCGGCATGCACCGGCACCTCGTAGCCGGCCAGGTCGTGGTTGACGAAGAAGCCGGCGCGCTTGTCGACCACCAGCTCCTCCATCAGGGCGGAACCCACGCCCATCGTCATCGCGCCGATCACCTGGCTGCGCGCGGTCTTCGGATTGAGGATGCGGCCCGCAGCGCACACGGCCAGCATGCGCCGCACGCGGACCTCGCCGGTGGCGGCGTCGACGCCCACCTCGACGAAATGCGCGCCGAACGTCGATTGCTGGAATTTCTTATCCAGGTCGCCGTACTCCATGCTGTCCTCGGCGACGATCTCGCCACTTTCCGCCGCCCGCCCCAGCTGCGCGGTGCGCGCGCCGACCCGCACCTGGCCGTCGGCGAACAGCGCCTCGCCGGCGCCCAGGCCGAGGCGCAGGACCACCGCCTCGCGCAGCTTGACGCAGGCCGCGTAGACGCCGGCGGTCGAGCAGTTGGCCCCGAACTGGCCGCCGGAACCCGACGACACCGGGAACGCCGAGTCGCCCAGGCGCACGCTCACCTTGTCCATGCCGACGCCCAGCATCTCCGCCGCCGTCTGGGCGATGATGGTGTAGCTGCCGGTGCCGATGTCGGTCATGTCGGTTTCCACCGTCACCCGGCCGTCGCGGTCGAGCCGCACGCGCGCGCCCGACTTCAGCAACAGATTGTTGCGGAAGGCGGCCGCCACGCCCATGCCGACCAGCCAGCGGCCGTCGCGCGTCTTGCCCGGCTGCGCCTGGCGGTTCTTCCAGCCGAACCGCTCGGCGCCGGTGCGCAGGCATTCGATCAGGCTGCGCTGCGAAAAGTGGCGGTCCTTCTTTTCCGGATCGACCTTGGTGTCGTTGATGATGCGGAAACGCACCGGATCGATTTTGAGCTTCTCGGACATTTCATCCATCGCGATCTCCAGCGCCATCAGGCCCGGCGCCTCGCCCGGCGCGCGCATGGCGTTGGCTTCGGGCAGATCGAGCAACGCCATGCGCGTGGCCATCAAGCGGTTGGCGCCGGCGTACAGCAGGCGGGTTTGCTGGACCGCGTCCTCCGGGCTGCCGCCGGGCAGGTTGCCGGTCCACGTCTCGTGGGCGATCGCGGTGATGGCGCCGTCGCGCGTGGCGCCGATGCGGATGCGCTGGATCGTCGAGGCCCGGTGCGTGGTGTTGTTGGCGATGAACGGGCGGCTCAACGCCACCTTGACCGGCCGCTTGGCGGCCCGCGCGCCCAGCGCGGCCAGCACGGCGTCCGAACGCAGGAACAACTTGCCGCCGAAACCTCCGCCGATGAACGGCGACACCAGTCGCACCTTCTCCTTGGGTATGCCCAAGGTGGTGGCCAGGTCGGTGCGGGTCCAGTCGATCATCTGGTTCGAGGTCCACACGGTGAGCTGGTCGCCCTTCCACGCCGCGATCGACGCGTACGGCTCCATCATCGCGTGCGTGTGCCCGGGCGTGGTGTACTCGGCGTCCAGCCGAACCGGCGCATCGGCGTAAACGCCGGCGAAATCTCCGATGGCCGGCGGGGCGTCCTTGGGCAAGGTGGCCGTCGACATCACGGCGGCCAGGTCGTATTTTCCCTTTTCTTCCGCGTACCTGACCTTGACCAACTGCGCGGCCGAGCGGGCCTGCTCGAAGCTCTCGGCCACCACCAGCCCGATGGCCTGGTGATAGTGTTCGATGTCCGGCCCGGCGAGCAGCTTGGCGGTGTTGAAATTGCCCTTGCCCAGCTTGCCCGCCGATTCGGCGGTGACGATGGCGATCACGCCGGGCGCGCGGCGCGCCTCGGCCAGGTCCATCGATTCGATGCGGCCCTTGGCGATGGCCGCGCCGATAACGCAGCCATAGGCGGCGTCGGGCGCGGCCTTGTGCTGCTCGTACGCGTAGGTGGCCGCGCCGGTAGTCTTGAGCGCGCCGTCGATGCGGTTGAGCGGACGGCCGACGACCTTGAGCTGGTCGATCGGATTGTTGGTGGCGGCTTTATCGAATTTCATGGCATTACCCTTTCTTCGCGTCGGCCAGCATGGCGGCGAGCGTGCGTTGCACCAGCGGGATCTTGAAGGCGTTTTCGTCGGTCGTGCGCGCGCCTTGCAGCAGGCGCTCGGCGACGGCGCCGGCGCCGCGCGGCAGCAAGCGGTCGGCCTCCTCCACCCGCCACGGCTTGTGGGCCACGCCGCCGACTGCCACCCGCCCGCTGCCGTCGCGCTGGACCACCAGCGCCACCGACACCAGCGCGAACGCGTACGAGGCGCGGTCGCGCACCTTGTGGTACAGGTGCTGGCCGCCGAGCGGCTTGGGCAGGGTGACGGCGGTGATCAACTCACCCGGCAGCAGCGCCGTCTCGATGTGCGGCGTGGCGCCGGGCAGGCGATGGAAGTCGGCGATCGGAATCGTGCGCGCGGCGCCGTCCGGCCGCACCGTCTCGACCTGCGCGTCGAGCAGGCGCATGGCGATGGCCATGTCGCTTGGATGGGTGGCGATGCAGGTGTCGCTGGCGCCGATGACGGCGTGCGAACGGCTAAAACCGCCGATGGCGGAACACCCGCTGCCCGGCCGGCGCTTGTTGCATGCCTGGTTGGTGTCGTAAAAATAGGGACAGCGGGTGCGCTGCAGCAGGTTGCCGGCGGTGGTGGCCTTGTTGCGCAGCTGCGCCGAGGCGCCCGCCAGCAAGGCGCGCGACAGCACGCCGTAGTCGCGCCGCACCGTCGCATCGGCCGCCAGCTCGGTGTTGCGCACCAGCGCGCCGATGCGCAGGCCGCCGTCGGCGGTCGGCTCGATCCGGTCCAGACCCAGGCCGTTGACATCGACCAGATGCGCCGGCGTTTCGATCTCGAGCTTCATCAGGTCGAGCAGATTGGTGCCGCCGGCGATGAAGCGGGCGCCTGGAACCGTGGCCGCCGCGACGGCCGCCTCCACCGGCGAGCCGGCGCGCTGATAAGTGAAGACCTTCATGCCGCACCTCCCACTTCGACGATGGCGTCGAGGATGTTGGCGTAGGCGCCGCAGCGGCAGATGTTGCCGCTCATGCGCTCGCGGATTTCGTCGGCGCTGAGCAGCGGACGCACCGTCAGCGACGGGCTGGCATGGCTCGGGATGCCCTGCTTGATTTCATCGAGCACCGCGATGGCCGAACAGATTTGTCCCGGCGTGCAGTAGCCGCATTGGTAGCCATCGTGCTTGATGAACGCCGCCTGCATCGGATGCAGCTTGTCCTGTTGGCCCACGCCTTCGATGGTGGTGACCTGCGCGCCCTCGTGCATCACCGCCAGGGTGAGACAGGAGTTGATGCGGCGGCCGTCGACCATCACCGTGCAGGCGCCGCACTGACCGTGGTCGCAGCCCTTCTTGGTGCCGGTCAGGTGCAGGTGTTCGCGCAAGGCGTCGAGCAAGGTGGTGCGCGTGTCCAGGTGCAGCGTGTGCGGCTTGTCGTTGACGCGCAAGGACACCTTGGTGATGAAGGGCGCGTTGCTGAAATCCGTGGCCACGCGCTCCTGGGCATGCGCCAGGGGCACGGCCACCGCCGTCGCCGACATCGCGCCGGCGATGAGCAACTCGCGCCGGGTTATCTTGATCTCGCTGGAATTGTCCATGGGGTTCCGATCTGTGTTTGTTCAGGTGAAAAAGCGTGGGGAAATACGGGTCGGGGCTATTCGGCCAGCTCGATCTTTACTTTGATGTCGCCTGCGCGCTTGAACGCGGCCAGGCCGGTGTCGATGCGTCCCAGCGGGATCAGTCCCGGCGAGTAGGCGAAATCCTTGTAGTAGAAGGCCAGGTTGCCCCACGGCGCGTAGTAGGCTATGGTTCCCACCGTCGGCGTGGCGCCGGCGGGCGCGCCGGCAGTGGACAGCTTGCGATCGAGATAGACGATTTTCTCGGTGCCGGCATAGTCGCCGAGCGTCAGCGTGAGCGGCAACCTGGAGACGAAGTCGCGCGTGGTCGGGTTGTCCACCAGGGTCGCGGCGATGACCTGCCCGTCCACGGTCATCCGGATTTGTTGGGCGTGCGCGGAAGCGGCCGCCATGAGGGACATCGTCGTGGTCATCGAACAAAAAAGTAGAGTGTATCGTCGCATCACGCCGCCCCTCGCGGTTTGAGCCGGGCGCCATCGCCGACGACGATCGAAGAAATCCCGAGCATGAGCGCGCCGCCGATCAAGGTGGCCGTGATCGACAAGTGGTCCAGCAGCACGCCGCCCAGCGCGGCGCCGAGCATGATGGCCAGCTGGATCGCCGCCACCAGCAGCCCTCCTCCGCTCTCCGGCTCGTCGGCGATGCCTTTGCTCAGCCACGTCGACCACGCCACCGGAATCGCCGCGTTCAGCGCGCCCCAGGCGACGAGCGCGAGCGCCACCGCCCAGAACACATGGCCGACGGCCAGCAACGCCAGGGTGACAGCGCCCAGCGCCAGCGGCAGCCAGCGCAACAAGCCATACAAATGGCTGCCCAGCATGACCGTCGCGGCGTAGGTGCCGAGAAAACCGGCCGCCCCCAGGCCCAGCAGCAGCATCGACAACTGCGGCACCGTCACCCCGGTGTAGGTCTCCAGGAAGGGCCGCAGGTAGGTGAACGTGGCGAACGCGCCGGCGAACGACAGCATCACCCCGGCCATGCCGAACGCCACATTCGGGCGCTTCAGCAACCCGAGGACCTTGCCGACCGGATTGGCCGCCTGCGGCGGCATGGACGGCAGGCTGATCCACTGCCACACCAGGTTGGCGACGACGAACGGCGCCAGCGCCCAGAACGTGCCGCGCCAGCCGATGATGGCGCCGAAGTAGCTGCCGATGGGCGCGGCGAACGCCGCCGCCACGGCATTACCCGTGTACATCAAGCCGAGTGCCTTGGGAATTGACTCGGCTGGAACCAGACGCATCACCGTCGCCGTGGCCAGGGCCCAGAATCCGCCGACGGTGACGCCCAACAGCGAGCGCGCCACCATCAGCACGGCGAAATTCGGCGCGCAGGCGATCAGCACCAGCGAGGCGAGCATCACGCCGGTCAGCGCCATGAGCACGTGGCGGCGGTCGAAGTGGCTGGCGATGGCCGGAATCAACAGGCTGGTCACCACGGCGAACAGGCCCGAGATGGAGATCGCCTGGCCGGCCATGCCCTGCGTGGCGCCCAGGTCGCTGGCGATGGGCGTCAGCAGGCTGACGGGCATGAACTCGGAGGCGATCAGCAGCGCCACGCACATCGCCATCGCGCCGACCGCGCTCCAGGCGGGCTGGCCGGTGAAAGATTGCTTCGGTAGGGAGTTGCTCACGATTTCCATTGTTCCTAGTCCTTCCAATTCCAATCGGGCATGGTAGCGGCATCGGGAGGCCCGCGCGCCATGCGGATTTGCTAGGGTTTATGCAGGAAAATCATCAATCGCGCCCCTCCGGGCGAAGCGGCTCAACTGCTAGAATGCAAGATCACCCCACCCGGAAGCGCCCAAATGGCCCGCGAAAACATCAACGACATCCTTGTGTTCCTCGAGGTGGCGCGCGAGCGCAGCTTCACGCGCGCGGCCGCCAAACTGGGCATGTCGCAGTCGGGGCTGAGCCACATCGTGCGCGGACTGGAGGCGCGCATGGGCGTGCAACTGCTGGCGCGCACCACCCGCAGCGTCGCCCCGACCGAGGCCGGGGAGCGGCTGATGGAGACCGTGGCGCCGCGCTTCGCCGAGATCGAGGCGGAGATCGCCGCCATCAGCGACCTCGGTGGCAGTCCGGCGGGCCTGATCCGCATCACCGCCATCGACCACGTCATCGACAGCGTGCTGTGGCCGCGCGTGGCGCACCTGCTGCCGCAATACCCCGATCTGCGCATCGAGATCAACTCCGACTACCGGATGCACGACATCGTGGCCGAGCGCTTCGACATCGGCGTGCGCTGGGGCGACCAGGTCGAGCAGGACATGATCGCCGTGCGCCTGACGGCCGACGCGCCGATGGCGATCGTCGGCTCGCCGGACTACTTCAAACGGCGCGGCACACCGACATCGCCGCAGGAACTGTTACAGCACAACTGCATCACCTTGCGCCTGTCCTCCAACGGCGGCGTGTACGCGTGGGAGCTGTGTGAAGGCGACCAGCCGATCGAAGTGAAGGTCGGCGGCCAGGCCACCTTCAACAGCGCCTATCAAATGCTGAACGCGGCGGTGAGCGGTGTCGGCCTGGCGTTTGTGACGGCGGAATTCGCCGAGCCATACGTCCGGGACGGGCGGCTGGTCAGCGTGATGAAGGAGTGGTGCCGCCCGTTCCCGGGATTGCACGCCTACTATCTGTCGAGGCGCCATCCATCGCGCGCCTTCACCTTGGTCATCGACGCGCTGCGCTACCAGGGCTAAGTAAACAACGGACCACGCATTGGCGGATTACGCTACGCTAATCCGCCCTACGTGGATCCTCCACTATTCAGCTGCCAAGACCCGACCACGGAGACACGTAGGGCGGATTAGGCGGAACGCCGTAATCGGCCATGTTCGCGCCGTCGGCGGCGCCCTATTTCAAGTGCAGCGTGAAGAAATTGGCCAGCTTATTGAATGGAATGAGCCTGGTCCGGTCATACAAGTCCACGTGTCCCGCGCGCCAGCGCCGCCGGTCAGCTTCACCATATTGCGGCGGCTAAGATCGAGGCCTTCGTTTTCTTCGGTTCCGTGGTCAATCGGGATGTCGATATCGTTCATGTCGTGCTCCTGTTTGAGTAATCGTCGATGACTCGACTGTAGTCTCAACCAGGGCCGGGAAGTAGACCGCGAACCCGAATGCCGTTATGCACGGCGCGCATGAATCGACCGGAGGTTAATCCAGTGGCAAATCCGCTTCGGGATAGCGGTTCGGGAAAAGCATGCCGAGTGCATCCACCGATCAACGCGGTCCACTACCGCAACACCACGCTGTCGTCACGCATCACGTCCTTCGTCGATTATCCGAAGCGCGCCCTGGGCGACAGCGGCTTCGCGTAAATCGGCGTGGAATAAATCACTTCCCGGTCGCGAACAGGTTCTTGTACGCCGCCGGCTGCGAACGCCAATACTGCTTGGGCGCCTTGACCTGCGCGCCGAGCGCGGCCGCCGCGTGCCACGGCCAGCGCGGGTCGTACAGGATGCCGCGCGCCAGCGCCACCAGATCGGCGCTGCCATCGCGGATCGCCGTCTCGGCCTGTTCCGGCGTGGTGATCATGCCGACGCCGATGACCGGCACCTCGACCTGGCGCTTGATCTCCTGCGCGAACGGCAGTTGGTAGCCCGGTCCCACGTCGATCTTCTGCTGCGCCGACAACCCGCCGCTCGACACGTGCACATAGGCGCTGCCGCGCGCGGCCAGCGCCTTGGAGAACGCCACGCTTTGGGCCAGGTCCCAGCCGCCCTCGACCCAGTCGGTGGCAGAGATGCGCACGCCGACCGGCTTGTCCGCCGGGAAGGCGGCGCGCACCGCGTCGAACACCTCCAGCGGGAAGCGCATGCGGTTCTCCAGCGAGCCGCCGTATTGGTCGGTGCGCTGATTGGACAGCGGCGACAGGAACTGGTGCAGCAGATAACCGTGCGCGCCGTGCACCTCGACCATGTCCAACCCCAGCCGGGCCGCGCGGCGCGCGGTTTGCGCGAACGCCTCGCGCACGCGCGCCAGGCCGGCGTCGTCCAGCGCGGTCGGTGGACGGTCCGTGGCCGCGTACGGCATCGCCGACGGCGCCTCGGTGGTCCACCCACCCGCGTCCGGCGCCAATTGCGCGCCGCCGTCCCATGGCGCGGCGCAAGAAGCCTTGCGTCCGGCATGCCCGAGCTGGATGCCGATCGGCATGTCCGAGTGCTTGCGGACCGCGTCGAGCACGCGGGCCAGCGCTTGCTCGTTGTCGTCGGAATACAAACCCAGGTCGGCCGGGGAGATACGCGCCTCGGGCGAGACAGCGGTGGCCTCGAGGATCAGCAGGCCGGCGCCGGACAGCGCCAGATTTCCCAGGTGAATTAGATGCCAGTCCGTGGCGCTGCCCTGCTCGGCCGAATACTGGCACATCGGCGCGATGACGATGCGGTTGGCCAGCTCCAGCGGCCCGATCTTAAAGGAGGAAAAGAGTTTGCTCACGCCGTGCCCTTCGGTAGTAGAGGATCCAGCGATTATGTCATGACTGAAAATTTCATCTGTCACGGATGGCGTGCAGCGACGCGCCTGAACGATGTTTGTAGCATCGTGCAATCGGAAAGCGGGGCCCCACTCTCCGATCCGATCAGTGTTTTAGCCGCCTGGAACGGCGACCGGGCTTAGGCCAATGTCGCCGACGAGGCCGCGCGCGACTTGCGCCGCTTCATCCAGCCCACCATGCCCAGGCCGCCGAGCAGCATGGCGTAGGTCGAGGGCTCCGGCACGGCGCTGACGGAGATGTTGTCGACGGCTACATCAAAGTCCGTGAAACCGTACATATAGCCGGGGACGTAGGTGGTGAACACCAGTTCGTCAATGCTGGACAGCACGTCGGCGAAGCTGCGGCCTGGTGGCAGGCCGGGGCCGGCGGCGTCATCGGAAGAACCGTAACCGCCCCAGCCGGTCGGCAGAGCGGTCGAAGTCGTATCACCGATAGTTACAGACAGATGCTGCCAGCCTTTGGTGTAGTCGATCGTGCCCAGATCGTACCAAACGCTGGTGTATGGCATGCCCTGCGGGGTGTTGCCGTAGTCGCGCAGTTCGACGACCATGTGGCGCGAAACTTCCTGCCCGAAGTAGCGGATCGAATTGGCCACGACGTCCAGGCCGATGGTGACGCTACCAAGCTTGCCGTAATCGCCCAGGTAGGATTGGTTGGTGCTGTTGCTGAAGCTGATACCGAAGTTCTCCATCACGGTGTGCAAGGCCGGCGCCCCGTTTCCCAGGTTGGGGTCGATGCCGGAACCGCCCACGCCATCCGCCGGCTGCATGCCTTCCCACCCTTGCGCACCGCTGGAAAAATCGACGAACGAGGAGCCCGGCGCGGCCATCGCCAAGCCGCCGGCCAGCGACAACGTCAAAGCCATCATTGCTTTATTCAAAGTCATGAGTCTTCCTTTTTTATCAGACAGTTAGAGAGATAGCGCTAACACCACACCCGCTTTCCGGCGTCCGGCGTTTGGCCGGATACCGGGTTCGGAGCACATCAGAATTAATGTTTTCTTAAGCGGGTGTGAGGCCGATTCTGTGTCTGGCGACCTGAGCTGTCAAAGCTTGCATGAAACTATTTTGTAAGTGAAATGTAACCAAGTTTCTGTGGAAATATGTGATATTCCGACAAGAAACTGTAACAAAAAGTTTCAGAGGATGATTAAAAGTATCAACTTCCCTATGAGGAAGTATTTGCCTGGAAGAGCAAATTTGTCCGTTTGGAAAAAGTAAAAATCGCGCGTTTTGTCGCTAACCGTGTGTGGTTGTGAATGTTTCTATTTCGCTACAAGCGGGTTTGAGGCATCGCGTGACTGTTTTGGAGGATTAGGCAAGGTAGACAGACGATCCGATATTTTCGCGACGCCTCTATTTGCCCATACTGGCTCCATCGCATTTCAACCACAAGGAGCAGAAAATGAACAACGCAATCAACAACGCATCGAACAAAGTCGTCCTGATCACCGGCGCCAGCAGCGGCATCGGCGAAGCCACCGCCAAACATCTGGCGGCCCAGGGCATGCATGTGGTGCTGGGCGCGCGCCGCACCGACCGCCTGGAGGCGCTGGCCGTCGAGATCGGCTCGGCCGGCGGCTCGGCCAGCGTGTACGCGCTTGACGTGACCAGCCAGGAAAGCATGCAGCGCTTCGTCGACGCCGCCGTCGACCGCCATGGCCGTGTCGACGTGATCATCAACAACGCTGGCGTGATGCCGCTGTCGAAGCTGGAGGCGCTCAAGGTCGACGAGTGGAACCGGATGATCGACGTGAACATTCGCGGCGTTTTGCACGGCATCGCGGCCACCTTGCCGCTGATGCAGAAACAGCGCAGCGGCCAGATCATCAACCTGGCGTCGATCGGCGCCTACACGGTGAGCCCGACGGCGGCCGTCTACTGCGCCACCAAGTTCGCGGTGGCGGCGATATCGGAGGGCCTGCGGCAGGAGGTGGGCGGCGACATCCGCGTGACGGTGGTGTCGCCGGGCGTGGTGGAGTCCGAACTGGCCGATTCGATTTCCGACGCGGGCGGCCGCGAGGAGATGCGCGCCTTCCGCCAGATCTCGATCAAGCCGGAGGCGATCGCCCGCGCGATCCAGTTCGCCATCGACCAGCCGGCCGACGTGGACGTGAGCGAGATCATCGTGCGGCCGACGGCCAGCATGTTCTAAAGTTTGAGCTGGTTGACGAACCACCTGCCGGCGGGGCCGGGCGGGAACTCCTTCATGTGCAGCGCGTGCATGGAGAAGCCCGCCCCGATGCCGGGCTGGCCCTCCAGCCGTATCTCGACCAGCTTGCCGTCACGCAGTTCGTCTTCCACCATGTGCAGCGGCATATAGCCCCAGCCGAGACCCGCCCTCAGGAAGGCGTGCTTGGCGCCCAGGTCGCCGAGGCGCCAGGTCGTCGACGACATCACACCGAAGTTGCGTCCCGCCGTCAGGCTGGAGCGGTCCGTCAGCACCAGTTGCACGTGTTCGGCGGCGACCGCGCGCGATATCGGCCCCGTCAACGCCGCCAACGGATGGCTGGGCGCGACCACGCCCACCGCAGCCACACTGAGCAGAAATTCCGATGCGCAGCCATCCGGGATATCCGGCAAGCTACCGATGACCGCCACCCGGCAGTTGCCGTCCAGCAGAGGCTGCAGCACGGCGCCCAACGCCTCCACATACAGCCGCAACGGCGTGCCGGGAAAGGCTTGGTGAAACGCCTGCACGGCGGCCGTCAGCGTCGCTATCGGAAACATCACATCCACCGCCACCACTAGCTCCGGCTCCAGCCCTTCGGCGAGGGTGCGCGCCCTGGCCTTGAACGCGTCCATGCTATCGACCGCCTGCCGGGCCTGGGACAGCAGCGCCCTGCCCGCCTCCGTCAATTGCGGATAGCGGCCGGTGCGCTCGAACAACGGGAAGCCGACCTGCTGCTCCAGATTGGCAAGGGTGGTGCTGACCACCGACTGCGCGCGGCGCAGCTTGCGGCCGGCGGCCGAAAAACTCCCCTCCTCCGCCGCGGCGATAAAGGTGCGCAACTGGTCCAGCGACATCGCATCAAGCATGCATCTACTCCGTGGATACTATATATCTAATTATATAGGCTTCTCAGATGGATCGACGATATCTATGATTCATCCCATGCACTGACAAACATGTGCCCGCCAATACAAGGAGCCGTAACATGAACCAGCCTACACAACGCAATCTGATCCACCGCACCGCCGGCCACAGCCGTGGCGGAATCACCCGCCTGGTCAGCCCCGGCGACGTCGGCCAGCTGATCAAGCCTTTCGTCTTCCTCGACCTGTTCCATATGGAAGCGACGAGCGGCCACATGATGGGGATGCACCCGCACTCGGGCATCGCCACCGTCACCGTGGTCATGAATGGCGCCGTGCAGTACCGCGAG
Source organism: Burkholderia sp. LMU1-1-1.1 (assembly GCF_040675865.1). Lineage (NCBI taxonomy): Bacteria > Pseudomonadati > Pseudomonadota > Betaproteobacteria > Burkholderiales > Burkholderiaceae > Burkholderia > Burkholderia sp. LMU1-1-1.1. The sequence goes on along the minus strand of NZ_JBEGHG010000012.1, from coordinate 240,002 downwards.
ACCACCGGTAGCGAAGGCCAACTGGCCGCCGGCGGTGTCGAATGGATGAACGCCGGCGGTGGCGTCTGGCACGACGGCGGCCCCGTCGCGGGTGGCAGCGTGACCGGCTTCCAGCTGTGGCTCGCACTGCCGGCCGAAGACGAAAACGGCCCGGCGCACAGCCAGTATCTGGCGGCTGAACAAGTGCAAAGCGTGGGGCCGGCGCGGGTGATCATCGGCAGCTACGCCGGCGCGGTCAGCGCCATCCGGCCGCGCGCCTCGATCAATTATCTGCATGTGAAATTGGGCGACGGCGAGCGCTGGACCTACACGCCGCCCGCCGGCCATGACGTGGCCTGGGTATCGGTCGCCAGCGGCGCGCTGCGCACCGGCCGCACCACGATCGGCAAGGAGGTCGCGGTGTTCGCCGAAGGGAACGAGGCTATCGATTTCGTCGCCGAAGGCGCCACCGAATTCGTCCTCGGCTCGGCCGTGAAGCACCCGTACGACTTGGTGACCGGCTACTACTCGGTGCACACCAGCCAGGCCGCGCTGGTCAAGGGCGAACGCGAAATTGAACGTATCGGCGCGCAGTTGCGCTCCGCGAAATTGATGTAAGCAGTGCTGTACAAACGACCCACTTAAATTAAACCTCGAAAGGAAACACCATGAACACCATCAATCCAAACACCTCTGTCATCCCTGTCATCGGCCGCGTGCTGCTGGCGGCGATCTTTATCATCAGCGGCATCGGTAAATTGGCCGCACCCGCCGCGACGATGGGCTATATCGCCTCGACCGGTTTGCCGTTCGCGCCGCTGGCGTTGGCGATCGCCATCGGGGTGGAGCTGGGCGGCGGCTTGCTGCTGGTTTTAGGTGTGAAAACGCGCCTTGTGGCGGCGGGGCTGGCGGTGTTCTCGATCGTCACCGGCCTGGCCTTCCACAACGCGGTGGGCGACCAGAATCAGATGATCCATCTGCTGAAGAACTTCGCGATGGCCGGTGGTTTGCTGCAAGTGGTGGCGTTCGGCGCCGGCGCGTATAGCTTCGATAACCGGGCAAAGGCGCCAGTCCCGGCAACGCGCTAAGCTTTAGTAAATAACGCCTGCAACTCACCATACGGCATCGCCTTGTCCATCAACGGACCGGCGCTGCCGGTGGCCAGGAAACCCGTCGCCATATCGGCGGCAACGGCCCACAAAGCCTGCGGTATGCCGGAACCGGCGCTCAAACGACGCACGCCCAGCTTGTACAATTCATCGGCGGACGGCACGCCCGGCCAGTCCATCACATTCACCGGCAAGCCGGCGCCGGCGACGACGGCCTTGATCTCATCGATCTTGCAAATACCCGGCACGAACAAACCATCCGCTCCAGCAGCCTTATAGATCGCGGCGCGCTTCAACACCTCCGCCACGCGTTCGCCTTCCGGCGCCAGGCCCCTCAGATAAACATCGGTGCGGGTATTGATGAAGAGTTCCTTGCCCGATGCGGCAACCGCCTTCTTGATCGCGGCAATCTTCGCGGCCAGCGCCTCCGGCGTGCCCCCGCCATCCTCCAGATTGATCCCCGCCACGCCCGCGTCGACCAGCTTCATCGCATTTTGCGCGACGACGTCCGCATCGTCCGAGTACCCGTTTTCCAGATCGACCGACAGCGGCACCGTCAGCACGCGCGCCATGTTGATGGCGACGGCGATGGCCACATCGGCCGGCATGTTGTCGCCATCGGCGTAGCCGGCGGCCCAGGCCACGCCGGCGCTGGTGGTCGCGATGGCCGGCGCGCCAAGGCTCTCGAACAAACGCGCGCTGCCCGCATCCCATGCATTGGGCAGGTGCAGCAGCTTGCTGCCGTCGTGCAGTTTCTTGAAATCGTTCATGGTCGCTCCCTTAAAAAAGACTGGCTTGTGAGGTGGTCAGGCTGGAAAAACTGTCCTTCATCGGCAGCAGGATCGAATCGGCGATCGGCTGCAATTGCTTGGTCAAATAATGGTCGTAATCGATATTCGAACGCATCGCCTCCAGCGGCTCCGGGCCGCCGGTGGTCATCACGTAGCTGATCCAGCCGCCGTTCTGATAACGCAGCGGACGTTGATGCGACTGGTTGTATTCATCGGCCAGACGCGCGGCGCGCACTTGCGGCGGCACGTTGACCTTGTACTCGTCCAACCGGTGGCGCAACCGCTTGCGGTAAACCAGCAGCTCGTCGAAATCGCCCGACAGCGTCTTGCGCGCGTAGTCGCGCACGAAGTCCTGGTACGGTTCGTCCTTGAAAATGCGCATGAACAGCCCTTTCTGGAACTGCTGGGCCAATGGCGTCCAATCGCTGCGCGCCACTTCCAGGCCGCGATAAATCACCTCTTCCTCGCCCTTGGCGTTGACGGTCAGGCCGGCGTAGCGCTTTTTGCTGCCCGTTTCCGTGCCGCGTATCGTCGGCATGAAGAACTTCTGGAAGTGGGTGTCGAACTCGATCTCGAGATGGCATTCCAGGCCGTGCTTGTCCCTCAACATCGAGCGCCACCATGCGTTGATCTTGTTCGCCAGTTGCAGGCCGATGTCCAGCGCGTCGGCGTTCTTGTATTCCTTTTTGAGCCAGATGAAGATCGAATCGGTGTCGCCGTAGATGACGTCATAACCCTCCGCCTCGACCAGCTCGCGGGTCTGCTTCATCATCTGGTGCCCGCGCAGGGTGACCGAAGAGACCAGGCGCGGATTGAAGAAACGGCATTCCGTCGCGCCCAGCACGCCGCAGAAGGAATTCATCAACAGCTTCAGCGCCTGCGACAGCGGCTCGTTTTTCGTTCGTTTGGCGGCGTCGCGCTGCTTCCAGATCTGCGTGGTGATCTCGGGCAGGCAGTGCTTCTCGCGCGAGAACACTGTGCCGTTGACGCCCTCCACGATCGTCGCCGGATCTGCGGCGATCTCGCCCTCGATCAGGCCGACCGGATCGACCAGGAAGGTGCGGATGATCGACGGGTACAGGCTTTTGTAGTCCAGCACCACCACCGAGTCGTACAGCCCGGGTTTGGAATCCATGACGAAGCCGCCCGGCGACGCGCCGCCGGAGATGTCGCCCACGTTCGGCGCCACATAGCCTTCGCGGTGCATGCGCGGCAGATAGTGGTGGCCGAAGGCAGCGATCGAACCGCCCAGATGGTCGGCCTGCAAACCGGTCACCGTCGCGCGCTCGATCATGAAGGCCAGCAGGTTGGCCTTGTCGAAGATGCGCGTGACCAGCTCGCAGTCCTTCAGGTTGTAATGGGCCAGCGCCGGCTTGTCCTCCTGGAAGCGGCGCTCGATTTCCGCCATCTTGTCGTAGACGTCGCCGATGTCCTTGCCCTCGCCCAGCATGGCCTGCGAGACGTTCTCCAGGCTAAACGACGGGAACATCCACGACGCCGCCTTGAGCGCGTCGATGCCATCGAGGACGACGCGGCCGACCACCGGCGCGAACATGTATCCCTGCTTGCCTGGATGCTCGCGCCATTCGATGGTCTTGCCCTCGCGGCCCAAGGCCAGCGCGATTTTGTGCTTGTCGGCGTTCTTCTGCAACACGCGCAGGTCGAACTGCACCACGTTCCAGCCCACCAGCACATCGGGATCGTGGCGCGCCATCCAGGCGTTAAGCCTTTCGATCAGCTGGCGCGGCGTGGCGCAGTATTCCAGGTCGAAGTCGATCCCGCCCGGCGCCTCGGCGGGAGGCGCGCCAAGCATGTACACCTGGCGCTGGCCGCAGCCTTCGAGCGCGATCGAATACAAATCCTCGTAGGCGCTGGTTTCGATATCGAGCGACACCATCTTGAGTTTGGGACGGTAGTCGGGGGCGGGTTTGAGTTTGCAGTCGCGGATGGTCATGCCGTCGACGCGGCCACCCTCCACCTGCACCCCGGCGGTGATGAAGCGCTCCATCAGATAGCGCTCCGGGGGACGGATATCGGCCTCGTACATCTTGATGCCGTGGTCGCGCAACGTGCGCTCCAGCGCCGTCAGCTGTTTGTAGCGGGACGAATAAACGCCGACGACCGGTTCCTGCTCGAAGGTCTTGAGCTTAAGCTCGCGCAGCTCGATGCCGTCCGACTTGTCCAGCAGCGCCTCGATGGCCGAGCGCTCCCGCGCCTCGGCGAAGGCCACCGAGGTTTGCATCGTCAGGCGGATTTTCCTGGGGCCGTCATCGGTCGCCAGCCAAAACTCGATCTCCGTCCCATTGGGCGCGTCGCGCCAATGGCGGGTCAGGATAAATCCTTGCTGTGAAGGTGGATCTGCGGGAGTAAGCATAACTTAATTATACTGTATGCTCATACAGCCCACGGCAAATCCAAACGGCAGCCCGGCGCGTGCAAGCGTGTGGCCTTTTTATGGCTATTCAGGCAAGATGGCGGGCATCGCCCCTCCGAGGAACGTCCCGTGTCCACACCCATCGCATTGCAGGCGTTCGTCGACGCCAATCTCCCTTACACCGCAAACCGTCCTGCCGATCCGGCCTTGATCAAGCGCTATGAAAATCTGCTTCCGGCGGCCTTGCTGGAACTGTGGCGTGTGCATGGCCTGGGCTATTACGGCGAACGGGCACTGTGGCTGCTGAACCCCGACACCTGGCAGGCGACGTTCGATCTTTGGATAGATCCCGGGCAGGACGAGACAAGGCGTATTCCGGTGCTGATGACGCCTTTCGGCACGCTGCTTTACTACCGCAAGCTGACCGATACCGACGAGGATATTTCAGCCCTCGACGTGTTCGAGCGGGACGCCACTGTCTTGAGCTGGGATTTCGTGGAGTGCTTTAACGAGCAATTCACCAATGAAGAGTGGCTCGACGACCTGATACCCATCGAGCCGCTCCAGCACGCGGCGGAAACCGCCGGCACGCTGGAAGCCGGCCTGGTGTATCAACTGGATCAGTCGCTAAGCGGCATACTGACGCGTTACACTAGGGTGGATGCGCTGGTGATGTATCGCGAACTATTCGAGTCGATGCAGGCGGAAGCGGACTTCGACTATCCGTCGCCGGGCACGTTGGGAGAAGCCTTGCCTAAGGCGTTCAGCGACGAGATCCAGGCGCTCGAACGTGCCATCGCGGGCGCCCGGCCCGGCGCGGTGACGGGCTTCTACTTCAACGCCTACCTTTGCAGCTATCAGGTGTTGGTCCTTGCGCCCGATGGCAAGTGCGCGTTGATCTGCTGGACCACCCACCCGCGCGACCAGCAATCGACACCGCCACGGTTGTACAACGGTACCTACAGCAGGCAATTGTCCGATGACGGAGACCCGCTCATCGCTGTCGATATCGACAAGGACGAGGACAGCCACCGGGACGTGGCCTCGGACCAGATGTTCTATCTCTGCGGAGGCGAATATCCGATGCTGATTCGCGTGGAAGACCTGACCGACGTCGCCGACTCCCTCGATTGGAATGACATGGTGGAAGGTTCCGCCTACCCGCTGCGCAAAGTGGGCATGGATTATTGGATACCCCAGGATGACGAAGACCGCCCCACCCCGGCCCGCGAGGAACTGCCGATGGCGCTGCGCGGCTTGCTGCGGGACGAGCCGCTCAAGCTGGTCATCACCCACGTCGAAGAGCCGGACGAGGATGCGGGCGAAGTCATTGTGCGGGCACGCATCGAGGCCAACACCGGCCGGCCGCCGAACGGGAACATGCCGATGTGCTCACCGGCGGGCTCGGACAAAAGTTTGCATGGCAACGTCTGGGACGAAGACGAGACGGGCGTGCGCCTTTGTATGAGTCTGCCGCTCGACGAGGACAGCGGCCGGCCGGCGCCGGGCGACGTGCTGGTCTCGCGAAAGCAAAGTCCAGCCGACTGACTGTCGACCGGCGTCGTGGCATTGACGTCAGCGATAGGTAACCATGTTGGCCTGGTCCGGTTGCTCCAGGTGCGAATAATTGTTCAGATAACTCAGACCGAATTCTCCCGGACGATGCAGCAGCCGGGTGACGGCGCAATTGGCCAGCTTCCACGTCATCTCCATCACCTGAAAATCCTGGAACCCCAACACATGCTGCATCACCGTCGCGATCACGCCGCTGGAGGTAAAAACGATGGTGGTCCGCTTACTGTCCGGCTGATCGAGGCGCTCGAGCGCGGACACCACACGCCGGCGGAAATCCGGCCAGGCTTCGGCGTATTGGTCGTCGTGCCAACCAGTCATCCAGCGCTGCATGGCGCCCCGGAACAGCTGCTCCGCCGCGCGCTGCGGGTCGGCTGAACGGGACAGCAGCTCCTGGAAAGTGACGGGATCGGCAAACTCAGGGCAGTGCCGCAGCATCACCTCGTGATGATCGAATTCGGCGAAGCCCGCGTCGGTCAGACAATCCGCCCCTTCAAGTTGCGCACTGGCGATCTGCGCCAGGCAGGCGTCGGCGGTCTGTTGGTGCCGCGCCATGCCGCCGGTGATCATCCGGTGGAACGGCTGCCCGCCTTTGGCGAACCACTTCCCCAGCAGGCGCGCCTGCCCGTATCCCGTTTCCGACAGTTGATCGTAATTGGCGCTGCCGAAGGACGCTTGTCCGCTGCGCACCAGGTAAATTTGTCCCATATATTTTCAGATTCCCAGTTCAGGAGTGCGTTCAACAACCAGCGTTGCCGCCGGCGGCGAGCGCGCGCACGGCCTTGGAGATATCGGCGCCGATGCGAACGACGGCACGGCGGTGGCCCGCCACCAGCGCGTCGTTGCCGGCGCCGACTTCCTCGTTGGCGACGCTGCGGCAAGTAAGTACCTTGGTGCCGCCCACCAGCCGCACGCTCCACACCGCGTCGATCAGCGCGTACTTGCCGGGCGCCGATTCGAAGCGCTGCACGTTGGTGCTGATGCGGTAGACCGGCGCGCCGTCCGGCGACGGCGTGCGGAACACGTCGATGGTTCCCAGCTCGCCGGAAATGGCCAGCGACAACGCCTGGCCGATCTCCGCGGCCGGAGGCGAGGCCCAGCGGTCGTACTCCAGCAGATCGATGCTGCCGGCGCCCGTCGTGACCACCATCTGGTTGCGCGCTACCTGCTGCGGCACCGTCACCGCCGGCACTTCAATGTAGTAGCCGGCGGCCGGCGTATCGGCCTTCTGCGCCACGCCCATGCCGTTACTGAGGCTGTAGAAATGCTCGGGCGGCGTGCTGGCGCAGCCGGCCAGCGCAAGCGCGAGCGCAGCCGTCGATATCGCCAGCCCAGGGCGGGTACGTCGATTGGTCATTTGCGTCATTTCTTCTCTCCCAATTTATCCTGCTTGCTGCCTTTGCCCCGCAACAGCGATTCCGGATGGCGTTCCAGATAATCGGACAAGGCGTTCAGCGATTGCATCGTCTGCGTCAGCTGCTGCAAGGCCTCGCGCAAATCGGACTGCACCGGCGAATCCTTCTGCAGGATCTGGTCGGCGGTGGCGAAGGTCTTGCGCGCCGCGCCCAGCGTATCCTTCATCTCCGGCACCACCTGCGCATCGAGCTGCTTGAGCAGCACATTGGCGCTCTTCAGCGTATCGCGCAGATTGACGCCGATCTCGTCGAACGGCACCTTATCCAGCTTGCGCGCGATGCTGGCGAGCTGCGTCTGCAGTTCGTCCAGGCTGTTGGGCACCGTCGGCAGCTCCACCGTCTCCTTGCTCAGGTCAAGTTTGACCGGCGCCGCGTTCGGGAAGAAGTCCAGCGCCACGTACAGCTGGCCGGTCAGCAGATTGCCGGTGCGTAGCTGGCCGCGCAGGCCGCGCGCCACCATCCGCTCCAGCACCTGCGAGCCGGCGCTGTTGCGCTGGTCCTCGTCGACGGTCTTCTGGAAGGCGCGGCCCAGGCGTGCCGGATACATATCCACCGTCACCGGCATGCGGAACGACTTCTTGACCGGATCGAACTCCACGCCCACCGAGCGCACTTCGCCCAGCACGATGCCGCGGAAATCGACGCTGGCGCCCTGCGACAGGCCGCGCAGCGACTGGTCGAAATACAGCACCGTGGTGATCGGCGGGCCATCGGGCTCGCGCAGCGCGCTGGCCTGGTCGGCCGCCAACAGGAATTCGCTGCCGGTCGGCGCGGCGGTGGCGGGCTTCTGCCCGTTCATGCTCTCGAAGGCGATACCGCCGACCAGCAAGGCCGCCAGCGACTGCGTGTTGACCTTGAAACCGTTGGAATCGAGCCGCACGTCGACGCCGCTGGCATGCCACCAGCGCGTGCCCTTGCCGACATACTGGTCGTAGGGCGATTTGACGAACACCTTCATATTGATGCCGCGTCCCTTGGTCTCCAGATCGTAGGCGGCCACCTGTCCGACCGGGATGCGGCGATAGAAGATCGGCGAGCCGACGTCGATCGAACCGAGGGTCTCGCCGTGCAGCGTGAAATAGCTGCCCTTCTCGTCGAACGCCACCTGGGGCGCCTGCTCAAGGCCGGTGAATTCGCTCTTGGTCTCCTCCGACTTGCCGGCGTCGACGCCGATGTAGGAGCCAGACAGCAGGGTATTGAGCCCGGAGACGCCGCTGGCGCCGATGCGCGGGCGCACCACCCAGTAACGGGTGTCGATGGCGGTGAAACGCGACGCTTCCTTGCTCATGTCGATGGTGACCAGCACCTTGGACAGATCGCGCGACAGCGAAATCGAGCGCACCAGGCCGATGTCGACGTCCTTGAACTTGACCTTGGTCTTGCCGGGTTCCAGGCCGTCGCCACTGCGGAAGCTCACCGTCACCGTGGGGCCCCGGTCGATGAAGGACTTGACCACCAGGCCGGCGCCGATCAATGCCGCCAGCAGGGGAATCAGCCATACCAGAGAAGGCAGCCAGCGGCTGGCCTTCTCCACATGTGGCTCGTGCAGGGGCGGCTGGCCGCCTTCGTTTTCAGGCATGTTGTTCTCCATTTGAATCGGTTGCATCCCATATCAGGCGCGGGTCGAACTGCATCGACGCCAGCATCGTCAGCACCACCACCGCGCAAAACGCCATCGCGCCGGGTCCGGCCGTGATCACCGCCAGCGTCTGGAAGCGCACCAGCGCCACCGTCAGCGTGATGACAAAAATATCGAGCATCGACCAGCGGCCGACGAACTCCACGATCCGGTAGAGCACCGTGCGTTGCTGCGGGCGCCAGCGCGAGCGGGTCTGCGCCGTCAGCGCCAGCAACGACAGCGCCGCCAGCTTCAGCACCGGCACCACGATACTGGCGATGAAAATGATGATCGCCAACGCCTGCGAGCCGCTGTTCCAGAACAGCATAACGCCGCTGATGATCGTATCGTCCTCCTTGCCGAACAGCGAATCGGTGTACATCACCGGCAGCAGCATGGCCGGGATATACAAGATGGTGGCCGCCAGCAGAAAAGCCCAGGTGCGGCCGACGCTGTCGGGACGGCGCCGGTGCAGCGCCGCGCCGCAACGCTCGCAGCGCTGATGGCGCGCCGCGCGCGGCACCGACGCCACCAGTCCGCAGCTATGGCAGGCCTCGAGATGGGCGCCGCCGGGCACCGCCTTGTACTGGAACTGACGTTGCGACGCTCGTGGCCCGCCGGGGCCCGGGAGATGCTCGCCGATATTCCACAGGTGTTTGGGATCGAAGGAGACCACGATGGCCAGCATCAGGGTCAGCACGCCGAAGGCGAACAGGCCCGGTTGCAGCAAAACCTGCGCGAGAGAGGTCATCTTGACGATGGTGATCAGGATACCGATCATAAGCACCTCGGTCATGCCCCAACGCCGCGCCGCGCCGATGGCGCGCAGCAGATGATCGAAGCCGGGAGGGCGGCGGCCGGCGTGCAGCGACATCGTCACATAAAACAGCGCCCCCAGTTCCACCGCCGGCAGCAACATCGTAAAGAGGAACACCACCGCCGCCACCAGCTGCATCTGCTCATGCCAAAGCACGCGGATGGAGCCCAGCAAGGTCGCGCTGGTGCTATAGCCGCCGATTTGCAGCTCGACGATGGGGAAAAACTGCGCGATCAGGAAGGTGACGATGGCGCCCAGGGTGATGGCGGCCATGCGGTTGGGATCAGAATGGATCCCGCGATAGAGAACGGAGCCACAGCGCACGCAGCGCGCCTTCTCGCGCGGCCGTACGGGGCGGTACTGGTGCAGCACCCCGCAGTCATGGCAACTGATCAACTCGTATCGAAGCACAGGCTAGCCGTATGAACAATAATTTCCATATCATACGGCAATCTTGATTGCAGCAGCCGTGCGCTACACCACACCCAACTCCGGGGTCAGTGCTTATTTGATGCTGGAATTGAGTTCCTGGAAATCGTCCGTGCGGGCGAGGATCTGCCAGGTGGCCAGCAAGGCGGCCGGCGGGGCGATCAACTTGCGGGCGTTCAAGTCGAGCCAACCTCCGGTGCTGGTGATGCGCGCCGCCAGCTTGCCGTCCGGGCGTATCACGTCGCTGCGCAGCTGCCAGCGGCTGCCGTCCGGCGCCAGTCCGGCCACGCCCAGGGTCACGGTGATCTCGTCGAGCAGCATGACCTCCTTGAAGTACGCGATTTCGTCCTTCATCACCACCGGGCCGATTTTAAGGCGCATCAATTCACTCATCGGAAAGCCATGCTCCGACAGGAACAGCATACGGACATCGCCCGCCTTGTCCATGAACGCCGTATTGCGCATATGGCTGTTGAAGTCCATATCGCCCCAACCCGCCATCAACTTCTTTTCAAACATGACTAACCTCCCCTATCAACCCAGGAAGTCTAACAGCGTTGCGGCAACCACCTTGGTGGCCTTGCGCAGGTCGTCGAGGTTGAGGCGTTCGTCGGCCTTCTTGGCGTTCGACTCCGGCACCGTGCGCGGACCGGCGCCGTACAGCACCGCCGGGATACCGTGCTCGCCGTACAGGCGCGCGTCCGCGTACAGCGGCGTGCCCTGCGCCGGAATCAGCTCGCCGATGTAGGTCTGGGCGTTTTGCTGCAGGCTGGCGACCAGCTTTTCCGTGCCCGGCTGCTCGCGCAGCGCGTGCGACAGCAGCAAGCGTTTGATCTCCAGGCTGATGCCGGGGATGCCGCGCACGGCGCTTTCGATCATCGCGCGCACATGCGCCTCGACCTCCACCGGCTCCTCTTCCGGAATCATGCGGCGGTCCATCTTCAGCACCACCTTGCCCGGCACGACGTTGGTGTTGGTGCCCCCGTCGATGCGGCCCACCAGCATGGTCGGAGAATCGATGCCGGCGACCCTGGATTTGATCTTCTTCAGCTCCGGCAGCTGGTCGTAGATGGCATTCAGGATTTTCGTCGCCGCCTGCAGCGCGTCGTGGCCGGTCTCCGGCATCGCGCCGTGGCCCGATTTGCCGTTGACCGTGATCTCCAGTTGCAGGCAGGCGTTGTGCGCGGTGACGATGTTGTAGCTGAAGCCCGCCGCGATGACGTAATCGGGCTTGGTCAGCTTTTGCTCCAGCAGCCATCCAGGGCCGAGCAGGCCGCCGAATTCCTCGTCATAGGTGAAATGCAGTTCCAGGCCGCCCTTGAGCGGAACGCCGAGCGCTTCCAGCGCGCGGGTGGCGAAGATATAGGTGGCGAAGTCGCACTTGGAGACGGCTGCGGCGCGTCCGTAGATAAAGCCATTTTCCACCACGCCGCCGTAGGGAGGATAGGTCCAGTTGTCGCCCGGCGGGACCACGTCCCCATGCGCGTTCAGCGCCACCGTCGGACCGCCGGCCTGGTAGGGACGACGGACGATCAGGTTGGTGATCGTCTCCATGCCGTAGTCGCGCACCACCTGCTCCGGCACCGCGTGCTTCTCGGCGCTCCAGCCATAGCCCTTGACCAGATCGGCCACCATGTCCGCGTGCGGCGCGTTGTTGCCGGGCGGCGTATCGGTCGGCACGCGCAACAACTGCTGCAAAACGCCGACCTCCTCGTCGAAGTGGTCATCGATCCATTTGGCCAGTTGTTCCTTGGTGCCGCTCATAGTCGCTTCCTTTATTTTGCGCCGGCTTCGTACCAGGCGGCGATTTGCGCCCGTTCGGCATCGGTCATTTGGGTCAGGTTCGCCAACGGCATGGCTTTGAGCTGGACCGTCTGCTTGTAGATTTTCTCGGCATTTTGATGGATTTCTGCCTCGTTCTCAAGCATCACCCCCAAAGGCGCCGCCGCGAAGCCCGGTTGCGTCGGCCGTTCGGCGTGGCAGGATGCGCAGCGGTGCCCGATGATGGCCTTCACTTTGGCGAATTCCGCCGCCGGATCGGCCGCTGGCGCCACCGCCACTGGACGGGGCGGCGCGATGGCCACGGCGACGGCGGCCAGCAGCGCGACACCGATCGCCGGGTAGCGCCACTCGACGCGGCCCTTGTGGCGCAGATTGAAGAAATGGCGGATGAAAACGCCGGCGGCCATGATAAAGGCCAGCACCAGCCACGCGTGATCGTGACGATAAGTCATCGCGTAGTGGTTACTGATCATGATGAACAGCACCGGCAAGGTGAAGTAGTTATTGTGGACACTGCGCTGCTTGGCCTTCTGTCCGTGGACAGGATCGGGCATGCGGCCGGCCGACATGGCCTCGACCATCTTGCGCTGGCCCGGGATGATCAGCATCAGCACATTGCCGACCATGATGGTGCCTATCAGCGCGCCGACGTGGATATAGGCGGCGCGCCCGCTCAGCACATGCGTGAGGCCATAGGCCGCCGCCACGATCAGCAAGAACACAACGATGCCGAACCACAGGTCATGCTTGCCCAGCGGGGAGCGGCACAGCAGATCATAGACCGTCCAGCCGACGACCAGGGTGCCGACGCCGACGCCGATCGCCTGCAGGCTGCTGATGTCGGCCACGGATTTATCGATCATCATCGCCTGGGCGTTGAAGTAATAGGCGATGGTCAGCAGCGCGATCCCGGACAGCCAGGTGGAATAGGCTTCCCATTTAAACCAGTGCAGCTCCTTCGGCAGCTCCGCCGGGGCGACCAGGTATTTTTGCGGGTTATAGAAGCCGCCGCCGTGCACCGCCCACAGTTCGCCCGAGACGCCCTTCTTTGCCAGCTCCGAGCCCGGCGCGGGTGGACGGATCGAGTTATCCAGCCAGACGAAGTAGAACGAGGCGCCGATCCAGGCGATGCCGGTGATGACGTGCAGCCAGCGGACGATCAGGTTCAGCCACTCAAGGCCGTACGGGATCAGATAGGCGAATAATTCCATGGATTCTTTCCGGTCAAGGATGTGGCTAATTTACAGAAGATAAACGGATTTGATACCGGCCACATGAAGATTAGAGTATATTAAACATATCCATTCCCATATAACCCCCAATTCAAGCACGTATTCATGGCCGCCCTGCCGCAACATCTGGACCTCCACCTGATCCGTATCCTCTACCTGCTGCTGGTGGAGAAAAACGTCTCCCGCGTCGCGCTCAAGCTCAATCAGCCGCAGCCCTCGATCTCCGCCTCGCTGCGCAAGTTGCGCGAGCTGACCGGCGATCCGCTGCTGGTGCGCGGCGCGCGCGGCATGGTGCCCACCCAACATGGCGAGAGCCTGATGATTCCGGCCAAGCGCATTCTCGACGAAACCGAAAACCTGTTCCTCAAGAAGTCACCCTTCGTCCCGCAGGAGGAGGCGCGCACCTTCCACATCGCCGCGCCGGACTACCTGGACAGCCAGTTCCTGCCCAACCTGGTGGCGCTGCTGCGACGCGGTTCGCCCAACAGCCGCGTCAAGATCCACAGCCTGGGACCGGGCGTTGACTATGTGCGCCTGCTGTCCGACGGCGACATGGACCTGGTCATCGCCAACTGGGACGAGCCGCCCGAACACCTGCACATGTCCAAGCTGTTCGAGGACCCGATCATCTGCGTGATGCGCGCCGACTGCCCGTACGCGCTGCGCACCGCCAGCGACGCCATGACGCTCAACGAGTATCTGGCCCTGCCCCACGTGGCGCCGACCCAGATCCTGCCGGGCTACCTCGGCGTCATCGACGATTACCTGGAACGCCAGAACCTGCAACGCAACGTCGTCGTCGAATCGGCCTATTTCGGCCTGATCCCCTACATGCTGACGCAGACGGACCTGGTGCTGACCACCGGCCGCCAGTTCGTCCGCCACTACGAAAAACAGATGCCGCTGAAAACCTATACGGTGCCGGTCAAATTCCCGGCGATGCGCTTCTACCAGCTGTGGCACGAACGCGTGCACCAGGCGCCCGAGCACAAATGGCTGCGCGAGCAGGTCGCCGCCGCCGCCAGGGCGCTGATCCAGAAGTAAGCCGTACGCGAAGTAAGCCACCTGATATATATCTTACGGCATACCGCGTATATCGCGCGAGCGCCGACGAGGTTATGATAAGGGTTCGATACCGGATACCACGCCATGACCACACTCTCCGATTTAAACAGCTGCGACGCCGCCACCTTCGTCGAGCATCTGCGCGGCATCTACGAGCACTCCCCCTGGATACCGCAGCGGGCGGCGGCGCAACGCCCGTTCGCCAACGCCACGGCGCTCAAGCTGGCGTTGCAGGATGTGGTCAGCGCCGCCACCCAGGACGAGCAACTGGGCTTGATCCGTGAACACCCGGAGCTGGCCGGGAAGGCAGCCGTCGCCGGCCAGCTGACGGCAGAATCAACCAGCGAACAGGCAAAGTCCGGGCTGCACCTGTGCAGCGCCGAGGAATTCGCCACGCTGCACAGGCTCAACGCCGACTACAACGCCAAATTCGGCTTCCCCTTCATCCTTGCGGTCAAAGGTCCGGACGGACAGGGACTGACCCGGCGCCAGGTCATCGCCACCTTCACGCGCCGCTTGAAGAACCAGCGCGCGGACGAAATCGCCGAATGCCTGCGCCAGATTAAACGCATCGCGGAGATCCGCCTGAACGACCTGCTGGGCGTGACGCTGGACTTCGGCCCGTCGATCATGCATTGGTCGGAAATCATCGGCGCATGGAGCGACACGGACAACAGCGGCAACGAGGACTTCGACCTGACCTGCGCCTACATGACGCCGGCGCACCGCCGCACCGCCGCGCAACTGGCGGAATGGATGCGCGAAGCCGGCATGGAGGCGCACATCGACAACGTCGGCAACGTCGTCGGCGTGTACCGCTCCGACATTCCCGGCGCAAAAACGCTGATGACCGGGTCGCACTACGACACGGTGCGCAATGGCGGCAAATACGACGGACGTCTCGGCATCCTGCTGCCGATTGCCATCGTGCGCCATCTGCACCAGCGCGGCGAGAAGCTGCCGTATCACTTCGAGATTGTCGGTTTCGCCGAGGAGGAAGGGGTACGCTTCAAGAGCACTTTCCTGGGCAGTAACGCGGTGACTGGCCGCTTCGACCTGTCGCTGCTGGACCAGACCGACGCCGACGGCGTCGCCATGCGCGACGCGCTGCTGGCCGCGGGTCATGACGTGTCGCGCATTCCCGCGATCGCGCGCGATCCGGCGCAGCTGCTCGGCTTTGTGGAAGTGCATATCGAACAGGGCCCGGTGCTGCTGGAGCGCGACCTGGCGCTGGGGGTGGTGACGGCGATCGCAGGCAGCTCGCGCTATCTGGTCGAGCTGACCGGCTTGGCCAGCCATGCCGGCACCACGCCGATGACGATGCGTAAGGACGCTGCCGCCGCGGCGGCGGAGATCGTGCTGCTGGTGGAGCGGCGTTGCGGCCAAGGCGTGGCCCTGGTCGGCACGGTCGGGCAGTTGCAGGTGCCGGGTGGGTCGGTCAATGTGGTGCCTGGCGCGTGCAAACTGTCGCTGGACATCCGTGCGGCCGACGATGCGGTGCGGCAGGCGGCGGTCAAGGATGTATTGGATGGCATCGCGGAGATTTGCGCGCGGCGTCAGGTGGAATTCAGCTTGCAGCGGATAGTCGATGCCGCGGCCGCGCCGTGCGCGCCGCGTTTGATGGACCAGTTGGGGGCGGCAATCGAGCGGGCGGGTTTGCCGCGCTTTGATTTGCTGTCGGGGGCCGGGCACGATGCGATGGCGATGGCGGCGATCACGGATGTGGCGATGCTGTTCACGCGCTGCGGCAACGGCGGCATCAGCCATAACCCGCTGGAGACGATGACGGCCGATGATGCGGATATCGCGGCGCGGGTGCTGGTCGATTTTTTGCGGAACTACCGTTCCACGTAGGGCGGATTAGGCGGAACGCCGTAATCGGCCATGGTTGAGCCGTCGACGGCGCATGCATGGCGGACTACGCGCTTCGCGCTAATCCGCCCTACGTGTATCCGAGGTGAGCGCGAACCGCAGTTCCGACGCCACTTCCAAGATCACCTTGGCCCAGCCGCCGCCCGGCGGCTGCCGGAACAATCGCATCGACGGATACCACGGCGTGTCGCTCCGCTCCGTCAGCCAGCGCCAGTCGCAGCGATGGTCCGGCAGCAGCAGCCAACACGGCTTGCCCAGCGCACCCGCCAGATGCGCCACCGCCGTGTCGACACTGATCACCAAATCCAGATTGGCGATGACGCCGGCCGTATCGGCAAAATCCTGCAGGCGCGGCGCGATCGCTTGCAGCGTCATGCCGGCCGGCGGCGTCAGCGCCTCCGCCTCGCCCTCCCCCTTCTGCAAGCTGACGAAATGCAGCGCACCGTGGTGGTCGATATCGGCCAATGGCGACAGCGTGTGCAACGACGGCAGCGAACGCTCCGCGTCGTTCTCGAACCGCGGATTGCCTTTCCACGCCAAACCGATCCGCAATCCTTTTTGAGGCAGCATGCCGGCCCAGTAACGCACCGACTCGGGGTCCGGAGTGATATACGGCTCCGACGGAATATTCGACAGGTCGGTGCCGAACAACGCCGGCAGCCGCATCGGATGCGTCCAGAAATCCCAACCGCTGGCCGGCACCGCGCCCTGCTGCACGTACACCTCATCGACGCCCTCCAGCCCCGCCATCAGGCGCCGCAGCGCCGGAGGACATGCCACCGCGACGCGCACCGCGCCCGCTTCCTTGAGCTTCGCGGCATAGCGGCTGAAATGGATCATGTCGCCCAGCCCCGCCTCGGACACGATCACCACCGATTTTCCCGACAGCGGTTCCCCCTCCCACGGCGGGCAGTTGAACGGCTGCGCGAGGCTGTCGAAGTGCCAGCGCGACTCCAGCAACGGCCAGCCCTCGGCAAACCGCCCTTGCCGCAGCAGGATATAGGCGAGATTGAACTGCGCCTTCGGATAGTCCTCGTCCAGCTCCAGCGCGCGACGGTGGCACGCCTCGGCCTCCTGCTCGCGCTTCACGCACGCCAGCAGCACGCCCAACTGGCTCCACGCCGACGCCGACTCGGGCGCGATATCGAGCGCCATGCGCGCGGCCGCCTCCGACTCGTCGAAACGCCTGGACTTCTGCAAAAGTACGCCGAGATTTTGATACAGCTGGGCGTTATCGGGCAGCAGCGCGATAGCGTGCAGATAGTGGAATTCGGCCTCCAGCAGGTCGCCGCGCAGCTCCTTGAGGTAGCCGAGATTGGCGCGCGCGCCGGCGTGCTCCGGCTGCAGCGCTATCACCTGCCAAAAGCACTCTTCGGCACCGAGCGCGTCGCCGACGGCCATGCGCCGGTTGCCATCGAGGTAGGCTTGCTGTGCGTCCGTGTACTCTTTCACACTACTCGCGCGCGCTCCAGCATGGCGTGCAACAGCACGTTGCAGCCTGCTTCCAGATGCTCGGACTTGGCATCCTCGATCTCGTTGTGGCTGATGCCGTCCTTGCATGGCACGAAAATCATGCCCGACGGCGCCAGGCGCGCGGCGTAGATCGCATCGTGGCCCGCGCCGGAGACCACGTCCATCGTCGAATATCCCAGCTTGGCGGTGGCGTTGCGCACCGCGTCCACGCAGTCCGGATGGAACGGGCATGGCGGATAGTAGGACACCCGTTCGATCGAAATCCCCAGGCCGCTTTCGACGCGGGTCTTGTCGATAAACGCCAGCATCTCCTCATGCATGGTGTTGAGCAGTTCGTCGTTCACGTTGCGCAGGTCGATGCTGAATTTGACTTCGCCCGGTATCACATTGCGGCTGTTCGGGAACACCTGCACCATGCCGACGGTGCCGCGACCATATGGCGGATAGCGATTGGCGATGGCCACCACTTCCTGCATGATGCGGGTCGACACCTGCAGCGCGTCCTTGCGCAGTCCCATCGGCGTAGGGCCGGCGTGCGCCTCCATGCCGCTGACCACGCAGTCGTACCACGAAAGTCCCATCACGGCCGGCACCACGCCGATCACCTTGTCGGCATCCTCCAGCACCGGGCCTTGTTCGATATGGGTTTCGAAGTAGGCGCCGATCGGATGCTGGCCCGGCACCTGATCGCCCTTGTAGCCGATGCGCGCCAGCTCCTCGCCCACCGTCTTGCCCTCGGTATCCTTGGCCGCGTAGGCCGTCTCCAGGCTGAAGGCGCCGCAGAACACGCCGGAGCCCATCATCACCGGCACGAAGCGCGAGCCCTCCTCGTTGGTCCAGAAGGCGACTTCGATCGGCGCCTCGGTCTTGATCTTCAAATCGTTCAAGGTGCGCACCACCTCCAGGCCGGCCAGCACGCCGTAATTGCCGTCGAACTTGCCGCCGGTGGGCTGGGTGTCGATATGGCTGCCGGTCATAATCGGCGGCAGCGCGTTGTTGGTGCCATCGCGGCGCATGAAGACGTTGCCGATCTGGTCGATCGTGATCGACATGCCGGCGTCCTTCGCCCAGCCGACCACCAGGTCGCGTCCCTGCTTGTCCAGGTCCGTCAACGCCAGCCGTTTGACGCCACCTTTAGGCGTGGCGCCGATCCGGGCCAGTTCCATCAGCGCCGCCCACAGACGGTCGCCATTGATGCGCAATTCACTCATAACCTGCTCCTGTGTTGATTAACGCGCCGACGTGGCTTTGAACGCGGGACGATCGATGTGGCGGCCGGCGCCTTCCACCGCCATCAGCACGCCGCGATGGAATACGACGTTACCGGCGGCCAGCGTGGTGCTGGGGATGCCGCGCACGGTGCGGCCCTCGAAGACGTTGAAGCCGCCCTTGGCGAACTGGGTCAGCGACGAAATCGTGCGGGTGGCTTCCGGGTCCCAGACGACGATATCGGCGTCGGAGCCGACCGCGATCAGCCCCTTGCGCGGGTACATATTGAAAATCTGCGCGGCGTTGGTCGACGTCACCTTGACGAACTCCGAAGGCGTCAGCATGCCGCTGTTGACGCCCGCGTCCCAGATCACCGACATGCGGTCCTCGACGCCGCCGCAGCCGTTCGGAATCTTGGTGAAGTCGTCCTTGCCGGCCGCCTTCTGCGCGGCGCAAAAGGTGCAATGGTCGGTGGCGGTGGTGTGCAGGTTGCCGCCCTGCAGACCATGCCACAGCGCGGCCTGGTGATGCTTGCTGCGGAACGGGGGGCTCATGACGTGGGCGGCCGCGTATTCCAGATCGTCGCTCTGGTAGACGCTATCGTCGATGATCAGATGGCCGGCCAGGGCCTCGCCGTACACCCGCTGGCCGTTGGCGCGGGCGCGCGTGATGGCCTCCAGCGATTCGGCGCAGGACACGTGCACGATGTAGACCGGCGTGTTGAGCACATTGGCGATGGCGATGGCGCGGTTGGCCGCTTCCGCCTCCACCGCCGGAGGACGCGACAGCGGATGCGAACTCGGTCCGGTCAAGCCCTTCTTCAGCAAATCCTGCTGCAGCTGGTAAACCAATTCGCCGTTTTCCGCGTGCACGGTCGGAATGGCGCCCAGCTCCAGCGAGCGGCGGAAGCTCTTCACCAGCGTCTCGTCGTCGGCCATGATGGCGTTCTTGTACGCCATGAAGTGCTTGAAGCTGTTGACGCCATGGTCGCGCACCAGGATTTCCATATCGCGGTGCACGGTCTCGTCCCACCACGTGATCGCCACGTGGAAGGTGTAGTCGCCGGCGGACTTCCGCGCCCAGTCACGCCACTGGTGATAGGCCTCGATCAGGTTTTGTCCTGGCGCGGGGATCACGAAGTCGATGATGGTGGTGGTGCCGCCGGCCAGGCCGGCAGCTGTACCTGTATAAAAGTCATCCTGGGTGACGGTGCCCATGAAGGGCAGGTTCATATGGGTGTGGGGGTCTATCCCGCCGGGCATGACATACTGCCCGGCGGCGTCGATCACGCGCGCCGATGGCGGAGCCTCAAGATTTTCGCCGACGGCGACGATCTTGTCGCCATAGCACAGCACATCGGCACGAAAGGCGCGGTCGGCGTTGACGACGGTACCGCCGCGGATGATAGTAGTCATTTACATCTCCTGAATCCTGTGAATCTTAGGGGTGGGCGGGCGCCCTTACCGCGGGCACCGTCTTCCCCTTCATCATAACCCCATATACGATTGCGGAGATCACGATTCCGACGAACCATGCGTAGGTATAGATCGTTTTGAAACCCTCCCCCACACCGGGGAACGACGCCGGGAAGGCGGCATTGAGGAAGCCCGGGATATTCGGCGCCACGCCGACCACGAAGGCCACCAGCGCGGCCACGTTCCATCCGTTGCCGTACGAGTAGACGCCGTCCTCGCGATACAGTTCCGCGACATTGAGTTCGGTCTTGCGCACCATGTAGTAGTCGATGATCAGGATGCCGGCGATGGGCCCGAGCAGCGCCGAATAGCCGATCAGCCAGGTGAAGATATAACCCTGGGTCGATTCGAGTATTTTCCAGGGCATCATGACAATGGCGATACCGGCTGTGATGTAGCCGCCGGTCTTGTATGAGATCTGTTTGGGCGCCAGCGACGAGAAGTCATATGCCGGGCCGACCAGATTGGCGGCCAGATTGACGGAAACGGTGTCGATCAACAGGATCAGCAACGCCACCAGCACCGCGATGCCGGTCATGCGGCTGGCCAGGTCGACCGGGTCCCAGATCGCTTTGCCGTACAGGACGACGGTGGCCGAGGTGACGATCACCGCCATCGCCGCCAGCAGCCCCATGGGCACCGGCAGGCCGACCGACTGGCCGATGACCTGGTCGCGCTGCGATTTGGCGAAGCGGGTGAAGTCGGGAATGTTCAGCGCCAGCGTCGCCCAGAAGCCGACCATCGCCGTCAGCGAAGGCCAGAACACGGACCAGAACTGGCCGGCCTTCTTGCCGCCCTCGACAAACTGCGATGGCGCCGACAGCAGGTCGCCGAAGCCGCCGGCCTTGTTGTGCACCCACGCCAGCAGCACGAAGCAGATGGCGATCTTCAACGGCGCGGTGTAGGTCTCGAGCTTACGGATCGCGTCCATGCCGTGCACGATGTACCAGAACTGGATGGCCCAGAAGGCCAGGAAGCAAAGCAGCTGCGCGCCATTGATGCCGAGGAAGCCGAGTTTTGCCCCGCCGATCTCGCCGCCCATCATCACGCCCAGCAGCGTATAGATCATCGAGCCGCCGAACCAGGTCTGGATGCCGTACCAGCCGCAGGCGACGATGGCCCGCATCAGCGCCGGCAGCCGCGCGCCGGAGGTGCCGAAGGAGGCGCGCGCCAGCACCGCGTAGGGAATGCCGTACTTGGTGCCGGCGTGGCCGATCAACAGCATCGGCAATAGAACGATGGCGTTGGCGATGAACACCGTCAGCACCGCCTGGTAACCGGACATGCCTCCCTCGATCAAACTCGCCGACAGCGTGTACGCCGGAATGCACATCACCATGCCGACCCACAGCGCCGCGAAGTGATACCAGCGCCAGGTGCGCTGTGCTTCGGTGGTCGGCGCCAGGTCTTCGTTCCAGAGTTGCGTGCTGCCAGAGAGTTCTTTGCTCACGAGGCGTTCTCCAAGGGTTGATCAAACAATCGTCCAGCTTCCGTTGCAAGATCCGTTCCTAAACAGTCTCCGGCACCTTCACGTTTTCCGCGCGCGGGTTGCGCGGGTCCTGCGTCCAGTTCATGTACGGCTTGCCCGTATCCTGCGGCACCATCGTGATGCAGCCCTGCACCGGGCAGGTGATCTCGCACAGGTTGCAGCCGACGCATTCCTCCTTGATCACCTCATAGGTGCGCACGCCGGCGGCGTCGATCAGCTGCGCAATCGACTGGTGCGACGTGTCCTCGCACGCCACGTAACAGCGGCCGCACTTGATGCAGTCGTCCTGGTTGATCTGCGCGATCACCTGATAGTTCATGTTCAGGTATTTCCAGTCCGTGGTGTTGGGCACAGCCTTGCCGACGAATTGGCTGACGCTCGTGTAGCCCTTCTCGTCCATCCACCGCGACAGGCCGTCCTTCATCTCCTCGACGATGCGGAAGCCGTGCAGCATGGCGGCCGTGCAGACCTGCACGCAACCGGAGCCGAGGGCCATGAACTCTGCCGCGTCGCGCCAGTTGCCGATGCCGCCGATGCCGGAGATCGGCAAACCCTTGGTGGCGGGATCGCGCGCGATTTCGGCGACCATGTTCAGTGCGATCGGTTTGACCGCCGAACCGCAGTAGCCGCCGTGCGTGCTGGCGCCACCGACGATGGGGAAAGCCACCATCTGGTCCAGGTCCAGGTGCGTGATCGAGTTGATGGTGTTGATCAGCGAGACGGCGTCGGCGCCGCCCGCCTTGGCGGCGCGTGCCGGCGCGCGCACGTCGGTGATGTTCGGCGTCAGCTTGACTATCACCGGCAGCTTGCTGTGCGTCTTGCACCAGCGCGTGACCATTTCCACATACTCGGGAACCTGGCCGACGGCCGCGCCCATGCCGCGCTCCGGCATGCCGTGCGGGCAGCCGAAATTGAGCTCGATGCCGTCAGCGCCCGTCGCCTCGACCAAGGGCAGGATATCGGCCCACAGCTTCTCCTCGCAAGGCAGCATCAGCGAGACGATGATCACGCGGTCGGGCCAATCCTTCTTCACCTGCGTGATCTCGCGCAGGTTGATGTCCAGCGAGCGGTCGGTGATCAACTCGATGTTGTTGAAGCCGAGGACCTCGCGGTTCTTGCCGTAGTGTGCCGAGTAGCGCGACGAGACGTTGACGGCGGCCGGGTCTTCGCCGAGCGTCTTCCACACCACGCCGCCCCATCCCGCCTCGAAGGCGCGCACCACGTTGTAGGCTTTGTCGGTCGGCGGCGCGGAGGCCAGCCAGAATGGATTGATCGACTTGATGCCGCAGAATTCTATGCTCAGGTCAGCCATTATGCAGCCTCCACTTTCGATGCTTCGGTCAATGATTTCAGGTCCTCATGGATCGCGTGCGCCGCCAGCTTTCCATGCTGGACTGCCTGCACGGTCAGATCCTGGCCCGGCGCCACACAGTCGCCACCGGCATAGATACCCGGCAGCACGGTGCGGAACTGATCGTCGACGTGGATTTTGTCACCGTCGCGTTTCAGCGTCTTCGCCAGTGGATCGCTGATGCTCGTTTCGTCCATGCTCTGGCCGATGGCCTTGAAGATGGCGTCGGCCGCGATCTCGAAGGTTTCGCCGGTGCCGCCGAAACGGCCGTCGACCATGGCGGTTTTCTCGAAGAGCATGCCGCGCACGCGGCCCGCCTGGTCCAGCAACACCTGCCGCGGCTGCGCCCACGTGCGCATGCGCACCCGGTTCTCCTTGGCGATGTGCTGTTCGTGTTCGGTCGCGCTCATGGCCTCGAAACCGCGCCGGTACACCAGCGTGACCTCCTCGGCGCCGAGGCGCTGGATCTGCACCGCCATGTCGATGGCGGTATTGCCGGCACCGATGACGATGGCGCGCGATGGCAACGGCAGCTGGCTCAAATCGTCCGCCTGGCGCAGCGCGGCGATGTAGTCGACGGCGGCCAGCAGGCCAGGTGCGTCCTCGCCCGTCAATCCAAGCTGCTTGCTGGCGCCAAGGCCAAGGCCGAGGAACACCGCGTCGTACTGCGCGTGCAGATCCTTCAACTGCAGGTTGGCGCCCAGGGCCTGTCCGTGCCGGATTTCGATGCCGCCGATGGCCAGCAGGAAGTCGACTTCCTTCTGCGCGAAGTTATCGGTCAGCTTGTACTTGGCGATGCCGTACTCATTGAGGCCGCCCGATTTCTCGCGCGCCTCGTAGATCACCACGTCGTTGCCCAGCATCGCCAGGCGGTGAGCGCACGACAGGCCGGCCGGACCGGCGCCGACCACGGCGATCTTCTTGCCGGTCGGCGGGAAGCGTTTGAATGGATGCTCGTCGAGCGACATGTTGTCGATGGCGTAGCGCTGCAGCAGGCCGATCTTCACCGGCTGGCCCTCGGCGTCATGATTGCGCACGCAGGCGTCCTCGCACAGGATCTCGGTTGGACAAACGCGCGCGCAACTGCCGCCCAAAATATTCTGCTTGAGGATGCCGACCGCCGCGCCGTTGATATTACCGTCGTGGATATTGCGGATGAAGCTCGCGACGTCGATGTCCGATGGGCAGATGCGCGTGCATGGCGCGTCGTAGCAGTAAAGGCAGCGCGAACTTTCAATCGCGGCCTTGCGCGCGTTGAGCGCCGGCGCGAGATCGGTGAAGTGTTCCGCCAACGCCGCATTGGCTTCCTTCGGATGCGGCATGTATTTCAGGGATTCGATCATCATTCATTTTCCTGGCTAATGGCTCGGTAGTATCAGACACCCCGGACGAAAAATTCGTCCGACTACTTCATCTGGGGGAATGCAAATTCCGCGCCAGCGCTGGCGGTGTTGGGCCAGCGCTGCATGACCGCTTTGTGGCGCGTGTAGAAGCGCACGCCTTCGGGACCATAGGCGTGATGGTCGCCGAACAGACTGCGCTTCCATCCGCCGAAACTGTTGAAGGCCATGGGCACCGGCAGCGGCACGTTCACGCCCACCATGCCGACCTGGATCTGGCGCACGAACTCGCGCGCCACGCCGCCGTCGCGCGTGTAGATCGCGACACCGTTACCGTACTCGTTGCGATTGATCAGCTCCACCGCGCTGCCCACATCGGGCGAGCGCAGCATGCACAGCACGGGGCCGAAAATCTCTTCCTTATAGATCGTCATATCGGGCGTGACGTGGTCGAACAAAGTACCACCGATGAAGAAGCCGTTCTCGCGTCCCGGCACGATGTGATTGCGTCCATCGACTACCAATTTCGCGCCCTGCTCCACACCTTCTCCGATCAAGCGCTCTATACGCTGCTTGGCCGCGCTTGAAACGACAGGTCCCATTTCGGCGTCGTGCTCCATACCGTCGCGCACTTTCAGTGCGGCCGTGCGCTTTGCCAGTGCGTCGACGATTTTATCGCCCGCGTCGCCGACGGCGACGACCACGGAGATCGCCATGCAACGCTCACCGGCCGAACCGTATGCGGCGCCCATCAACGCGTCGACGGTCATCTCCATATCGGCATCCGGCATCACCACCATGTGGTTCTTGGCGCCGCCCAAAGCCTGCACGCGTTTGCCCGCCGCGCAGCCGCGCGCGTAGATGTATTCCGCGATTGGCGTGGAGCCGACAAAGCTCAGCGCCTGCACCACGGGATGATCGAGCAGCGCGTCGACCGTCGTTTTATCGCCCTGCACGACGTTGAACACGCCGTCCGGCAAACCGGCATCCTTCAGCAGCTTGGCGTGCAGCAGCGACGGCGAAGGATCGCGCTCGGAAGGCTTGAGCACAAAGGTGTTACCGCAGGCGATGGCGACCGGGAACATCCACATCGGCACCATCACCGGGAAGTTGAACGGCGTGATGCCGGCCACCACGCCCAGCGCCTGGCGCATCGACCAGGCGTCGATGCCGCGCGAAATCTGGTCGGTGAATTCGCCCTTGAGCATCTGCGGAATGCCGACCGCGAATTCCACCATCTCGATGCCGCGCGCGACCTCGCCCTGCGCGTCGGCGAAGGTCTTGCCGTGTTCACGCGTCAGCATGGCCGCGAATTCATCGACGTGCTGCTGGCACAGCTGCAGATACTTGAACAGCACGCGCGCGCGCGTCAGCGGCGGCGTCGCCGACCAGGCGGGGAAAGCCGCTTGCGCCGCGCGCACGGCGGCGTCGACTTCTTCGACGGTGCCCAGCGCAACGCGTGCCACCGGTTCGCCCAGCGCCGGATTGAACACGTCCGCATAGCGGCCGCTTTGGGTATCGACTTTGGCGCCGTTGATGAAGTGGGTGATGGTGTCAAGGTTGCTCATGGTGTTCTTCTTTCGTTTGTGTGGTCAGCCCAGCAGGCTGTCCGCGTCTACATAGGGATAGCCCAGCGCATGCGCCACCGCTGCATAGGTGACGTGGCCCTGGCATACATTCAAGCCGTTCTTCAGATGGGCATTGGCTTTCAGCGCCTTTTGCCAGCCCTTGTCGGCCAGCGCCAGCGCGTGGATGATCGTTGCGTTATTCAGCGCGAAGGTCGATGTGCGGGCGACCGCGCCGGGCATGTTGGCCACGCAGTAGTGCACCACATCGTCGACCACGAAGGTCGGGTCCTGGTGCGTGGTGGCGCGCGAGGTCTCGAAGCATCCGCCCTGGTCGATGGCGACGTCCACCACCACCGCGCCGGGCTTCATGCGCGAGATCATGCTGCGCGTGACCAGCTTGGGCGCGGCCGCGCCGGGCACCAGCACGCCGCCGATGACGAGGTCCGCGTCGAGCACCGCCTGTTCGATCGAATGGGCGCTGGAGAACATCGTCGAGATGCGGTTGCCGTACACCAGATCGAGCTGGCGCAGGCGGTCGATGTTCTTGTCGAGCACAGTGACGCGCGCGCCGATGCCGACCGCCATCTGCAAGGCGTTGGTGCCGACCACGCCGGCGCCGATGATGGCGATGTGGCCGGGCGCCACGCCGGGCACGCCGCCCAGCAGCAGGCCCATGCCGCCCTTGGATTTTTCCAGGTGCGCGGCGCCGGCCTGGATCGACATGCGCCCCGCCACCTCGCTCATCGGCGCCAGCAGCGGCAGGCCGCCGTTGTCGCCGGTGATGGTTTCGTAGGCGATGCAGACGGCGCCCGATTCGACCAGCGCCTTGGTTTGTTCGGCGTCGGGTGCCAGGTGCAGATAGGTGTAGAGGATCTGGTCCTTGCGCAGCATCGCGCATTCGTTCGGCTGCGGCTCCTTGACTTTGACGATCATGCCGGCGCGCGCGAAGATGTCCGGCGCGTTGTCGACGATTTCGGCGCCGGCGCCTTCGTACATCGCGTCGGTCAGTCCGATGGCGGCGCCCGCGTCCTTTTGTACAAGGACTTGGTGGCCGCGCAGTACGAGTTCCTTCACGCTGGCCGGGGTAAGGCCAACGCGGGACTCCTGGTTCTTGATTTCTTTTGGAACGCCTACCAGCATGATGGTCTCCTCAATTCAAACCCGCACCTCGTGACGGGGGTCTGACCCCAGGGGGTCAGACCCCGCCTTGCCGGGTTACACCGTGATTACTCCAGGTTTTTCAACACCGTCGTCAACTTTCCAAACAATTCATCGATATGTTTTTTCTCCAGCACCAGCGGCGGCGACAAGGCGATCGTGTCGCCCGTCGTGCGGATCAGGATGCCGTCGGCGAAGGCCTGCTTGAACGCGGTGAACGCGCGCACGCCAGGCTTGCCCGGTATCGGCGCCAGCTCGATGCCGGCGATCAGGCCGATGGTGCGGATGTCGATCACGTGCGGCAGGCCCTTGAGCGAGTGCACGGCGTCTGCCCAGTATTCGGCCATGCCGGCGGCGTGCTCCAGGATGTTCTGCTCCTTGAATACCTCCAGGGTCGCCAGCGACGCCGCGCAGGCCACCGGATGGCCCGAATAGGTATAACCGTGGAACAGCTCAATGCCCGCCGGCGCGTCCATGAAGGCGTCGTGGATGTGCTGTTTGCTGAACACCGCGCCCATCGGAATGACGCCGTTGGTCAGGCCTTTGGCCGTGGTCATCATGTCCGGCTCGACGTCGAAGTAGTCGGACGCGAACGGCGTCGTCAAACGTCCGAAGCCGGTGATCACCTCGTCGAAGATCAGCAGGATGCCGTGCTTGGTGCACAACTCGCGCAGGCGCTTCAGGTAGCCCTTCGGCGGTATCAGCACGCCGGTCGATCCGGCGACCGGTTCGACGATGACGGCGGCGATGGTGGAGGCGTCGTGCAGCGCGACGATGCGCTCCAGTTCATCTGCCAGCTCGGTGCCGTATTCCGGTTCGCCGCGCGTATAGGCGTTCTTCTCCAGGTTGTGCGTGTGCGGCAGGTGGTCGACGCCGGGCAGCATGACGGTGTACTGCTTGCGGTTGCCG
Source organism: Burkholderia sp. LMU1-1-1.1 (assembly GCF_040675865.1). Lineage (NCBI taxonomy): Bacteria > Pseudomonadati > Pseudomonadota > Betaproteobacteria > Burkholderiales > Burkholderiaceae > Burkholderia > Burkholderia sp. LMU1-1-1.1. The sequence goes on along the minus strand of NZ_JBEGHG010000012.1, from coordinate 211,975 downwards.
GCGATGCCGCCGACCGAGATGCCGCCGAAGCCGACGCCGTGGTAGCCGCGTTCGCGGCCGATCAAGCGGGTGCGCCCGGCCTCGCCGCGCGCCTTGTGGTACGCCAGCGCCATCTTCAGCGCGGTGTCGACCGCCTCGGAGCCGGAGTTGGTGTAGAAGACGTGGCCGAAGCGGTGGTTGGTGTAGTCCATCAGCTTTTCGGCCAGGTCGAAGGCGGCCGGGTGGCCCATCTGGAAGGTCGGCGCGAAATCGAGCTGGCCCACCATCTCGCGCACGGCGGCGACGATCTTCGGCTGCGCGTGGCCGCAGGGGACGCACCACAGGCCCGCCGTGCCATCGAGGATGCTGTTGCCGTCGACGTCCTTGTAGTACATGCCCTCGGCCGACACCAGCAGGCGCGGATGGGCTTTGAAGTCGCGGTTGTTCGTGAACGGCATCCAGAAGGACGCCATCGATTCTGGTCGTGATTCGTTCATGCATATCTCCTGTGACGCCAAGCGGATTTTTTGACGAACCGTAAAAAAATTTACCAGTTGGCAAAATGATGATGCAATAATAGACAGCGCTACAACTATGGCACAGATACACAAATATCAAAACTGTCCAACCGTATCGGTAGTAAAAACAGTACAGTTTTGCTTTATGCCGCCTTTGGAGTCAAGGATGGAACCAGCGTATCCTGCGATCGATCAATCCGCCAACGAGCCGCCGCCGCCCGGCGCGGCCGGCTGGCCCGTCGTCGCCATAGCGCGCGGCGGCAAGGGCAGCCTCGTGGACCAGATCGTCTCGGCGATCAGCGCGATGGTGGGCGCGCGGGAGTTGCGCATCGGAACCAAAATGCCATCCGTGCGGCAATTCGCCAAGTGTAATGGCGTCAGCACCTTTACAGTTGTGGAATCCTACGACCGCCTCGTCACCTTGGGGCTGCTGTCCTCGCGGCGCGGCTCCGGCTACTTCGTGGCGCGCCAGGATCTGCCGGCGGCGCTGCTGCCGCTGGCCGGCGAGGCCACGCCGACCGCCATCGACGCCCTCACCGCCCACCTATACTCCGGCATGTCCGACGCGCTGGCGGTGGGCGCCGGCTGGCTGCCGCCCGAGTGGTACGGCGAGGACACCATCCTCGACGCCGTGCGCCACGCCATGCGCATCCCGGCCAACCGCCTGCGCGGCTACGGCCATCCGCTCGGCTTCCCGACCTTGCGCCAGCACCTCGCCGCCAGCCTGACCGAGGACCTGTTCCCGGTGGAGCCGGAGCAGATCCTGCTCACGCACGGCGCCACCCACGCCTTTGATCTGATCCTGCGCACGCTCACCCGGCCGGGCGACACCGTCTTCGTCGAGGACCCGGGCTACAGCAACCTGCTGTCGCTGATCCGCCACCACGGCTGCGTGGCGGTCGGCATTCCGCGCGGCGACCAGGGGCTGGACTTCGAGGCGCTGGCGAGGCAGGCCGCGCTCACCCAGCCCAAACTCATGTTCGTCAACACGGTGCTGCAAAACCCGCTCGGCACCTCGCTCAGCGCGGCGCAGGCGCATCGCCTGCTGGGTCTGGCCGAGCAGTTCGACTTCTGGCTGGTGGAGGACGACATCTACCGCGAGCTGGCGCCGCGCGGCGAGGCGTCGCTGGCGGCAATGGACGGCCTGCGGCGCGTGATCCGCGTCGGCAGCTTCTCCAAGACCTTGTCGCCGGTGCTGCGGGTCGGCTCGATCTGCGCCTCGTCCTCGCTGCTGCCCGAGCTGGTGCGGGTGAAGATGCTGGCCGGACTGACCACCTCCGAAATCAACGAGCGCGCCGTCTACCACGCCATCAGCGCGCGGCCCTACAAGCGCATGGTCGACAAGTTGATCGCCCAGCTGGAGGCGGGCCGCGAGCGCGCCATCGACAGCCTGCGCGGCGCCGGCATGACGCCGCTGGCCAAGCCGCGCGGCGGCATGTTCGTCAGCGCCGGCTGGCAGCAGGCCCCGAGCGCCGAATGGAACGGCCAGGTCATCGCCGACCAGGCGCTCAAGGCCGGCATCCTGCTGTCGCCTTGCGAATTCTTCATGCTGCGCCAGCCGGAGACGATCTGGTTCCGCTTCAACGTGGCCTACACCGACCACCCGCAACTACTGACCTTCCTGAGACACATATGTCGACAGCCAAACTGACCGCAGCGCCCCCGCCGAAAATCAAACGGCGCGTCCTGAACCGCGACAAGCTCGAAGCGGAAATCGCCGCCGAGGCGGTGCGGGTGTTCGCCGAATGCGGCTACGAGGGCACGTCGATCGCCACCGTGGCGGAGAACGCCGGCCTGTCGAAGCAGAACCTGATGTACTACTTCCCGACCAAGCAGTCGCTGTACCAGCGGGTGCTGGACGAGGTGCTCGACGAATGGCTCGAACGCATGGAGAACCTGGCCGCCGAGGACCAGGAACCGCGCGAAGTGCTGCGCACCTATGTGCAGGCCAAGTTGAAGTTCTCGCGCGAGCAGCCGTGGGCCTCGCGCGTGTACGCGATGGAGGTGATCAGCGGCGCGCAGCTATATGGCGCGCAGATCCAGAGCCGCGTGGTGCCGCTGCTGCGCAAGGATATCGAGGTGTTTGAAAAATGGATCAGCGCGGGCAAGATCGCGCCGATCAATGCCACCCATCTGCTGTTCGCCATTTGGGCGATGACGCAGTCCTATGCCGACTTCTCGGCGCAGATGGCGCTGGTGTTGAACCGCAAGCAGCTGACCAAAAAAGACTTCGACGACGCCGAAAAGGTCATCGTCGACATGGTGCTGGCGGCGATCAGCGTGCCCGCCACGTCCTGAGTGCGGTTGGCCGCTCCTTGCAGGGAGGCCACCCAGACAAATCGGGTACGAAGGACAAAAAAAAAAGCCACCCCGAAGGGTGGCGTTGCGGCGAAGCTGCTGCGGCTTAAGCGCGGGCGGCCTTGCGGCGACGGGCGATCGCGCCCACCAGCCCCAGACCGGCCAGCATCATCGCGTAGGTTTCCGGTTCCGGCACGGCGCCGGCGAAGTTGTTGATGTGGATTTCCGCGCGCGAATCGAGGTTGTTGACGTAGACGCCGCCTTCGATGTTGGCGTTGTTGATCAGGTTGGACTTGACGGCCAGGATCGAACCGCCGAACTCGGCGTTGATGGTCAGGTCGGTGGCGTCGTAGAAGTTCCAGATGACCTTCTGGCCGGCTTCGCGTGCGCTGCCGCCCAGGAAGTTATCGTTGATCACGCCGGAGGTGATGCCGCTGTTCATGAAGACCGTGGTGGCGCCGTTGAAATTGAAGCTGAATTCATGCACCAGGTTCTGGTTGAACAGCGAGCTTTCGATGGTGGTCAGGTCGAACACGGCCACGCCCTGGCTGTTGACCTTGGCGTTGAAGGTGGCCTTGCCCGAAGTAATGTCGACGGTGCTGCCGGTCGACTTGTAGGTTTTCATCTGATTGGACACGGCGGTCAGTACCTTGCCCATGTCGGTCGACGTCGCGGCGGCCGAGTTGGTCGCCTGCAGGCTGCCGGCCGGTACGGAACTGAGCTTGGTCACGTTGACGTTGCCGCCGTTGGTGTTGCCCTGGACATATACGCTGCCATTGCCGTTGTAGCTGGTGTTGACCGAGTTGCCGTAGATGGCGCTGCTGCCGTTGTTGACGATCGAGTTGACGACGTTGCCGTAGACGACGGCGCCCTTGTCGGTCACCTGGGTGTTGCTCATGGCCGGCTGGTTGCCGTTGACGCCCACGCCCTTGACGGTCACGGCGGCGTAGTTCGACGCGCGCATATCGTTCGGGTGCATGCCCAGCACGGCGCCGTTGCCTTGCATCGAGCCGGTCACATAGGTGCGGCCGTCGACGTGCGACGACGATTTCATGTCGCCCAGGGTGACGACGTTGAACTGGTCAAAAATCTGTTGCTGGTTCAGCGAACCGGCTTGTGCGGGAGCGGCGAAGATGGCGGCTGCGGCCAGCGTGCTGAGTGCGAAATAACGGGACATTAGATTTCCTTATCTTAAGAATAAATGCCGCTATGGCGGCACGCAAATTACCGGGCAACAATTCAGTTGCACGTAGTATATCATCGATAATTGCCAATAACACATATATTTTTGATTTTTCACAACAATATTTTGTTGCCGCCGGTGGCATGCTTGATCTCCCGCAGCAACAGTGTGGCGGAAACGTCTACGGCGGCGCCCGGCCGCCGTTCGTCGCCGGGTAGCGCCGGCCAACCCGCTCAAACCGCAGTTGATCGGAATCCGCCCCGCCGGCCTCGCCCTTTTGCTACAGTGGCTATATCGCAACACACGATGGAGACACAACATGCGCAAGCCGACCACGGATTCCCTGTCCAACCTGCTCGACGAGATTTTCGCCACCTGCATGCACATGCTGCGACGCGCGGCGCGCCTGATCGGGGCCATGCCGCCTTCCGCGCTGCTGGGCCTGGCGTTGGCGCTGGCGCTGATCCTGGCCATCCTGCCGATGGCGATCGTGCTGTTCGCCGCCTTCATGCTGGTCAAGCTCGCGGTGCTCGGTTGCGTCATGGCCAAGCGCCGCCACCGCCACCGCAAGGAGCGCCTGCAATGAAAAAATCGCGGCTGGCCAAGGCCGGCTACGACAACGCCAAAAGCCTGCTCGACATCGTCCGCGAGATCGGCGAAACGGCCGCCGCCCTGTGGTGGCGCTTCTTCGACTGGCTGGCGCAGGTCGAATGGCGCAAGCTGATCATCATCTGGCTGCTGCTGTTGATACTCGGCCTGACGCCGTTCGGCCTGCCCAAGCAGACGGTCGGCTTCATCCTGCTGTCGCTGGGCCTGAAGGTGCTGGCCGGCGGCAAGCGCAAGGCCGAGCTGGAAGCGCGCGACGCCACCAGCCACGCCGACGAGGAAGGCCTGGAGCGGCGCCTGGTGGAGGCGCGCATGGCCGCGCTGCAGGCGCAGGTCGAGCCGCACTTTTTGTTCAACACCCTGGCGCTGATCGGCCAGTTGATCGAGACCGATCCGCCGCAGGCGGCGCGCATCCACCAGAACCTGATCGACTACCTGCGCGCCACCCTGCCCCAGATGCGCGCCAAGGGCGCCGGCACGCTGGGACGGCAGATCGAGATGTCGCGCGCCTACCTGGCCATCATGCAGGCGCGCATGCGCGCGCGGCTGGCCGTCTCGGTCGACGTGCCGGACCACATGCTCAGCGCCACCTTCCCGGTGATGATGCTGCAGATCCTGATCGAGAACGCCATCAAGCACGGTCTGGAGCCGAAGATAGACGGCGGCCGCATCGACATCCGCGCCAATGTCGATGGCCAGATGCTGCAGGTGGACGTCATCGACGACGGCATCGGCTTCAACGTCCACGCCGGCGACGGCCTGGGGCTGGCGAACGTGCGCGAGCGCCTGCGCATCCTGTACGGCCAGCGCGCGCAGCTGGTGATCGAGGCGCCGCTGACGGGCGGCACCCGCGCCAGCATCCGCGTTCCATACGCGCCCGATATCTTTGCAGACGGTGTCAAATGAACCTTCCAACGAATCCGCAAACCAATTGTTCAACAAATGCGCCGCGCCGCGCCACCGCGCTGATCGCCGACGACGAGGAACCGATGCGCGAGCAATTGCGCAACCGCCTGCGCGAAGCCTGGCCCACATTGGAGATCGTGGCCGAAGCGGCCAACGGCATCGAGGCCGTGGCGCTGGCCGGCCTGCACCAGCCGGACATCGTCTTCCTCGATATCCGCATGCCCGGCATGTCCGGCATCGAGGCGGCGCGCATGCTGTTCAACCGCTGCCACCTGGTGTTCGTGACGGCTTACGATCAATACGCGATCGAGGCCTTCGAACAGGGCGCGCTCGACTACCTGCTCAAGCCGGCCGGCGGCGAACGGCTCAAGACCACCTGCGCGCGGCTGCAAACGCTGATCGGCCGGCAGCCGTCCAACATCGAGCGCCAACTGGGCGCGCTGCTGGCGGCCCAGGGCAAACCGGGCCGGCCCGGCCCCGCCAAGCCCGAATACCTGCGCTGGATACAAGCGGTGGTCGGCGCCAACCTGCGCATGATCAGCACGCGCGAGGTGCTGTTCTTCCGCGCCGACGAAAAATACACCCGCGTCCAGACCGAGCAGTCGGAGGTATTGATACGCAAGACACTCAAGGAGCTGGCCGACGAGCTGGATCCGGACGAGTTCTGGCGCATCCACCGCTCGACCCTGGTGCGGGTGGACGCCATCGAGGGCGTCACGCGCGACCTGCGCGGCCGGCAAATGGTCAAGATCAGGAACTTCTCCGAGCAGCTGGAGGTCAGCCGGGGCCACACCCACCTGTTCCAGCAAATGTGACGATTTGTGATTTTCGCCTGAGCGTTATCAATATATACTTTCTTTTCCCGGTCTATTTGCATCAGCACGGCGAACTGACCGCGCGGAAAACCGATCGAATCTGTTCCATCGACAGAACGGGGAGAAAAGAATGTCCAGCATACCCAAGCAGACCCTCTGCACCGTTGTTCCCTGCATGCGCTACCGCGACGCGCCGGCCGCCATCGAATGGCTGTGCGACACCTTCGGCTTCGAACCGCAACTGGTCGTCCCCAACGAGGACGGCACCATCGCCCACGCCCAGCTCGCGTTCGGCAACAGCATGATCATGCTCGGTTCCGTGTTCGACACCGAATTCGGCAGGTTGATGAAGCAGCCCGCCGAAATCGGCGACTTCGTCACGCAAAGCACCTACCTGGTCGTCAACAACGCCGACCTGGTGTACGGCCGCGCGCTGGAGGCCGGCGCCAGGATCCTGCTGGATATCAAAGATGAAGATTACGGCGGCCGGGGCTTCACCTGCCGCGACCCCGAAGGCCACGTGTGGAGCATCGGCACCTACGACCCGCAAGGGTGAGCGCCGGCGCTCACCCTTGCGTCAAGGCGTCGATCAACGCCCGGTCGGCGACCTGCGCGGGATGGATGCGGATGATGTCGCTGTACAGCGGCGGCATCGCGGCGCAGATGGCGTCGAGTTCTTCCTGCGCGATGGCCGGGACGACATACTGGAACTGCCTTGGATTGTTCGCCGGCAGCGGCCCTTCCATCGTCGAGCCGTAAGCCCCGAGATTCATGAAGCTGATCGCGCCGGCGTCCGGCCCCTTGGCGAAAACCAGGGTGCCGTCCTTCGGGTGGCCCAGATAGCGGCGCACCTCCTGCTGCCGTTCCGGCGTGGCGCCCGCCATCAATTTGTAGCGCAGTTGCGCGTAGGCGCGCGTCGCTTCCATGAAGGCGCTGCGGATGCCCGATTGCGTCATCCTGCCGGGCATGCACAGCAGCAGATTGCCGAACGAATCGAGCAGCGCGACGGCATCGCCGTCGCCGCCTTGTTCACGGTCGCGCGCCATCGCCCGCAGCAGGAACGGCGCCAGGCCGGCATCGGGCGTGAGCGGCGCGCAGCGGTAGGTCAACGCGTCCGGACAGACCTGCTTCAGGGCCCGCGCGATGGCGTGGTCGGGCGCCAGGGTGGCCGGATCGCGCAGCTGTTCCACTGGAAGATCGGTCTGGAACAAGCGCATCACCTCGTCGGACGTCGCCTCGAACACCAGCGCGCACAAGGCCTGCGTCGGTTCGGAGATGGTCTTGCCGATGAAGAAGGACTTGGGCGTGGCGCCGGAAGCGGCGCGCGCGTACAGCGACGAACCCAAAATCGCCGGATAGCTGAAGGTGGACGCGGCCTGCGCGCGCAGCGCTTCCGGCAGCGCGCCGAAGCCGGCGCTGACGTCGTGGTCGATGCCGGCTTCGCGGTCCGGCGCGGCCACCACCACATTGAAGCCGCCCGCCAGTATCGCGCCGCTGCACATGCAGCACGGGTCGAGCGAGGTGACGATGGTGATGTCCCGCGGCGGCGGCAGGTCGCGGCCCTTGGCGCGTTCGGCGTAGTACCAGTCGATCAACTGGCGCTCGCCGTGGGCGGTGGGATCGAAAATCAAACCCTGCTTGATGACGTTGTTGTGCAGCGACTGCAGCACGTTGCCATGCTGGTCCAGCATCAGGCCACCGACGCCGAAGGTACCCTGCGTCTTGGCTGCGATCGCCTCGGCCGCCGCGATCGCGACGGCCGCCTGCACATCGATCGTCTTCTTGAGGGCCAAAGCGACTACTTCTTCAGATCGGCGCGGCCGAAGCCGTTCGGCAGCTGGGCGGAAGCCGTGGTCTCGAAGATGTCGCCTTTCAGGTTGGTCAGCAGCACTGGCAGCTCGTCGCCGCCCAGCTCCAGGATCACCTGGCGGCAGGCGCCGCATGGGGCGATCGGGCCGTCGGTCTCGCCGATGACGACCAACTGGTCGAATTCGCCCGGCTTGTAGCCGTGCGCAAAGGCGCTGAAGAAGGCGGTGCGCTCGGCGCAGTTGCATAAGCCGTAGGCCGCGTTCTCCACGTTACAGCCGTGGAAGACCTTGCCGTCGTTGGTCAGCAGCGCGGCGCCGACCTTGAAGTTGGAGTAAGGCGTGTAGGCCTTCAGCCGCGCGGCGGCGGCTTCGGCGATCAGCCCTTGCTTATTTATTTGTTTGCTCATCGGTGTCTCCGCTTATGGACGAATCGTGCGATAGACCACAGGATTGGCCTTCGGCGCGGTATCGCCGATCTGATAAGCCGCCTGGATCTCGCGCACCGCCTGCTCCGCCGCTTCCCGGGTGCGCGCGTGCACCATCGCCAGCGGCTGGCCGGCTTCGATCTTGTCGCCCAGGCCCGCCAGTTCCGTCAGGCCGACGGCGAAGTCGATCGGATCGGCGGCGCGGCGACGTCCGCCGCCCAGACTCACCACCGCCAGGCCGATGCCGCGGCAATCGGTGGTCGACGCGTAGCCCGATTTCAGCGACGGCACCGGGATGACGATCGGCGCCTTCTCCAGATGCTTGTCCGGATTTTCCATCAGGTCGGCCGGGCCGCCCAGCGCCACCACCATGCGCGCGAAGCGCTCGGCGGCCGAACCGTTGTCCAGGCAAGCCTGCAGCTTGGCGCGCGCTTCGGTTTCGTTCGCGGCCAGCTTGCCCAGCACCAGCATCTCGGCGCACAGCGCCATCGTCACTTCGTGCAGGCGCGCAGGGCGCGACACGCCCGTCAGGTAATCCATCGCGCCGCGTACTTCCAGCGCGTTGCCTGCGTATGGCGCCAGCGATTCGTTCATGTCGGTCAGGATGGCCGACGTCATCATGCCCGCGCCGTTGCCGACCTTGACGATGCTGTCCGCCAGCTCGACCGACTTGTCGTAGGTCGGCATGAAGGCGCCGCTGCCGGCCTTCACGTCCATGACCAGCGCGTCCAGGCCGGCCGACAGCTTCTTCGACAGGATGGAGCCGGTGATCATCGCCACCGATTCCACGGTGGCTGTGACATCGCGCACGCCGTAGAAGATCTTGTCCGACGGCGCCAGCGACGACGTCTGGCCGATGATGGCGACGCCGACTTCCTTGACGACCTTGCGGAACAGGGTGTTGTCCGGCACCGTGGTGTAGCCGGGGATGGAATCGAACTTGTCCAGCGTGCCGCCGGTGTGGCCCAGGCCACGGCCGGAGATCATCGGCACGAAGCCGCCGCACGCGGCGATCATGGGGCCGAGCAGCAGCGAGACGACGTCGCCGACGCCGCCGGTCGAGTGCTTGTCGACCACGGGACCCGGCAGGTCCAGCGAGCGCCAGTCCAGCACTTCGCCGGAGTCGCGCATGGCCAGGGTGAAGGCCACGCGTTCGTCCATGGTCATATCGTTGAAGAACACGGCCATGGCCAGCGCCGCGATCTGGCCTTCGGTCACGCGATTGCTGGTGATGCCACCGACGAAGAACTGGATCTCTTCGGCGCTCAGGACGCCGCCGTCACGCTTTTTGCGTATGATCTCTTGAGGTAAAAACATGCGATTCTCCGCGTTGAGGATTAATCGTAGGGCGGATTAGCGAAGCGTAATCGGCCATGCATGCGCCGTCGACGACTCATCCATGGCCGATTACGGCGTTCCGCCTAATCCGCCCTACGTATTTATATGGGTGCTTCAGACGCCGTAAGGTATCCAAACATTCTTGACTTGCGAGGCATGCGCCAGCACCGCGCGGCCGCCGCTTTGGGCCGTACTATACCAGTCGCGCCCCTTGGCGCCACCGACCCAGGTACGCTTCAGCGACCCCGCCGACAGGCGCTCAACCTCCGCGCACCCCTCGGCCGAACCGTCATGACGCCACACCGCATCGATATCCGAATGCGTCGCCAGGGTACGCGCCAACTCGTCGGCCGAACCGGTGACGATGTTGACCACGCCATCCGGCAGATCCGACGTATCGAGCACCTGATACAGATCGGTGGCCGACAGCGGATGCGCTTCCGACGGCACCACAACCACGCGGTTGCCCAGCGCGATCGCCGGCGCCACCAGCGAAATAAAGCCCAGCAAAGGCGCCTCGTTCGGGCACACGATGCCGATCACGCCGACCGGCTCGTTCAACGCCACGGTCACGCCATGCATCGGCGGCTGGTGCGCCAGACCGTCGTACTTGTCGGCCCATGCCGCGTAGTAGAACAGACGCTCGATCGAAGCCTGCACTTCCTTGTCGGCGTTCTTCGAGCCGGTCATCGCGGCGATGCGCGCCGCGAACTCCTCGCCGCGCGCGGCCAGGTTCTCGGCGATGTAGTACAGCACCTGCGCGCGGTTGTGCGAGGTCGCCTTCGCCCAGCCGCCAGCCTTGTGCGCCGCTTCCACCGCGTTGCGGATGTCCTTGCGGCTGCCCTCGCCCACTTCGGCGATGAAGGCGCCGTCGGCGCCATGCACCGCACGGCTGTAGGCGCCGTCGGGACGCGCCTGCTTGCCGCCGATGTACATCTTGGCGGTGCGGTCGATTGCGAACGCGCCTGCGGCCGGCGCGGCCGCCTTGGCCTTCTGCCTGGCCTCGACCAGCGGCGCGGCTGGACGCGCATCTTCCGACAGCGCGGTCATGTACTCGTACATGCCTTCGCGGCCGCCTTCACGGCCGAAGCCCGACTCGCGGTAGCCGCCGAAGCCGCAAGCGGCGTCGAACTGGTTGGCGGTGTTAATCCACACCACGCCGGCCTTGATCTGCGGCGCGACGTCCAGCGCCAGCGAGATGTTCTCGGTCCACACGCAAGCGGCCAGTCCGTAGACGGTGTTGTTCGCCAGTTGCACCGCTTCCGGCGGGGTGCGGAAGCTCATCGCCACCAGCACCGGGCCGAAGATCTCGGCCTGCGCGACGGCGGCGGAGGTCGAAGCGCCGGTGATCAGGGTTGGCGGATACCACGAACCGTTGGCCGGAATCTCGCACGCGGGCTGGTACACATCGCAACCTTCGGCGCGGGCGGATTCCACCAGGCCGGCGATACGTTGCTGCTGCACAGGATCGACCAGCGCGCCGATGTCGATCGACTTGTCCAGCGGCGAACCGAGGGTCAGCTTGTCCATGCGTGCGCGCAGCTTGGCGAGGAATTTATCCTGCACCGATTCCTGCACCAGCAGGCGCGAACCCGCGCAGCAAACCTGTCCCTGGTTGAACCAGATCGAATCGACCAGGCCCTCGACGGCGGCATCCAGGTCGGCGTCGTCGAAAACGACGAACGGCGACTTGCCGCCCAACTCCAGCGACAGCTTCTTGCCGCTGCCGGCGGTGGCCACGCGGATCAGACGACCCACCTCGGTCGAACCGGTGAAAGCGATTTTATCGATGCCCGCATGGTTGACGATCGCCTCGCCCACGCGGCCATCGCCGGTGACGATGTTGACCACGCCGGCAGGCACGCCGGCCTGCACGCAAATCTCGGCGAACAGCATCGCCGTCAGCGAGGTGAATTCGGCCGGCTTGAAGACGATGGTGTTACCGGTCGCCATGGCCGGCGCGATTTTCCACGACAGCATCAGCAGCGGGAAATTCCACGGCACGATCTGGCCGACCACGCCAACGGCGCGGTAGTCGGCGAATTCCTCGGCCTGCAGCTGCGCCCAGCCGGCGTGATAGTAGAAGTGGCGCGCGGCCAGCGGCAGATCGACATCGCGCGTTTCGCGGATGGTCTTGCCGTTGTCCAGCGTCTCCAGCACCGCGAACAGGCGCGCGTGCTTTTGCAGCAGGCGTGCCAGCGAGTACATCACCTTGGCGCGGCCGTGGCCACCCAATGCCTGCCAGCCCGGCTGCGCGCGGCGCGCCGCTTCGACGGCGCGGTCGACGTCGGCGCCGGTGGCCTGCGTCAGGTCGGCCAGCTTGCCGGCGTCCGCCGGATTGGTCGAGGCGAACAATTCACCCGGCTCGCTCCACGCGTTGTCGATGAACAGACCGAAGGTGCGGCCGTGCTGCTCCAGCCACGCTTGCGCTTCTTTTTGGCTTTCGGGTGCTGGGCCGTATTCCATGGTATTGAGGATCTCTTTAATAGATGGCATGACGTGGTCCGTATTAGGGTTGTGCGTGGCGGTGAGCGGCCGAGTAGTTCCCGGTCACGTAATGCTCAAGCTGACGCTCGATGTCGGTCAGCAGGCTGGATGCGCCGATGCGGAACAGGTGCGGCTCCAGCCACTCGTTGCCCAGCTCCTCCTTCATCAACGTCAGATATTGCAGCGCGGCCTTGGCCGTGCCGACGCCGCCAGCGGGCTTGTAGCCGATCTTGAAGCCGGTCTGCTCGTAATAGTCGCGGATCGCGCGCACCATCGTCAGCGAAACGGGAATCGTCGCATTGACCGGCTCCTTGCCGGTCGAGGTCTTGATGAAGTCCGCGCCGGCCATCATGCAGACCCACGACGCCTTGGCGACGTTTTCCAGCGTGACCAGTTCACCGGTCGCCAGGATCGCCTTCACGTGCGCCTCGCCGCAAGCCTGGCGGTAAGCCACCATCTCGTCGTACAGCGCCTTCCAGTTACCGGTCAACACGTGCTGGCGGGTGATGACGATATCGATTTCGCTGGCGCCGGCGGCGACCGACAATTCGATCTCGCGCACCTTGGTTTCCATGCTGGTCAGGCCGGCCGGGAAGCCGGTCGACACGGCGGCGATCGGCAAGCGGCCTTGCAGCACCTGCACCGCCGGCTTGATCATCTCGTGGTACACGCAGACGGCTCCGGTAGACAGCTTCTCGCCTTGCAGGCCGAGGGCCTCGACCAGGTCCGAACGCAGCGGACGCATCGCCTTCATGCACAGGCGCTCGACGCGGCCCGGGGTATCGTCGCCGGACAAGGTGGTCAGGTCGATCAGGCCGATGGCCTTGACCAGCCAGGCGGCCTGGTATTCCTTCTTGACGGTGCGGCGGTTGGCCAGGCTGGCGGCGCGGCGGTCGGCCGCGCTCTTGTTGATGTGAATATGGTTGATCCAGCCCAGGTCCAGCGGGACCGCTTCATTACGTTTGAAATCAGTAATTACGCTCATAACAGATTGCTTCCGTGGGAAAGTGGTTTCACGCCGAGGTGATGGGCCAGGGTCTGGCCGATATCGGAGAAGGTTTCGGAAATCGGCAGTTGCTGCGCCTTCACGCCCGGACCGAAGAAGATCATCGGAATGTGCTCGCGAGTGTGGTCGGAGCCCGGCCAGGTCGGATCGCAGCCATGGTCGGCGGTGATGACAACCAGGTCGCCCTCCTTCAGCTGCGCGATGAATTCCGGCAGGCGCGCGTCCATCTCGTGCAGCGCGTTCGAGTAGCCGGTGACATCGCGGCGGTGGCCGAAGGCCTGGTCGAAGTCGACGAAGTTCACGAACGTCAGCGACTTGTCGCCGGCTTCCTGTTCGACCTTCATCAGCGCGTCGAACAGCGCCATGTTGTCCTTGCCCTTGACCACGCGCGATACGCCCTGGGTGGCGAAGATGTCGCTGATCTTGCCGAGGGCGATGACTTCGCCGCCATCGTTCTTCACGTGATCCAGCAGGGTCGGCGCCGGCGGCGCGACGGCGTAGTCGTGGCGGTTGGTGGTGCGGGTGTAGTTGCCGTTGGCGCCCGTGAACGGGCGCGCGATCACGCGGCCGATGTTGTACGGCTCGACCAGTTTAAAGGCGATCTCGCACACTTCGTACAGGCGCTCCAGGCCGAACGACTCCTCGTGCGCGGCGATCTGCAGCACCGAGTCGGCCGAGGTGTAGATGATCGGCTTGCCGGTGGCGACATGTTCATCGCCATGCTTGTTGATGATTTCCGTGCCGGAGGCGTGGCAGTCGCCCAGGAAGCCCGGCACGCCGGTCAGCTCCTGCAGCTTTTTGGTCAGCTCGGCCGGGAACGACGGCACCGTCTTCGGGAAGTAGCCCCAGTCGAATTCCACCGGCACGCCGGCGATCTCCCAGTGGCCGGACTGCGTGTCCTTGCCGGTCGAACGCTCGCGCGCGGCGCCGTAGGCGGCGGTGAAGCCGTCGCGCTGCGCGAAGCCCTCGGCCCACTCGCCGCTGGCGGCATGGGCGGCGGCGGCCAGGCCCAGTTTTTCCATCGTCGGCAGCGACATCGGCTTGCCGGTCTTGGCGGCCCAGGCGGCGATGTGGCCGAAGGTGTTGGCGCCGACGTCGTTGTACTTGGCTGCGTCGGGCGTGGCGCCCAGACCGAAGGAGTCCAGCAGCAGGATAAATGCGCGTTTCATAGTGTGCTCCAAAAAGCAAAAAAGGGCGGACTAGCCGCCCTTTCGGGTTCTTACGCCTGCGGTGTTTTGGCCACGTTGGCCAGGAAGCCGAGGATGACTTCAATCAGCGACGTCGCGGCGATGGCCGCGTACTTCAAGGTCTGCTCGTGCGACAGCGGGAACGGCGACAGGCCTTCGGCCAGGTTGGTGATGGCGGACACGCCGACCACTTTCAGGCCGCAGTGACGGGCCGAGACCACCTCCGGCACCACCGACATGCCGACGACATCGGCGCCCAGCGTCTTGAAGGCGCGGATTTCGGCCGGGGTCTCGAAGTTAGGACCGGCGTAGGCGATGTATACGCCTTCATGCAGCGTGACCTTCTTCTCTTCGGCCGAAGCCTTCAGCAGCGCGCGCAGATCGGCGTCGTAGGCGTTGGCCATGCTGAAGAAGCGCGGACCGAAACGCTCGTCGTTGGGGCCCATCATCGGCGTGCCTGGCATGAAGTTGATATGGTCGGTCAGCGCGACCAGCGCGCCGGCGTCGACTTCGGTGCGCAGCGAACCGGCGGCGTTGGTCACGAACAGCATCTCGCAGCCCAGCAGCTTCATGGTGCGCACGGCGCTGGTCATCACGCCCAGGCCGTAGCCCTCGTAGACGTGGCCGCGGCCCTTCATGCACACCACCGCCACGCCGGCCAGGGTACCGATCACCAGTTCACCGGCGTGACCGTGCACGGTGCTGATCGGGAAGCCTGGCAGTTCGTTGAAGCTGATGGTGACCGCGTCGGTCATCTGCTCGGCCAGCACGCCCAGGCCGGAACCGAGGATCATGGCGACGCGCGGCTTGAAGTCCGCAGGAATGCGCGCGCGGATGATTTCGGCGGCCTGGAATGGGGAATTATTAGACATGGTTATCCTCTGTTTTTATAGATGACGCGCAGCGGGCCGAAGGTTGGCCGATTGAAGTTTTACTGGAGATACTGACACTATGCATCATTCCCTATATGTATGGCAAATACCATTTTTCTTCCGGATTTATACAAAACCCCTATAAATAAGGGATATTATCAAGGCCGCTGAACTAGCCGATTCGGTGAGCCGGCCTCGCCTGCCACGCCCTGATTGACCGATAACAAACAAATGTTTATTATAACGGACAAATGTTTTAAGGCCACCGTGAACGATACTTCCAAAAAAGAGCAGCTCTACGAGCTGATCCGCGCCAACCCCTTCATCTCCCAGCAGGATCTGGCGGTCGGCCTGCGCCTGTCGCGCTCGGCCGTGGCCGGCCATATCGCCAGTCTGATCCGCGAGCGCCGCCTGCTGGGCCGCGCCTACGTGCTGCCCGACAAGCGTCCCGTTCTGTGCATAGGCGCGGCCAACCTGGACCGCAAGCTGCGCACCATCGCCGCCATGCAGCTAGGGACCTCCAACCCGGCCACCGCCGAGGAAGTCTACGGCGGCGTCGCCCGCAACATCGCCGAAAACCTGGCGCGGCTCAATCTGCCGACCGCGCTGCTGACCGCCCTGGGCGACGACGGCGCCGGCCGCGCGCTGCGCGACCACGCGGAAAACGCCGGCATCGACATGCGCGGCTCGCTGAACCTGACCGACACCGCCACCGGCACCTACACCGCCATCCTCGACGAGCGCGGCGAACTGGTGGTGGCGCTGGCCGACATGGCGCTGTACGACCGCATGACGCCCGAATTCCTCGGCAGCCGGCTGCCGCAGCGCGCCGCCGCGTCGATGACCGTGGCGGACCTGAACCTGCCGGCCGACAGCGTCGGCGCGCTGCTCGACAGCGCCCGAGCCGACAACGTTCCGCTGATCCTGG
Source organism: Burkholderia sp. LMU1-1-1.1 (assembly GCF_040675865.1). Lineage (NCBI taxonomy): Bacteria > Pseudomonadati > Pseudomonadota > Betaproteobacteria > Burkholderiales > Burkholderiaceae > Burkholderia > Burkholderia sp. LMU1-1-1.1. The sequence goes on along the minus strand of NZ_JBEGHG010000012.1, from coordinate 195,619 downwards.
TGGCCGTGTCGCAGCCGAAGATGGCGCGCCTGCCGGCCGACCTGACCGGCCTGCGCCTGCTGATACTCAATCGGGGCGAACTCGAAACGCTGGCCGAACGCGCGCTGCCCACCGAGGCCGACGTGCGTTTGGCCTGCCGCGCCGTGCTGGCGCGCGGCGCCCGGGATGTCATCGTCACCTGCGGCGGCCAGGGCGTGTTCCACACCCGCGACGGCGAGCTGGCATGGTTGGCCGCGAACGAAGTGGACGTGGTCGACGTCACCGGCGCCGGCGACGCCTTCTCGGCCGCCGTTTGCTGGTCGCTGTACCAGGGCAGCCAGGATCTGACCCTGGCCTGCCGGCGCGGCTTGAAGGTCGCCGCGATGACGCTGGAAAGCCACGAAACCGTTTCGCCCATGCTGGCGGCCGACGTCCTCGACGAGATCCAGGGTTTTTATCCGACACCGATCCTGCCCGTTCCGCCGATTTATTCGAGCTTCGAGCCTCCCCTCTTCCCCCATAAGGACTGACCCATGCACCAATTCCTCCTGTTCTCGCCCGAAGTGGCCGCCGCCCGCGCCGCCGGCAAACCGATCGTCGCGCTGGAATCGACCATCATCTCGCACGGCATGCCGTATCCGCAAAACGTGCAGATGGCGCGCGAGGTCGAACAGATCATCCGCGACGGCGGCGCCGTGCCGGCCACCATCGCCATCATCGGCGGCAAGATCTGCATCGGCCTGTCGGAAGAGCAGCTCGAATCGCTGGGCACCTCGCCCGAGGCGATGAAGGTCAGCCGCCGCGACCTGCCCTACGTGCTCGCGCAATCCAAACTGGGTGCCACCACCGTGGCGGCGACCATGATCTGCGCGGCGCTGGCCGGCATCCAGGTGTTCGTCACCGGCGGCATCGGCGGCGTGCACCGGGGCGCGGAAACCAGCTTCGATATTTCGGCCGATCTGCAGGAACTGGCGCGCACCTCGGTGGCGGTGGTATGCGCCGGCGTCAAATCGATCCTCGACATCGGCCTGACCCTTGAATACCTGGAGACGCATGGCGTGCCGGTGGTCAGCGTCGGCCAGCGCGGCTTCCCCGCCTTCTTCACGCGCGAGAGCGGCTTCAACGCCGACTTCCAGCTTGACACCCCGGCCGAACAGGCGGCCTTCATACAGACCAAATGGCAGTTGGGCCTCACAGGCGGCATCGTCGTCAGCAACCCGGTGCCGGAAGCGGAGGCGATGCCGAAGGCGGAGATCGACGCCATCACTATCCAGGCACTGGGCGAAGCGGACGCGCAGGGCGTCACCGGCAAGAACGTCACGCCGTTCCTGCTGGGCCGCATCAAGCAGCTGACCGAGGGCCGCAGCCTGGCCACCAACATCGCGCTGGTGAAGAACAACGCCCGCTGCGGCGCCGCGCTGGCCTGCGCCATGCAGTCGCACTAATCGAGACCACCGACACCAGGCCCGCCATGTCCATCGATCTGAAACAACTGAGGTACTTCCTGGCCGTCGCCGAGGAAAAGAGCTTTAGCCGCGCCGCCGAACGCCTGCACATCTCGCAGCCGCCACTGAGCCAGCAGATCATGAAACTGGAGAGCGAGCTGGGTGTCAAACTGTTCGCCCGCACCACGCGCACCTTCGAGTTGACGGTGGCGGGCAAGGCGCTCATGAGCGAAGCATCCGAGCTGCTGGCGAAGATGCGCATGACGATCGACACCATCCGCCAGATCGACCGTGGCGAAGTGGGACGCCTGCGGGTGGGCATCGTCGGCTCGGCGATGTGGGGGCCGATCCCCAGTTTGCTGGAGGAGTTCCAGACCAAGTTCCCGCGCGTGACGTGGACCCTGCACGAGCTGGGGCCGACCTTGCAGTACGAAGCGCTGCGCGCCAAGCAGGTGGACGTCGGTTTCTGGCGCGAGCCCAAGCTCGACGAGGACGATCTGAAACAGGACAACCTGCGCCAGGAGCTGTGCTTCCGCGAGGACGTGTGCGTGGCCATCAACGAGCACCACCCGCTGGCCAAGGAGGAGTCGATCGAGTTGATGGACATCGCCGACGAACCGATGCTGACCCTGGCGCTCGACAAGTCGTCGTTCCCGCGCTATCTGATCCAGTGCTGTGTGAAGGCCGGCTTCCAGCCGACGATTTTCCAGGAGGCTTCCGAGCCGCAGACGCTGTTGGCGATGGTCGGCGCGGGCCTGGGCGTGGCGCTGCTGCCGGAGACCACCAGCCGCATCGGCTGGCCGGGCGTGGTGTTCCTGCCGATCCGCAGCAATCCGCCGTCGGCCAATCTGTACATCACCTACACCACGCTGGACGACGCGCCGGTGGTGCGGGCGTTCCTGAACATTTTGAACCCCTCGAAACCCGCACAGCCCGGGGTCTGACCCCAAGGGGTCAGACCCCTTGCACCGTCGGCGGCGCCGAAGTACGCGGCGCGGTGCCTGGTGGGTTAGTGCGTCACGCCGCCCGCCTCGCGCACATCGACGGTGTGCGCGAGCGTGGTGCGGATGGCGATGCGCAGGCCCTCGACCATGTCGTCGAGCCGCATACTGGCCGTCCCCGGATGCAGGGCCGCCTGCTGCGGCAGATACGGGATGTGGATAAAGCCGGCGCGCATCGTCGTGCCCCACTCGCTGGCCTGGTGCATCAAGCCGTAGAACACATGGTTGCAAACAAAGGTGCCGGCGCTCTGCGACACGGACGACGGCAGGCCGGCGTCGCGCAGCGCCTGCACAATCGCCTTGATCGGCAAGGTGGAGAAGTAGGCGGCGGGACCGCCGGTGACGATGGGCTGGTCGACGATCTGGCGCATCTGGTTGTCCGCGATGGGCGCGTCGTCGACGTTGATGGCGACCCGCTCGATCGACAGATCGACACGGCCGCCGGCCTGGCCAACCGCGATCACGATACTCGGCTGCAGTTCCTCGACCGCCTGGTGCATCGCCTTCTTCGCCTGCCCGAACACGCATGGCAACAGCCGCGCATGCACGACGAAATCCCCTTCATGCCAGCCCTGCAGGGCACGCACCGCTTCCCAGGAAGGGTTGATCGTCTCCTGGTTGAAGGGCTCGAAACCCGTCAACAATATGATCTTTTTCATCCGCTTTGACTCCACACTCAACTACCAGATCGCTACTCTAACCTAAATGATTGTCGTTTACATGTTCAGGAGAAAATACAGTAGTGCAATATTAACAAGCAAAATCGGCAGCGCCGTCGCCACCTGGATTTTGACCACGGCGTTCTTGTCGGGCAGCTCCAGCAACGCCGCCGGGACGATGTTGAAGTTGGCCGCCATCGGCGTCATCAAGGTGCCGCAGTAGGCGCTGAACATGCCGATGGCTGCCATTACCGCGGGGTTAGCGTGGTACACGCCCACCAGCACCGGGATGCCGACGCCGCCGGCGATCACCGGGAAGGCGGCGAAGCCGTTGCCCATGATGATGGTAAACAGCGCCATGCCGACGCAGTACACCGCCACCGCCACCAGCTTCACATCCATGTTGATGTAAGACGTAACAACGTGCGCCACGGCTTTGCCCATGCCCGCCTCGGTGAACAACAGGCCGAGCACCGCCAGCATGTGCGGCAGCACCACCGCCCAGCCCAGATGATCGACCAGCCGGCGCGACTCGCGCATCGCCTGCAGCGGCGTGGCGCGCGTCAGCCAGCACGCGGTGGCGACGGCGAACAGCGAGCCGCAACCGAGGCTGACCAGGGTCGCGTTCTTCGGGTCGAGCAGGAACAGGCCGTCGAATTTTACGTCCTTCAGCAAGGTCGAACCGATCATCGTCGTGATTGGAATGATCAGCGCCGGGATCAGCAGCTTGTGGCCGAGCCGCTGCGCGCTGTCGCGGCGCTGTTCGGGCGAGCGCTCGCCGTAGCGTCCCAAGGTGACGCCGCCGAAACCGGCGATCAGCGCCATCACCACCATCAGCGCGCCCGCCGCCACCGGCGGCAGCCAGTCGCCGGCCAGATACACCACCGCGTACAAAGCCCAGAACAGCGCGCTGGAATAGCGCTTGGGATTGTGAGCGTCGCGCAGCGCCATCAGCGCGATCATCAACAGCATCGCCCCCAGCACCAAGTAGAAGAAATCGAGCTTCAGTATCATGCCGGCTCCTTCATCATCGCGCGGGCGATGTGGGCGTCGAGACGGTGCAGCCGCCAGGAGTGGATGATAAAGGCCGTCACCGCCGTCGGAATGCCCCACATCGCGATGTGCAGCGGATCGACCTCGATCCCCTCGCCGCGCAGGATGGTTTGCATCAGCACGATGGCGCCAAAGGCCACGAACACATCCTCGCCGAAGAACAGGCCGACGTTGTCGGTGGCGGCGGACATGGCGCGGATGCGGTGGCGCAGCGCGTCGGTCAGCGCCGGATAGCGGTTCTCAGCCGCGCCCTCGGCCATCGGCGCGATCAGCGGGCGCACCATGTTCGGATGGCCGCCGATGCTGGTCAAGCCGAAGGCCGCGCTGATCTCGCGGATCGCCAGATAGACGATCAGCAGGCGCCCGGTGGTAGCGGACTTGATGCGGGCGATGGACGCCTGCGCATGCTCCTTGAGTCCATAGCGCTCCAGCAGGCCGATGGCCGCCAGCGGCAGCAGCAGGATCAGCGGCAGGTTGCGGGTTTTGATGAAAGCCGCGCCGAGGACCGCCAGCAGATGCCCGACGTCCATGGACGCGGCCAAGCCGGTGACGGCGCAGGCGGCGATCACCACCAGCACCGGATGCGCGCGCAGCGCGAAACCAAGAATGATAACGGCCACGCCGAGCAGTGGCCAAAGATTAACAGTGTGATTCATTTCAACTCCGGGGTCAGGTCCACCAATGCTACACGAGCGGGACTGTAAAGCGCCCCGCCACCACCCTACGGTCCGGCCCGTGTAGAAATGGCGGACCTGACCCCGGATGTAAAAATCCCCGCGCACCTTGCGATGCGCGGGGATTCGGTCATGGCTTGACGTTAGAAATTGACCTTGAACGTGGCGCCCCAGGTGCGCGGTTCGTTCAGCATGCCGGTCAGGTTGTCGAACTCGATGGCGCTGAGCAGAACGATCTTGTTGGTGATGTTGCGGCCGAAGGCAGCCACTTCATACTTGCCGTCGCCCCATTTGTAGCCGATGCGTACGCCACCTTCGACCAGCGACTTGGCGCGGTATTCCGGCGCCGTGTACAGGAAGAAGTTGTAGCCGCTGCGGTAGCTCCAGTCGGTCAGCGCGTACAGCTCGCCGTTGGCGACGTCGGTGCTGTACTTGAGCGTGAAGTTGGCCTGGTGGCGCGGCGCGCGCGGCAGGTCGTTGCCGTCGATCAGGACGTTGCCGGGGAAGCCGACGGCCACCGGATCGGTCGGCGTGCAGCCCAGGCCGGCGTTGTTGGCGAGGTTGCCGCAATACTGGACGCGCACGCTCGGGTCCTTAATCTCGGTGTCGTTGAAGCTGTAGCCGGCCGTGGTGCTGAAGCCGTAGCCCAGGTTGGCCTGGAAGTCGAGCTCGACGCCCTGACCGGTGACCTTGTCGGCGTTGAGCAGCTGGTTCATGTTGATCGTGCCGCTGCCGGCGGTCAGTTGCTTGTCCTTGACGCGGTACTGGAACACGGACGCGCTCAGGCGCGCGCGCTTGTCGAACAGGTCCTGCTTGACGCCGGCCTCGAACGACAGCGCCTTCTCGGCGCCGGCCATCGACGGCACGTCGGCCAGCCCGTTCAGGCGGCCCTGCATCGACGGCGCGCGGTAGCCGGTGGCCACGCGGGCGAACAGATTGGTGTTCTTGTCGAGTTCATAGGTGCCGCTGGCGTCCCAGCTGACGTTGTTCGAGTCGCTGTTCAGCGAATGCGGCACGGTGACCAGCACGTTGGCGGCGTTGAAGTCGGTGCGCGAGGCCTGGAAGTCCTTCTTGTCGCTGGTGTAGCGCACGCCACCGCGCACTTTCAGCTTCTCCGAGACGGTGTAGTTCAGCGAACCGAACGCGGCCCACGACTTCGAATCCTGGAACTGGCGCGCGTACGCGGTGTTCTGCGGATTGCCCGGGGCGAACGAGTCGAAGCTGATGCTGTCGATCTGGATGTTTTCCTTGAAGTAGAACAGGCCGCCGATCCACTGCAGCGGGCCCGAGTAGTTGGACTCGGCGCGGAACTCCTGCGAGAACTGCTTGTGGTTCGGCAGCAGGTCGGCCGTCTCGACCGGGAACGGAATCCGGCCCGGGCCGTACGGTGGCGCGAACACGGCGCCGTAGCCGCCGTCGACGTCGGCGCGGCTGTTGAACTTGAGCTTTTCGTAGCCGGTGATCGAGTGCAGCGTGATGTCGTTCAGGTTGTACTTCAGGCGCATGCTGCCGCCCTTGGTTTCCAGCTTCTGGTAGTTGACGCCGTCGGTCGGGTAGGAGCCGTAGTCGAAGCCGTCGACGATGTCGTTGGTGCCCTGCTTGATGATGTTGGCGCGGAACAGGGTGGCGCTGCCGTGGTAGTTGCGCTGATGGTAGTTAAACAGCGCGCTCAGGTCCTTGTTCGGCTGCACCAGCGCCTGCAGGCGGAAGGCATTGTCGCCGTAGCCTTCGAAGTCCTGGGTGCCCTTGCCCGGGGTCGGGTTGGTATTGTGCACGCGGTCGTCGCGGTGCTGGCTGGTGCCGGAGAAGCGCAGCGCCACGGTGTCGCTGACCGGGAAGTTGAACGCGCCTTCGACGTTCTTGGCCGAGTAGTTGCCGATGCCCAGCTGCAAATAGCCTTCCTGCTTGAAGACCGGCTTGGCCGAGTCGAACTTGATCACGCCGGCCGGCGAGTTGCGGCCGAACAGGGTGCCCTGCGGGCCCCGCAGCACTTCGACCTGGTCGACGTCGAACACCGGGAAGCCCTTGAGCATGGCGTTTTCCTGGACGATGTCGTCCATCACGTAGCCGACCGGCTGCGAGGCGTTCAGGTCGAAGTCGGTGTTGCCCAGGCCACGGATGTAGAAGCGCGGGAAAGCGCGGCCGTAGTCGGATTCGATGTTCAGCGACGGCGAGCGGCCCGACAGCACGCGGATGTCGCCGGCGCCGGAAGTCAGCACGTCGAGCTTGTCGCCCTTGATGGTGGCGATCGACATCGGCACGTCCTTGATGTTTTCGGCGCGGCGCTGCGCGGTCACGATCACGGTTTCAAGCTGGCCGCCGGTAGTGCTCGGCGCGGGAGGCGCCGCCGCAGTGTCTTGTCCCTCAGCGGCTGCCGGCTGGGCTGCCGCGCCCGCCTCGGTGGCCAGGGCCGTGTGCAGCGGGAAGGCGCTTGCCACGGCCAGGGCGATCAACGACCGCACTGCGAAACCACTACTGTTCTTGCTCATAAATGCTGCTCCCGGTTGTATAAGTTTGGATGGTATTTGTTGTTATGCCAATCATCCTAGCATGGAAAAAAATGACATAAACCCACTTTTTCCATGGTTCGATTCATATCTATTTTATATAAATGACTAAATAAAATCGAATTTGTCGTACATATCCAGGCTGATGCATAGTAGTGGATTGCCTAAAAAATAGCCGCGACCAGAGCGAAAGCGCATGTAACTTGCACTGGGGAAGGTACTTTGAGAATGACGCGGGCCCGCCAGCCGGGCCCGCTTTGCGCGGGCCCCTCGACTTATCCAAACGGCAGGAAGTTTTTCCAATAGGACAAAAAGCAACAATATAAAAATATTTAATTTGGCGCCGGGTGTTGCGGCAGTGCGACATGAACGACGCGGGGCGGACCGGACGCGTCGCGCGGGCGGGTCGACCGGCGCTGCCATTTAAACAAGCTTTCGGCGGGCCATGGCGGCCAAGGCAGGCGGAGTCAGAGGGAAAGCTCTAGAAATCAGGGGTTTGCCGCTATAAAACGGCGCCGGATTATATGTTTCGTCCAATAAAAATATACAATATCGATCTTCCAGGAGCCTATTCATGAAACTTTCACAACTTAGTTTGACGGTTGCAGCAATCTGTATCGCTGCCAGCGCGTCCGCGGCGGACCCAAAGCTGGCCATCGTGTATGACGCGGGCGGCAAGTTCGACAAATCGTTCAACCAGTCCGCTTTTGAGGGCGCCTCGCGCTTCAAGAAGGAAACCAACATCAATTTCACCGAGGTGCAAGCCTCCAGCGACACCCAGGCCGAGCAGGTGCTGCGCGGCCTCGCGCGCAAGAACATGGACCTGATCGCCTCGATCGGCTTCGCCCAGCAGTCGGCGGTGCAGAAGGTCGCCAAGGAATTCCCGAAGGTGCGTTTCGTGCTGATCGACGGCGTGGCGCAAGGCGCCAACATCAACTCGATCACCTTCAAGGAAGAAGAAGGCTCGTACCTGGTCGGCGTGGCCGCCGCGATGGCGTCCAAAACCAAAAAACTCGGCTTCATCGGCGGCGTCGACATCCCGCTGATCCGCACCTTCGCCTGCGGCTACACCCAGGGCGCGAAGGCGGTCAACCCGAAGGTCGACGTCACCTCCAATATGGTCGGCACCACCGCCGACTCGTGGAACAACCCGGCCAAGGGCGGTGAGCTGGCCCGTTCGCAGTTCGACCGCGGCGTCGACGTGGTGTTCGCCGTGGCCGGCGGTTCGGGCCTGGGCACGCTGCAGACGGCCAAGGAAAAAGGCAAGCTGGCCATCGGCGTCGACTCCAACCAGAACCACCTGTATCCGGGCGCTATCCTGACCTCGATGGTCAAGCGCGTCGACAACGCCGTCTACGACTCGTTCATGCAGGTCAAGGCCGGCACCTGGAAGGCCGGCGTCACCGCCAAGGGCATCAAGGAAGGCGGCGTCGATTGGGCGCTCGACGCCAACAACCGCTCGCTGATCACGCCGGAGATCGAGAAGCGCGTGCTGGGCGCGCGCAAGGACATCATCGACGGCAAGGTCAAGGTCTTCGATATCCGTTCGGGCGCGGCCTGCCCGGTCTGACGCCAGTTTGAACAGCGAGCGCGCCGCCGGGGTTGTCCCCCGTGCGGCGCGTTTAACGTTTTGAGCTTTAACGTTTTACGCATTACAGTTATTTAACCGAACCGAAAACGACCCTATGCAGCCAGCAGTAGAATTTCGCGGCATCTCCAAGCATTTCGGAGCCGTCAAGGCGAACACGGACGTCAACTTCGCCATCGCCAAGGGATCGATCCACGGCCTGGTGGGCGAGAACGGCGCCGGCAAATCGACCCTGATGAGTATCCTGTACGGCTACTACCGCGCCGACGGCGGGGAGATCCTGCTCGACGGCCAGGCGCGCCGCATCCACAACAGCCAGGAGGCGATCGCCCTGGGCATCGGCATGGTGCACCAGCACTTCATGCTGGTCGAGAACATGACGGTGCTCGACAACGTCATGCTGGGCAGCGAGGGCGGTTTCAAGCTTCAATCCAAACGCGCCGCCGTCGAGGCGAAGCTGCGCGAGATCTGCGCCCGCTACCGGCTCGACGTCGATCCGCTGGCCACCATCCACGACCTGTCGGTGGGCGCGCAACAGCGCGTCGAGATTCTCAAACAGATCTACCGCAGCGCCAACATCCTGATCCTCGACGAGCCGACCGCCGTGCTGACGGCGCAGGAGACGGCGTCGCTGTTCGAGATCCTGCGCCTGTTCAAGGAACAGGGCAAGACCATCATCCTGATCACGCACAAGCTGCAGGAGATCCTCGACATCACCGACACCGTCACCGTGATGCGCGGCGGCCGCGTGATCGGCGCCGTGCCGACCGCCGGCACCACCAAGGAAGCCTTGGCCAACATGATGGTCGGTCGTCCTATCGAGAACAACCTGCCGCGCGCGCCATACAATCCGGGCGCGCCGGTGCTGCGCGTCGAGAACCTGCAGCTAAGCGACGACCAGCAGGTCAAGCTGCTGGCCGATATCGGCTTCACCCTGCGCGCCGGCGAGATCGTGGCGATTGCCGGCGTCTCCGGCAACGGCCAGAGCGAATTGATGGAGATCCTGTCGGGCATGCGCCTGCCGACCTCCGGCAAGCTCGAATTCCTCGGCAAGGACCTGCCCTTCGGCGGCCGCTCCGACGCCGACGGCCTGCCGCGCACCTTCCGCGAACTGGGCATCGCCCACGTGCCGGAAGACCGCCTGCGCGACGGCGTCGTCAAGGCCTTCTCGGTCATGCACAACACCATCCTCGGCTATCAGGACAAGCTGAAAAACAAATGGGGCCTGCTCAACTTCAAGGCCATCGCGGCCCGCTGCGACGCGCTGATGAAAAGCTTCGACGTGCGTCCCGATAACCACGACCTGCGTATCGGCCTGCTCTCCGGCGGCAACCAGCAGAAAGTGGTGATCGCGCGCGAAGTGCTGGCGCAGCCCAAGCTGATGCTGGTCGGCCAGCCCACGCGCGGTGTCGACATCGGCACCATCGAGAGCATCCACAAACAGCTGCTGGCCCTGCGCGACTCCGGCGTGGCGATCCTGCTGGTGTCGGTGGAGCTGGAGGAGGTGCGCGCGCTGGCGGACCGCATCCTCGTCATGTGCGGCGGCCGCATCACCGGCGAACTGAAAATTGAAGAATTCGACACGACCCGTATCGGCTTGCTGATGGGCGGAATGCACAAATCATGAACAAAGACCTGCCACGCTGGGCCACCGCGTTTGCCCTGCCCCTGTTGAACCTGCTGTCGGCGCTGCTGGTGACCGCGCTGGTGATCCACCTGCTGGGCGAGAGCCCGACCGAATCGCTGGCGATCCTGATCAACAGCGCCGTCGTCAATCCGGAGGGCTTGAGCTACACGCTGTTCTATGCCTCGACCTTCATCTTCACCGGCCTGGCCGTGTCGATCGCGATGGAGGCGGGCCTGTTCAACATCGGCGCCGAAGGCCAGATGTATTTCGCCGGCCTTGGCCTGACCTTGGCGATCCTAACCTTCGACAGCTCGTTGCCGGCGCTGTTCCTGATCCCGGTCGGCATGATCGGCGCGGCGCTGTTCGGCGCGCTGTGGGCGTTCGTGCCCGGCTATCTGCAGGCGAAGCGCGGCAGCCACGTGGTGGTCACCACCATCATGTTCAACTACATCGCGGCCGCGCTGATGAACACCGTGATCGTCAAGCTGGTGCCGCCGGGCGAGCAGAATCCGGCCAGCCGCGCCTTCGCGGCCGCCGCCGAAATGCCGCGCCTGAACCAATGGTTCCCGGTGCTGGGCGAAACGCCGCTCAACATCAGCTTCTTCCTGGCGATCATCGCGCTGGTGATCTACGGCGTGGTGGTGTCGCGCTCCTCGTGGGGCTTCAAGCTGCGCGCCACGGGCCTGAACAAGCACGCCGCGCACTACGCGGGCATCCGCATCAGCAAGATGATCATCATCGTCATGTTGATCTCGGGCGCGCTGGCCGGTCTCGGTTCGGTCAACTCCATCATGGGCTCGACCCACTACCTGTCGCTCAACTTCGTCGGCGGCGCGGGCTTCATCGGCATCGCCATCGCGCTGATGGGCCGCCAGCATCCGGTCGGCATCTTCCTGTCGGCCGTGCTGTTCGGCGCGCTGACCCAGGGCGGCTTCGACCTGTCGCTGGAAAAGCAGAACATCCCGCCGGAGATGGTGATCCTGGTGCAGGGCCTGATCATCCTGTTCTGCGGCGCGATGGAAAACCTGTACGCGCCGGCGCTCGCCAAACTGCTCAAACTGAAGAAGTGAGGACACTATGACTTTTGACGACCTCCATATCGGCAGTATCCTGGTCTCGACCGTGCGCAACGCGCCGGTGCTGATTTTCGCCGGCATGGCCGGCCTGTTCGCCGAGCGCTCCGGCGTGATCGACATCGGCCTCGAAGGCAAGATCCTGGCGTCGGCGTTCGTCTCGGCGGCCGTCGCCTTCACCACGCAAAACCCATGGTACGGCGTCATGGCCGGCATCGTGGTATCGATGCTGCTGGCCAGCCTCCAGGCCTACATCGCCATCACCCAGAAGGGCAACCAGCTGGTGGCCGGCATCGCCATCAACATCGCCATGAGCGGCCTGACCTTCGTGGTGGCGCAGTACATCTTCCAGCAGGGCGGCCGCACGCCGGACCTCGGGTCGGCGCGCTTGTTCGACGTGGTGCTGCCGGGGACGGCGGCGGTCGAGGGCATCCCCGTCATCGGCTGGGTGTACGCGCATCTGATCGGCGGCCATTCGGTGCTGGTGTACATGGCATTCGCCTTGGTGCCGCTGGTGCACTGGATCGTCTACCACAGCCGCTTCGGCCTGCGCCTGCGCGCCTGCGGCGAGAACCCGCACGCGGCCGATGCCGCCGGTGTCAGCGTCGAGCGCCAGCGCTACATGGCGATGCTGATCGCCGGTTTCCTTTGCTCGTTCGCGGGCGCCTACCTGTCGATCGTGCAGAGCGGCTTCTTCCTGCGCGACATGTCGGCCGGCGCCGGCTATCTGGCGCTGACGGCCATGGTGTTCGGTAACTGGCGTCCGCTGTACACCTTCCTGGGCTGCCTGATGTTCGGCTTCTTCGGCGCGGTGCAAATCCAGATCGAAGGCGTGGAACTGCCGGGCATCGGCCGCCTGCCGGGCGCGATGATCCAGATGGTGCCGTACGTGCTGACGGTGATCGTGCTGGCCGGTTTGATGGCCAAGTCGGTGGCGCCGAAATCGCTCGGCATTCCGTTCGTCAAGTCGCGCTAAGCCTCCGCCCTCTTAGCGGAACTCCCGCATATACACCAGCAGATCGGCGATCTGCTGGTCGTCGCCAATACCCCAAAAACGCATGCTGGTCCCCGGCACCACGTCGTGCGGCGCGCGCATGTAAGCGGCCAGTTTTTGCTCGGTCCAGACGATGCCCGATTTCTTCATCGCTTCGGAATACTTGAAATCCGGCGTGGCCGCCGCCTTGCGGCCGATGATGCCGTTCAGCTGCGGGCCGTAGCCGGCCTGCGCGTAGCGGCCGACCTGATGGCACGAAGCGCACTTGCGGAACGCCGCCTCGCCGGCCTTGGCGTTGCCGACGTAGCCGGCCGCGCCGGCGTGGCCGGAGCAAATGCAAGCGAACAGAATCACCAGATAGATCTTATTCATACCGCCATTATGCCCGCGCCGCCGAAGCGGCCACAACGAGTTCACGGTCAAAATTTAGCGTAACAGGTGCAGCGCTGCATATTGCAGCAGCATGATGGTTTTGCCGTCGGCGATTTCGCCGGAGGCCATCATCGCCATCGCCTGCTCCATCGTCAGCTCCAGCACTTCGATGTCCTCGCCCTCCTCCGCAACACCGCCTCCCACGCCGGGACGCGAGGCCGGATCGTATTCCGCGACGAAGAAGTGCAGCCGCTCCGTGACCGAGCCGGGACTCATGAACGCCTCGAACACCTTGTGCACTTCGCCGATGCGATACCCCGTCTCCTCCTCCACCTCCGCCTTGATGCGCACTTCCGGCGTGGCTTGGTCCAGCAGCCCGGCCGGCGCCTCGATCAAAAAGCCAGGGTGCCCTTCGACATACGCCGGAAAGCGGAACTGCCGCACCAGCACCACGGTACGCCGCTCGCGGTTGTACAGCAGGATCGTGGCGCCATGGCCGCGATCATAGGTTTCACGCGACTGGCGCTGCCAGGTGCCGTCGCTGCGGCGATAGTCGAATGTGGTTTTCTTCAGCACGAACCAGTCGTCCGATAGGGTTTCGACTTTATGGATGCGGATACGGTCTTCGGGCATGGCGGCCTTCCTTTTTTCTGATTGCGTATTTTTACGATATCATGCACTATCGTGCAATATCAAGATAATTCGTGTAAATCATGCTAACACGTCAACGCAAGGAACTACTGCTCTCCCGCCTGAAACAGGACGGCCAGATCGTCGCCAAATCATTAAGCGAGGAACTGGGATTATCGGAGGATACGATACGCCGCGACCTGCGCGAGCTGGCCGGAGAAGGCTTGCTTCAGAGGGTACACGGCGGCGCACTGCCGTTGGCGGTGCCGCTGCCCGCGTCGCCGGCGATGGGCAACTTCGCCGAACGCCAGCGAATTTCCAGCGACGCCAAACCGGCTATCGCCCGCGCGGCCGCCGCCATGATCCAGACAGGCCAGGTGGTGTTCATCGACGGCGGCACGACGGCGGTCCAGTTGGCGCGCCATTTGCCCGCCGATTTGAAGTGCACCGTCGTCACGCACAGTCCCAGCATCGCGGTCGAACTGGCCGAACATCCGCTGATCGACGTGATCATGATCGGCGGCCGTCTGTTCAAGCATTCGATCGTGGCCATGGGACCGGCCGCGCTGGACGCCATAGCGCAGATCCGCACCGATATCTACTTCATGGGCGTTTGCAGCCTGCATCCGGAACAAGGCATCAGCACCGGCGACTACGACGAGGCCGGGGTCAAGCGCGCGATCGCGGCAGCGGCGCGCAAGACGGTGGTGCTGGCGTCGCCGGAAAAGCTCGACACCGCGTCACCGTTCCAGATCGCACCGATGGAAAGCGTGGGCGCCATCATCGTCAACGCCAACGTGCCGGAGGCGCTGCTGGCGCCCTACCGCGACATGGGCATCGAGGTGGTGCTGGCCGGTTGACGGCTCAGGGCCAGATGGCTTTGAGGACTGCGGCCAAACGATAGCCGCCCCGGGTCAGCTGCATCCTGGCGTCGTCCGACGTCGGCACCGGATAGTCATCGGGCACCGACACCGGCCAGACGCCGTAGACCGCGCCGCTGGTCTTGCTGGTTTGCCTGGACATCGCTCCCGGCACCACGCCTTCATAGGCGCGTTTAGCCACCACCAACGCTTGTTCGGCCCACTGGTACGGCCAACTCACCGGATCGCCGTTATCGGCCGACATCGCCGGATTGGCCGCAATGACCGCTTCCGCGAACTGCTTCGGCGAGCGCGCGTCGATGCGACGGAAGACGTAGTTCACCACCGTGCCATCCCAATACGAATGCAGCGGGCGGGTGGCCCTCGGCGCGCGCGGCGGCCCTGGCGGCTCGACGTTTTCCGCCTCCGGTGGCGGAATCAAGCGTACGCTACTCGCGCCCAGTTTGACGTCATCGAGCAGCAGGTTGTTGCCGCCTTGTGTGGCGAACGCCGCGCCGGCGTCGAGCTGCGCCTGCCCCGCCGGCACCACGAAACCGCCGTCCTTGGCGACATACGCTTCGCCCACGTGCAGCGGCTGCGCGATATCGCCCGTCAGATGCACCAGGATCAACAGCGCCTGGCGCTGTGTGAAATTACGCGGATTGGTGGTCTGGTCGCCCTTGCCCTGCAAAGTGGCGATGCACTGCTTGAGCGTCTGCACGATATCGTCGTCGGCGGTGCCGACCGCGTGGTCGTGATACTCCGTCAGCTGGAACGGCACGTTGGTGTAGTGGTACTCGGTGTGCCGCGGATTGGCCGCCACGTAGGCCTCCATCTCCGCCGTCTGCGGACCGCAATAGGTCCCCTTGATGCAGTCGGCCCAAGTGGCGATCTTTTCCAGGCTCTCGCCGGGCAGCAGCAAGGCCTGCACGCGCTTCTCGGCGTTGCTGCCCTTGATCAGCTGATCGGCGATGGCGCCAACCGCGCGGTGGCCGTCGTTGCCCCACGCCTGCGCATTGAACGAGACGAAGGCACCGCACACCGCCGCTACCACCAATAACTTCCTCATTCCGCTTTGCCTTTGACCGGTTTCGGGTACTGCTTGTTGATGTCGAGCGCCTGCGCGTACTGCGAGCTCCAGATCTGCTCCTGCGTCGCTGCCAGGCGCTGCGCCATTTTCTCGTTCCGCATCACCACTTCCATATTACGCGACAAATCCATATACCCCCCGGCCCAGTTGCTGGTGCCGACCCACGCGATCTGATTGTCGATCACCATCGTCTTGCTGTGGATGACGCGCGCGAACGGAATGAAGCCGCCCGGCGCCACCGGTATCGTCACCACGCGGATCTCCACGTTCGGCAGCATCGCCAGGCTTTTCAGATAGGCTTGCGCGGGCTGCTCCATGTTCCAGTTGGAGACCATCAGCTTGATCTTGACGCCGCGATTGGCGGCGGCGCGCACCGCGTTGTCGATCACGGCGTAGTACGGGCGCGTACCCTTCGGTCCATAACTGAGCGGCGCGTAGTCCAGCAGCTGGATGCGCACTTCGTTTTTGGCGTCGGCCAGCAGCGCCGGCAGCCCGGATTCGGAATCGCCGATACCGGCCGGGTTGTAGCGGTTCGGACTGGCCAGCAGGAAGGTCTCCTGGCGGTAGTTGGGCACGGCGGTGATGGCGTTAAGTGCCGGCACCGCCGTGCCCTGCTCCGTCAACGCCTGCGCGCGCCAGTCCTGGTTGAAAACCGCCAGCACTTGGCCGACCAGCTTCGGATCGGTAATGCGCAGTCCCGTCTCGTGGATATGCTCGAAGGCGCGCCAATCGAAGTTCTGGCTGCCGACAAAGGCCGTGGCGCCATCGACCACCATGTACTTGGCGTGGATGATACCGTTGCCGGTCAACTTGCTGAAATCGAGGATGCGCAGTTCCAGGTTCGGAATCGCCCGCAGTTGGTCCAGGGTCGGCTTCTCCGACAGGCCCAGGCCTTTCTGTTCAAGCAGGAAGCGGATCTTGACGCCGCGCTTGCCGGCCGCCGCCAGGCGCTCGACAACCTTGTCGAACAGGCTGCCCGGCTTGTTGACCGCGTAGAACTGGCCGATCACGATCTCGGTTTTGGCGTTGTCGAACATCTCGCTCCACACCGTCGCGGGATCGCGCAGGTCGTCGCTATGCAGCGACGTTCCGACCGGCGCCGTCTGCACCAGCTCAAAGCCTGGAATGGAAAACTCGGCGCGCGCCGGCGCGGCGGATGCCAGCAGCGCCGACACGACAACGGAAAGTAAAATACGACGCATAGCGGCTACTCCAATCAATAAATTTAGTCTTGACTACCGCAGGCGCCTGATGCGCTGCTGCGTTTCGGCCTTGCCGGCCGGCTTGCCCATTTCCTCGCGCTTGACCAGATAGGCGGTCAGCGCGTCGATGGCGAGGATGCCCGTGTTGGCGCGATTGATGCCATTGGCGAACGTCGGAAAAGCATCGCCGCCTTCGGCCAGGAAGTTATTCACCATCACGCGATAGGACGACTCCCTCTGCAACGGCATGCCGTTCAGCATCACGCTATCGGGCACCACCTTGCTGCCTTCGCCGCGCTTCGCATCCCACTGATAGGTGAAGCCGTCGGACACCTGCAGCAGCCCGCGCCACGAGTCGCGCCCGCCGATCCACTGCTGCTCCAGCAGATCGTAGATCTGCCACCCTTTGAAATTCATCGCCACCAGTTTATTCCCGAACGGCAGCACCACCAGTGCCTGGCCGACGGCGACGCGTCGACCCGCGCCGCTTTCCAGATCGCTGCGGATGCCGCCGTCGTTCATGAAAGCGATCTGCACGCCAAATGGACGTCCCGCCGCCAGCACCGAGTCGGCCACCAGATCGCCCAACGGCGACTCGCCATTGTCATCGAGCGCGCGCCCCACGACGGGGACCGCCAGCGCCGCCACCGGACGCGCCAGTTGCGCCGCGCTGCGCTCGCGCGCCTTCTTTAAATAGGCATCGAGTGCCGGATCGGCCGGCCAGGTTCCCGGCACCATCACCTCCTGCGTGGCGCTGGCGTCCTGCAGCGTGTTGGTGTTGGTATCGACCCTGAGCTTGATGCGCCCCATCACATGGCCCGCCGAATCGGACTGCGTCACCAGGCGGCCGTCCACCCGGCACAGATAACCCTTGTGCGAGTGGCCGCTGACCACCACGCGGATCGCCGGATCGAGGCGTTTGACCACGTCGACCACGGGACCGGTTAGTTGGCTGCAATCCTGCTGGTCGAACTTCTCGACGGTGGTGCCGCCCTGGTGCAGCAGCACGACGAACACGCCCACGCCCTGCTTGCGCAGTTCGGGCAACTGGCGGTTGATCGCATCCGCCTCGTCGATGAAGTCAAGGCCGGCGATGCCGGAGGCCAGCGAGGTTTCGGCGGTCTCGCGCAGCACGGTGCCGATAAAGGCCATCTTGACGCCATGCGCGGTCTCGATCCTGTAGGCCGGCAGGATCGGCTTGCGCGTGACCATGTCGATCACGTTCGCCGCCAGATAGCTGAATTGCGCGCCGGCGTAGTCCGGGTCGAACTTGCAGGCCTTGTCGGCGCGCGGCGATTTGCAGCCGCCCTTTTGCTGGCGCAGCAGCTCGACGCGGCCGGCATCGAATTCGTGATTGCCGACGGTGCTCGCGCGTAGTCCCAACAAATCCATCGCGGCCATGGTCGGCTCGTCGGCCCACATCGACGAGATGGCCGGGCTGGCGCCAATCAAATCGCCGGCGCCCACCAGCAGCAGTTCCGGGTCCTGCTTGCGCCAGGCTTGCAGCGCCGCGCCCAGCGTATCGATGCCGCCGGCCATCACCGTGCGTGCGTCGCGATCGCGCACGCTGTCCCACACATACTTGCTCGGTTCGAGGTTGCCGTGGAAGTCGTTGAGCGTGGCCAGTTGCACCTCGACGACGCCCGGCGGCAACGGCGGCCCAAACGCGCAGCCGCTGGACAGGACCGCCAGCGCGCCCGCCAAGACGGCACGGGCGACGGAACTCAAAGGTTTAGTCATTCCTGATCAACTTGGAAATAATCAAATATTGTACAGCCCGGGCCGGCCGAAAAACGCCGCCGGGTCCCGCGAAAATATTACGTTACAAACCGTTCCGGAATAAAAAAACGGCTGATGTCGCCACCAGCCGTTTGGGATCACAGACGTGCTACGAAATTAGAACTCGTAGCGCACCGTTGCCTGAATGGCCCACTGCGATTCGCCCTTGACTTGACGGACATCGACGCTTTCGACATCGCGCACGCGGTACACGTACTTGCCGGATGCATCCAAACCTTGGTAATCGACAAAGCTGCGTGCCACACCGCCATTGCTCTGGAAGCCGACTTCATTGATACGGCCCCACTTCTTGTTCAACAGGTTGCCGAAGTTGAAGATGTCCAGCGAGAACGTCGCCTTGTTGTTGAAGAAGCCTGGAATTTCCTGGGCGATGCGAACGTCGAAGCTATTGGTCCATGGCGCGAAGTCGCTGTTGCGATCGACGACGCGGCCTTTCGAATTACGCAGCACGCCATTGGAATTGACGATGCTCCAGAACTTGTCTTCGTTGGCGTGGTTAGTGGCCGTGTCGCCATAGAACACCACCTGGCCCGAACCCGGCGCCGAAGGGATGAACATCAGGTCGTTGCCGGCCAGGCCGTCACCGTTCAAGTCATTGTTGACGGTCCAGCTGTAAGGCTTGCCCGAACGACCTTCGTAGAACACGCCAAAGGTGGTGTTGTAGCTGCCGAAGAAGCGCTTGCGGAAGTTAAGCAGCGCGCTGATACGGTCTTTCACCAGGTAGGTCGAGTTGGCGTTGACTTCCTCGTTCGGATTGAAGGTGGCGCGGCTCGAGTAGTTCGACGCCGAGGTCGACGACGTCAGCGGCGATACTTCCTTGGCCGAGGTGTAGCTATACGCAGCCGACCAGCTCCAGCCGTTCATCATCGGACGGGTCAGCGAGACGGTGGCGACATTGCTGTAGCCCTGGTCGGTCTTGGTGGCGACCAGCACGTTGTTGAACGACGAGTTGCTCAACGCCTTGGCGACAAAGCCTGCGCAGGTGCCATTGCTGATCGAAGCACCGGTTGCCGACCAGCAAGCCTGGTTGTAACCTTGCGGGCTGTAGTACAGCGAGCGGCCATCGGTGCCGGTGCGGGTGGCCACGCCCAAGTTGGCGTTCTGGTAGTAGATCGCGTCATTGGCCTTGGTTTTCAGGAATTCGGCGCTCAGGACCAGACCGTACCATGGCAGTTCCGTTTCAACCGCGATATTCGCTTTCCACACCGAAGGCTGCTTCAGGCCAGGGGCCAGGATGTCGACGTTGGCGGCGGGGACCGAACCGGTGAAGTTGGTCACCTGATTGTTGATGTCCGTACGGAACAAGCCGTCGGCGCTTGGGCACGCCGCGTAGCCGGCAATACCGCAACCAACGGTGCGGGTCTGAACGCCGGTGTTGGAGAACGGATTGGACAACCAGACGGTCAAGGCGGAGCCTTGGAACAGGCCGGCGCCACCACGAATTTGCGTTTGACGCGCGGTGTCGAGCTTGTAGTTGAAACCGGCGCGCGGCTGGAACAACTTCTGGCCATCGAAGGTATTGGTGTTGTCCATGCCAAAACCACCGGTGGCGCGGGTGTTGGTGGCGGCGTTGCCGGCGATAGCCGCCTGCGCCACGCGGTCGTTGCGCAGCGGACGCTCGGCGACATCGGTGCCGTCGACGCGCACGCCGAAGCTCACGTTCAGGTTCGAGCTGACAGCCCAGGTGTCCTGGATGAAGGCACCGTAGTTCTTCATCGTGAATTGCGAAACGGCGTCGTCCAGGGTCAGGCCCGGATTCGCCACCTGCACGCTATAGCTGCTCGGACGGCCGCGGCGGAAGTTTTCCAATACTGCCGCTTCATTCTGGGCGTTGGTGGCCGTGCCGCAGGTGAGGTTCTGGTTGTTATTGAACTGGTACGCGATGCCGTTGATGCAACCGAAGGTGTAGTTGCCCCAGACGTTTTGCAGGAACGCGTTGTAAATCTTGTTGCGGCTGTAGTCGCTGCCGAACTTGATTTCATGGTCGCCCAGCGACCAGTTGGCGCCGGCGTAGGCGTCGATGGTCTTGGTGCCCAGGACGTTGCGCTGACGGCTGTTGTCCGTACCGAAGAACAGCGTGCGGTTGGCCGACGAGACGGTCGACGGCGTGCCAGGCGGCAACGCGCCGGAGAATTGCAGGCCGATCAACGGCAGCTGCGCATTCAGCTTAGGCACGGAATCGTAGTCGCGCGAGGACAGCTTGAACTCGGTCGAGAACGTAGGCGTCCAGTCCGACAATACCTGGGCGACCTTGGTTTCGATGGTCTTGCCCTGTTGGTACCACTCGCTGTTGAGCGACAGGCCGGTGGCCGACAGGCCGCTGAAGATAGGCTCGGTCTGGTCCGTCTTGGAATAGCGGAACATGGCGCGATGATTGTCGCTGATGTTCCAGTCGAATTTGACCAACTTGTCGGTGACATCCAGCGCGGCGCCCGACGGCACATTGCTGTTGCCGATGTCGATGCCATAGGCGGTCTGCGCGATCGACTGCGCCGACGCGATCGCCGACGGGGTGATGCCGACGTTGGTCACCGAGCTGCCCAGTGGGCCGAAGGCCGGCGCGGCGCGGGTCGATTCCAGCTTTTCCCAGCCAGCGAACATGAACAGTTTGTCCTTGATCAGCGGCAGGCCGATGGTGCCACCCTTGGTGGTTTCCTTGAACGGCGCCGGTGGAGCGTAGGTGTTGTTGGTCGCGTTGTAGCGGTCGCCGGCCATGCTGTCGTTACGGAACACGTAGTAGACGCTGCCCTTGACGGTGTTCGTGCCGGACTTGGTGACGGCGTTGATGTTGCCGCCGGTGTAGCCCTTCTGGGTCACATCGTAGTTGGCGACGTTGACTTGCACCGACTGGATGGCGTCGATCGAGATCGGCTGCTTGGCGGTCGGCGAACCGCTCGCTTCCAGGCCGAAGGTATCGTTGACGGATACGCCGTCGATGGTCAGCGAGTTGTAGCGCGAGTTCTGACCGGCCACCGACATTTCGCCGCGCTCTTTATCGGTCTGCGACACGCGCGGGTCGGCACGGGCGTAATCCTGCAGGTTGCGGTTGATCGAACCCTGGATCGCCAGTTCGGTCGCGCTGATGCTGGTGCCGGCGCCCATGTTCGATTTGTTGAATTTATCGGAACGGGCGGCAGTGCCGGCGATGGTCACGGTCTGCATGGCCGGCGCGCCCAGGGTGGCGTCGACGCTGGCAGTTTCAGCCAATTGAATGTAGACGTCCTTGCGCGTTTCCGTGACGCCGTCTTTGGTGATGGTAATCGTGTACGGCCCGCCAGTACGCAAGCCACGCTGCACATAACGACCCTCGGCATCGGTCACCACATTGGTGACGGAACCCGATTCGGTGTGGAGGATGGACACTACGGCACCCGCCGCAGGCTTGCCGTCAGCCACCGAGACGCGGCCGCCGATGGCCGACGTCGTGTTCTGTGCAAAGGCCGGTGCCGCCGCTAGCGCGATAGACAGGCTGAGCGCTATTTGCGTCAGCTTGAGCCGTTTATGATTGATCATTGTATAACCCCAAAAAAGACTAATAGTTATGTGGAAATCCTGCGGATGGCGGGACTCCTCTTTACGTTTGCTGCAACTGGTCGAGCCGCCCAAATCCCGGCGTGCCAACGGCAGCGGGTGAGTGTAACGGCTTAATATGTCAGGGCTGTGACGTCGGTAGGTGACGCTTCCGCCTGGTTTGCCACTTATCTACTGAACTGTGTGAAAGCAATAATCTTGCTTTTTTGGATCATTTCATCCAACTATGCAGGATCGAAAAAAGCATGACAAATACGATTTATTTTAAGAATTCAGATGAAAAATATATAAATAGGGCGAAATTATGAGGCGAGTGCAACTACGACGTGGAATAAGCCGGAATTATAAATCAGCCATTCTTACGTGAAATCTTTTCATTGGTATAAATGCAAAAATCAGCACGACCCTCGGCGCTTATGTCGCATCGCGGCCACAGAGTGAAAAAAAATGTCGCGGCGCATGCCACAGAGAGGAATTTATGACAACAGTCGGATGCTGCTGTGCGGAAGGATATTTTGTAACAAACAACAGAATGGTGTGGGTTGCGCACCACACCACCCAGCTGTTGAGCCAGCTTTTCGCCGCCGATGCCCGGCGGGTTAGCGCGCTGGCTTGCTTTGCGACGCAGCAATTTCAGCTTCAAATTTGCTGAACTTGCCGTCTAATCCCTTCAACAGCCGCTGCTTGTGGGCTTCGGCCAGGAAGGAATAACGGATGCTGTCGTAGGACAGTTTTTTGACTTCGGCATAAGTCGGCTGATAACGGGCCGCGTACAGCACGAATTCGCCCGACAAATTATTACGCGACACGCCGGCATCGTCGGTCGACAGCACGAACGGCACGCCATATTTGCGATACAACGTGACCGGGTGCGCCGCGCCCTTCACGCCCAAAATAAAGTCATTACTACTGAGATTGACCTCGACCGGGATCTGCCGATCACGCATTTTTTTCATAATGCCCAGCGGGTTGGTCTCGTGGGCGATGTCCATGCCGTGGCCGATGCGGCTGGCGCCGGCGACATCGATGGCGTCGCGGATGTGGAAGGTCAGACCCTCCGGCGGCACCATGCCCAGCGACAGCTCGCCGGCGTGCAGCGCCAGTTTCACCTTCGGATATTTCGTCTTCAGGAATTTAAACATCTGCATGTGCATCGCGTAGTCGCGCATCGCCACATGGACGCTCTCCTGGCCGACGATGTTCACGCCGACGATCATCGGGCTGGAGGAAGCCAGCTTAAAGCTCGACACCATCTGCGAAAACACCTGCGACGGCGACAGGAAGCGCAGCGCGAACGGCTGGTAGCGCATCGTGAAATCGGCGTCGTCGATGCCGGCGCCGGAAGTCTTGACGTTTTCCAGGTAGGCGGCGATCCAGCCCTGGAAGGCCTTGTCGTCCTCGAGTTTGGCGCTGTAGGCGGCCAGGTCGGCGTCGGTCACGCCGCCGGCGATGGCTTTGTCGTCGAAGGCCTTGTCCTGCGCGATCGGTGCGATCTCGTAGATGGTCTCGATGTAGCTCAGGTTTTCCTGGATGGCGCGCTGCTTCAGTGTCTTCAGGCCTTCGGCGGCATTGGTCGACGCCACCGGATTGAAGTAGGCGAAGGTGTCGAAGAACTGGCGGTCCGGCGGCGACTGCACCGCGCCATGGTTGTGGAAGTCCTTGTCCGACCATTTCTGCAGCAGGTTGGCCAGCACCGTGTTGTTCTGCAAGACGTCCTGGCCGGACAGGCACGCGCGCTCGGCCAGCGGTTTGGCGCGCTCGCTGGCGACGGTCTCCTTGCTGACATCGATCATGAAGCTGTTCTTGTTGACGCAGTAGCCCTGCTTGTCCACCCACTCCAGATACTGCTCGGCGTAGATCGCGCCGGAATAGTGGTGGTGCAGATCGCCGCCCTTGGGCATCATCGTGAAGAACATCGTCAGCTCGGCCAGTTTCGGCTCCTTGCCCGAGACCAGCGAGGCGAAATGGCTCTTGACGATGTCCTCGTTGCTGGCGGCGTGGGCGCCTTGCGGCAAGGCGCAGAACACGGCGGCGGCGAGGGCGACGGCCTTCAGGCTGGCGATATTTTTTTGCATGTGGCTTCCAATGTGAATTAAGTCCGTTCCTATCCCGACGATTAAATCGAGGCGCGGGCGTGCACCTTGCGGCCGGCGGAATATGTCGCCGCGATGGCGCGGTCGTCGCCCAGCAACGCCAGCGCGAACAGCAATTCCTCCAGGCTTTCGACGCGGTCGGTGCGCCGCTGCAGCAGCGGCGTGGCCTGCGGATCGACGACGATGAAGTCCGCCTCCGCGCCGGCGCTGAAATTGCCGATCGTGCCTTCAAGCTGCATGCTGCGCGCCGCGCCCAGCGTGGCCAGGTAAAACATCCGCAAAGCCGGCAGATAACTGCCGCCCAAGCGCGCTACTTTATAGGCTTCATTCATGGTTTGCAACATCGAGAACGAGGTGCCGCCGCCGACATCCGTCGCCAGAGACAGCAGAACGCCTGCCGTGTCGGCCCGCTCGAAGTCGAACAGACCGCTGCCCAGGAACAGGTTGGAGGTCGGGCAGATGGCGGCGGCGGACCGGGTTTCGGCCATGCGCTCGCGGTCGCGCTCATCGAGCCAGATGCAGTGGCCGTACATCGCGCGTGGACGCATCATGCCGTAGCTGTCGTAGACGTCGATGTAGCTGCGCGACTTGGGGAACAATTCGCGCACCCACGCGCATTCGGCCTCGTTCTCCGATACGTGGGTCTGGATGAAGGTGTCCGGATAGGCGCGCGCCAGTTCGCCGGCCAGGTGCAATTGCTCCTCGGTGGACGTGGGCGCGAAGCGCGGCGTGATCGCGTACAGCGAGCGGCCATGGTTGTGCCAGCGCTTGATCAGCGCCTCGGTGTCGCGGGCGCTCGATTCGGCGGTGTCGCGCAGGTAATCGGGACAGTTCCGGTCCATCATCACCTTGCCGGCGACCATGCGCAGGCCGCGCTGTTCGCTGGCGGTGAAGAAGGCGTCGACCGATTGCGGATGCACGCTGCAATAGACCATGGCGGTGGTGGTGCCGCAGCGTAGCAGCTCGTCGAGGAAGAAGTCTGCCACGCCGGCCGCGTGCGACGGGTCGCCGAATTTGCTCTCGACCGGGAAGGTGTAGGTCTCCAGCCATGGCAGCAGGCCTTCGGCCGGCGAGGCGATCATGTCGGTTTGCGGGTAGTGGACGTGTGTGTCGATAAAGCCGGGCATCAGCAGCTTGCCGCTGTAGTCGTGCACTACGGTTTCCGGCGGGAGTGTGGCGTGAAGCGTGGCGTAGTCGCCCGCCGCCTGGACTTTGCCGTCGGCGACGATCAGCAGGCCGTCTTCATGCCAGTCGTGCGACTGGTCGCTGAAGGCCGGATCGGCGAGGAAGTGGAGCAAGCTGCCTCGGTAGGCTTGCAGGTTTGGGGGGGACATAAGTTCTCTCAAAAATTTGGTGGTTCTACGTCGGGCGGATTAGGCGGAACGCCGTAATCGGCCATCGATGAGCCGACGGCGGCACATGCGTGGCCGATTACGCTGCGCTAATCCGCCCTACGTGGTTTAACGTTAGACTCTGCTGCGCTTCCCAGACCATTAACAGTTGGGCGCAAACCGAGGCGGCGATGGCGGCGGGCAGCTTGTTTGTGATGCCGGCCAGGCCGATCGGACAGACCATGGCGTCTATGCGGTCCTTCGGCAGGCCGCGCGCGGCCATCCTGCGTTCGAACTGCACGCGCTTGGTCCTGGAGCCTATCAAACCAAACCAGCCGACGTCCGCGCGGGCCAAAATCGCTTCGCTCAAGCGCTGGTCGAGCGCGTGGCTGTGGGTCATCACCAAGTAACTGGCGCCGGCCGGCGCGCCGGCGACAAGCGCCTCCGGCACGTCGGTCGCTTCCACCGTGACGTTGGCGGGTATCGTCGACGGGAACATCTCCTCACGCTCGTCGACCCAGGTCACCGTGCACGGCAACTCGCCCAGCATGCGGACGATGGCCGCGCCGACATGGCCGGCGCCGAACAGCAGCAGGTGCGCGCGCAGAGCGAGGCACGGATCGGCAAGCCAGCGGCGACCGGTAGCGTCTTTCACCACATGCGTGCCGCGCTTGCGGTCAACCAATGGCGCGCCTTCGCCCTCCCCCGCGACCACCCTGCCATCGGCATCCAGCAGCAGCGCGCAAGGAGGGCCGTCGATGGCGCCCAGGCGCCAGCTGTCTTCGCGGCGGCGCGTTCGCAAGCTTTCCAGCACCGAACGCAGCGAAACATCGATCAACTCGAACGCAAGATGGACCACGCCGCCGCAGCATTGACCCAGCGTCGGGCCGAGCGCGTAACGCTCCAGCCGCGCCGCGCCAGCGCCGGCCAGCATCCCGCGCGCCACCTCGACCGCGCACATCTCCAGATGCCCGCCGCCGATGGTGTCGACCTGGCCTTGCGCGGTGACCAGCATCTTGGCACCCGGCTCGCGCGGGCCGGAGCCTTCGACGATGGCCACCGTCACCAGCACCGCCGGTTCCGTGATCCGGGCTGTCAGCCACTCGTCCACTTAAGCCGCCATTTCCACCGCGGACACCGCGCGCAGTATCTCTTCGCTGGTCGCGGGCGCGTTCAGCGGCGGGTTGACGCGATGTCCGCCGACGCTGGAAATCGCATCGCGGATCGCAAAGAACACCGAGAACGGCAGCAGCAACGGCGGCTCGCCCACCGCCTTGGAGCGGTGGATGCTGTCCTCCACATTGCCGTTGTCGTACAGCTTGACGCGGAAGTCCTCCGGGCAGTCGGACACGCCGGGAATCTTGTACGTGGATGGCGCGTGCGTCATCAGCTTGCCCGCCGGGTTCCACCACAACTGCTCGGTGGTCAGCCAGCCCATGCCCTGGATGAAAGCGCCCTCCACCTGGCCGATATCGATGGCTGGATTGAGCGAACGGCCGGCGTCGTACAGCGCGTCCGCGCGCAGCAGCTTCCATTCGCCGGTCAGCGTGTCGACCACCACCTCGGACACGGCGGCACCGTAGGCGTAGTACGAGAACGGATGGCCGTTCATGGTCTTCGGGTCCCAGTGCAGGCCGGGCGTGGCGTAGAACCCGTCGGACCACAACTGCACCCGTGCCAGATACGCCTTCTGCACCAGTTCCGGGAACGGCACGGCATGGCCGTTGACGTGGACGGCGTTGTCGAAGAAGCGCACCGGCTGGCCGTCATCGTCGCCATACAGTTTGACCGCGTAGGCGGACAGGCGCTCGCGGATCTGGCGCGCGGCATCCTGCGCCGCCTTGCCGTTCAAATCCGCGCCGGTCGATGCCGCCGTCGCCGACGTGTTCGACACCTTGCTGGTGTCGGTCGCCGTCGCGCGCACATGTTCCATGTCCAGGCCAAGTTCATGCGCCACCACCTGCATCACCTTGGTGTTGATGCCCTGCCCCATCTCCGTGCCGCCATGATTGACCAGCACCGAGCCGTCCACGTACACGTGCACCAGCGCGCCGGCCTGGTTCAAGTGGGTCACATTGAAGGCGATACCGAACTTCAGCGGCGTGAGCGCCAATCCTTTCTTTAAGATCGGGCTGCCCGCGTTGAAGGCGTCGATGGCCTTGCGGCGGGCGCGGTATTCGCTGGTTTTCTCCAGCTCCGTCGTCAGCGCCTCGATGACGTTGTCGACGATCTCCTGGCCGTAAGGCGTGACGTTGCGCTCCGTCTTGCCATAGAAATTCAGGCGGCGGATATCGAGCGCGTCGCGGCCCAGGTTGCGGGCGATTTCGTCGATCACGTATTCGATGGCAATGGCGCCCTGCGGACCGCCAAAGCCCCGGAAGGCGGTATTCGATTGGGTGTTGGTCTTGCCGCAGGCGGCGCGGATGTCGACGTCCGACAGATAATAGGTGTTGTCGAAGTGGCAGACGGCGCGCGTGGCCACGGGGCCGGACAAGTCGGCCGAATAGCCGGCGCGCAGCGTCATGTCGACCTTGGCGGCGAGGATCTTGCCGTCGTCGTCGTAGCCCACTTCATATTCGTAGAAGAAGCAATGCCGCTTGCCGGTGACGAGCATGTCGTCGTCGCGGTCGGCGCGCAGTTTAACCGGCCGGCGCAGCTTGGCGGCGGCGATGCCGGCGGCGGCGGCCCACAGCGCCGATTGCGATTCCTTGCCGCCGAAGCCTCCGCCCATACGGCGGCACTCGACCTGCACCTTGTGCGAATGCACGCCGATCGCATGGGCGACGACGTGCTGCATCTCGCTCGGGTGCTGGGTGGAGCACTGCACCAGCATGCCGTTGTCCTCCTTCGGGATCGCGTAGGCGATCTGGCCCTCAAGATAAAACTGTTCCTGGCCGCCGACGAACAGCTGCCCCTTGACGACGCGCGGCGCCGCGTCGAACGCGGTCTGGAACTCTCCGCGCTGGAGCCGCATCGGCGGCAGCACGTACGATTGCGCGGCCTTGGCCTCCTGCGGCGTGAAGATGGCCGGCAGCTCATCGTATTCGACAACGGCGCGGCGCGCGGCGCGGCGGGCGTTGTCGTGCGTGTCGGCGACAACGACGAAGATCGGCTGGCCGACATACATCACCTCTTCCACGCAGAAGATCGGGTCATCGTGGATGATCGGGCCGCAGTCGTTGGTGCCGACGATATCGCCAGCGGTGTACACCGCCACCACGCCGGCCGAGGCACGCACCGGCACGAGGTCGATCGCGGTGATGCGCGCGTGCGCCTTCGACGACAGGCCCAGCGCGGCGTGCAAAGTGCCTTGCAGCTCGGGGATGTCATCGGTATAGGTGGCCTGTCCAAGCACGTGCAGCTCGGCCGATTCATGCGGGCGGGCGACGCCGACGGCCTTCCACGCCTCGGCGGCGGCGGCCTTGGCGGCGTCCAACGCGATTGGCGCAAGTTCAGGAGCGGCTGGATGGTTCATGATGACTCCTTTCAGGCGCGGCATGCGAAGGCGTTGACGGCATCGGCCGCGAGCGGCGCGTCGGCGCGCGTTTCGAACCAGAAGCGGCGCAACAGGTTTTGCGCCGTCTGCATTCGGTAGGAACTGGAGGCGCGCATGTCCGACAGCGGCGCGAAGTCTTGCGCCAGCATGTCCATCGCCACACGCAGATTGGCCTCGTTCCAGCGCAGTCCCATCAGAGAAGCTTCGGCGCGCGGCGCGCGGCGCGGCGTTGCGGCCATGCCGCCGAAAGCGATGCGGGCGTCGACGACCACCTCGCCATCGAGCTTGAACGCGAACGCGGCACAAACGGCGGAGATATCCTGGTCGAAGCGCTTGGCCAATTTATAGGTGCGGAATTCGATGCCGGCGCGCGGCAACGGCACGCGCACGGCGACGACGAATTCGTCCGGCCGCATATCCTTTTTCTGATAGTCGAGGTAGAACGCCTCCAGCGGCAACACCCGCTGGCCGGACGCGCTTTGCAGAACGACTTCGCTGCCGAGCGCGATCATCCACGGCATCGAATCTCCGATCGGCGAGCCGTTGGCGACATTGCCTCCCAGCGTTCCAGCGTTACGAATCGGCAGCGAGGCAAAGCGCTGGCGCATCTCGCTCAATTGGGACGGATAGAGTTCGGCCAAGGCCCGATACGCGTCGTCGAGCGATACGCCGGCGCCTATTTCCAGCATGCCGTCCTTTTCGCCCATGGTTTGTAGCGCCGCGACGTGACCGAGATAGATGATGTCGCCCAGCTCGCGCATCTGCTTGGTGACCCACAGGCCGATGTCGGTGGAACCGGCCAGCAGCGTCGCCTTCGGATGCGCGGCGCGCAGCGCCACCAGTTCGTCCAGAGTGCGCGGCGCGTGGAAGGTCTGGCCATGCGCGGTGTAGCTGGCGCCCTCGTCGCGGCGCAAGCCGCGCAATTGCTGCGCCAGGGCTTCGCGGTCGAAACCGACTTTCGGCAGCTGCGTCATGCGGTGCGCGGCGTCGATGATGGGACGGTAGCCGGTGCAGCGGCACAGGTTACCGGACAGGCAGTCGTCGATTTCCTTGCGCTGCGCCGGCTGGCCGTTTTTATCCAGGTACATGCCCCACAGGGACATGACGAAACCGGGCGTACAGAAGCCGCATTGCGAACCGTGACATTCGACCATCGCCTGCTGCACCGGATGCAGGGTGCCGTCGGCCTGCTGCAAATCTTCGACGGTGAACAGCGCCTTGCCGTCAAGGGTGGGCGCGAACTGGATGCAGGAATTCACGGACTTCATCTCCAATTGGCCGCCGGCGTTCAAGCTGCCGATGACGACCGTGCAGGCGCCACAATCGCCCTCGGCGCAGCCTTCCTTGCTGCCGGTGCAATGCAAGTCCTCACGCAGGTGCTGAAGCACGGTGCGCGTCGGCGCGGCGTTGGTGATCTCCTGGACAGCGCCACGGAAGTAAAAACGAATCGGTTCGGACATCGTGGTCTCAATCTACGAATGGGTGTGTGGCGCGCCAGTGGTCGGCGATATCGATGCGGCGCGTGATCCAGACCTTGTCGTGCCCCTGCACGTAGTCGAGGAAGCGCGCCAGCGACGCCGCCCGCGCCGGGCGGCCGGCGATGCGGCAGTGCAGGCCGATCGACAGCATCTTCGGCTGGTTCAAGCCATTCGGATCGCCTTCCGCGTACAGCACGTCGAAGGCGTCCTTCAGATAGTCGAAGAACTGCGTGCCGGAGTTGAAGCCCTGCGCGGCGGCGAAGCGCATGTCGTTGGTGTCGAGCGTGTACGGCACGATCAGCTGCGGCGCCGTCGCGGCCTTGCCTGCGGCGTCGGTGTAATCGACCTTTTGCCAGAACGGCAAGTCGTCGCCGTAGTGGTCGGAGTCGTAACGGAAGCCGCCGTGCTCCATCACCAGCCGGCGCGTGTTGGGCGAATCGCGGCCCGTGTACCAGCCTTGCGGCGCGGCGCCGGTCAGTTCACGGATGATATCGACCGCCTCCTTCATGTGGGCGCGCTCGGTGGCCTCGTCCATGTTTTGATAGGTGATCCAGCGCAGCCCGTGGCAAGCGATTTCGTGGCCCAGCGACTGGAACGCCGCCACCGCCTCCGGATGCCGCTTGAGCGCCATCGACACGCCGAACACCGTCAGCGGCAGCTTGCGCTCCTCGAACATGCGCAGCAAACGCCACAAACCGGCCCGCGAGCCGTACTCGTACAGCGATTCCATGCTCATGTGGCGGTTGCTGAACGAGGCGGCGCCGATGATCTCGGACAGGAATGTTTCCGATCCGGCATCACCGTGCAGCACGTTGTTCTCGCCGCCCTCCTCGTAGTTGAGCACGAACTGGAGGGCCACCCGGGCCTGGTTGGGCCATTGGGCGTGGGGCGGTTTCGGCCCGTAGCCGATCATGTCGCGCGGATAGTTGTCGTAAGTGGTCATGGGCGCTGGCAAGTCGATGGGGAATATATCTGTAATCATATATGCGTAGGCCGCCGTCGGTATATGATTTGTACGATAGATACTTATGACGTACACATATAGGACAGACCATGGGCAAGCTGAGCACGCACGTTCTCGACATCACGCAGGGCAAGCCGGGGGCCGGCGTCAAGGTGGCGCTGTACGCCGTCGGCGCGCAGGGTCGCACCTTGATCAAGACCGA
This sequence comes from Burkholderia sp. LMU1-1-1.1, assembly GCF_040675865.1. Taxonomy (NCBI): domain Bacteria; kingdom Pseudomonadati; phylum Pseudomonadota; class Betaproteobacteria; order Burkholderiales; family Burkholderiaceae; genus Burkholderia; species Burkholderia sp. LMU1-1-1.1. The sequence continues at coordinate 163,970 of NZ_JBEGHG010000012.1, read as the reverse complement.
TGTCACCAATGCCGACGGCCGCTGTTCGGCGCCGCTGCTGGAGGGCGAGACGATGAAAGCGGGGAAATATGAGCTGGTTTTCAGCGCCGGGGATTATTTCGCCGCGCAGGGGGTGGAACTCCCGGAGCCGCGTTTCATCGACGAGGTGACGATCGCCTTCGGCGTGGCCGGCGCGGAGCAGAATTATCATGTGCCGCTGGTGGTGTCGCCTTGGGCGTATTCGACGTATCGCGGGAGTTGAGGATAAATGGTACGTGTATCCGCGACGGACCACAGGTTGTGTAATCGCCCGCAGCTTGTTCGCCGGCGGGAACTCCCCTAAGATGCGCACACCATGACCGAATCCCATTCCGCCCTCGAAGCGTCCTTCCTGCAACAAGCCGTCGAACTCCACCAGCAAGGCCGCCTCCAACCGGCGCAGGCGCTGTACCGCCAGGTCCTCGAGCTCAATCCCCGCCAGTTCGACGCGCTGCATCTGCTGGGCGTGATCGCCCGCCAGCAGGGCGACGCGACTACGGCCATCGCGCTGATCTCGCAAGCCATCGAAATCGACGGCCAGCAGGCCAAGGCCCACGCCAACCTGGGCGCCGCGCTGCTCGACGCCGGACGCGCCGACGAAGCGCTGGCCAGCCACGAACGCGCCATCGCCCTGCTGCCCGACTACGCCATGGCCTGGAGTAATCGGGGCAACGCGCTGCGCAAGCTTGGCCGGCTCGACGACGCGCTGCTCAGCTACCAACGCGCGATCGAGATCCAACCGAATTACGCCGAGGCGCACTGCAACCGCGCCATCGTGCTGCAGGACCAGGCCCGCTATCTGGAGGCGCTGGGCGCGGCGGAAGACGCGTTAAACATCAAGGACCGCCACGCCGATGCCTGGTTCGCGCGCGGAAACGCGCTGCACTGCCTGCGCCAGCTGCCGGACGCGGTGGAAAGCTTCGACCGCGCCATCCATCTGCGTCCGCAATGGGCGGAGGCTTACAGCGCGCAGGGCTCGAGCCTGTTCAAGCTGGGCGAATTCGAGGCGGCGCTGGACAGCTACGACCGCGCGATCAAACTGAAGCCGGACCACGCGCTGGCGCACTACCATCGCGGCAACGCCCTCCGCTCGCTGGCGCGCAACGACGAGGCGATCGCCGCCTACCGCGCCGCGCTGGCCCATGGCGACAATCCGGAAACCATCGCCTTCGCCTTGGCGTCGCTCGGCGTGGGCGAGACGCCGGCGGTGCTGCCGGCCGAATACGTGCGCTCGCTGTTCGACCAATACGCCAACCACTTCGACGAGCATCTGGTGCAGGTGCTTGACTACCAGACCCCGGCCTATCTGGACGCGATGCTCCGCCGCGTGGCCCCGGAGGCCGATCTGGACACGCTGGACATCGGCTGCGGCACCGGCCTGTGCGCCCCGTATCTCAAGGCCTATTCGCGCCGCCTCGACGGCGTCGACCTGTCGCAACAGATGCTTGACAAGGCGGCCCAACGCGGCGGCTACGATACGCTGGCCTGCGCCGATCTGCTGAGCTATCTGGACGGCTACGCCGACCAATGGAACCTCGCGGTCGCCGCCGATGTTTTCGTCTACATCGGCGACCTGAAACCGGTGTTCGAGCGCGTGCACCGCGCGCTAAGACCTGGCGGGCGCTTCTGCTTCTCCGTCGAAGCCGGCGACGATGCCGACTTCACCTTGCGTCCCACCAACCGCTACGCCCACACGCTGGCCTATCTCGAACGCCTGGCGAGGGAGACGGGTTTCGAGCTGCTGGCTGCCGAGCCGCTTGCAGCCCGCCAGGAGAACGGCGCGACCATCGCCGGTCACGCCGTGATGCTGCGCGCCTAAGGTCAGCGCAAAATCTTCTAAATCACGTAGGGCGGATTAGGCGGAACGCCGTAATCGGCCATGCATGAGCCGCAAGCAGCGCAAGCATGGCCGATTACGCTTCTCTAATCCGCCCTACGAGAATCGAAGGCGCATCGACGTCTTCACGACGACATGCCGACGTCCCGTTCACTTGCTGTAGTCCATGATCAGCCGCGTCAACAGGTACAGGCGCGGCGCGATGCTGTCGACTTCGATATATTCCTCCGGCGTGTGGATGCCGCCGCCGACGATGCCCAAGCCGTCGATGGTCGGCACGCCGGCCGCCGCGATCAAGCTCGAATCGGCCGCGCCGCCGCTGCCTTCCAAGGTCAGCTTCTTGCCCAACTCGCCGTAGATGGCCTGCGCGCGCGCCGCCATGCCGTCGGTCGCCGCGTTTTGCGGCATCGGCGGGAAGCCACGGCGCAGCTTCGCGCTCACCTGCGTGTCGGGGATCAGCTTGTTGGCGGAGATGCGCGCCATGTCCTTCTCCACCCGGTCGAACTCCTCCGCCACCGCCACCCGCACGTCGGCCTCGGCGTGCGCGGCGTCCGGTATGACGTTGCTGCGCTCACCCGCCTTGATCACCGTGAAGTTGACCGTGGTCTGCTTGCCGGCGTCGCCCAGTTTGCTCAATTGCAGCACCTGGTGCGCCACCTCCATGGCGGCGTTGCGCCCCGCGTCCGGCGCCACGCCGGCGTGCGCCGCCTTGCCCTTGACGTCCAGCTCGATGCCGCCGCTGCCCTTGCGCCAGATCACCAGGCCATCGGCCGGACGGCCCGGCTCCAGGTTGAAGGCCACATCGTGTTCACGCGCCTGCTTGTCGATCAGCGCAAGCGTGCCGGCCGAACCGGTTTCCTCGTTGGTGTTGAGGATCAGGGTGACCTTGGCGTATTCGTCGAACCTGGCCTCGCGCAGCAGCTTCATCGCATACAGCGCCATGACGATGCCACCCTTGTCGTCCATGATGCCGGGGCCGTAGGCGCGCTTGCCATCGACGCGGAACGGCCGCGCGGCGGCGGTGCCGTCGCCGAACACGGTATCCATATGCGCCACCAGCAGGATGCGGCCCTTGCCCTTGCCGGTCCAGGTGGCGACGATGTTGCTCGACTTGGCCGGCGACGCCGGCAGCACTTCGATGCGCGCGCCGAGCTTCTTCAACTCCTCCCGCGCGATCGCGCCGACCTTGTCCAGCCCCGCTTCGTTGTAGGTGCCCGAGTCGATGTTGACCAGCCGCTCGAGCAGCGCCAGCGCCTCAGGCTGTGCCTTTTCGGCCTGCGCCAGCAACGCCTTGTTGAGTGGCGCGGCTTGTGCCGCCGCGCCGCCCAACCCCAACATCAAGCCAAGCAAAACAAAGTTCTTACGCATGATCGACGACCCTTATCGTTGTATGGAGGTAGGCTCCATAGTAACGCCTCGTCAACGATCACGCACCTCAGCCACGCGGACCCAGCACCTGGCTGAATTGCTGCTTCTCCTCGGCCGAGGCGCCCGGGCGTTTGACGGCAGTGGTCAATGCCGCGCGCAGGTTGGGCGTGAGCTCGACGTCGCCGCTGGTCACCGAGCTCAATGTCTCCCGCACCAAATCGCCGGAGACGCCCTTCGACAGTTGCGTAATGGCGATGTTGGACGCCTCCCCTGGCGAACTCAAGCGGTAAAGCTTCTGCACCGCCAGCGCCCGCACGATGTCGCTGCCCGGGCTTTCCGCCACCTGGTTCAAGAGCTGGACGGCGTCGCTGCGAAGATTGGCGGTATCGCCACTCTTCTGCTCCGCGAGCGTGCCGATGAAATTGAGCCGCGCGACGGCGGTTCGATCATCGGATTTTGTCCCCACCTTCAAATCGGCCAATGCACGGACTATCACCTCCTGCGGCGCCCGGCCCGGCAAGTTAAAGTACGTCTCGTACATCTCCCCGAACTTGCTCTCGCTCTTGCTGTCCCAGATGGCGTTCGCCTCTTGCAACACGATGCTGCGGCCAGCCGGCGACGCGACCAGCAGCGACCTGATCATGTCGCGCTCCATGGCCTGTTCGGCCGGCATGTTGTGATAAAACTGTTCCACGGCCTTGCCGACGCCGGGATCGCTTTCGATCGAAGCCAGCAGCCGGGCCTGGAGTTCCTCGACCTCTTGCGACGACAGGTTTTCCCGCTTCTGGATCTTGTCGAGGAAACCCCGCAGACTGGCGGACGCCTCATCCGCAGTGTATGGCTTGACGGCTCCGGCATCGGCGGAGTCTGAGCCGGGCGCCCCCTGGACGGCGCCCGCCACGGCGGACATAGTCGAGGACGCATCGGAGGCCGTCGGTGCATGCGCCAACAAAGCGCTAAACCCGTCGACATGCGGCGCTTCAGCCGGGTCGGCCCGATGATCGCTGCGGGAAACGAAGTAAGCCCCCGCCGCGATCAAGAGACAGCCGCCGATGACTGCCGCCGCAGCCACGCGGGGCGATGAAAAATGTATATTGAAAGGCATTGCGGCGGCGCCCTTAGATTTTGTCGTACTGGCAGCTGCTGCCACGCCACTCGGGCAAATAGCCCTCGGTGGTGTAGGCGCCGCCCACGTAGGTGCAACGCCAGCTCGGACCGCCCATCCAGTCGGAACGCCAGCCGGCCGGGCAGCTCGACCTCAGCGTGAGGTAGTTTTCTCCGCCCAGCACGCGCATTTTCCCCCGGCGCTCGCTGAAGTTGATGACCGCGCGGCCCTTGTAGCCCACATTGGGGCTGCAGGTGACGGTCTCGCTTCGAATATTGCAGGCCGTCCAGGAATGGTTGGCCGAGGCGTTGATCTCCATGCCACCGATCTTGGTCGGGATGGCCCATTTGGCGCCGATGTTAAAACCGGTTGTTCTGCACTGGGAATGACCGGTCGTCAACGCCACGGTACCGCAGCCACCGCCCTTATTGCTGAAGCAATAGTGCCAATCCGAGCCGTCCAGGTAGTAACCATGCTGGTCCTTACCGATCCAACCCCAGAACTGGGTATTGAGTGTTTGTGCGCCGGCCAGGCCGCTGTAGGCGGCCATCAAAACAAATAACAAGGCTATCTTTATGGATTTCATCATGGGTTCCCGAATAAGGTTTGTACTGTGAGGCATGGCGAAACAACCACGCGCAGCTTACAAATCTTTTGTGACGGCATTGTTACGGCATGAAACTAGTCCAACTTGCACCTGACTCATCCATGCCTTAAAATTCCAAGCTGATAACGCTCTGGGCCTGCAGCTGCACGGCGACCAGTTTTCCAGACTCTTTACGGTGACAATTGCATACCGTGCCCTTATGGGTGCAACTTCTTGCACTCGCCCTCCTGATCTTGTGCTCGGCCTTTTTCGCCATGGCCGAAACCGCCCTGATGGCGGCCAACCGCTATCGCCTGCGCCACGAGGCCAAGCGCGGCAGCCGCGCCGCGATCACCACGCTGTGGCTGCTCGACCGCACCGATAAGCTGCTGTCGCTGATCCTCATCGCCAACACGCTGGTCAACGCCATGGCCACCGCGCTGGTGACGTCGATCGCCATCGAATACTTCGGCCACGACGACAACGTCATCATCATCTCGACCGGCGTGGTGGCGTTCCTGCTGATCGTGTTCGCCGAGATCTCGCCGAAGATGATCGGCGCCACCTATCCGGAGCGCATCGCGCTGCCCACCAGCGTCGTGCTGCGGCCACTGATGGCGCTGTTCAAGCCGGTGATCTGGTTCGTCAACCTGTTCGTCACCCAGGTGCTGCGACTGTTCCGCACCAAGGCCGGCGCCCACCTGCAGGACGCGCGCGTGTCGCCCGAGGAGCTGCGCTCGATCGTGCTCGAGGGCGGCAACTTCATCCCGCAAAAGCACAAGAGCATCCTGCTCAACCTGTTCGACCTGGAAACCATCGTCGTCGAGGACATCATGACGCCGCGCTCGCAGATCGAGGCGCTGGACCTGGAACAGTCGGTCGAGGAGATCAAGCGCGAGCTGACCACCTGCTACCACAACAAGCTGCCCGTCTACGAGGGCGAGATCAACCGCATCGTCGGCATCCTGCACGTGCGCAAGGCGGTGGCGCTGCTGAACCAGGAGGAGGAGCTGACGGTCGAGCACTTCCGCGCGCTGCTGACCACGCCCTACTTCATCCCGCAGGACACCGGCGTCTTCACGCAACTGCAGTACTTCCAGGAACGCAAGGAGCGCCTGGGCATCATCGTCGACGAGTACGGCGAGGTGCAGGGCCTCGTCACGCTGGACGACATCATCGAGGAAATGATCGGCGAATTCACCACCTCGATGCCGGGCGACGCCCGCGCCGACAGCTTCGCCTGGAACGAGCAGGGCGAGTGCCTGCTGGAGGGCGCCACGGCGCTGCGCGACGTCAACAAGCGCCTGGGCCTGAACTTCCCGCTCGACGGCCCCAAAACGCTGAACGGCATGCTGCTGGAATTGTTGCAAGAAATTCCAGAGGCGCCCATCAGTATCAAAATCGGCAACTGCATCATCGAGGTGATCCAGGCGCATGATCAATCCATCAAAGTCGTCAAATTGATACGTCCCGGCACCAAACGCGGTGTCTGATTGCTAAGCCCACGTGGCGAACGCAACACCCGGGCGTACAATCGTTTCTTGGCAGCGACAAACGGCTTTACAAATTTAATGCTCAAGAGCATGATTCTTTGATCGCCCGTCCCCTATCAAGATAGATGCTTCTATGGCAGCAGTCCTACCCAACGCCGCGCCAGGCGCCCAGATGCCGGGGTTGGCGCGCGCATTGCTGCAAGCCGGAAGGCTCTCCGCGATCCAGGCCGAGGCGCTGCAAAAAAAATCCGTGCAGGACAAGCTGGCCTTCATCGACGTGCTGCTGTCGAGCGGCGTGATCGACGCCCGCGCCCTCGCCTCCTTTTGCGCCGAAACGTTCGCCTATCCGCTGATGGACGTGGCCGCGCTCAACATCGACGCGCTGCCCGCCAAGGCCATCGACAACAAGCTGATGCAGGCCCAGCGCGTCATCGCCCTGGCCAAGCGCGGCAACAAGATGTCGGTGGCCATTTCCGATCCGACCAATCTGCAGGCGCTCGACCAGATCAAGTTCCAGACCGAGTCCACGGTCGAGCCCGTCATCGTGCCGCACGACGCGCTGCTGCAGCTGCTCGCCCGGCTCAACAAGACCAGCGAGCAAAGCATCGCCGACCTGGCCGGCGACGAGTCCGACATCCAGTTCGCCGAGGAGGAAAGCGCGGCGGCGGCGGTGGCGGCGGCCGAGTCTGCGCCCAACGACGTCGAGGACGCGCCGGTGGTGCGCTTCCTCAACAAGATGCTGATGGACGCGGTCAACATGGGCGCGTCGGACTTGCACTTCGAACCGTTCGAGAAATTCTACCGGGTGCGTTTCCGCGTCGACGGCGTGCTGATGGAGCACGCCCAGCCGCCGATCTCGATCAAGGACAAGCTGGTCTCGCGCATCAAGGTGCTCGCCAAGCTCGACATCTCGGAAAAGCGCGTGCCGCAGGACGGGCGCATGCGCCTGATCGTCTCGCCCACCAAGACCATCGACCTGCGCATCTCGACCCTGCCGACCCTGTTCGGCGAGAAGACCGTCATGCGTATCCTCGACGCCACGCAGGCGCAGATGGGCATCGACGCGCTCGGCTACGACCCGGACCAGAAGGAACTGCTGCTCGACGCCATCCAGCGTCCCTACGGCATGGTGCTGGTGACCGGCCCGACCGGCTCGGGCAAGACGGTGTCGCTGTACACGTGCCTGAACGTCATCAACAAGCCCGGCATCAACATCTCCACCGCCGAGGACCCGGCCGAGATCAACCTGCCGGGCGTGAACCAGGTCAACGTCAACGACAAGGCCGGCTTGACCTTCCCGGTGGCGCTGAAGTCCTTCCTGCGCCAGGACCCGGACATCATCATGGTCGGCGAGATCCGCGACCTGGAGACGGCCGACATCGCCATCAAGGCGGCGCAGACCGGCCACATGGTGTTCTCGACGCTGCACACCAACGACGCGCCGTCGACCCTGACGCGGCTGATGAACATGGGCGTGGCGCCGTTCAACATCGCCTCGTCGGTGATTTTGATCACGGCGCAGCGGCTGGCGCGGCGCCTGTGCATCTGCAAGCAGCCGGTCGAAATCTCGCACGACCTGCTGCTCAAGGCCGGCTTCAAGCAGCATGAGCTCGACGGCAGCTGGAAGCCCTACGGCCCGGTCGGCTGCGAGCGTTGCAACGGCGGCGGCTACAAGGGCCGGGTCGGCATCTACCAGATCATGCCGATCACGCCGGCCATCGAAAGTATCATCCTCGCGCACGGCAACTCGATGGAAATCGCCGCCAAGTCCGAAGAGGAAGGCGTGAAGTCGCTGCGGCAGTCGGGGCTGGTAAAGGTCAAGAACGGCCTGACCAGCCTGGAAGAAGTGCTCGGCTGTACCAACGAATAAGCGGGAAGGACAACGATCATGGCGACTTCGGGCAACGCGGGCAACCAGGTCAAGGAACTGATCTTCGCCTGGGAGGGCAAGGACAAGACCGGCAAGACGGTGCGCGGCGAGATGCGCGCCGGCGGCGAGGCCGTGGTCAACGTCACCCTGCGCCGTCAGGGCATCATGGTCACCAAGGTCAAGAAGAAGGCCTACCGCAGCGGCAAGCGCATCACCGACAAGGACATCTCGCTGTTCACGCGCCAGCTGGCGACGATGATGAAGGCTGGCGTGCCGCTGCTGCAATCGTTCGACATCGTCGGCAAGGGCCACTCGAATCCATCCGTGTCCAAGCTGGTGATGGACCTGCGCGCCGACATCGAGACCGGCACCAGCCTGAACCAGGCATTCCGCAAGTTCCCGCTATACTTCGACCCGCTGTTCTGCAACTTGGTGGGCGCCGGCGAACAGGCCGGCATCCTGGAGGACCTGCTGACGCGGCTGGCGATCTACAAGGAAAAGACGCTGGCCATGAAGGCCAAGATCAAGTCGGCGCTGATGTACCCGGTGTCCATCCTCGCGGTGGCGTTCGTCGTCACGGCGGTGATCATGATCTGGGTGGTGCCTGCGTTCAAGGAGGTGTTCGCCAGCTTCGGCGCCAACCTGCCGGCGCCGACCCTGTTCGTGATGGCGCTGTCGGAGTTCTTCGTATCATGGTGGCACGTGATTTTCTTCACCGTCGGCATGGGGCTGTATCTGTTCTTCCGGGCATGGCAGCGTTCGCTGCAAATGCAGCGCTTCATGGACAAGCTGCTGCTCAAGCTGCCGGTGTTTGGCGAGGTCATCCGTAAAGCCACGATCGCCCGCTGGACCCGCACCTTGGCGACGATGTTCGCCGCCGGCGTGCCGCTGGTCGAATCGCTCGACTCGGTCGGCGGCGCGGCGGGCAACGCGGTGTACCTGGACGCCACGCGCAGGATCCAGAACGAGGTCAGCACCGGCACCAGCCTGACGGTGGCGATGCAGAACGCCGAGGTGTTTCCCAACATGGTCACGCAGATGGTCGCCATCGGCGAGGAATCGGGCTCGCTCGACGCCATGCTGGGCAAGGTGGCCGACTTCTACGAAGAGGAAGTGGACGAGGCCGTGGCATCGTTGTCGAGCTTGATGGAGCCGGCGATCATGGTGATCCTGGGCGTGCTGATCGGCGGGCTGGTGGTGGCGATGTATCTGCCGATATTCAAGCTGGGGTCGGTGGTTTAAGGAGTATCAGCTCAGGCTTGGGTTGGCGCACGGCGCCAGCGTGCGCTCCACGTTTGGAAAGTCTGTGGTTTAACGCCATCGGTCCGCGCCTTCTCGATCAGCGGTCCGAGGGTGTTTTTGACGAATTCCTCCATCGTCGTTCGCGGCGCGGGACGACCATCGCGAAAGGTAACACGTCCATCGTTAAGCGCAGCCAACGTGTCGCCATCATAGACCCACTGTCCGAGCGATCCGAACTTTTCACGGAATACCGTTTCGACCTCGCGATCGCTCCTGTCGATGAAGCGGTAATCCACGTCTCTACCGAGCGCCCGGCCGATAATCGCGGCGATCTCGGTCATCGTGTGATCGACGCCCAGTTCCTTGATGGACCGGTGCCGGTCACTCGGCGTGTCGAACTCCTTCGCCGCGAGATCCGCGATGTCCTGAATGGCAATCCAAGGAGTTTTGACGTTCGGGCCAAGCGACCAGCCGATTCCATCGTGCTGCGCGATCGAGTCGACCCACGCAAACAGGTTCTCCATGAACCAGCCACCCTGCAGGTGCACCAGATTGATGTCGCGTAGTCTGTCGAGTATCTGATCCAGGATATAGAAGGACTGGAAATGGCCGGTGTTCCCGCTGACCTCGGATCCCATGCCGGTCAGGCTCACCGCAAATTTCACCGGGGAATCTCGAAGTGCGTCGAAAAACCGAAGCGCTACCTTCGGGTAGTGCCCGTGAAAGTCCTCCGACCCCCAAATGGTTTTGACCATCAGGAACGCAGCGTCAGCGTCTTCGAAGAACTTGTTAAGCTCACCAGCACCTGTATCGAAGCTGCCAAGGAACGGTTCCGCTCCTTTCGCGACTAGTGCATCGAGGGCGGGCCCTCCTCTTGAAAGAGCTTTGACTGAATGCCCTTTGGCCAAGAGATTTTCGGTAAGTTTGGCACCGATCCTGCCGGTCGCGCCAACCACGGCTATACGCATGATTACTCTCCTAGGGTTGCTGAACCCACATCCTAGAAGGTTGCGGTCGCGATTAAAAGTGGAGATAATGCCAAATGATCTCTAAATTAGGCCAAGCTCCGAGTCTGCTGCCTCCTTGCAGTACCGCTATCGATCTAAGCCTCTCGCATGGAACAGCGATGGCAGTCAGGATGGACTTCGCCGACTATGAAGCGGAGGGGCTGGAGCACCAGCATCGGCAGGGGCAACTGATCTTTGCACTACACGGCGCAGTCACCTGCAGAGCGAAAAATAGGGTCTGGATCGCTCCACCCGACTGCGGCGTGTGGATTCCCGGTGGCGTTCCTCACAGCAATGAGGTCACGCCCAATGCTCAGCTGACCTTCCTGTTTGTCGAGCCCGGCGCCGCCGCGCTTCCGACCGAATGCTGCACGCTGTCAGTATCGCCGATGCTGCGGGAGATGATGCTCCGGATAGCGGAACTATCAGGTAGTGATGCGCGCGATGCGCATGCCGATCGCCTCGTTCGGGTCATGCTCGATGAGCTCGCATTGATGCCCCGCGAGGGGCTGGAGCTGCACATATCCGACCATCCAAAGATCGCCTTGATTGCTGCCGCTCTTTTGGCAGACCCAAGCGACCGCCGTACCCTCGGCCAATGGGCCAAGCATGTTGCCGTCAGTGAGCGGTCGTTGAAAAGGCTGATGGTTCAACAGACAGGATTGAGCTTCGGCCGTTGGCGGCGCCAGCTATATCTAGTCATCGCCCTGCGGGAACTTGCCGGCGGTGCAACAGTCCAGCAAGTGGCCGGCGACTTGGGGTACGAATCCACGACGGCCTTCATCATCATGTTCAGGAAGGCACTTGGGAGCACGCCATCGCGCTATTTCGCCGATAGGCTTTTGGGCATCGAACGCGCGTGAGACGTTTTCCATCCGAACTACGGGTGCGGGCAATACGAAGCAACTTTCTGCCAATCGCCGGAAGCGGTCTGTCGGCACGACCGCCTACTTCATGACTAGCGCCGTGGCACCGATAAGCCAGCCGAGAATGAAGCTGATGCCATAGCCTGCCAGTGGCACCGGGAAAGCGCCGTACAACCAGGCGAAGCCGGACACCAAAAAATATGCTGCCAATCCCGCAGCCGCCGGACGCTTGTCCACGTCATTCGCAAAAGCCAACGGGCTGAGGGAAGTTAGCAATAAACAGGTTCCGCCGAAGAAGGGCAGCATGGGTGAAACTTCTGCCGCCAGATGAAAAATGCCTTCGACATGAGGCACTGAATCGAGTGGATCTGGCCTGCCAGCGCAGATCAGTAAGGCAAGCAATGCTATTGGTACGATCACAATCAGCGACCTCAACCTGCGCTGGGCAACGGTCCACATCACGGCCGCAGCGATCAGGGCTGTCAACTGTGACATATCCGGTTGCCACGCCAGCATGGCCGCCGCCCCTAGCGCGGCAAGCGCGTATCCAGGCTGCCCGTTCCTGCGAATTCCGCGATCCATTAGCAGGATTGCAGAGGGCATGATGAGCGCAGCAACATTCAGTTGCACAGGCCCGACAGCGAGCCAGCGATGCACGCCCGCCTGATTGGGCCCGACCAATATGCTCAGTGCAAGCGCGGCGATCATCACTGTCGCCACCCACGCTGGCGGCATACGAAGCCTGCGGACTCCCGCACACAGCGCGACTGTTACGCACCACATCACCGGATTGCGCAGCCATAAGCTCGCCGCGCCGCCCGTGGCGGCAATCGCCATGGCGCCAGTCAGGACGGTAAGGCCGGAGAAAACCACAAACGCGACCTGAAAATGAAACGCGTGTTTGGACCATGCCCTTGGAGCTATTGATACATCCGACTGATAAAAAGAGGTCATATTTTTCGCACGCGAATGTCAGGTCTTTGCCGGTAGCGGCCCCTTCGAACCCCAGCTCGTCTGACAGCTCGTGTCAGAGGTATGCACAACCGTATCCACATTTACCCCAGGTGTCAAACATGCGCGAGCAGAAGCCTCGCGCGGATCATCCTCGCGATTCGGTGCGGCCCAGCCAAGCCGCGAGCCTTTGCCGCCAGTGCCCTCCCCGCTCGCCATGCGGCGGATAGCACACCTTGCCCGGCACCTTCAGAATCACCTCGGTGCCGCGCTCGGGCAAACTTAGCACCTCCACACCGCCGCCCATCCGCTCGGCCCGTTCGCGCATGCCGCTCAGGCCGCGATAGCCGGCTTCCGGCGCCAGCGCCGCATCGATGCCCTTGCCATCATCCCGAACGAATAGCGAAAAGAACTCGCAGCCGTACACCAGCTCGAGCTCGATATGACCAGCCTGCGCATGCTGAAACGCATTGAATAAGGCCTCGCGCCCGATCCGGTAAATCTCCTCGCCGAACTCGCCCTCCAGCGGCAGCGCCCGGCCGGTGACGATCATCCTGAACGGCGTCTTGAAATTGTCCCGCAGCGAGTGCCCAACCTGCGCGAACGCCTGGCTGACATTGTCCCCGTACACCAGCGGCGTGCGCAGCGCCAGTACCTGGTGGCGGCCGTCGGCCAGCACCTCGTCGGCCTGGTCGAGGATGGTTTCAATGGTGTCGCGCTCGGCGCTACCGTCGGCCAGCCGCTGGCCGACGCTCTGCACCCGCAGCAGCACGCCCTGCATGCTTTGCAGCAGCATGTCGTGCAGATCGAAGGCGACGCGCTCGCGCTCCTCCAGCTGCCTGAGCCGGGATTCGTAGCGGCGCGCGATGTTGCGCAGGCATATCCGGAATAACACGCCCAACAGCAAGCATTCCAGGATGACGCCCAACATCACAAATAATGGTGTCTGTATGAACAACAGCAAAAACGGCTCCATGCGACGTGGGGTTTATCGGTATTCCGATATTCGGTTCCCGCACATTGCCATCATTTCAATATCCTTCCCATATCCCCAACGAGGGAGGCGCCGCGCGGACCGTCCCGCGCCGCGTCCCCTGAAAAACGCCCCGCAATGTTGCCTTGATGCTTTAATATGGGCCTGTGACCACCTACCCGCCCGTTCAGGGCCGATGAACCCGTATGCTCGACTCGATGCCGCAATCGCCGCTGCTGTTCGCTCCCGCCGCCGACCTGGCCATCAGCCTCATCGCCGGCCTGTTCGGCCTGCTGATCGGCAGCTTCCTCAATGTCGTCATCCACCGCCTGCCGAAGATGATGCAGCGCGAATCGGACAACTATTGCGCCGTCGAGGCCGGCAAGCAGGAGGTTCACACCGAGCGCTACAACCTGATGGTGCCGCGCTCGGCCTGCCCCCATTGCCACCACCAGATCACCGCGATGGAGAACATCCCGGTCGTCAGCTATCTGGTCCTGCGCGGCAAATGCAGCAACTGCAAGGCGCCGATTTCGCCGCGCTACCCGGCCATCGAGTTGCTGACCGGCGTGCTGTCGGCGCTGGTGGTGTGGAAACTCGGCACCGGGTGGCAGGGCCTGGGCGGCCTGTTCTTCCTGTATTTCCTGGTCGCGCTGACCTTCATCGACGCCGACACCCAGCTGCTGCCCGACGACCTGACCTATCCGCTGATCTGGGCCGGCCTGCTGATCAACCTCAACGGCACCTACGTCTCGCTGCACGATGCGGTGGTCGGCGCGGCGGCCGGCTATCTGGCGCTGTGGACCATTTATTGGGTGTATAAACTGGTGCGTGGCCGCGAGGGCATGGGCTATGGCGACTTCAAGCTGCTGGCCGCGCTGGGCGCGTGGATGGGCTGGGCGACCCTGCCCGCCATCGTGCTGATGGCCTCGCTTGTCGGGGCGGTGGTGGGCATCGCGCTGATGGTGGCGAACCGGCGCGGCTTCGACTACCAGATCCCGTTCGGGCCGTATCTGGCCGCCGCCGGCCTGATCACCTTCCTGTACCGGGAGCCGCTGACCGCCTTCACCCGCGTCGTCTATCCTTACTATTAAAAGCAAAGCCACGGCATGAGCACCGCCCCCTTCTCCATCGGCCTGACCGGCGGCATCGGCAGCGGCAAGACCACGGTGGCCAATATGTTCGCCGAGCGCGGCGCCAGCATCGTCGACACCGACCTCATCGCCCACAGCCTGACCGCACCCGGCGGCCCGGCCATGCCGGCCATCATCGCCGAATTCGGCCCGGAGTTCGCCGACGCCGCCGGCGCGCTCGACCGCGCGCGCATGCGCCAACTGGTGTTCGCCGACACCGGCGCCAAGGCGCGCCTGGAAGCCATCCTCCATCCGCGCATCCGCGATGGCGCGCTGGCCGCCGGCGCGGCCGCGACCGGCAGCTATGTCATCTACGCGGTGCCGCTGCTGGTCGAGTCCGGCACTTGGCGATCCAGGGTGGCGCGCGTGCTGGTCATCGACTGCCGCGAGGAAGTGCAAATTGCCCGCGTGATGGCGCGTAACAATCTGCCGGAATCGCAGGTGCGGGCCATCATGGCGGCCCAGGCGAGCCGCGCGCAGCGGCTGGCCGCCGCCGACGATATTATCGAGAATAACGACGGAATCGCCGCCTTGAGGCCCCAAATCGACCGTTTACACGCCCTGTACATGAAAATTCGCTAGCATTTTCAAAAAGAACGGTAACAATACCTTCGCAACGTTTGTATTTTTGCTTGGCTTGCTTCAGAATCACGTGAATTCACCGCAGGTCCACAAATAGAGGGATGTTATTTTGATTGTCTACGAATATCCTTTCAACGAGCGCATCCGCACGTTGTTGCGATTAGAGGATCTGTACGAGAAATTCAAATTCTTTGTGCATCAGGAACACCCGATGCAGCATCACGTCGCCCTGTCGACGATCTTCGACATGCTGGAAGTGGCCGGCCGCGCCGACCTGAAATCCGACCTGCTGCAGGAACTGGAACGCCAGCGTCAAAGCCTGCTGGGCTACCGCATGAATCCCAATGTCCAGAGCGAAACCTTGGATGCCATCCTCGCCGAGCTCGACGGCGTGAGCAGCGCGCTGGTCGCGGCCCAGGGCAAGACCGGCCAGAACGTGCGCGACAACGAATGGCTGATGAGCATCCGCGGCCGCACCATCATTCCCGGCGGCGCCTGCGAATTCGATCTGCCGTCGTATTACGCCTGGCAAAAGCGTCCGGCCGAGCATCGCTTCAACGACATCGCCACCTGGTTCGCGCCGCTGGCGCCGCTGTTCGACGCGCTGGCGCTGGTGCTGCGCCTGCTGCGCGACTCCGGCGGCCCGGTCAAGATGATCGCCGTCGCCGGCAGCTATCAGCAAATGTTGCAGGGCAAGGTCTACCAGATGCTGCGTTTGACCCTGGACGAATCGCTGGGCGCGATCCCGGAGATCTCCGCCAACAAGTACATGCTGTGGGTGCGCTTCACCACCCAGGGCGGCGACCTGAAACCCAAGGCGCTGGAAGATGATGTACCATTCGAGCTCACACTCTGTAACTTCTAAAGAATTATCATGGCCACCGTAGTTGACTGCCCTACCTGCTCCGCCAAAGTGGAGTGGAAGGAAGAGAATAAGTATCGCCCGTTCTGTTCGGAACGCTGCAAACAGATCGATCTCGGCGCCTGGGCCGAGGAAAAGTACGCCATCCCGGCCGCGCCGCCGAAAGATCCGCTCGAGGAAGAGTGAGCTGATTAGTTGAACGCGATGGGCTGGAGCCCTACATGACCTTGACGGCCCTGCCGATGTAAAGAATCGGACCGGTCGGCCTGCCCGTCGGCGAGCCCGCTTCCGGCTCCAGCGTGATTTCAAACAACTGCCCGGCCTCGACCCGCGGCAGTTTGCCCAGCGCCACCTTCAGCGGCTGGTTCGGCGTCACCAATCCCAGCGATTCCGGCTTGCTCCAGTCCTTGCCCTTGGTCCAGAACTGCAGCGATTTCCGGCTCGGCACCGGCGTGCCTTCCAGCGGCGTCAGGGTCAGCTGATTGTTCAGGCTGGCCTGCACCACATAACCGGCGTTGCGCTCCTGCGGCGACACCAGCACCACCATGTAGGCGGGCTGCGCCGGGTCGGGACGCAGCAGCACGATGTTCGCCAGCACGAACGTGGCGACCATCGCCCCGCCCGCGAGCGCGCGCCACAGCCGCAAATCGTCCCACCAGCGGCGCCATCCGCCGGCGTCGGCCACCGCCTGCGGCCGCAGATTGCCGAGGATGCGCGGCCACAGCTTGGCGGACGGCTCGACCGGTTCGGCCAGCGCCGTCAACGGCAGCAGGCGGCGCTCCCACGCGTCCACTTCGGCGCGCAGCAGCGGCTCGTCTTGCATGCGGCGCTCCACCTGCAAGCGCGCCGCCAGCGGCAAGGTGCCCAGCACGTACTCGCCTGCCAGCTGCTGCAATTCCTCCAGTGATTCGTTCATCCCATGCACTCCCGCAATGCGGCCAAGCCGCGCTTGAGCCAGGCCTTGACCGTGCCCAGCGGCGCGTTCAGCCGCGTCGCGATTTCGCTGTGGCTGCAGCCGTCGACATAGGCGCAGACGATGCTGTTGCGCTTGGCGCTGTCGAGATGGCCGAGGCAATCGTTCAAGCGGCCCATGCTGGCCTGCAGTTCAAATTGTTCGGCCACGGTGTCGGTCCGGTCTTCCCGCAAGGCGTCGAGCGTGTCGGCCTCGGCATACACTTCCCGCTCGCGCGAGCGCAGCGTGTTGAGCGCCTGATGGCGCACGACGGTGAAAATCCAGCCGCGCGCGGCGCCGCGCTGCGGGTCGAAGCTGGCGGCCTTTTGCCAGATGCTGACGAACGCGTCGTGCAGCACGTCCTCGGCCACGTCGCGCCGGCGCACGATGCGCAGCGCCACGCCGAGCAGATGGCGGCCATCCTGTTCGTACAGGCGCTGCAAGGCACGCTGGTCGCCTTTGGCACAGGCGTGCAGCGCGGCGTCGTAGTCAAAACCGTCCGGGGCGTTCGGCATCAGCAGTCGGAAAAAAAAGGGTGGGCGCGGCCCGGCGGTGATCTGCTGAGTGTCGGCCGATTATAGCCGATCACATCCGAGCGCCCGCCGCCGGGCAACGAAATTACGCGGCTTTCCAGAAGATGTAGTCGGCCTGGTACTTCACCGTTTCCTTGGCGCCGAGGTTGGCGGCGCTGCAAGCACTGGCGGGCGCCACGCCGCCCTTGGTGGCGACGCGCTGGATGTAGGTGACGCCGGTCATGGCGCCGCTGCCCATGGCCGGGTTGGCCTTGACCAGCTGCGACGGAATATTGCCGGCGCCGGCCGGGGCGACCGCGACCTGGGTGGCGGTGACCTTGGAGCCGTCGTTGTGCTGCCAGGTGGCCGGCGGGCCGAAGTATTTGCCGGCGCTCATGCCGCTGCGGTCGCTCAAGACGGCGTCGGGGCCGACGAAGGTCCATTCGAACTGGCCGGCGGCGTCCTTCTTGGCCTTGCATTCGTAGGTGATGTCGCCGGCGCCGACGGTTTCGATGGCGACCTTGTTACCTGCTGGCACTTGCACGGCGGCGGGCAAAGCCTGTTGGTCGAAGGTCGGGGCGCTGGCGCAGGCGGACAGCAGGACGGCGGCGGCGAGGATGGCGGCGGAATGATGGATTTGCATGGCAGGCTCCTGGGTAGTAGTGAGAACCAGCGGGATTGTCCCGTTGATGTCAGTACTACACACCAGGGCCGAGTTTGGATGCAGCGGGATGCAAATATTTTTTTGCACCCTTTGCAGTTGATCCGTCCGGTAGACACGTAGGGCGGATTAGGCGGAACGCCGTAATCCGCCATCTTTGAGCCGCCGACGGCACATGCATGGCGGATTACGCTTCGCTAATCCGCCCTACGTGGTTCCGAGGTGGATTTGCGTTGTGGTGCAAGGATGAATTAAGACGGGACTGGTTCGGCGCGGACCACGTCCAGCCATTCGAGCAGCGGTATCGTGGCCGGCAGCAGCGGTTCGACGCCGACCGTACCCTGCCACGCGAAGGCCTGGCCTTCGAGGCTTTGCGGCTCGCCTTCCCAGTCCCGGCTGATGTAGAAATGCAGCCGCACGTGCGCGTGCGGGTACACGTATTCGACACCACACCATTCCTCGGCGCTGTTGATCGTCAGCCCCAGCTCCTCGACAAACTCGCGCTTGAGCGCTTGCAGTATCGTTTCGCCGGGATCGACTTTGCCGCCCGGGAATTCCCAGTAGCCGTCGTACGGTTTGCCGGCCGGACGCTGGCCCAGCAGCACGTCGCCGTTCGGCTTCATCAGGATGCCGACGGCGACGTCGACCGGTTTGATCTTCGCTTCGCCGCCGCTCATGCCTGGCCGCCCTGCGGCAGCTTGCCGGCGTAGTCCTTGGCGAACTGCCACGCCACCCGTCCCGAACGCGAGCCGCGCTGCAACGCCCAGCGCAAGGCGTCGCCGCGCGCCGCTTCGATCTGCGCCTCGGTGCAGCCCAGCGACGACAGCCAGTGGCCGACGATCGCCAGATAATCATCCTGCTTGAACGGGTAGAACGACAGCCACAGGCCGAAGCGCTCCGACAGCGAGATCTTTTCCTCCACCGTTTCGCCGGGATGCAGGTCCCCGTCCTCGTCGTGCGTATAGCTGGTGTTGTCCGACATCCGCTCCGGCATCAGGTGGCGGCGGTTGGAGGTGGCGTAGATCAGCACATTGTCCGACTGCGCCGAGATGCTGCCATCGAGCGCCACCTTCAGCGCCTTGTAGCCGCTCTCGCCCTCTTCGAACGACAGGTCGTCGCAGAAGATGATGAAGCGCTCCGGCCGCCCGGCGACGATGTCGACGATGTCCGGCAGCTCGGCCAGGTCGGCCTTGTCGACTTCGATCAGGCGCAGGCCGTCCTTGCCGAACTGGTTCAGGCAGGCCTTAATCAGCGACGATTTGCCGGTGCCGCGCGCGCCAGTGAGCAGCACGTTGTTGGCCGGCCGGCCCTGCACGAACTGCCGCGTGTTCTGCTCGATCTGCTCTTTCTGCGGGCCGATATGCTGCAGGTCGTCCAGCGCGATCGGCGACACGTGCGCCACCGCTTGCAGGTAGCTGGCGCCACCGCCGCTGCGCTTGCGCCACCGGAAGGCGAAGCCCAGCTTCCAGTCGGGTTCACGCGGCGCCTGCGGCAGCACCGCCTCCACGCGCGCCAGCAGGGCCTCGGCGCGCACCAGGAATTGTTCGAGGGGCGTCGCCATCTTAGGAACGGTAATCGGCGTTGATGCTCACGTAGTCGTGCGAGAGGTCGCAGGTGTAGACGGTGGCCGCCGCCGCGCCGCGCGCCAGTTTGACACGCACGGTGATCTCGCTCTGCTTCATCACGCGCTGGCCGTCTTCTTCCTTGTAGTCCGGATTGCGGCCGCCGTTCTTGGCGACCCAGACATCGTCCAGGTACAGATTCAGTTTGCCGACGTCCAGATCCACGCCGGCGTAGCCGATGGCGGCCAGGATGCGGCCCAAGTTAGGGTCGGAGGCGAAGAACGCGGTCTTGACCAGCGGCGAGTGGCCGATCGAGTAGGCGATCTTGCGGCACTCTTCGACGCTCTCGCCCTCTTCCACCGTGATGGTGATGAATTTGGTCGCGCCTTCGCCATCGCGCACAATGGCCTGCGCCAGGAACAGCGACAGTTCGGTGACGGCGGCCGCCAGTTCGGTGTACTCCGGCGAGTCGACCGAGTTCACTTCCAGGGTGCCGGCGCCGGTGGCGATCAGCATGAAGGAGTCGTTGGTCGAGGTATCGCCGTCGATGGTGATGCAGTTGAAGCTCTTGTCGGCGACCTGCTTGACCAGCACGTCGAGCACCGGCTGCGCGACCTTGGCGTCGAGCGCCAGGTAGCCCAGCATGGTGGCCATGTTCGGCTTGATCATGCCTGCGCCCTTGCTGATGCCGCTCATGGTGACCGTGTGGCCGCCGATGGTGACCGTGCGCGAGCCGGCCTTCGGCTGGGTGTCGGTGGTCATGATGGCTTCGGCCGCGTTGTACCAGTTGTCGGCCTTCAGGCCGGCGATCGCCTGCGGCAGGCCGGCGATCACTTTCGCGGCCGGCAGCGGTTCGAGGATCACGCCGGTGGAAAACGGCAGGATCTGCGACGCCTCGCAGCCCAGTTGCGCCGCCAGTGCGGCGCAGGTCTCGTTGGCCAGCGACAGACCCAGCTCGCCGGTGCCGGCGTTGGCGTTGCCGGTGTTGATCAGCAGCGCGGCGATCGGCTTGCCGCTTTCCTTGGCGGCGGCCAGGTGGGCCTTGGCGATCTGCACCGGCGCGGCGCAGAAGCGGTTGAGCGTGAACACGCCCGCCACGGTGGCCGTCGGCGCGACCTTCAACACCAGCACGTCCTTGCGATTCGGCTTCTTGATGCCGGCTTCGGCGAAGCCGATTTCGACGCCGGCGACAGGCTTGAGGGCGGAGGCGAGGGGCAGAGGGGAATTGACGGCCATATAAGTGATCTCGTGGGTGGAAGGTTGGGAACTGGGAGCCGCTATTGTAATACCTGACGGGCAAAACGTCGCATGCCCGTCGCGCCATTCCATGCCGGGCCCGGCATCGCAAGCATTAGTAACTATTGGTCACGCAGTTCAAGGTGGTGGGATCACTGGTGAAATTGATAAATATGCGTAAAAAGTATCTTGACGATGCATGCAACCCCATGAATCCACGGGGACTTTCGCACAAAAACCACATCTTTTTAGCACGACCGTACATTTTATTGCTTTCGATTTCATGCATTTGGGAAATTAGTTTAACGTGAGCAACGAATGCCCCATCCCCGCATTGTCATACACAAACTGCACCATCCCTCGACCAAGACCAAGGATTTTGATTACATGAAAAAGCAACTTTTAGTAGCGGCAGTCCTGTCCGCCCTGACCGCCACCGCCGCCACGCAGGCGCGGGCCGGCGTGCTCGACGACGGCAACCTGACCATCAGCGGTTTCGGCACGCTGGGCGTCGCCAAGAGCAACACCGACGACGCGCAATTCGTCCGCTACAACCAGGCCGAAGGTGTCGGCGACAAGGCCCGCATCGGACTCGATACCAACCTCGGTCTGCAAGCGACCTACAAGATGAACGACTGGCTGTCCGGCACCGTGCAGGTACTGACCCGCAAAACCACCAGCGACAGCTACTCCACCGACCTGACCTGGGGCTTCCTGAAAGCGCGCGTCAACGATGAAGTGAGCGTGCGCGTGGGCCGCATCGTCATGCCGATCTTCCTGATCTCCGACTACCAGAACGTCGGCTACGCCAACACCATGATGCGTCCACCGATCGAGATGTACGGCCAGGAGCCGATGGAAAACGCCGACGGCGCCGACATCAACTACCAGCGCGCCTTCGGCGACTTCAACTTCACCGGCCAGGCCTTCGTCGGCCGCAGCCGCGGCAAGCTGTTCGTGCCGACCGGCGCCGGCTCGGTGGCCAACTACCGCGCTCCAGCCGCCGGCATCAGCCTTGGCGGCGAATATGGTCCGTTCACGGTGCGCATCGGCCACGCCCGCGCCGATTTGAAGATCAAGGATCTGGCGCCGATCAACAGCCTGGGCGCCACCCTGCGCCAGGTCGGCTTCGCGCAACTCGCCAGCGACATCAATCTGACCGACGGCAAGAAGATCGCCTTCACCTCGCTCGGCGCGACCATGGACTGGAACAACATCCTGGTGCAGACCGAGTACGCGCAGCGCAGCGCCAAGGATCCGGTCTACATCCCGGACACCAACGCCTGGTACTTCATGACCGGCTATCGCCTCGGCAAATTCCTGCCGTACTACTCGCACGCGGCCACCAAGGACGCCGGCAGCTCGGTGAACCTGCCCGCCAACTTCCCGCGCGCGGGCTTGTTGTCGTCGACCGTCCGCAGCACGCTGACATCGGCCGAACAGACCTCCGATTTGATCGGCGTGCGCTGGGACTTCGCCAAATCGCTGGCGCTCAAGGTGCAGGTGGACCGCGTCAAGCCCAAGACCAAATCGGGCATGCTGATCTTCGCGCCGGCCGCCGGCTACCGCAACAGCGTCACCGTCGTCGGCGCCTCGCTCGACTTCGTATTCTGATTGGAGAGCGCATATGAAAAAAATCGTTATCTCGCTCGCGCTGTCCGCGTTGGCCATGGCCTCCTTCGCCCTGTCGGCATCGGCCGAAACCGTCGTCATCGTCAGCCAGAAGAATCCGGCCACGCGCATGTTCTCGGAACAGGCGTCGCAATTCTTCCTCGGTAAATCGACGCTGTTCACGCCGATCGACCAGGCCGAGGGTTCGCCGATCCGCGCCGACTTCTATCGCAAGGTCGCCGACAAGGACGCCGCGCAGGTCAAGGCGTTGTGGTCCAAGCTGGTGTTCACCGGCAAAGGCACGCCACCGAAGGAATACGCCGGCAACGCCGAAGTAAAAAAAGCGGTTGCCGCCGATCCCAAGGCGATCGGTTATATTGACAAGTCGGCGGTGGACGATACCGTCAAGGTGATTCTGACGCTGCCTTAACCCTCAACCGTCATGCCGGGGCGGCGGACCGCCGCCCCGGCATGACGACACGACCATTGTGAGCAGACCATTGTGAGCCTATCGCTGCGCGCCAAATTCCTCTTGCTCAGTGCCGTGATCCAGGCGCTGGTGGTCGGCGTGCTGATATGGAATAGCATCCGGCTGATGAACCACGCGGTCGGCACCAACGCCGAACGGGTCGCGCAGGAATATGCGATCACGCTCAACCTCTCCCTCAGTCCCTATGCCACGCGTGGCCGCCTGCCGGAGCTGAGCGGCTATCTGGCCGAAATGCTGGCCGACCCCGACGACAGCCTGCTGCGCTATCTGCTGGTGCTGGACGAAAACGAACAACCGATCATCGAAGTGGGCAAGCGCCACGAGCCGCTGCCCGCGATCCTCAAACAAGGTGGCGGCACCAGCTTCAAGGGCGTCCACACCATCATCGACGGCGCGACCCTGCATGCGCGCTCGCCGCTGCTGCTGCAGGATAACCGCATCGGCAGCATCAACTTCGGCCTCACCACGGAAGATCTGAAACACGCGCGGGACAAGGTCATGCTGCAGGGCGGCGTGATCTCGCTGGCCGGCCTGGCCTTCGGACTGCTGCTGTTCTACGCCTTCACCCACGGCATCGGACGCCGCCTGCACGCCCTGATGGGACAGTCAGCGCAAATGGAACTGGGCGACTACAGCAAGGCGCTGGCGGTCGACGGCGACGACGAAATCGCCGCATTCGCCCGCGCGCTCAACACCATGAGCGCCGCGCTGCGCGAACGCATCGCGCAGCTGGAGCACTCGGAGCTGCGCCTGTCCGAGGCCAAGCGCGATCTGAAGGACCTCAACGTCTCGCTGGAGAGCCGCGTCACCGAGCGCTCGGCCGCGCTGGAACGCGCCAACGCCGATTTGAGCGCCGCCTTGTCCACCTTGCAGCGCACGCAGGTCGAGCTGCTGGCATCGGAGAAAATGGCTTCGCTCGGATCGCTGGTGGCGGGCATCGCGCACGAACTCAATACGCCGATCGGCAACAGCCTGCTGGCATCGACCTCGCTGCGCGACCGCGTCGAGGATTTCGAACGCCACGTCGCCGCAGGCGCCCTGCGGCGCTCGGAATTGATCATGCATCTTGAGGAAGTGCGCATGGCCAGCCAACTGATATCGAACTCGCTGCACAAGGCGGCGGAGTTGATTTCGTCGTTCAAGCAGATCGCCGTCGACCAGACCAACGACCAGCGGCGCGAGTTCGACCTGCAGGAGGCGGTGCGCGACACCATCGCCACCTACACGCCGCGCCTGCGCCGCGCCGGTTGCGAGGTGGTGCTGGAGATACAGGAGGGATTGCGCTTCGATTCCTATCCGGGCGGGCTGTATCAGGTTTTGAATAATTTGATGAACAATGCGCTCAATCACGCGTTCGAGGGAGGCGGGAGCGGGACCGTCACCGTGCATGCGGAAGCGGCGGCGGATGGCATGGTGGCGCTGACCTTCAGCGACGACGGCGTCGGCATGACGGACGACGTGCTGCGGCGGGTATTCGATCCGTTCTTCACCACGCGCATGGGCCAGGGGGGGACGGGGTTGGGCATGCACATCGTGTACAACATCGTCAACGCGGTGCTGGGTGGGCGTATCAGCGTCTCGTCGGCGCCGGGCGCGGGAACATCGGTGCGGATGCTGTTACCGCGCTCCGCGCCGCAGCGGGACGCCGCCCGCTAAACACGCGTCGTTCTGAAACACGTAGGGCGGATTAGGCGGAACGCCGTAATCCGCCATGCATGCGCCGCCGACGGCGCGTATATGGCGGATTACGCTGCGCTAATCCGCCCTACGTGTCTCCGCGCGATTCATGCGTCGGCATCCAAGCGATTCATGCGCCAATGTCCATACGATTCATGCTCCAGTATCCACAGCCGCATAAAAAAACCGGAGCTAGCTCCGGTTTTTTGTCTTACGCCAGCTTGCCGTGGCAGGCCTTGTACTTCTTGCCGCTGCCGCATGGGCATGGATCGTTGCGTCCGACCTTCAAGCCCAGCTCCATCAGCTGCTCGCCGCTCAGGCCTTGCAGCTCCGGCGGCAGGCCGCCCAGATTGGACGCCGCCTGTGGCGCCAACAGTTCTTCCGGCGCCGCGTTCGGATTGAAGTCCGCGTGCTGG
Source organism: Burkholderia sp. LMU1-1-1.1 (assembly GCF_040675865.1). NCBI lineage: Bacteria > Pseudomonadati > Pseudomonadota > Betaproteobacteria > Burkholderiales > Burkholderiaceae > Burkholderia > Burkholderia sp. LMU1-1-1.1. The sequence continues at coordinate 138,960 of NZ_JBEGHG010000012.1, read as the reverse complement.
TAGCTGACGTTCTCCACGTGCGATTGCTGCATCGCCGCTTCGGCCGCGTCGATCTCTTCGCGCGACTGGATCCGTACCGTCATGATCAACTTGACCACTTCGTTCTTGATCATTTCGAGCATCTGGCCGAACAGTTCAAACGCTTCGCGCTTGTATTCCTGCTTCGGATTCTTCTGCGCGTAACCGCGCAGGTGGATACCCTGGCGCAGGTGGTCCAGCGCGGCCAGGTGCTCGCGCCAGTGGCTGTCGACGCTTTGCAGCATGACGTTGCGCTCGAAGCCGCCGAACGATTCCTTGCCGACGATATCGATCTTAGCCTGGTACACCGCATCCGCCGCGGCCAACACGCGTTCCAGAATGTCTTCGTCGTTCAGGTTCTGCTCGGACTCCAGCATCGCCGTCAGCGGCACGTCGATCTGCCATTCCGACGCCAAAGCCGCTTCCAGGCCCTTGACGTTCCACTGCTCCTCGACCGATTCGGCCGGCACGTATTCGCGTACCAGGTCGGTGAAGGCGCCATGGCGCAGCGATTCGATCAGCTCCGAGATGTCGGTGGTTTCCAGCAGCTCGTTACGTTGCTGGTAGATGACTTTACGCTGGTCGTTGGCGACGTCGTCGTATTCGAGCAGTTGCTTACGAATGTCGAAGTTGCGCGCCTCGACCTTGCGCTGCGCCGATTCGATCGAGCGCGAGACGATGCCCGCTTCAATCGGTTCGCCTTCCGGCATCTTTAGACGGTCCATGATGGCGCGCACGCGGTCACCCGCGAAGATGCGCAGCAGCTGGTCGTCGAGCGACAGGAAGAAGCGCGACATGCCCGGGTCGCCCTGGCGCGCGGCGCGGCCGCGCAGCTGGTTGTCGACGCGGCGCGATTCGTGGCGCTCGGTGCCGACGATATGCAGACCGCCGGCGGCGACCACCTGCTCGTGCAAGGCTTGCCAGCCGTCGCGCATCGCCTTGGCCTGCGCGGCCTTGTCGGCGTCGCTCAGGTTCGGGTTCGCCTCGATGAACTGGATCTGCTTCTCGACGTTACCACCCAGGACGATGTCGGTACCGCGACCGGCCATGTTGGTGGCGATGGTGATCGCTTTCGGGCTACCCGCCTGCGCGATGATTTCCGCTTCGCGGGCGTGCTGCTTGGCGTTCAGGACGTTGTGCGGCAGGCCGCCCTTGGTCAGGATGCCCGACAACAGCTCCGAGTTTTCGATCGAGGTGGTACCGACCAGCACCGGTTGGCCGCGGTCGTAGCATTCGCGGATCTCCAGCATCATGGCGTTGTACTTCTCGGCCGCCGATTTGTAGACCTGGTCCTGGCGGTCCTTGCGCTGCGAAGGACGGTTCGGCGGAATGACGACGGTTTCGAGGCCGTAGATTTCCTGGAACTCGTACGCTTCGGTGTCGGCGGTACCGGTCATGCCGGCCAGCTTGGCGTACATGCGGAAGTAGTTCTGGAAGGTGATCGAGGCCAGCGTCTGGTTCTCGTTCTGGATCTTGACGCCCTCTTTCGCCTCGACCGCCTGGTGCAGGCCGTCGGACCAGCGGCGCCCCGTCATCAGGCGGCCGGTGAATTCATCGACGATGACGACTTCATTGTTCTGCACCACGTAGTGCTGATCCTTGAAGTACAGCGCGTGCGCGCGCAGCGCCGCGTACAGGTGGTGCACCAGGGTGATGTTGGCCGAGTCGTACAGCGAGGCGCCTTCCGGCAGCAGACCCATTTTGGTCAGGATCGCTTCGGCTTTTTCGTGGCCGGCTTCGGTCAGCAGCACCGAGTGGGCTTTTTCGTCCTTGACGTAGTCGCCCGGGACTTCGACCTTGCCCTTGCCGTCCGACGTCTCTTCGCCGATCTGCTGCGTGAGCAGCGGCGGCAGCTCGTTGATCTTGTGGTACAGGTCCGTATGGTTCTCGGCCTGGCCGGAGATGATCAGCGGGGTGCGGGCTTCGTCGATCAGGATCGAGTCGACTTCATCGACGATGCCGAAGTTGAGCGCGCGCTGGACGCGGTCGCTGGCCTCGAACACCATGTTGTCGCGCAGGTAGTCGAAACCGAATTCGTTGTTGGTGCCATAGGTGATGTCCGACGCGTAGGCAGCCTGCTTGGTGGAGTGCTCCATCTGCGACAGGTTGATGCCGGTGGTCAGACCGAGCCAGGCGTACAGCTTGCCCATGGTCTCGGCGTCGCGCTGGGCCAGATAGTCGTTGACGGTGACGATGTGCACGCCCTTGCCCGACAGCGCGTTCAGGTAGGCCGGCAGGGTCGCGGTCAGGGTCTTGCCCTCGCCCGTGCCCATTTCGGCGATCTTGCCGAAGTGCAGAACCATACCGCCAAGCAATTGAACGTCGAAATGGCGCATCTTGAAGACGCGCTTGCTCGCTTCGCGGCAGACGGCGAACGCCTCGGGCAACAGCGCGTCGAGCGTCTCGCCGTTGGCGATGCGCGCCTTGAAGGCGGGCGTCTTCGCTTGCAGCTCGGCATCCGACAGTTTTTCCATCGCCGGCTCGAGCGCATTGATCTCGCGTACCGTTTTTTGGTATTGCTTGAGCAGACGCTGGTTGCGGCTGCCGAAAATCTGGGTCAGTAATGACATGCTTGAATTCTTGAAAAAACGCCGTTAAAAAAAGCTCTGTAGGTGAAAAACGCCTTACCGCACGGAGTTCGACTATGGCAAAAGACGGTGATTTTATCATGCGTCCGTGCCAAGGTTGGGTTATTGGCCTATATAACAATACCCCAAGCGTAAACAATGTCACTAAATCAACCTAATTTATCGGTGGGCGACGCACGCAAGGCCGTCGGCCAAGCGGGCTGATGACGGGAATCCGGCGCCGTGATATGGTTCGCCGCATGCGATTCAATTCCTCCAATCTATCGATCAACCGCCGCACCCCGGTCGGCGCGACCGACTTCCTGCGCCGCGACGACAAATTGGCGGCCATGATGCCGGCCATCGAGCGCATGGCGGCGCTGCAAAAAGATTGTGCGATCGCCTTGCCGGCGATGTTCAAGTACTGCGAAATCCTGGCTTTCGACGACGGCCAGCTGACCTTGTCGCTGCCGAACGCCTCCCTCGCGGCTAAGCTGAAGCAGCAAATCCCCAAGCTGCAGGAGACCCTGGCGCGGCGCGGCTGGCAGGTGCACGGCGTCAAGCTGCGGGTGCAGATGACCAAGCCGGCCGAGATCAAGGAGCAGATGCGGGCGCTGTCGCTGCCGGAAGCGGCCGTGACGGCCTTCGACGCGCTGGGCGACACGCTGGAGGACACGCCGCAAAACGCCACGCTGATCGCGGCGCTAAAGGCCATGGTGGCACGGCGCCGCCCGGCTTAAACCCGCACTGCGGTATGTCTGGGGTCGTACCCCGTACGGGGTACGACCCCGTCGTTCAGGGTTCAATCAAGGTTAAGTTAGCGCCCACTCCCGCGCCATCTGGCGCAGATACGACGGCGGCGCCGATTCATTGGTCTCGAACGAGACGATTTCATACGCATCCGGGTGCTTGAGCAACTCCAGCAACAGCTGGTTGTTCAGTGCGTGGCCGGATTTGTGCGCCTCATAACTGGCGAGCAGCGGATGCCCGACCAGATACAAATCGCCGATCGCGTCCAGAATCTTATGGCGCACAAACTCGTCGTCATAGCGCAGGCCGTCCGAATTGAGGATGCGGTACTCGTCCATCACGATGGCGTTCTCGAGCGAACCGCCGCGCGCCAGACCGATGCCGCGCAACATCTCCACATCCTGCATGAAGCCGAAGGTGCGGGCACGCGCCACGTCGTGCACATAGGAGACATCGCCGAAGTCGACATTGGCGCGCTGCTGCGTGCCGTCGACCGCCGGATGGTTGAATTCGATGAAGAAGTCCAGCTTGAAGCCGTTGTGCGGGGTCAGGCGCGCCCATTTTTCCTTGTCGCCCTTGCCTTCGCGCACTTCCACCGGTTTCAGCACGCGGATGAATTTCTTCGCGGCCGGCTGCTCGAGCACGCCGGCTTGCTGCAGCAGAAACACGAACGACGATGCCGAGCCGTCCATGATCGGGATTTCCTCGGCGCTGACCTCGATGTACAGGTTGTCGATGCCGAGACCGGCGCAGGCCGACATCAGGTGCTCGACGGTCGAGACCCGGGCGCCGTCCTTGACCAGCACCGACGCCATGCGGGTGTCGCCGACGGCCATGGCGCTGGCGGGGAATTCGACGACGGGCGACAGGTCGACCCGGCGGAAAACGATGCCCGTATCGGGCTCGGCCGGGCGCAGGGTCAGCTCGACCTTGGTGCCGGAGTGCAGGCCGACACCCGTGGTGCGGACCAGTTCTTTGATGGTGCGTTGTTTTAACATGGTCCGATTATAGCGAAGTTGAGATCGCCGCGCTGCGGCCGGCATTTCCCAGGATCAAGGATGCTCGGCCTCGACATGCACCGCCTCGCGCCGCACCAGGTAAATGCCGCTGGCGATGATGATGCCGGCGCCCAGCAAGGTATAGCCGTCGGGCAGCGTCTGCCACAGCAGCCAGTCGATCGCCACGCCCCAGGCCAGCGCCGAGTACTCGAACGGCGCCACCACCGACGCCTTGCCGGTGCTGAAGGCCTTGGTGATGGCAAGCTGACCGAAGAAGCCCGACAACGCCAGCGCCAGCAGCACCCAACCGTCCTCGGCGCGCACCGGCACCCAGTTGCGCCACGACAGCGCCACCGCGCCGGCCGCCATCATGGTCAGCAGCCAAAACATCATCGACTCGGTGCTATCGGTGCGCGCCAGCACGCGGGCGGCGATGGCGGACATCGCATAACAGGCTGCCGCGCCCAGCACGGCCAGGCCGCCGATGGTCAGGAAGCCGGTGCCTTCCGGACGCAGCACGACGAGCACGCCGACCAGGCCGACGACGATGGCGACCCATTGGCCCGGGCCGACCTTCTCCTTCAACACGAACACCGACAGCGCGGTGATCAGCGACGGCGCGATGAAGAAAATCGAATACGCCTCCGCCAGCGACAGCGACTTCAGGCCGAAGGCGAAGGTGGTCAGCATGGCGATGCCAAGCACGGCGCGGAAAATCTGCATCGACCAGCGGACCTCGAAGATGCCACGGAAGGCGCCGCGATAAATGATGTAGCCGCACAGCAGCGGCAGCGAGCTCAGCGCCCGCAACGCCGTCACCTGCATGGCGGGATAGTGGGCGGACAGCAGCTTCATGGCCGTGTCCATGAACGAGAACATGGCTACGGCGATCAGCATCGCGTAGATGCTGTGCAGGTTTTCTTTACGGGAGATGGTGGAAACGGAAGACAGAGGAAGCTCCTTGCTACGGGCCGGCATCGGGCCACTGGGAACGTCATCATGGCGACGTCCGGAGCCAGGATCGCGGCGGCGCGGGATAGACATCGGCGCCGTGATCGGCTGTGATTATAGCAAGTTGATAATTTCCCTGCAGCAGGTGACGTCGGCAACCCGGGCGGTCTACGGCATGGCCGGCCGCAAGACTCGGCAAAAAATTTTCATCGGCTTGTCGATGTCGCACGCTTTCATTCGTCGTCCCCATGAAATACCCTTTATTCATCCACTTTTCGACATGGGGACGTCATGAACAAACAGATCATCTTCAACCTCGCGGTCAAGGACCTCGACAAGTCCAAGGCCTTCTTTTCCGCGCTGGGCTTCAGCTTCAATCCAGAGTTCAGCAGCGAGGACGCGGCCTTCATGGTCATCGTGGACGACAGCATTTATGCCATGCTGATGACCGAAGCCTTCTTCCAGTCCCTGATCGACAAGCCGCTCGCGCAGGCCAGGGAAGCCAATGAAGTCATCATCTGCCTGAGCTGCGAGAGCCGCGACGAGCTGGACCGCCTGATCGCCAAAGCGGTCGCCGCCGGCGGGCGCACCCCGCATCCGCCCGAGGATCACGGCTTCATGTACGACCAGGGCTTCGAGGATCTCGACGGCCACCTGTGGAACCTGGTGTGGACGGCGCCCAACACCTGAGGTGTTTTGCCGCACTCCTCCCCGGATTTTTCCGAAAAAACGCCAGCGCCGCCGCCTACAATCACGCGGCGCGCAAGGTGACATGCGCGCCCCCTCATCCGTCATAAGCTGGACTGACTCAGAGGGGGCGATGATGGCCATCGAAACGATCGACGAAGCGCTGGTGGGTTGCCCACCGGCGTCAAGGTCTTCAACTGGATCGCCACGATGTGGCGCGGCGCCATGACGTTCGAGGCGCCGATGCTGTTCGCGGTGGGCTTCCTGTGGGTGTTCACGATAGGCGGCTTCTCCGGCCTGATCCTGACGGTCGCGCCGATCGACATCCAGGTGCACGACACGTATTACGTCGTCGCCCACTTCCACTACGTGCTGGTGGCCGGCTCGCTGTTCGCGCTGTTCGCCGGCTACTACTGGGTGCCGAAGTGGACCGGGCACATGGTCGACGAATGGCGCGCAGCCTTCCACTTCTGGAATTCACTGGTCTGGGTCAACGTCACCTTCTTCCCGATGCACTTCCTCGGGCTGGCCGGCATGCCGCGCCGCTACGCCGACTACTCGACCCAGTTCACCGACTACAACCAGGTGGCCACGGTGGGCGCCTTGCTGTTCGGGCTGACACAGGTATACTTCCTGTTCGCCATCGTGCTGCCGACCCTCCGCGGCGGCAAGCCGGCCCCGGCCAAGCCGTGGGAAGGCACCGAAGGCCTGGAATGGACGGTGCCGAGTCCGGCGCCGTTCCACACCTTCGAAAAACCGCCGCAGGTGGTTTGAATGGGAGCGAGCGATGCCGCGTGATGTGCCCTCCGAACGACGCAGTTGGCTGTTGCAGCGGCGCGGCGTGCTGAACCAGCGCCAGATCGGGCTGCTGTTCGCCACCGTGTGCGCGCCAACCCTGCTAGTGGCCGCGACATTTCTATGGTGGGGTTACTGGCATATGCTGGCATACGCGGCGCTGGAACTGGGCGCGCTGGCCGCGTGCCTGCGCTATCATGCGCGCCACGCCGGCGACTACGACCGCATCGAGATCTCCGAGGCCGCCATCTTCATCGAACAGCGCCGCGCGCGGCGTTGCCGGCGCCATCTGCTCAAACCGTGGAGCACGCGATTGCTGCCGCCGAGGCGGGATAGCGATCCGATCCGATTGCAGGCGGAGGGGTTGTCGGCGCCGGTACCGCTGGGTGGTTTTCTCACGCCACATCAAAAGCGCCTGGTCGCCATGGAGCTGGGGCGCTACCTGCCGCATTAGCTCCAGGGTCAGGTCCACCATTTCTACACGATCTCGACATAGCGCCCGTTTTTATCCATGACATCGCGGTGCCGGCAGCGGCTCATGCATGGCCGATTACGGCGTTCCGCCTAATCCGCCCTACGTGGATCCTTGCTTTTCGCATTGCCCGGGCCCCAATCCGGTTCAAACCGGCAACAGCATCACCAGCTTCAGATCGTGGCGCTTGGCCAGATGCAGCGTTACTTGGCTGAAGCTGAGTTCGCGGCCTTCAAGCGACTTGAAACGTCGCAACCCGCCCTCCCTTCCCACCACATCCTGCAGGCGCCACAGCTGGCGGAACTCGGCGCTGTCGCGCGCCACGTCGGCGATCAATTCCCGCACCGCCGGCTGCTCGGCGTGCTTGCCGATGTCGGCGCGGAACTCGGCCACCAGCCGCCGCGCACGCTCGGGCCAATCGACGATCAACCCGCGCGCCGCCGCCGACTGGAACATGAAGCGCAGCAGATTCGGCGACGGTCCATCGAGCCAACCGGCGAACAACCGCGCCGCCGCGCCGTTCCACGCCACCGCGTCCCAGCGCAGGTCGAGAATATAGGCCGGCGCATCCACCGCCGCCACGATCGCGTCGAGCGCCACGTCGAGCGGGACGCCGTCGGCCTCGCCCTGCGGGTCGAGCCGCTCGGCCAGGCTGAACAAATAGCCGCGCTCGGCCGCGCTCAACTGCAGCACCTCGGCCAACCGGGCCAGCATCTTGCCCGACGCCGACACCGGCCTGCCCTGCTCCAGCCATGTCAGCCATGTCGGGCTGACCCCGCACAGCTGGGCCAGCTCCTCGCGCCTGAGCCCCGGCGTGCGGCGCCGTCCCCCGCCCGGCAGCCCGACGCTGGCCGGCGTGGTGCGCTCCCGATGCGCGCGGATGAAATCGCCTAGCTTGTTTTGCATGGTGGTTTTTATACCAGGATAAGTACTTGTCTTGTTACAGGATACAAACCCGCCTATTCTGCCCTGACCCGCCCATTTCAGGAGAAATAAAATGCAACAGCAAGCCGTCGTCGCCCAGCAATTCGGCCCCACCGCCAGCGCCTACCTGAGCAGCGCCGTCCACGCCCAGGGCGCCGACCTGGCCGCGCTGCGCGAACTGGCCGCCGGCCTGGGAAAACCGCTGGTGCTCGATCTTGGATGCGGCGCCGGCCACGCCAGCTTCGCCGTCGCCCCGGTCGCGCGATCGGTCACCGCGTTCGACCTGTCGTCTGAAATGCTGGCCGTGGTGGCCGGCGCGGCGCACCAGCGCGGGCTGCACAACATCGTCACCGAGCAAGGCAACGTCGCCAGCCTGCCGTTCGCCGACGCCTCGTTCTGCATGGTCGTCACGCGCTTCTCGGCGCACCACTGGTTCGACGTGCCGGCGGCGCTGCGCGAGGTCAAACGCGTGCTCAAGCCCGGCGGCCTGCTGGTCGTCATCGACATCACCGCGCCGGAGGTGCCGCTGCACGACACCACCTTGCAGGCGGTCGAACTGCTGCGCGACGGCTCGCACGTGCGCGACTACCGCCCGTCCGAATGGACCGCGATGCTGCAGGCGGCAGGCTTCCAGCCGGAGCGCGCCGGCGACTGGAAGCTGCAAATGGTATTCGACGAGTGGACCGCGCGCATGCGGACGCCGGCCGAGCGGGTGGCGGCGATCCGCAGCCTGTTCGCCAGCGCGCCGGAGGAAACGCGGACCTACTTCGACGTCCAGGACGACGGCTCGTTCACGATAGACTCGACGCTGTTCAAAGCCACCCATAACGCCGGCGGCATCGACTAAACCGGCGGACGAAAAAAAAGGCGCCGTCTCCGGCGCCTTCTTTACCGCATAAGGCCGGCTTACGCCTGGCCCAGCAGGGTCTCGGCGTTCGACACTTCGAACTTGCCGCCTTGTTCCACGTTCAGTTGCTTGACAACGCCGTCTTCGACCAGCATCGAATAACGCTGCGAGCGCGTGCCCATGCCGTGCTTGCTGAAGTCGGCGTCCAGGCCCAGCGCCTTGCTGTAGGCGGCGTTGCCGTCAGCCATCATGCGGACGATGCCGGTGGCCTTCTGGTCGCGGCCCCATGCGCCCATGACGAACGCGTCGTTGACCGAGATGCACCAGATTTCATCGACGCCCTTGGCCTTCAGGTCGGCGGCGTGCTTGACGTAGCCTGGCACGTGCTGTGCCGAGCAGGTCGGGGTGTAGGCGCCTGGCAGGCCGAAAATCGCGATTTTCTTGCCCTTTACCAAGTCTTGCACATTGAACGTATTCGGGCCGAGCGAGCAGCCTTCGGTTTCGGTTTCGACGAATTCGGACAGGGTGCCTTCCGGCAGGGTATCGCCAATCTTGATGGTCATGTGTGACTCCTTTTGTTGGGGTAGTGAACGTGGAAAAGCCGCGACAAGCGCGGCTCTTCCCGGCATAGAACGCACAGTATGCCTGAACCCCGGCCATCCTGCACGATCGTGCGGGATGGCCCCGGTTGACTCCCGGTGAGCCCTGATCGACTCTTAGTCGGCCTGCTTGCGCAGGAAGGCTGGAATGTCGTAGGTCTCCATGCCGTTCTTCTCCATCGCGCGCACCTGCTCGGAGGCCGACTCGCGACGCCATACCGCCGGCGCCTTCATGCCGTCGAAGGCCGGGGCGCCACCGCCGCCCATGCCGCCGGTCGCACCCATCGACACGCCGGCCGACGCCGCGCCGCCCAGGGCGCCCGAAGGCATCATCGGGCTGTTGTGGGTACCGGTGCGCAGCAACTGCTGCGGCACCAGCTGCACGTGCTTCTTGTTCTTGCCCAGGCCAGTGGCCACCACGGTGACGCGGATCTCGTCGCCCATCGTGTCGTCGTAGGCGATACCCTGAGCGATCGAAGCGTCCGGCGCCGCGAAGGCGCGCACCGCCGCCATGACTTCCTTGATCTCCTTACCCTTCAGGCCACGGCTTGCGGTCACGTTGACCAGCACACCGCGCGCGCCCGACAGATCGACGCCGTCCAGCAGCGGCGAAGCCACCGCCTGTTCGGCCGCGATACGCGCGCGGTCGATGCCCGACGCGGTCGCGGTGCCCATCATGGCCTTGCCCTGCTCGCCCATGATGGTCTTGACGTCGTTGAAGTCGACGTTGATGTGGCCCGGAACGTTGATGATCTCGGCGATACCGGCGACGGCGTTGTTCAGCACATCGTCGGCGTGCTGCAGCCACTCGATCAGCGATTCGTCTTCGTAGATCTCTTCGAGCTTCTCGTTCAGGATCACGATCAGCGAGTCGACGTGTTCCGACAGCTGCTCCAGGCCTTCGTCGGCGATGTCCATGCACTTCTGGCCTTCGTGCGAGAACGGCTTCGATACCACCGCCACGGTCAGCGCGCCGAGCGACTTGGCCACTTCGGCCACGATCGGCGCGGCGCCGGTGCCGGTGCCGCCGCCCATGCCTGCGGCGATGAATACCATGTGCGCGCCGCGCAGCGCGTCCTCGATGCGCGAACGCGATTCCTCGGCCAGCTTGCGGCCGACGTCGGGCTTCATACCCGCACCCAGGCCGGTCTCGCCGATCTGGATGACGTTGTGTGCGCGCGAGGTCGACAGCGCCTGCGCGTCGGTGTTAGCGGCGATGAACTCCACGCCGGACATGCCTTTAACGATCATGTGTTGAACTGCATTGCCACCTGCTCCGCCGACTCCGACGACCTTGATGACGGTGCCCAAAGCTGCGTTATCGACCATATCAAACTCCATGATGTGCTCCCTATCAGAATGCGGTTTTCAAGCGCCAGTCCTCATATTGGTAGAAGAACTGGGGATTGAAAACTGCGGTTTCAATTTAAAAAAAAGTTTGGTGAAAAACCACCCGTGTTTTTACTCGTGCTGCTTTAGAAATTACCTAAGAACCATTCCTTCATGCGCTGCCATACCGCCTTCACCGACCCATCCTGCCGCGTGACGATGTGACCACGCAGGTACTGCTTTTTCGCTTCCAACAACAGGCCAAGCACGGTCGCGTAGCGCGGGCTGCGCACCACGTCGGCCAACTGGCCACGATAGTCCGGCGTGCCAAGGCGCGCCGGCTTGAGGAAGATGTCTTCCGCCATTTCGACCATGCCCGGCATGATCGCCGTGCCGCCGGTCAGTACGATGCCCGACGAGAGCACGCCCTCGTAGCCGGATTCGCGCACCACCTGGTGCACCATCGCGAACAGCTCCTCGACGCGCGGCTCGATCACCGCCGCCAGCGCCTGGCGCGAGAGGTTGCGCGGACCACGGTCGCCCAGTCCCGGCACCTCCAGGCTCTCGCCCGGATCGGCCAGCACCTGCTTGGCCACGCCGTAGCGGATCTTGATCTCTTCGGCTTCCGAGGTCGGCGTGCGCAGCGCCATCGCGATGTCGTTGGTGATCTGGTCGCCGGCGATCGGGATCACGGCGGTGTGGCGGATCGCGCCGTCGGAGAACACCGCCACGTCGGTGGTGCCGCCGCCGATATCGATCAGCACAACACCCAGCTCTTTTTCGTCGGGAGTGAGCACCGCGTCGGCCGAGGCCATGGGCTGCAGGATCAGGTCCGACACTTCCAGTCCGCAGCGGCGCACGCACTTGACAATGTTCTGCACCGCCGACACGGCGCCGGTGACGATATGGACTTTCACTTCAAGGCGGATGCCGCTCATGCCGATCGGTTCGCGCACATCTTCCTGGCTGTCGACGATGAACTCCTGCGGCACCGTATGCAGCAGCTGCTGGTCTGTCGGGATGTTAACCGCCTTTGCCGTTTCGATGACGCGCGCCACGTCGGTCGCCGTCACTTCCTTTTCCTTGATCGCCACCATGCCGCTCGAATTGAAGCTGCGGATATGGCTGCCCGCGATGCCCGCATAGACATTGCGGATCTTGCAGTCGGCCATCAGCTCCGCTTCTTCCAGCGCGCGCTGGATCGATTCGACGGTCGCTTCGATGTTGACCACCACGCCCTTCTTCAGGCCTTTCGATTCGTGCTGACCCAGCCCGATCACCTCGTGGCGTCCATCGCCCATCACCTCGGCCACCACGGCCACCACTTTCGAGGTGCCGATGTCGAGACCGACGATCAGGTTTTTAGCGTCTTTTGTCATGTCTGTTGCTACCTAGTGTTGGGGTTTAACGCTTATCGTTTTTTTTGCTGCCGCTTTTGGCTTGGCGCCCTCTTTCGGGATCTTCAATCCCGCCGCGCTCAGGGCCAGGCCGTTCTGGTACCGCATATCTATCGTCTCTATATCGGGCAAGTGCTCCACCAGTTGCGGATAAATCCCCGTCAGCCGGTCCACCCTTTCCTTCAACGTGGTGCTGGTCTGCTCGCGCCCCAGCGCCACGCTCATGCCGTTATTCAGCCGCACCGTCCACGCGTAGCGGCTCGACAGCGACAGCGCCTCGGGCACCAGCTTGAGCGGCGCGAACCAGCCGCGCAGCTCCGCGTAACGCGACAGCACTTCCTTCTCGCTGCCATCGGGCCCGTCGAACGCCGGCAGCTCGTGGTCCTCTTCCGCCTCGGCCAAATTGGCGGTGAACACATCGCCCTTGACCGACAGCAGCCGGCCGTCCTCGCCCCACGTGCCCAGTGCCTCATGCTCCTCCAGCGCCACGATCAACTGGTCCGGCCACTCGCGGCGCACCGTCGCGCGGCGCACCCAGGGCACCGACTCGAACGCCTGGCGCACCGCGTCCAGGTTGGTCGTGAAGAAGTTGCCCTTGATGCGGCCCAGCGCGTTGTTCCGCAGGGTCAGGTGGTTCACGTGCTGTAACTCGTCATGCCCGATGCTCTCGATACGTATCGTGCGCAGGTTGAACGCCGGGCGCTGCGCCACCCACCACACGCCGGCGGCGATGCATGCCAACAGCACCAGGGCGAATATGCCGTTGGCGGTCGCATTCAAGGCTTTAGCGTCTTGCCACATCTGATACTTATCCCTTCATCTTCAAACGGGCCGTGCGCAAAATCTCCACGCACAGGTCTTCATAGCTGATGCCCGTCGCGCGCGCCGCCATCGGCACCAGCGAGTGCGTCGTCATGCCGGGCGAGGTGTTCACCTCCAGCAGGAACGGCTTCTGATCGCGTTCGCGCAGCAGCACGTCGACCCGCCCCCAGCCCTCGCAGCCGAGCGCGCGGTACGCTTCGACGGCGATGCGCTGCATCTCGGCGGTCAGCGCCTCCGGCAGCACCGCCGGGCAAACGTATTTGACGTCGTCGGTGAAGTACTTGTTCTGGTAGTCGTAATTGCCGGCCGGCGCGATGATCTCGACGATCGGCAGCGGCCGCGCGTCGGCGCCGCCGCCCAGCATCGCGACCGTGAACTCGCGGCCGGTGACGAATTCCTCCGCCAGCACCGAGTCGTCCAGCGCGGCGGCGATATCGTAGGCGGCCTTGAATTCCCCGGCCGCGTTGACCTTGGTGATGCCGATGGTCGAGCCCTCGTGGGGCGGCTTGACGATCAGCGGCAGGCCCAGATCCGCCGTGATCTGGGCCAGATCCGAACTCGCATTCAGCACTGCGTAGTTCGGCGTCGGCAGGCCGGCGGCCAGCCAAACGATTTTGGTGGTGATCTTGTCCATGCCCACCGAGCTGGCCATCACGCCGCTGCCAGTGTACGGAATGCCCAGCAATTCCAGAGCGCCCTGCAGGCTGCCGTCTTCGCCGTAACGGCCATGCAGCGCGATGAACACGCGGTCGAATTTTTCCGCCGCCAGTTCGGCCAGCGAGCGTTCCGCCGTGTCGAAAGGATGGGCGTCGACGCCCTTGCTTTGCAACGCGGCCAGCACGCCGGTGCCGGACATCAGGGACACTTCGCGCTCGGCCGAGCGGCCGCCGAGCAGCACGCCGACTTTGCCGAAAGTTTTTACATCGATAGGAGTTAGCTGGTTCACGATCAGACCTTTGGATAATTAGTCAGTTTCGCCGGGACGCCGCTGATCGAGCCTGCGCCCATGGTCATGACGACGTCGCCGTCGCGCACTACGTTCATGATGGTTTCCGGCATATCGCCGATTGCCTCAACAAAAATCGGTTCCGTCTTGCCGCGTGCGCGCAAGGCGTGCGCCAGCGCGCGGCCGTCGGCCGCCACGATAGGCGCCTCGCCGGCGGCGTAGACCTCGGCCAGCACCAGCACGTCGGGCGTGCCCAATACCTTCACGAAGTCCTCGAACAGGTCGCGCGTGCGGCTGTAGCGGTGCGGCTGGAAGGCCAGCACCAGGCGCCGGCCCGGATAGGCGGCGCGCGCGGCGCCGGTGGTCACTTCCATTTCCAGCGGGTGGTGGCCGAAATCGTCCACCAGCGTGAAGCTGCCGCCGCCGGGAATGGCGACCTCGCCGTACTTGGTGAAGCGGCGGCCGACACCGGCGAATCCGGCCAGGCCGGCCTGGGTGGCGCTATCCTCGATACCGATCTCGCGGGCGATGGCGATCGCCGAGCAGGCGTTTTGCACGTTGTGCATGCCGGGCTGGTTCAGCACCACGTCCAGGTCCGGATAACCTTCCTGGATGACGGTGAAATGCATCTCCACGCCGACCGCGCGGGCGTTCACGGCGCGCACTTCCGCGTCCTCGTGGAAGCCGTAGGTGGTCACCGGCTTGGTCACGTGCGGAATGATCGAGCGCACGTTGGCGTCGTCGATGCACAGCATGGCGCGGCCGTAGAACGGCAGGCGGTGCGTGAAGTGGACGAAGGCCTGCTTGAGCTTTTCGAAATCGTGCTCGTAGGTTTCCATGTGATCGGCGTCGATGTTCGTGATCACCTCGATCATCGGCGTCAGGTTCAGGAACGACGCATCCGATTCGTCGGCTTCCGCCACCAGATATTCGCCGCTGCCCAGTTTCGCGTTGGCGCCGGCGGAAGTCAGGCGGCCGCCGATGACGAAGGTCGGATCGAGGCCCCCCTGGGCCAGCACCGACGCCACCAGGCTGGTGGTGGTGGTCTTGCCGTGGGTGCCGGCGATGGCGATGCCGCGTTTGAGGCGCATTAACTCGCCCAGCATCACCGCGCGCGGAACGATAGGGATCTTGCGGCTGCGCGCCGCCACGACTTCCGGATTGTCCTGTTGTACAGCGGTCGAGGTCACGACGGCGTCGGCGTCGCCGATGTTTTCGGTCGCGTGGCCCTGGAACACTTTCGCGCCCATGTCCGCCAGGCGCTGGGTGACAGCGTTGCTGCCCAGGTCCGAGCCGGAGACGGTGTAGCCGAGCGTGAGCAGCACTTCGGCGATGCCGCTCATGCCGCTGCCGCCGATGCCGACGAAGTGTATGTTCTGTACTTTATGCTTCACTGCTTAACCTTTAACCTTTACCGATTGTTCCAATACCTGGGCGATCGATTCGTTCGAATCGCGTTTGCCGACCTTGTGCGCCGCCGTCGCCATCATCAGGCAGGCGTTGCGGGTCAGCGTTTCCAGCAGCGTCGCCACACTTTGCGCGCTCATTTCCGTCTGCGGCATGTGGATCGCCGCGTTCTGCTTCGCCATCCACTGCGCGTTGTCGCGCTGGTGGCTGGTGGTCGACGCCACCAGCGGCACCAGCACGCTGGCCACGCCGGCGGCGGTCAGCTCCGACACGGTGATCGCGCCGGCACGGCAGATCACCACGTCGGCGCTGCTGTAGGCGGCGGCCATGTCGTCGATGAAATCGACCACATTGGCCTGCACGCCAGCCTGCGCGTACGACGCGCGCAGCGCATCGATGTTCTTCTTGCCCGACTGGTGCGTCACCAGTGGACGCTGTCCGGCCGGGATCAGCGCCAGCGCGGCCGGCAGGTTGTCGTTGAGCGCTTTCGCGCCCAAACTGCCGCCGACCACCAGTATCCGCAGCGGACCTTCGCGCCCGGCGAAACGCTGCTCCGGCGCGGGCATGTCCAGAATCTCCTTGCGCACCGGATTGCCGGTGACGACCGCCTTGCCGGCGGCCTTGCCGAAATCGGCCGGGAAGCCGAAGCACACGCGGTCCGCGAACGGCACCAGCGTCTTATTCGACAACAGCAGCGCGGCGTCGGCATTGACCAGCACCAGCGGCACGCCGCCCATGCGCGCCATCAGGCCGCCCGGCACCGTCACGTAACCGCCCATGCCCAGCACCACGTCCGGCTTGCGGCTGCCGATGTAGCCGCGGCAGGCGATGAAGGCCTTGACCATCTTCAAAGCGCCGCCGAGCGAGTGCTTCAAGCCCTTGCCGCGCATGCCGGTGAAATCGATGCTGTCCATCGCGATGCCGTGTTTCGGCACCAGTTCCTGCTCCATGCCGGCCGAGGTGCCCAGCCAGGTCACGTCCCAGCCGCGCGCGCGCATCGTCTGCGCGATCGCCAGGCCGGGGAAAATGTGGCCGCCGGTGCCGGCCGCCATGATCATCAACTTTTTCATAATCTGCCACCGCGCATCAGGACCCGGTTCTCGTAGTCGATCCGGAGCAGGATCGCGAGTCCGACGCAGTTAATCACAACACCCGTGCCGCCATAGCTCATCAGCGGCAGGGTCAGGCCCTTGGTCGGCAGCAGGCCAAGGTTCACGCCCATGTTAATAAACGTCTGCACGCCGATCCAGATGCCGATGCCCTTGGCCGTCAGGCCGGCGAAGGTCTGGTCGATGGCGATGGCCTGGCGGCCGATATCGAAGGCACGCTTGACGATCCAGTAGAAACAGCCGATCACCACCAGCACGCCCACCAGGCCCAGTTCCTCGCCGATCACCGCCATCAGGAAGTCGGTGTGCGCCTCCGGCAGGTAGTGCAGCTTCTCGACGCTGCCGCCCAGGCCAACGCCGAAGATCTCGCCGCGTCCGAAGGCGATCAGCGAGTGGGTCAGCTGGTAGGCCTTGTTCAACGCGTTGTCCTCTTCCCACGGATTCAGGTAGGCGAAGTAGCGCTCGCGGCGGAATTTCGACAGCGCGATGATCGATCCGAAGATCGCCACCAGCATGACGCCGATGCCGCCGAACCAGATGGCGTTGATCCCGCCCAGGAACAGGATGCCCATCGCGATGCAGACGATCACGCCGAACGCGCCCAGGTCCGGCTCCAGCAGCAGCAACAGGCCGACGAAGCCGACCGCCGCCGCCATCGGCATGAAGCCCTTGGTCAGCTTGTGCATGTATTCCTGCTTGCGCACCGTGTAGTCGGCGGCGTACAGCACCGCGACGACCTTCATCAATTCCGACGGCTGGATCTTGATCACCACCAGCGACAGCCAGCGGCGGCTGCCGTTGACGACCGAACCGAGGCCTGGAATCAGCACCATCACCAGCAGCACCAGCGTGGCGATGAACAGGTAAGGCGCCGCCTTCTGCAAAGTCGATATTCGGGTACGGAACACGAACAGGCCGATGATCAGCGAGACCACGACGAACATCGCCTGGCGCTGCAGGAAGTACGTGTTCTGCCAGCGGATGTAGTTGGCGAACTTGGGCGAATCGGGCAGCGAGATCGAGGCCGAATACACCATCACCATCCCCAGCAGCATCAGCAACAGGGTGACCCAGACCAGCGGCTGGTCGTACTCCATCATCTTCGATTGCCGCGCGCGGCTGTCTATCGACGGAACCGCCGATTTCGCGCCAAAACGGAACGGCATCTGGAGCGCCATCAGATCTCCTGTCCGTTGTCGAGGGCGATATCGCGCACGGTGTCGATAAACACCTGGGCGCGATGCGCGTAGTTCTTGAACATGTCCATGCTGGCGCAGGCCGGCGACAGCAGCACGGCGTCGCCGCCCTTGGCCAGTTCGGCGGCGCGCTTGACGGCCAGCGGCAGGTCGGTGCCGCAGTCCTCCAGCTCAACACCGGACGGCTCCAGCGCGGCGCGCAGCAGCGGCGCGTCGCGGCCGATCAGCAACACGGCGCGCGCGTAGCGCGACACCGGTTCGGCCAGCGGCGCGAAGTCCTGGCCCTTGCCGTCGCCGCCCATGATCACCAGCAGGCGCTGGTCGGCGCCGGTGAAGGCCTTGCCCAGGCCATTCAACGCGGCCACGGTGGCGCCGACGTTGGTACCCTTGCTGTCGTCGTAGTATTCGATTTCGTTGATCGCGCCGACCAGCTCCACGCGGTGCGGCTGGCCGCGATACTCGCGCAGGCCATGCAGCAGCGGCGCCAATGGCAGATCGATCGCGCGGCACAGCGCCAGCGCGGCCAGCGCGTTGGCGGCGTTGTGCACGCCGCGAATCTGCAGCGCGTCGGCCGGCATCAGGTTCTTGACCATGCACTCGACCGGCGGTGGCGGCGAATCGTTCTTCTTGCGTTTTTTCGGCTCGGCTTCCTCTTCGGACGGAATCGCCGTCGCCAGCCACAACACGCCGCGCTCGTTGTTCAGGCCGAAATCGTCGCGCAAGGTTGGCGCGTCGGTGCCGAAGGTGACGTTCTGGCCGGTGGCGCTGGCCATGCGCATGACGGTGGCGTCGTCGCGATTGAGCACGCGCACGGTGTCCGCAGCGAAGACGCGGTGCTTGGCGGCGGCGTAGGACGGCATGTCTCCGTGCCAGTCCAGATGGTCCTGGGTCACGTTCAGCACCGTCGCGGCATCCGGCTCCAGCGTGAAGGTGGTTTGCAGCTGGAAGCTGGACAGCTCAAGCACCCACACCTCCGGCAACGCGTCTTCGTCCAACACCCGGCGCAGCACGTCCAGCGCCGCCGGGCTGATATTGCCCGCCACGCGCACGCTCTTGCCCGCGCGCTCGCACAGCTGGCCGACCAGGGTGGTGACGGTGGTCTTGCCGTTGGTACCGGTGATGGCGATGATCTTCGGCGTGTAGGCCCGTTCCTTCTCCAGCGCTTCCAGCGCCTGCGCGAACAGTTCTATCTCGCCCCAGACGGGGATATTCGCCGAGGAGGCCGCCGGGCCGATATCGGCCAGCTCTCGGTATGGCGCCAGGCCGGGACTGACGGCGACGAAGTCCACGCCTTCCAGCAGCGAAGCACTGAATGAGCCAGATCCGGGACCTGCGACGAATTCGACGTCGGCGATCGCCTCCTTCAACGCCGGCAAACGCTCCGGCGACTCACGGGTATCGGCAACGCGCACGCGCGCGCCGCTGCGGGCGAGCCACAGCGCCATCGCCAGGCCCGATTCTCCGAGCCCCAGTACCAGTGCGTTTTTGCCTTCGTAGATCATCAGCGCAGTTTCAAAGTAGAGAGTCCAACCAGCACCAGCATCATCGTGATAATCCAGAAGCGAACGACGACCTGGGTCTCTTTCCAGCCTTTTTGTTCAAAGTGGTGGTGCAAGGGCGCCATCAGGAACACGCGGCGGCCGACGCCGAAACGCTTCTTGGTGTACTTGAACCAGCCCACCTGCATAATCACCGACACCGTCTCGGCGACGAAAATACCGCCCATGATGAACAACACGATTTCCTGGCGCACGATCACCGCGATGGTGCCCAGCGCGCCGCCCAAGGCCAGCGCGCCGACGTCGCCCATGAACACTTGCGCCGGGTGCGTGTTAAACCACAGGAAGGCCAAACCCGCGCCGGCCAGCGCGCCGCAGAAGATAATCAGTTCGCCCGCGCCGGGAATGTGCGGAATGAACAGGTACTTCGAATACGTCGCGCTGCCGGTCAGGTAAGCGAACAGTCCGAGCGCCGAACCGACCATAATCGTCGGCATGATCGCCAGGCCGTCCAGGCCATCTGTGAAGTTAACGGCGTTGCTGGTCCCGACGATGACACAGTATGTCAACGCGATAAAACCCCACACGCCCAACGGATAGCTGATGGTCTTGAAGAACGGGACGATCAAGTCCGCCTTCGGCGGCAAATCCATCTGGAAGCCCGACTGCACCCACGCGAAGAACAGCTCGAACACCTTGCCGGCGTTGGGCGCGGACACCGAGAACGCCAGGTACAGCGCGGCGGCCAAGCCGACCAGCGACTGCCAGAAGTATTTTTCCGCCGAGCGCATGCCCTCCGGGTCCTGGCGCACCACCTTGCGGTAGTCGTCAACCCAGCCGACGGCGCCAAAGCCCAGCGTGACGATCAGCACCGGCCAGATCAAACGGTTCGACAGGTCGCACCACAGCAGGGTCGATACGCCGATGGAAATCAGCAGCAGCACGCCGCCCATGGTCGGGGTGCCGTGTTTTTTCAGGTGGGTCTGCGGACCGTCGGTGCGCACGGCCTGGCCGTACTTCATCGCGGTCAGCTTGCGGATCACGGCGGGACCGGCGCACAGGCCGATCAACAGCGCCGTCGCCGTCGCGAAGACGGCACGGAAGGTAATGAAGTTGAAGACCCGCAGGGGGCCGATCTCGTCCTGGAAAAACTGTGCGAGCCAGAGCAGCATGATTAGTGACTTTCCTTGTTAGCTTGTTGCGATCCAATCAAATGCTGCACGACCCGTTCCATTTTCATGAAGCGGGAGCCCTTGATTAATACGGTTGCATTCGGTGCGACGGCTGCCTCCACGGCAGCCAGCAAGTCGCCGAACTGTTCAAAATGGCGAATGGCGCCCCCCTTCATGTGGGATGCCAGTTCGCCGGTGACCAGCACCTGTTCGATGCCTTTACTGTGCGCGTAAGCGCCTATCTCTTCGTGAAACTCGCGGCCTTGCGTGCCGACTTCTCCCATGTCGCCCAGCACCAGCACACGCGGCGCGGCCGCTTTCGACAGCACGTCGATGGCGGCGCGCACCGAATCCGGATTGGCGTTGTAGGTGTCGTCGATGACGACGGCGCCGTTGGCCGCGGCCTTCTTTTGCAGACGCCCACTGACCGGAGCGAAGGTATCGAGTCCCAGCTTGATCTTTTCCAGCGCGATGCCGGCGGCGTACGTGCATGCCACGGCGGCCAGCGCGTTGCGCACATTGTGTTCGCCAGCCGCCTGCAGGTTGACGAAGAACTGTTCCGGCTCCACGCCCTCGGCCGCGCGGATGGTGATGAACATCTCGCTGCCGAAGTCTCCGGCACGGAAGGTGCAGCTGACCTCGGCGTCCTTGGTCAGGCCGAAGCGGATCATGCGGCGCCCCGCCGACAGCTCTTCCCATATCGGCGTGAACTCGTCGCCATGCGGGAACACCGCCACGCCGTCGGCAGGAAGGCCGGCCAGCACGGCGCCGTTCTCGCGCGCCACCGCTTCCACCGTATGCATGAATTCCTGGTGTTCGCGCTGGGCGTTGTTGACCATGGCGATGGTCGGCTCGGCGATGGCGACCAGGCGGCCGATCTCGCCCGGATGGTTCATGCCCATCTCGATGACCGCCGACTGCTGCTTCGCTTCCATGCGGAAGAGCGTCAGCGGTACGCCGATTTCGTTATTCAGGTTGCCGCGCGTGGCCAGGCGGCCTTCTTCGCCATGGGCGGCGGCCAGGATCGCCGCGATCATTTCCTTGGCCGTGGTCTTGCCGTTGCTGCCGGTGACGCCGATGACCGGCACGGCGAACTGGCGGCGCCAGTGATTGGCGATCTGCCCCAACGCCGTCAAAGTGTTCGGAACGACGATCGCCGGCAAGGACCAGCCTTCAGGAAGTTCCTCGACCACGACTGCGGCGACGCCCTTCTCCGCGACCTGCGCGAGGAAGTTGTGGGCGTCGAATACTTCGCCGCGCAAGGCGACGAACAAAGAACCTGCGGATACATTGCGGCTGTCGGTCGACACGCCTGCAAATACAACTTCACCCGAATCGGCAACCAGCCGCGCGCCCGGGAGGGAAGGCAGAATCTGTGCGAGTGCTGCACGCATCAATTCGTCCTCATCATGGTTAAACGGGCCGACAACGCCAGCTGCGCGTGGTCGACATCGGAGAACGGCAGTTTCTTGCCCTTGATTTCCTGGTACGGCTCATGGCCCTTGCCGGCCAACAGAATCACATCCGGCTTGGCGGCGTGCTTGATCGCCGACAGGATCGCGGCGGCGCGGTCGTCCAGGGTCTGCACCGTCGATGCCGGATTGTTCATGTCCATGCCGGCGACGATCTGCTCGATGATCGAATGCGGATCTTCGCTGCGCGGGTTGTCGCTGGTGACCAGCACGTGGTCGGCCATCTGCGCGATCTTGCCCATCTGCGGACGCTTGCCCGGATCGCGGTCGCCGCCGCAGCCGAACACGCACCACAGCTGCCCGCCACGGTCGCTCGCCACGGCGCGCAGCGCCACCAGGGTTTTCTCCAGCGCGTCCGGCGTGTGCGCGTAGTCGATGACGATCATCGGCGCGTCCTGTCCGCCCACCTGCTGCATGCGGCCCGGTGCCGGCAGCAGCGCCTCGACCGCCTCGATGGCGGCGCGCAAGCCCAGGCCCTTGGCCAGCATCGCGCCCATCACGCCCAGCGCGTTGCTGATGTTGAAGTGGCCGACCAGTTTGGTTTTGATCAGCGCCACGCCCAGCGCCGACTCCAGATGGAATTCGGTGCCGGCGCTGCGGGTGCTGCGGAACTGGCTGGCGCGCAGCATCAGCACACCGTCGATGTCCGGCTGCGCGGCGGCGTCCCGCAGGGTGTAGCCGATCAACGGAATGGCGCCACCCAATGGCGCCTTCGACTTCAGATGCGCGATCAGGCGCAAGCCCATCGGGTCGTCCAGGTTGACGACGGCCGTCTTCAGGCCGGGCCAGTCGAACAGTTTGGTCTTGGCCGCTTCATACGCCGCCATGTCGCCGTGGTAGTCCAGGTGGTCGCGGGTCAGGTTGGTGAACAGCGCGACGTCGAAATGCATGCCGGCCAGGCGGCCCTGTTCCAGGCCGATCGACGACGCCTCGATCGCCAGCGACTTCGCGCCCTGGTCGCGCAAGTCGGCCAGGGTGCGCGCCAGCAGCACCGCGTCCGGCGTGGTGTAGCCGGTGACGTCGTATTCGACCTGGCCGCGCGCGCGGAACACGCCCACGCCCAGCGTGCCGATGACGGCGGCCGGTTCGGCGCCGCGCGACAAGGCCTGCCCCAGCCACACCGCGCTGGAGGTCTTGCCGTTGGTGCCGGTGACGGCGACGGTGAACATCGCCGCATCCGGTTGCTGGTAGAACGCGTGGGCGATCAGGCCCGCTTGCTGCTTAAGATTGTCGACGGCGAGATACGGCACGCTCCAGCTGTCGTTCCAGGTGAAGCCGGCCGGGTCCAGCACGATCAGGGCCGCGCCCTGCTCGATGGCGCCATCAATGAAGCCACGGCCGTCGACGGCGGTGGCCGCGTCGGCTGCGAAAGCAAAAAACACATCGCCCAGCTTGATGCGGCGCGAGTCCGACGCCAGCTGGGCGCCAGGCGCCAGCTTGCGGATCGCCGCCGCGATGGCCTGGAAATCGGCCGACGGGTCGAAGTTAAAAGTCGTCACATGTTCTCCTGTGCTGCTGACTCAGGAATGATGATATGGGTCAGGTCCGAATCCGGCGCCACGTTCTTGGCGCGCAGGGCCTGCGCCGCCAGGGCCGAAAACACCGGGCCGGCGACGTCGCCGCCGTATTTCAGCGGGCCGCTCGGTTCGTCGATCATGACGGCGATGATGAAGCGCGGGTCCGACATCGGCGCCATGCCGACGAAGTTGCCGATGTATTTGGTGTGCGAGTAGCGCCCGCCGATGAATTTTTGCGCGGTCCCGGTCTTGCCGCCCACGCGGTAGCCCGGCACCTGCGCCTTGACGGCGGAGCCGCCGGGCAGGGTCACCATTTCCAGCATTTCGCGCATTTCGGCGGCGGTTTTCGGGCTGATGACCTGGGTGCCGTGCGGCGCCTCGTGCACCTTCTGGAACGACAGCGGAATGATGTCGCCGTCGCGCGCCAGCACCAGGTAGGCGCGCGCCAGCTGGATCAGCGACACCGAGAGGCCCTGGCCGAAGCTCATGTTCGCGTGCTCGATCGGGCGCCACGATTTATATGGGCGCACGCGTCCGGCCACGGCGCCGGGGAAGCCCCACTTGGGTTGCTGGCCGAAACCGAGCTTGGTGAACATCTCCCACAGGTCCTGCGGCGTCATCGACATGGCGATCTTGGTGGTGCCGATGTTGGACGACTTTTGAATGATGGTCTGGACGTCGATCGTGTGGTTCGCGTGGGTATCGTGGATCACGCGGTCGCCGATGACCATGGCGCCGTTGCCGGTGTCGAACATGGTGTGCGGGGTGATCTTCTTCGCTTCCAGCGCCATCACCACCGGGAACGGCTTCATCGACGAACCCGGCTCGAAGGTGTCGGTCATGACGCGGTTGCGCAGCTGTTCGCCGGTCAGCTTGGAGCGGTCGTTCGGGTTATAGGTCGGATAGTTGGCCAGCGCCAGCACCTCGCCGGTGTGCACGTCCAGCACCACGGCGGCGCCGGCCTTGGCATTGAACTTCTCGACGGCGTCCTTGATCTGGGTGAAGGCGATGTACTGGATCTTGCTGTCGATCGACAGCGTCAGGTCCTTGCCGTCGTGCGGCTCGCGGATCGATTCGATGTCCTCGACGATGTGGCCCAGGCGGTCCTTGATCACGCGGCGGCTGCCCGGCTGGCCGACCAGGGTCTTCTGCTGCGCCAGCTCCATCGATTCCTGGCCCACGTCTTCGACGTTGGTGAAGCCCACCACGTGGGTCGTCACTTCGCCCTGCGGGTAGAAGCGCTTGTATTCCTTGCGGGTCTGCACGCCCTCGATGCCCAGCTTGACGATCTTGTCGGCCACGTCCTGCTCGACCTGGCGCTTCAGATAAACGAAGCCACGGTCCGAATCGAGTTTTTTCTGCAGCTCGGCGTTGCTCATGCCGAGCAGCTGCGCCAGTTGTTTGAGCTTGTCGGCCGGCGCGTTCTGCACGTCGTCCGGGATCGCCCAGATGGCCTTGACCGGCACCGACGACGCCAGCACCTGGCCGTCACGGTCGGTGATCTTGCCGCGCGTGGCCGGCAGGTCCAGCGTGCGCGCGTAGCGGATCTCGCCCTGCTTTTGCAGGAATTGGGTCGACACGCCCTGCAGCCACACGGCGCGCGCGGCCAGCGCGAAGAAGGCGAAGAACAGCACGAACAGCACCACGCGCGAACGCCACACCGGCAGGCGCACCGCCAGCACCGGGTTCTTCGAGAACGGCACGCCCTTGGAGCGTGCTACGCGCGAGGTGTTCGCATTGCTGCCGCGGCTCATTTCGATCCTTCCGGCGTCAGGTACTGCGTGCGCGCGGCGGTCAGCGGCGTCATGCCCAGGTCGCGGCGCGCGATCTCCTCGATGCGCGCGTGCTTGCCCAGGGTCGACTGGTCGAGCTGCAGCTGCGCCCACTCGATATCGAGCTGGCGCGCCTTCGCCTGCGAGCGTTCCAGCTCGATGAACAGGTGGCGCGCCTGGTACTGCGCGTTGACGACCGACAGGCCGCAGCCCACCAGCAGCGCCGCCAGCACCAGGTTGATCTTGCCGCTCATGCCGCCCCCACCGGAATAGGCAGGCGGCGCGCGACCCGCATCACCGCCGAGCGGGAACGCGGATTGGCGTCGACTTCGGCGTCGGACGGCTTCATCTTGGACAGCAGCTTGAGCTCCGGCTGCGGCAAATCGACCGCGCGGATCGGCAGGCGCCGGTCCGGCTGTTCGACATTGGCCTTGGACGCGAAGAAGCGCTTGACCATGCGGTCCTCCAGCGAATGGAAGCTGATGATCGCGATGATGCCGCCCGGCGCCAGGCTGGCGTAGGCCTGGTTCAAACCGACTTCGAGGTCTTCAAGCTCTTTATTGATGAAAATCCGGATAGCTTGAAATGTGCGGGTTGCCGGATCCTTGCCCTTTTCCCGAGTCTTGACCGCGCCTGCCACGATGCCGGCAAGCTGTCGTGTGGTTGAAATTGGTTCGATTGCCCGGCGAGCAACAATCGCCTTTGCAATCTGAAAAGCAAACCGTTCTTCCCCATATTCTTTGATCACCTTTTCCAGTGTCTGTTCGGTTTCTGTGGCGAGCCACGCCGCCGCCGACATGCCGCGCGTGGTATCCATGCGCATGTCGAGCGGGCCATCGTTACGGAAGCTGAAGCCGCGCGCGGCGTCGTCCACCTGCGGCGACGAGATGCCCAGGTCGAGCAGGATGCCGTCGACCTGGCCCACGCCGCGTTCGGCCAGCGCCGCCGTCATCGTGGCGAAGCTGTCGTGGACGATGGTGAAGCGCGGATCGTCGATTTGTTCGGCGGTGGCGATGGCCTGCGGGTCCTTGTCGAAGG
The DNA here is from genome assembly GCF_040675865.1 of Burkholderia sp. LMU1-1-1.1. Classification (NCBI taxonomy): domain Bacteria; kingdom Pseudomonadati; phylum Pseudomonadota; class Betaproteobacteria; order Burkholderiales; family Burkholderiaceae; genus Burkholderia; species Burkholderia sp. LMU1-1-1.1. The sequence continues at coordinate 112,676 of NZ_JBEGHG010000012.1, read as the reverse complement.
CGATCAGGCGCGCGTTGGCGCCCAGCCTGGACAGGATCAGGCGCGAATGGCCGCCACGGCCGAAGGTGCCGTCGACGTAGACGCCGTCGGCGCGCGCGCCGTCCAGCGCGAGGGCGTCGACCGCTTCGTCAAGCAGCACCGTGCGATGCTGAAATTCAGGCACCGATGTTGATGTCATCACGGGACCTTAGAAAGAGAAATTGGCGAGTACATCGGGGGTGCCGGCTTCAATCGCCTGCTGCTCTTTTTCCGCCTGCTTGGCGGCATCCCAGATTTCGAAGTGGGAGCCCATGCCCATCATCATGACTTCGCGCTCCAGGCCGACGGCGGCCCGCAGTTCCGGCGAGATCAGGATGCGGCCGGCCGTGTCCATTTCGACGTCGGTGGCGTAACCGAGGAATATCCGTTGCCACGCGCGGGCCTGCATCGGCCACTGGGCAATCTGTTGACGGTGCTGTTCCCACACCGGGCGGGGGAACAGCATGACGCAGCCATCGGGGTGGCGGGTCAGGGTGAGGCGGCCTTCGCATTGGATCGAGAGCGCGTCACGATGCTTGGCCGGGATAGACATCCTGCCTTTTGCATCGAGATTGATTGCGGACGCGCCTTGAAACACGGGATTACCTTTTGACCTCAGTAGGGTTAGCGGAGCATGAGCGGCGACCTTCCGGTTTCATCTCCCCCGCCGCTAAGTCAGGAGAAATTTCCCACAAAAAGACACTTTTTCACACAGATGCCCACTTTAGAGGATGGGAGAATAGCGGTCAAGCGCTTTCAGGCAAACGAAACAGGGATTTTAGTAATGAAATTAAGGACTTAGCGCAATTCCTTGAAGCCAGCTAGAAATAAAATAACTCAACAAATTAAGTACTTATCGAGGAATGTGAATGTGCTACCTCATCTGCACACATGTGTATGCATGCACTAAAGCGGTGAAAATGAATTCTCAAAATAATTGAAATATTTACATATAGTTGCAAAGCGCCAACATTGATGTGTCATATTGACAACTGATCAATAGATCCACGAGTGGCGCTGAAAGTGGCGTGATTTGATAGGGGAATGGTCGGATGTCGCGCCAGCAGCGCGATGACGAGGAGTATGAAACCTTTTAATAACTGCAACTTCGATTTTGCTAGTCGGCAATGGCCTGATGACCAATGCATTTTCAGCAAGCAATTTGTCTATACAAATTTCAGACTGCCGCACTGCACCAAAAACGTCATTATACGCCTGCGCCGGGGTGCAATTCCAGCGCGAATTGACGCAAAAACCGTCAACTTCCGTAACAAAAACATAATTCCTGTTGCCTGCGGCTCAGACCGCCCACCCCTTGGAACGATCCACGGCGCGCGCCCATCCCTCCATCAGCGCGCCGCGCCGGTCGGCGCCCATGACGGGGTCGAAGCGCCGCTCGCAGGTCCACTGGGCGGCGACCTCCTCGCGGGTCTGCCAGAATCCCACCGCCAAGCCGGCCAAGTGGGCCGCGCCCAGCGCCGTGGTCTCCGTCACCCGTGGGCGCACCACCGGCACGCCAAGCAAATCGGCCTGGAACTGCATCAGCAGGTCGTTGCGGGCGGCGCCGCCGTCGGCGCGCAGCTCTGTCAGCGGAATATCCCGGCTCGACGCCGCCACATCCTTCTGCATGGCCGCCATCAGCTCCGCGCTTTGGTAGGCGATCGCCTCCAGCGCCGCGCGGGCGATGTGGGCGCGGTTGCTGCCCCGGCTCAGCCCCACCAGCGCGCCGCGCGCGTAGGGGTCCCAATGCGGCGCGCCGAGGCCGACGAAGGCCGGCACCATGAACACGCCGCCGCTGTCGGGCACACTGGCGGCCAGCGGTTCGACATCGGACGATTTCCCGATGATGCCAAGGCCGTCGCGCAGCCACTGCACGGTGGCGCCGCCCATGAAGACGCTGCCCTCCATCAGATACTCGGTGGCGCCGTCGACCCGCCAGCCGACGGTGGTCAGCAGGCGGTTGTGCGACACCACCGGATGCTCGCCCAGATGCATCAGCATGAAGCACCCGGTGCCATAGGTGTTCTTGGCCATGCCCGGCGTATGGCAGGCCTGGCCGAAGGTGGCGGCCTGCTGGTCGCCGGCGATGCCGGCCACGGCGATCGGCGCGCCGAACAGCGAGGCCTTGGTCATGCCGATTTCCTCGCTGGACGACACCACCTGCGGCAGCATCCGCTCCGGTATGTCGAACAGCTGCAGCAAATCCTGGTCCCAGCGCATCAGGTGGATATTGAACAGCAGCGTGCGCGAGGCGTTGCTCACGTCCGTCACATGGCGCCCGGTCAGCTTGTACGCCAGCCAGCTGTCTACGGTGCCGAACGCCAGCCCGCCCTGGCGCGCCCGCTCGCGCGCGCCTGGCACGTGGTCGAGCAGCCATTTCAGTTTGGTGGCGGAGAAGTAGGAATCGAGTTCGAGGCCGGTGATGTCGGCGATGCGCCCGGCCTTGCCGTCGGCGCGCAGCGCGTCGCAGGTGTCGGCGGTGCGGCGGTCCTGCCAGACGATGGCCGGCGCGATCGGCTCGCCCGTCTTGCGGTCCCACACCAGGGTGGTCTCGCGCTGGTTGGCGATGCCGATGGCGAGGATCTGGCGGCTATCGACTTGATTGTCGTGCAAGACCTTGCGGGCGACGGCCAGCTGGCTGTTCCAGATGTCGTTGGGGTCGTGCTCGACCCAGCCGGGCTGCGGGAAATGCTGGGGATATTCGGCCGCCGCGCTGCCGCAAATCTGGCCCTGGTGGTCGAACAGGATGGCGCGCGAACTGGTGGTGCCTTGATCCAAGGCCAGTATGTATTTTTTCATCGGCAGGTCCCCAGGTCGACGCGGTATGCGCGTCGGTCCCGCGGCGGCCGCGAATGTCTATATTAGTTGAAGCAAGCCGATAGGCCGGATTTTGTTACGGCGCGGGAGAACCCGCGCTATGACAGCCATTCCTCTAGGCGCTGGATTACTCCAGCGCTCAAGCTTCCTACCCGCACGCTCCGCGAGCAGCATCATCGCGTGCCTATTTGGAATTGCACCAGGTGGAGGTTACCGCGTTTCACCGTAACTTAATACGCTCGTCTCTGTGGCCCTATTCCTCGCCTTATACCTTGGGCTTGCGCTTGCGGCTTTCGGCGGACGGCCGTTAACCGTCACCCCGCTCTATGGAGTCCGGACCTTCCTCCCGCCAGGCATTACGCGCTGGCCAGCGGCTGTCTGGCTTGCTTCAGGCGGTATTGTACCAGTCGGCCCGGTAATTCTATAATTTGATGTCGCCATTTGAAAAGCGCCGCCGCCGGCCCGGCCGTAGAATCATGCTACCCATACCCTAAAGGCGAGAACATGACGCACCCAACCCGCACCGGCGGCCAGATCCTGGTCGACACCCTGAAGATCCACGGCGTCGACACCGCTTTCGGCGTACCCGGCGAAAGCTACCTGGACGTGCTCGACGCGCTGCACGACTCCGACATCCGCTTCATCATCAACCGCCAGGAGGGCGGCGCCGCCTTCATGGCCGACGCCTACGGCAAGATGACGGGCAAGCCGGGCATCTGCTTCGTCACGCGCGGCCCGGGCGCGACCAACGCCTCGATCGGCGTGCACACCGCCTACCAGGACTCGACGCCAATGATCCTGTTCATCGGCCAGGTCGGCAACGACTTCATCGACCGCGAAGCCTTCCAGGAAATCGACTACCGCCGCATGTACGGCCAGATGGCCAAGTGGGTCGCGCAGATCGACCGCGCCGAGCGCATTCCCGAATACCTCGCGCGCGCCTTCCAGGTCGCCACCAGCGGCCGTCCGGGCCCGGTGGTGCTGGCGCTGCCGGAGGACATGCTGATCGACACGGCGGCAGTGGCCGACACGCGCGCCTATCAGACGGTGCAGGCCTCGCCGTCGGCGGCGCAGATCGACGTGCTGCGCGCGATGCTCGCCAGCGCCAAAAAGCCGCTGGTCCTGCTGGGCGGCGGCGGCTGGAATGCGCAAGCCTGCGCCGACCTGCAACGCTTCGCCGAAGCCAACCACCTGCCGGTCAGCTGCGCCTTCCGCTTCCAGGATTTGCTCGACAACGCCCACCCGAACTATGTCGGCGATGTCGGCATCGGCATCAACCCCAAGCTGGCGGCGCGCGTGCGCGAGGCCGACGTGATCCTCGCCATCGGCCCGCGCCTGGGCGAGATGACCACCGGCGGCTACGCCTTGATTTCGGCGCCGGTGCCGGCGCAGCGGCTAATCCACGTGCACGCCGACGCCGAGGAACTGGGCAGCGTCTATCAGGCGGAATTGATGATCAACAGCGGCATGCCGCAGATCGCGGCCATGCTGGCGGCGATGGCGCCGGTCGACGCCGGCGCGTGGAGCGCTTCCGTGGCCGAGGCCAGGGCCGATCTGGCGGCATGGCAGTTGCAGCCGGCGATTTTCCAGGACGGCAAAGCGCCGCTGGACTTGTGGCAGGTGGTCCAGCAGATCGACAAGATCGCCCCGCACGACACCATCATCACCAACGGCGCCGGCAACTACGCCACCTGGGCGCACCGCTTCCACAGCTACGGCGGCATGCGCACCCAATTGGCGCCGACCAGCGGCGCGATGGGCTACAGCGTCCCGGCCGGCGTCGCCGCCAAGATCATCGACCCCAAGCGCACGGTGATCACCTTCGCCGGCGACGGCGAATACATGATGAACGGCCAGGAGCTGGCCACGGCGGTGCAGTACAAGGCGGGGGTGGTCATCATCGTCTTCAACAACGGCATGTTCGGCACGATCCGCATGCACCAGGAGCGCGACTATCCGGGACGGGTCTCGGGCACGGAGCTGCACAATCCCGATTTCGCCGCCCTGGCGGCGGCGTATGGCGCGCACGGGGAAGTGGTCGACAAGACGGCGGATTTCGGCCCGGCGCTGGAGCGCGCGCTGGCACACGCCAACAGCCGCAATCTGCCGGCGCTGATCGAGCTGCGCTACGACGGCAACCTGATCACGCCCGGCGCCACGCTGGAAACAATCCGCAAAAACGCCGAAGCGGCCAAGAAAGCATAGCGCGACGGCGGCGCGCCGTTCCAACCCGTAGGCGTTTGACGCTAAGCATGCGTCACCGCTTAGGGGTCGTACCCAGCGGGGTACGACCCCGCATGGGGGGCGGGTTTGCCAGCTTAAGGCGCCGCCTGCGTCCCCGGCGCCTCCTCCACCTTCTCTTTATCCTTCTTCGACTGCGGACAAACCTTGCACGTGCCGGCCTTGCGTCCGAAATCGGTCACCAGCGGCAGCCGCATCGGCACCGCCTCGTCGCCGCAATAGCCGCCGTCGAGCACCAGGGTCCTGCCGCCGTCGGCGATCTTGCCGCTGATCGTGCGCTCCTCCTCGTCGGGCGGACGCACGGTGAAATACATCTGCCGCCCACGCGGATCGATATTGACGTCGCTGGCCACCACCGGCCAGCTCAAGCCGCCAGCCGTGTACTCGTACAGCACCGTGTCGACCTCCGCGAAACGCTGCAGCGTGATGCGCTGGCCGCCGAATTCGCCGCTCTCGGCGTTGATGCACAAATCGGAAAACACCACCATGCCGTAGCGCGGCAGGCCGGCATTGGCGGACGGCTTGCGCACCGTCTTGGGCGCGGCCAGCACGGCGCACGAGGCGATCAGCATGGCGCCGGCGAATACGGCGCGTCGTTTCATCATCATGGTCGTCGTCATCAATAAAACCGCTTTCAGAAAAGAACAACGGCTGCACCAGGCAGCCGTTGTTGATACTAACTCTGAATGAACAGATTAGAAGCTGTGTTTCACGCCGATGTTGAAGGCCTTGTCGCCCGAGCCAACTTCGGTGTTGTTGCCAACGGTGTAAGCTGCGCCGTTTTTGTTTTTGATTTTAGCGTACGCCAGGTAAGCGCTGGTGCGCTTCGACAGGTTGTACGAGTAGCCAACGCCCCACTGGCTTGCATCGTTGTTAGCGACTTCTTTGTCGTTTTTACGGATGTACGAAGCCATCACCACGCCGTTACCGGCTGGAACGGTTACGCCGACCAGTGCGTCAGCGCTGTCTTGCGAAGCGACTGGAGCAACGGTGTAGCCGAATGGGTTGGTGGCGTTAGCCAGAGGCGCGCTGTTCTGGCCCTTGTCCTGGCTGTAGGCTGCGAAAACTTTAACGACTTTGAAGTCGTAGTTAGCGGCCAGCAGGGTGTTGTGGCCGATGCTGTTGGTTTTGACGGTAGCGGTGTCGTTGTTACGGTTGTTGTAAGCGACAGCAACGTTCAGAGGACCGTTGGTGTAACCGATCGACGCGCCCAGTTGACGCTGTGCTGCGGAGTCGTCAGCAACTTCACCCAGGCTGTACGAAGCAGCAGCCGAGAAACCGTACAGCGATGGGGTCTTGTAGACAACACCGTTGTCGGCGCGGGTCATGGCGCCAGCAACCGGGAACAGGTTTTTAGCGGTACCAGCGTAGCCCATTGCGAACGGGTCAGCCACGTCGCGCAGGGTTTCGTAGTAAGGGGTGTACTGACGACCGATGGTCAGGGTACCGGCGGTCTTCGAGCTCAGACCAACATAGGCTTCGCGGTTGAACAGGCGGTTGTTGGTGTTGTCCAGGGTACCGTCGTCGATTTTAACGCCGGCTTCCAGCTTGAAGATCGCGCTCAGACCGCTGCCCAGGTCTTCGGTGCCTTTGAAGCCGATACGCGAAGCCGAAGCCACGCCGCTCTGTACTGCAGTCTTGTTACCAGCAGCACCGCCACGCTCGGAGGTCAGGCCGGCATCGACGATACCGTACATAACGACGTTCGATTGCGCCATAGCTACGTTGCTCAGGGCGCCCAGGATGGCGATGGAGATCAGGGATTTTTTCATTACGTGTTTCCTTCAGTTGTGTTGCTGTAAAAAGGTATAGCTAGTAGTGCGGCTAAATACGGTGCTTATCGGCGTCACCAGCAGGCGCCGTATGTGCGTGAGGGCAAACTCCCCAGCTGCCACTGTGCGGTCCCATCAGGCGGAACGCGTTCACTTAAGTTGCGGCCGATTTAATCGACGCTCGCAGGTTCGCGGCACTCAAACGCACCGGAGGCGGCACTATACTGATGCTCGACGACTCCATCAAGTGCAAAAACGTTCATGGTGCAACGTCCTCGTCCTTGTCAGATTTTCAAAACATCCGTATTTTAACGCATCGCAATATTTCATGCCGAGCAAGCGAACTAGCCCAGTTTTCCGCACGATGAACTTCATGCAGCAACCCGTTTTGCGGGCCGCCCTAGTGACAAATGCAAGATCAATGCATGCGTACTACATCGTTGTCGGACCAAGTAAAAATAGCCACTTTGCTATTTCTGGCGCTATTTTATACTGAAGCTCCCGGAGGAACCTCTGCACTCAATGGTAATAAGCTAACAACCCGCGACAATGTTTGGCATGGAAATACAGCAAAATAGCCGCTAAACCAATTATGATCATAGTGTTACAGGAGTAAACTAGTCATAAATTCTGTCCGTGGAGCAACTATTGCGATGCATCAGGAATTTGTAAGAAATTGCTACCTGTTGCACATAAACGACACATAGCGCACCAATCCGACACATTGTTGCCCCAAAGAAGGGAGCTGGCGGCTGGCGCCAGCGCCCTACCCCGCATGAGCAAAACTCATATCACGCGCGCCGGCGCACCGGCATCGGCAGGCGCGCGGACGGTACTTCGCGGCTGCCGGCGGGCACCGCGCGCAGCGCCGGACGGTCGGCCGGCGCCGGTTCCAGCCGGAACACCGCCACCAGCCCGGCCAACGCGCCGGCCTGTTGCTGCATGCTGTGCGAGGCGGCCGTGGCCTCCTCCACCAACGCCGCGTTTTGCTGCGTCACCGCATCCATCTCGGCGATGGCCGCGTTGACCTGCTCGATGCCGGCCCGCTGTTCCTGGCCGGCCGAGGTGATCTCGCTCATGATATCCGTCACGCGGCGCACGCTGACGACCACCTCCTCCATCGTTGCGCCGGCCTGCTCGACCAGCTTGCTGCCGGCCTCGACCTGATCGACCGAATCGCTGATCAGTTCCTTGATTTCCTTGGCCGCCGCCGCCGAGCGCTGGGCCAGGTTGCGCACCTCGGACGCCACCACCGCGAAGCCGCGCCCCTGCTCGCCGGCACGGGCCGCCTCGACGGCCGCGTTCAAGGCCAGGATGTTGGTCTGGAAGGCGATGCCGTCGATCACGCCGATGATGTCGACGATCTTGCGCGACGACTGATTAATGGAACCCATCGTGTCAACCACCCGCGACACCACGGCGCCGCCCTTTTGCGCCACCGCCGAGGCGCTCAGCGCCAGCTCGTTCGCTTCGCTGGCGCTGGCCGCGTTCTGCTGCACGGTGCTGGTCAGCTCCTCCATCGACGCGGCGGTCTCCTCCAGCGAACTGGCCTGCTGCTCGGTGCGCGACGACAGGTCGACATTGCCGGCGGCGATCTGGCCGGACGCGGTGGCGATGGTGTCGGTGCCGGCGCGCACCTGGCCGACGATATCGGCCAGGCTGTCGCGCATCGACTTCATCGCGAACAAGAGGCTGTCGCGGTCGTTCGGACGGGTCAGCACCTCGACCGTTAGCTGGCCGGCGGCGATCTGGCCGGCGATCCGCACCGCGTAGTCGGGCTCGCCGCCGAGGCGCTTGACCAGCCAGTTGGTGATCGACATCGCGCCCAGCGCGCCCAGCACCACGCTGCCGGCCAGCAGCGCGATGATCCACAGGCGGGCCGACGCGTATGTGGTGTCGCCGCGGCTGGCCGCGTCGATGCCGCCGTCGCCGTACAGCTTGACGAGCTTGTCGATCTGGCCGCGCAGCGACACGATCAGCTTGTTCGACTCGCCGCGGATCAGCGCCTTGGCGGCGGCGTCGTCGCCGGCGCGCATGGCCGCGCGGATCTTGCCATCCTCCACCATATAACGGTCCCACATCGACAGGAAGCCGTCATACAGCTGCCTCTCCTCCGGGGTGGCGATCAGCTTGACGTACTCGGCCTGCATCTTGCCCAGGTCGACCAAGTCGTTGGCGATCACCTTGTCGTACTTGTCCATCTCGCCGGGGTCGCCGGAGATGATGTACTGGAATTCGCGGGTGCGCACGCGCGCCACCTGCGCCTTGAGATCCTGCACCACGCGCATCGCCGGCATCCAGCGCGACGACAGCTCGGACGCGGTGGCGTTCACTTGTGCCAGCTTGGCGATCGAGAACATGCCGACCACTGCGGTCAGCAGCAGCACGGCGGCGAACGCCATGCCCAGTTTGGTGGCCAATTTGAGGTCTTGTAGCCATTTCATAATTTTGATTCCTTAAAAGATGTCGTTCACGCGGGCGGGGTTTCGGCGCGTCGAAACGAGGCGGCATCACGACGCCGCATCAGCGTTAGCAAGAACACAACTAAGCTGTAATTTCCACAAGGCAATATGCTACTCTATTGCAACATTTCTTGCTGGGAACGTTAACTCGCCATCGGCGACGATGGTGCCGATCCGCTGGAGACCGCATGTTTCCTAGGAAAACCGAGCAAATGTTCGTCAAAACGAGCGCCAAACAATCGGTTGAACATTATCAAGTTCACCAACATTCGCACGGCGAATACGTAGTTTCCACATGGACATATTTGTTATAAGGCGGCAGCGCAACAGATTATTTTGTATGAAGGATTGCTCAATATTTCAGCAAAAACAGCACTTCTCATAGGTAAATAGTTCAGAAGTTAAGTAAAACCGCAGGCTTGCTTAGCAATATTTCCTAAAGTTAATATCCGGCACATTATTTCCAAACGGAAATTGATATAGGAGAAATTGCATGCCGACCACACACGCACAACCGCAAAACATCATCGTCGCCCAGCGCGATTTCCCCTGGGCCGAAGACCTGAAATTGATCGTCGATATCGTCACGCGCCATTTCAGCGATTTCAACGGCAACGGTTTCTATCCGCATCCGGACGAAGTGCGGCTGCAGCGGGAACTGCGCGCCGTGCCGGCGCTCAAGCAGCTGAGCGCGATGATCCGCCGCGTCAAGGCGCGCGGCATGGCCATCACCAACCTGGGCCTGGGCGCGCTGGGCGAAGCCCAGCGCAACGCCGTGCTGTACGCGATCGCGCTGTGCCAGGGCTTTCCGACCTCGACCGACCAGCGCACCCGCCGCGTCGCCTGGGACGTGCGCGCCCGCGCCGGCAGCGAGCAACAATCGCGCTTCGTGACCTTCTCCGAGCGCGTCGGCGGGGCCGACATGCATACCGACTCTTCGTTTTATCCGATGCCCGAGGAGTAGTTTCTTTTGTACGTGGTCGCGGCCGCGCGCTGCAACGGCGGCGAATCGCTGCTGATCGACGTCGAAGACGTCCACGCCGAGTTGGAGCGCAGCGACGAGGGGCGCGCCGCCTTCGCGCTGCTCAGCGGGACGCCGCTGCCGTTCCGCGTGCCGTCGGTGTACGCGGCCAACGACGAGCAGGTCGAGTACCACATGGCGCCGGTGTTCCACCGGCCGGCCGGTCTGGACGGCGCGCTGGCCATGCGCTGGCGCTATGATTCCATCGTCAAGGGCCTGGCGGCGCGGCCGGAATTGCGCACCGACGCGCTGGTCGCCGCGGTGGAGCTGGTCAACGAGATTGTCGAGCGGCGCGCGCCGCGCTTCCATCGGCAGTTGCCGGACGATACACTGCTGTGGGCGGACAACCAGCGTACCCTGCACGGCCGCGCCAAATACAGCGATCCGGACCGGCATTTGATCCGCATCCGCATTTCCAACACGCCCAACGCGGACCGTATCGGCCCGTCCGGCATTTCGGCAGATTAAGCATGCTCGCAGCCATCATTCCCGTTTTCCTGATCATCCTGCTGGGCGTGGCGATCCGTCGCTATGAATGGCTGCCGGACGCCTTCTTCCCGTCGATCGAGAAGTTTTCGTACAACATCTGCTTCCCGGCGCTGCTGTTCGCCGGCACCGCCCGTCTGAGCTTCCGCTCGGCCGAGGTCGGAGAACTGGCGCTGGCCACCTTGCTGCCGACGGCGCTGATCGTCGTCGCCTCCGTGCTGGCGCTGCTGGCGGCGCGCGCGCTGCCCGACGCGGCGCGCTCGTCGGTGGTCCAGGGCGCGATGCGGCCCAACACGTATTTCGGCATCGCCGTCTCGAGCTTGTTTTTCGCCCCGCCGACGGCGTCGCTGGTGATGCTGTCGCTGGCGCTGTGCCTGCCGGTGGTGAACATCATCTCGGTCGTCGCGCTGTCTTGGTGGAGCGGCGTGCCGACCGATTTCGGCAAAATCCTCAAGGCGTTGGCGGGCAATCCCATCATCCTGTCGACGTTGGCCGGCGTGCTGTTCAGTTTGTCGGGCCTGGAGATGCCGGCACCGTTGATGAACACGCTCGACATCCTGGGGCGGGCGGCCTTGTGCCTGGGGTTGATCTGCGTCGGCAGCGGCCTGGTGTTTTCGTTGCGGGGATTGCGGCCGTTGGCATTGGGGTTCACGTCGCTGCTCAAACTGATCGCCATGCCGCTGATCGCCGCCAAGGTGTGTTTGATGTTTGCCGTCTCGGCGCCGGTGGCGCTGGCGGCGTGCTTTTACTGCGCGCTGCCGACCGCGCCCAACGCCTACATCATGGCCAAGCAAATGGGGGGCGACACGCGGTTGATGGCCTCGCTGATCACGCTGCAAACGCTGCTGGCCGCGCTGACGGTGCCGCTGAGCCGACATTTCATGCAGTGGATGGCCTGATCCCCCGCGCCGACGGCGGCGACACACCGCTGCGGCGCGCCAGACGCGGGCCGCCATCGGCAAAGCATACCAATTCAAAACTGTGCGCTGCCACCCTGCGCATCAAGGTATGATCAAAGGGAAATTAGCGGGGTCGTCTGTGGTGTTTACGCCCGCGCCGTCGCGGGTTTGCCACTAAAAGTTACATCCACGGTATTACTTTGGCCGCCAAAATCGCGCCGTTCCTGTACAGCACGCGCTCATGACCACCCTGAAGCAACCGCTAGGCACAGGAGAGACCGGAATTCCGCTGCCAGCAACAGCTATTTTCATTATTTTCTGCCGTTACAAAATATTTTGCCCAGGACAATTCATGGGCAAAGGCGATAATCTGTTAATTAGTTCTCAATGTCAACTGCATGTCGTGGACAAGGTCTTTACTCCCGCTTATACGCACCAAAATCAGCTTAGGATGTGGAAACTTTTGGGCGCGAAACGAAGGTAAAATGCAGGTCGCGCCGGATCAGAACCGCTTCCAGCGCCGTGCACCCCGACCCTGTGCCAACACTCGCGACTGTCGAACGACGGCGGCCGCTTAAGATTCTCTAATGACAACTACTGTTTCTTCACAACCAGTTCCGAGCACGATCAGCGACGTCGAGCGAGACACCGGCGTTGCCAAGGAAACCCTGCGGGTATGGGAACGTCGCTACGACTTTCCCCAGCCCCTGCGCGACCCCAACGGCGAGCGCGTCTACCCGATCGAACAGGTGCAAAAGCTGCGTCTGGTCAAACGGTTGATCGACCTCGGCTTCCGTCCCGGCAAGGTGATCCAGTTCAGCGCCGAGGAATTGCAGACGCTGACCGGCCAGGCCACCGGCGGCGGCAACGGCCCGTCGGTCCCGCCGCCCGAGCTGCAGCGCTATCTCGACTTGTGCAAAACGCATCAAATGGAAGCGCTGCGCCGCCAGTTGTCGCAGGCCCTGCTGATGATGGGCTTGAAGAGTTTCGTCATCGACCTGGTGGCCCCGCTGACCACCCTGGTCGGCGACGCCTGGGCCAGCGGCCAGCTGGCCACGTTCGAGGAACATTTGTATACGGAGTCGCTGACGGTGGTGATGCGCAGCGCCATCTTCGCCATGCCGCAGGCGGCCGCCAGCAACCTGGGCGCGCCGCGCATCATGCTGACCACCCTGCCGCAGGAGCGCCACGGGCTGGGCCTGCTGATGGCCGAGGCCATGTGCGTGGCCGAAGGGGCGCACTGCATCTCGCTGGGCGTGCAAACGCCGCTGCTCGACATCGTCGAGGCGGCGCGGGTGCAGCGGGTCGACATCATCGCGCTGTCGTTCTCAGTGGCGATGAATCCGCGCCAGGCGCTCGACGGCCTGGCCGAGCTGCACACCCGCCTCGCCGGCAGCGTCGAACTGTGGGCCGGCGGCGGCAACGCGGCGCTCAAACGGCGCCGTCCCGCCTATGTGCGGGTGTTCGCGCTGTCCGACATCAGCGCCGCCATCGCCGAATGGCGCATGCGCAACGCCAACGTCGCGGCGGGCTGAAAAAGTTGTCATTCCGGTAGCGGCCCACGGCCGCCCGGCCGCGCTCTGGTAAAATAGCCGCATTTCCCCGTGTCCGGCGCTGCCGGGCATCAGCTTGAAGCGCCCCCAACCACATATCCATGTTTAGTTTCTTCAAGAAAAAACCTGTCGCCCCCGAGGCGCCAGAGGTCCAGACCCCCGCGCCGGCGCCCGTCGCCAGCCCTGCTCCCGTCACCACTCCCGCCGTCGACGCTTACGTTCCCGAGCCGCTGATGCCGATAGAGGAGCCGGCGCAGAAGCAGTCGTGGATGACGCGGCTGAAGGCCGGCCTGTCCAAGACCTCGAACAATCTGTCGCTGCTGTTTGTCGGCGCCAAGATCGACGACGACCTGTACGACGAGCTCGAGGCGGCGCTGCTGATGTCCGACGCCGGCGTCGACGCCACCGAATACCTGCTCGACGCCCTGCGGCAAAAGGTCAAGGACGACAAGCTGCTCGACGCCGCCGCCGTCAAGGCCGCGCTCAAGCAGCTGATGGTCGAACTGCTGACCCCGCTCCAGCGCCCGTTCGAACTGGGCCGCCACCAGCCGATGGTGATGATGATCGCCGGCGTCAACGGCGCCGGCAAGACCACCACCATCGGCAAGCTGGCCAAGCACATGCAATCGAACGGCCAGTCGGTGCTGCTGGCCGCCGGCGACACCTTCCGCGCCGCGGCCCGCGAGCAACTGATGGTCTGGGGCCAGCGCAACAACATCACCGTCATCTCGCAAGCCTCGGGCGACCCGGCCGCCGTCTCGTTCGACGCCGTGCAGTCCGGCAAGGCGCGCGGCCTCGACGTGGTCATGATCGACACCGCCGGCCGCCTGCCGACCCAGCTGCACCTGATGGAGGAATTGAAGAAGGTGCAGCGCGTCATCGGCAAGGGCATGGACGGCGCACCGCACGAAACGCTGCTGGTTATCGACGGCAATACCGGGCAAAATGCGTTGGCGCAAGTGAAAGCGTTCGACGACGCCCTGAAGCTGACCGGCCTGGTGATCACCAAACTGGACGGCACCGCCAAGGGCGGCGTGCTGGCGGCGATCGCCCGCGTGCGCCCGGTGCCCGTGTATTTCATCGGCATCGGCGAAAAAATCGAAGACCTGCAGCCGTTCGTGGCCGCCGAGTTCGTCGACGCTTTGCTGCCGTAGTTGCTCCCGTGTTCGCTCCCACGGTCGCCCCCAAATTTGCTCGGATAACCCCCATTACATGATCGAATTCCGGAACGTCTCGAAACAATACTCCCCCGACGCGATGGCGCTGCGCGACATCTCGCTCACGGTAGAAAAAGGCGAACTGGTGTTTCTTGCCGGCCCCTCGGGCGCCGGCAAATCCACGCTGTTGAAGATGATCGCCGCCATCGAGCGGCCCACGTCCGGCCACGTCATCGTCAACGGCCAGGACATCGCGCGCATCAAACCGGCCGCCGTGCCGTTTCTGCGCCGCAATCTCGGACTGATCTTCCAGCAACAACGGCTGCTCAACGACCGCACCATCCTGGCCAACGTCATGTTGCCGCTGCTGGTGACGGGCGCCTCGCACCACCAGGCAGAACAACGCGCCCGCGCCGCGCTCGACAAGGTCGGCCTGGCCGACCGCGCCAGCTCGCATCCGCTGGCCCTGTCCGGCGGCGAGCAGCAGCGCGTGTCGATCGCGCGCGCCATTGTCAACCGGCCGCAAGTGATCCTGGCCGACGAACCGACCGCCAACCTCGACCGTGCCAGCGCCAACAAGGTGCTCGACGCGCTCAAGGCCTTCCATTCGGTCGGCGTCACCTGCCTGATTTCCAGCCACGACGAGCAAATGCTCGACGCCGCCGCGCGGGTCATCCATCTCAACCAAGGTCAACTGGAGGTGGCGGCATGACGTACTGGTTCCGCCAACACCGCTACGCGCTGTCCGCCGCGCTGGTCCATCTGCGCCGTTCGCCGGGCAGCTTCCTGTTCAACATCATCGTGGTGGCGATCGCGCTGGCCCTGCCGTTCACCGGCGTGACCCTGCTCGACAACGTGCGCCCCATGTCCGAGCAACTGTCGGTCGATCCGGAAATCAGCGTCTTCGTCAAACAGGACACGCCGCGTGAACAGGCCGAGGCGCTGGCTGTGCAGCTGCGCCAGGCCCTGCCGGACAAGCAGGCCAAGATCATTTTCACCCCGCGTGAAAAGGCGCTGGAAAGCATGCGCGAAAAAAGCGGCCTGGCCGACGTGCTGACCACCCTGGGAGAAAACCCGCTGCCGGACAGCTATGTGCTCAAGCTGGACGCCTTCCGCCTGGCGCAGTCCGGCGGCGACGTCGACCAGTTGGCCGAACAAATCCGCGCCCTGCCGGGCGTCGACACGGTGCAGGTCGATTCGGCCTGGGTCAAGCGGCTGGCCGCGCTGCTGAATATTTTGCACCTGGGTCTGCTGTTGCTGGCGGTCACCCTCGGCACCGTGGTGGTGGCTGTCATCTTCAACACCATCCGCCTGCAGGTGATGACGCAGCGCGAGGAAATCCTGGTGTCCAAGCTGATCGGCGCGACCGACAGCTTCATCCACCGGCCCTTCTATTACACCGGCGCGCTGCTCGGCCTGTGCGCCGGCGGATTGGCGCTGGGCGCGGTGGCCTTGGCGCTGCGGCCGTTGAACATCGCGATCGCCGAATTCGCAAGATTGTACGCGTCCGAGTTCCAGCTGGCCCCCCTGCAACCGCCGATGATGGCCGGCCTGCTGGCCCTGTCGGCCGGCCTCGGCCTGATCGCCGCGCTGCTGTCGGTGCAGCGCCATCTGTCCCGCCTGAATTAGTCCCAGCAGCAATTCCCCCACCTTTCCGTGCGCTTGCGCACGGAAACGGCCGCCGTCGCCGCCTATCATGGAAGCATCTCCCCGATTCCCCATTAAGTCAGGCCTAAGCTCCATCGTGCATGCTTGATTTATCAAAAGCCATTATTCATACATACCCGATAGTGTTTTTACTATCGAGGCGATAAAAATAAGGTGATTGGCACTCGACCGAGGAGAGTGCTAATATATGAAAACTGCAGAGTTCATAACACTCTGCGGAAATGGTAATTAAGCAATATTTTCCGTCTTGTGGCCCCGGCCCATCGAGACTTGGTAATCTTCGAGCGAAGGAATGAAAATGACTATGATGTCCGCACCTGCCGCGTTGGTCCCCACCAACAAAGGCGCCTTAGGACTCGGGTTCACTGGCAACCTGGGGAACCTGGACGCCTACATTTCCGCCGTCAATCGCCTGCCGATGCTGACGCACGACGATGAAATCTCGCTGGCCAAGCGCCTCAAGGACAACAACGACCTGGGCGCCGCGCAAGAGCTGGTGTTGTCGCACCTGCGTCTGGTGGTGTCGATCGCCCGTGGCTATCTGGGCTATGGCCTGCCGCACGCCGACCTGATTCAGGAAGGCAATATCGGCCTGATGAAAGCCGTCAAGCGTTTCGATCCGGACCAGGGCGTACGCCTGGTATCGTACGCGATGCACTGGATCAAAGCCGAGATGCACGAGTACATCCTGAAAAACTGGCGCCTGGTTAAAGTGGCGACGACGAAGGCGCAGCGCAAGCTGTTCTTCAACCTGCGCAGCCACAAGACCGGCCTGGACGCGATGACGCCTGCGCAGATCGACAACCTGGCCAAGATCCTGGATGTCAAACGCGAAGAAGTGATCGAGATGGAAACCCGTCTGAGCGGTCGCGACATCGCGCTGGAATCGCCGAACGACGACGAGGACGACAAGTTCGCCCCGATCGCCTACCTGTCGTCGGAGCAGAGCGAGCCGACCCGCGTGCTGGAAGCGGAACAGGTCACCCGTCTGCAGTCGGAAGGTCTGGAGCAGGCGCTGGGCAAGCTGGACCCGCGCTCGCGCCGCATCGTCGAAGCGCGCTGGCTGGCCAACGACGACGGTTCGGGCGCCACCCTGCACACGCTGGCGGACGAGTTCGGCGTGTCGGCGGAGCGCATTCGCCAGATCGAATCCGCTGCGCTGAAGAAAATGAAGGGCTCGCTGGCCGCCTACGTGTAAACGTAGCAACCTGAGCAAAAAAAGCCGCGCGGTGCGAACCGGGCGGCTTTTTCTTTTGTATGGCTTACGCTGCCGTCAAACCCTTGGCCAACAACTCGGCCACCAACTGGTTCATATCAACGCCGCGCTCCGCGGCCTGGGCGTTCAGCTGCGCCACCAGATCGCCGTTCAACTTCACCGCGAACGGCACCAAACCGGCCGCCTGATCGCGCCGGCGCTGCTCGCGCTTATCGACCACCTCGGCCACTTTGCCGAAGGTCGCCGCGCTCGGCCCGGCCATCTTGCCCATCAATTTTTTGGCATCACTCTTCGCCAGGCCAGTTTTTTTCATGTCTTTAATCCAAAAATAATTCAGAGCAGACATTCTACGCAGCTTATCCACCCCGCGTGGCCCTATTTGAGCAAACCACGGCGGCATGCGGTTCGTGCGCCGCCAAAATGATACTTTTGCTAAGCTAGCGGCCACTTTGCATTCGAGAGGTCGCACATGATGAAGACAATACTGCGGCAGCTGATCGTTCTGCCCTTGCTCATAGGCGCCATGGCCATGCTGTACGCCTGCGGCACCGCCACCGGCCGCGCCACGGGCGGCGCCACCGCCAACAAACCGTTCAACGCCACGTACGTCTTGCAACAAGGCGCCACTGCCGTCATAACCCCGGCCGCCACGCAAGGCATCACCGGCGGCGCCACCGCGCCCACCGTCAAGCTGGAGCGCGTCAACGACAGCCGCTGCCGCGTCGGCGCCGTCTGCGTCTGGGCCGGCTACATCAGCTACAGCTTCACCTTGACCAAGCCCGATGGCACGACCAGCAACTTCGTGCTGTCGGACACCATGCCCAACGGCAAGCCGAGCGTGACCCAGGACGGCCTGACCTTCGCCCTGGCCGGCGTCGAGCCGCAAGCGGTGCCCGCCAAAAATGAACCAGCGCCGGATTATCGGGTAAGCTTGAGAGTGAGCAACACGCCACCCTCAGACCCGACACCGCGCCCCTCATGACATCTCAAACCCGTCCCGCCCGCACCATCCTCCTCTACTCCCTGATCGTCACCCTGGTCCTGCCGTCCGCGGCATGGACCAAAACCCCGGTCGCCACCGGCACCGGCGGCGCCGTCGCCACGATCAGCGAGCCGGCGTCCAAAGCCGCGCTAGCCATCCTCGACCAGGGCGGCAACGCCATCGACGCCGCCGTCGCGGCGGCCGCCACCCTGGGCGTGACCGACCCGTTCAGCTGCGGCATCGGCGGCGGCGGCTTCATGATGATCTACCTGGCCAAGGACAAGCGCGTCATCACCATCGACCACCGCGAGACGGCGCCGGCCAGCTTCACGCCCACCGTGTTCCAGGAAAACGGCGCGCCGATGAAATTCGAAACGGTGCGCGACAGCGGCATGTCGGTCGGCGTGCCGGGCACGGTGCGCGGCTGGCACGAGGCGCTGGACCGCTACGGCTCGATGTCGTTCAGGCAGGTGCTGGCGCCGGCCATCGCGGTCGCCACCAACGGCTTCGAGATCAGCGAAAATTTCTCGCGCATGGCGGGGGAGAACAAAAACAAGTTCGCCATGTTCCCCGCCACCGCCGCGATGTACCTGAAGAACGGCGAGGCCATCGCCGCCGGCGGCACCTTGCGCAATCCCGACCTGGCCAAGGCCTATCGCGAGCTGGCGGCCGGCGGCGTCAAGGCCTTCTACTCGGGCAAAATGGCGCGCGCCGTGGTCGACGCGGTCAACCGGCCGGCCACCGCGCCGGGCGTGCGGGTCCGGGGTGGCGACATGACCCTGGCCGATCTGGCCAACTACGAAGCGCGCCTGCGCCAGCCGGTGCGCAGCACCTATCGCGGCTACGACATCTACGGCATGCCGCTGCCCGGCTCGGGCGGCATCGCCATCGCCGAGGCGCTCAACATCCTCGAAGGCTACGACCTGAAGTCGATGCCGCGCGCGCAGGCCGAACACCTGTATCTGGAGGCGAGCCGCCTGGCCTTCGCCGACCGCAACGCCTATCTGGCCGACCCGGAATATGTCGACGCGCCGGTCGCCGGCCTGCTGAACAAGGACTACGCCGCGCTGCGCCGCCAGCAGATCGATGTGGCGCAGGCGCGCAGGCCGGCGGCGGCCGGCGATCCGTACGCTTTCCAGTCCGACCAGAGTGTGCCGTTGCGCCCGGCCGTCTCCGCCAGGATGCTCAAGGAGGGCGCGCACACCACGCACCTGACGGTGTCGGACAAGGACGGCAATATCGTCGCCTACACCTACACGATCGAGGACTGGGGCGGCAGTGGCATCGTGGTGCCGGGCTACGGCTTCCTGCTCAATAACGAGATGACGGACTTCGATTTCTCCGGCCCGCGTCCCAACGTGCCGGAGGCGGGCAAGCGGCCGCGCAGCAGCATGTCACCGACGCTGGCGTTCAGGAACGGCAAGCCGGCGTTCTCCATCGGCAGTCCGGGCGGCGCGACCATCATCACCACGGTGCTGCAAACCATCGTCAACCACGTCGACCTGGGCATGACGATGCCGGACGCGGTGAACGCGCCGCGCCTGTCCGAGCGCAACGGCGAAGCGACCGATGTGGAGCCTGGCTTCCCGGGCAGCGCGCAGGCGGCGGCGCTGGAAAAAATCGGCCAGCGCTGGAGCGCCACGCCGGAGGAAATCGGCGCCGCCAACGCGCTGGTGTTCAATCCGGACGGCACCGTCACCGCCGTCAGCGAAGGCCGCCGCCACGGCATCGGCAGCGCGCTGGTGCAAAAAAAACCACACTAAGCCACGATTAATTTTTTCGCCACATGATGACGTCTCCCCCACCCCACTTACATCGGAGACGTGATGAACAAATGGCTGCGCGCGAATAAAGGCTTTCTGATGTTCCTGATGCTGTTCGGGATCTTCCGCACCGCCGTCGCGGACTGGAATCCGATCCCGTCCGCATCGATGCGCCCCAACCTGCTCGAGGGCGACGTCGTCTTCGTCAACCGCCTGGCCTACAACGTCAAGGTACCGCTGACCGACATCGTGCTCGGCGCCACCGGCGAACCCAAACGCGGCGACATCGTCACCTTCTCCTCGCCCAGGGACGGCACGCGCCTGATCAAGCGCGTGATCGCCCTGCCCGGAGACCGCGTCGAGATGCGCAACGAGCGCCTCGTCATCAACGGCCAGCCCGCCGACTACGCGCCCATCGGCACCGCCACAGAAACCCTCGCCGGCATCGGCGACATCGACGCCGTGCGCCTGGGCGAGTCGCTGGGCGGCGGCAGCCGCAGCCACGCGATCCAGATACTGCCGCGGGTGATCGCGCGGCGCGACTTCGCCGCCGTCACCGTGCCGCCGGGGCAGTACATGATGTTGGGCGATAACCGCGACAACAGCGAGGATTCGCGCTACATCGGCCTGGTGCCGCGCGCGCTGCTGATCGGCCGCGCCGAGCGCGTATTGGCCTCGGCCGACATCAAGGGCAACTGGCTGCCGCGCACCGAGCGCTTCGGCATGAGCCTGTACAAGGCGCCATAAACGCCGCCGCTCATGGGCTCTTCGCGCGCTATCTTCGGCGCCGCGACCAATGCTATGATGGATATCAACTTCTTAACATTGCGGGACTGCTTGCCGCGCCGCGAAGACCTCATGATCGAATTCCAGGGCCTGTCCAAAACCTACGGCGGCTTCGACGCCGTCAAACCGCTGTCGATGACCGTCCGGCGCGGCGAAGTGTTCGGCTTCCTCGGTCCCAACGGCGCCGGCAAGACCACCACCATCCGCATGATGATGGGCATCCTGGTGCCGAGCGGCGGCAAGGTGCTCATCGACGGCCTCGATTGCCACGCCGAGGCGACCGAAGTCAAACGCCGCGTCGGCTACCTGCCCGACACGCCGATCTTCTACGACTACCTGCGCGGGCGCGAGATCCTGCAATTCGTCGGCGAGATGCACGGCTACTCGCGCGCCGAGGCGGCCGAGCGCGGCGCGCGCCTGATCGACGAATTCGGCTTGCGGGAAGCCGGCGAGGACTATGCCGTCAACTACTCGCTGGGCATGAAGAAGCGCCTCGGCCTGGCCTGCGCGTTGATCCACGAGCCGGCGGTGCTGATCCTCGATGAACCGATCAACGGCCTCGATCCACGCGCCTCGCGCGAAGTGCAGGAGCGCCTGCTGGCGGCGGCCGCGCAAGGCGTCACCATCTTCGTCTCCACCCACCTGCTGGACATGGCCGAGAAGCTGTGTGACCGGGTCGGCATCATCCACCGCGGCGAGCTGGCCGCCACCGGCACGCTCGACGAGATCCGCGCCAAGGCCGCCACCAGCGGCTCGCTCGAAGACGTCTTCCTGAAGATCACCGACGAAGCCGGCGCAGAGATTCCACAATGATGCGGCAACCGACGGCGGCGCGCGCCATCTGGCTGATGGCGAAAATGCGCCTGACGCGCCAGGCCAACCAGATCATGGCCAGCGCCATGTTCAACCGGTTCAAAAAGAAGAAGCCGCGCGACGGCATCGCCACCAAGCGCGGCAACATGTGGATACTGACGCTGGTGATGGCGTTGCTGTTCTCGTTCTCGTTCGGCAGCCTGGCGCGCACGGTGATCGTCAACATGCAGTGCCGGCTGGTCGAGGCCAGCGCCTGCCAGAGCGTGAATAAACAGGGCCAGCGCCACGTGGACGTCGAGATCGCGGCCGCAGAACTGCACGCGGCGCCGTTCGATCCCACGCTGCTCAACGGACTGACGATGGAGCTGACGATCCTGTTCGCGGTCGCCGTGCTGCTACCGCTGGGCAGCAAGGAAATGGCGCAGCCGGACTGGGACCTGGAATGGCTGGTGACCTTGCCGATCAAGCGCTCCACGCTGCTGTGGGGACGGCTGCTCGAACGCAGCGCCAGCAACAGCGCCGGCATCGTCGCCCTCACCGCGCCCTACGTGATGATCGCCTGGTACTCCGGCTTTAAATGGACCGCGCTGCCGATCGCGCTGCTGGCGGCCGCGCTGCTGCTGCCGCTGGCGGCGTTGCTGCACACCCTGGCCGACACCGGCCTGCGCATGTGGCTCCCGGCGTCGCAGCTGCGCAACCTGCAGGCGGTGGCCTCGCTGTTCAATATGCCGTTGGTCTATCTGGTCATGGCGCTTGGCATGCCGCGCGCCGACGGCTTCGCGATGCAATGGGCGGCCGGATTCCCGTCGTGGATGATCTGGACACCACCGGGCGTGGTGTTGCAAGCGATACAGGCGCAGACCTTGGCGCAGTTCGCGTCCGCCGCCACGCTGCTTCTGGCGCAACTGGCCGTGCTGTTGTGGAGCGGGGTGGCGCTGATGCGCTACCAGCTGCGCAATGGCGTGGTCGGTTCCAGCTCGCGCGAAAGCACGCGCGGCAAGGCCGCCGCCAAGCCCCCGGCCGGCGCGCTGTCGGCGATCGGATCGCTGCTGTCGACGATCCAGCGCCGCGAACTGCTCCTGCTGAGCCGCGACCGCAACTTCCTCGTGCAAACGCTGCTGCTGCCGGTCATCATCGTCGGCAGCCAGGTGGTGTTCAACGGTACGCTGAACAGCATGGGAGAACTGGGCCAGCACCACACCGTGGCCGCCGCGATCGCGTTCGGCATCGGCGTCTATGTGCTGATGCTGTCGGCCTTCCAGACGCTGAACAACGAAGGCCACGTCCTCTGGCTGCTGTACACGGTGCCGCGCTCGATGGAGAGTGTGTTGAAGGAGAAGGCCAAGCTGTGGGGCGTGCTGGCGATGACCTACCCGCTGATCGTGCTGGTCTTCACCGCCATGCATACCGACGTGTGGGATTGGCGCGCGCCGGTTCTGGCGCTGACGGTGCTCGCCGGTATTCCCATCTACTCGATGATCGCCGTCTCGCTCGGCGTCTTCGCCTGCGACCCGACGGCGGTGGAAGTGCGCACCCGCGTGCGGCCGACCTACGCCTATCTGTACATGCTGCTGGCGAGCTTCTACACCTGGTCGATCTACAGCGACAACTGGGCGCAAAAACTGATCACGATGGTGCTGACGGCTTCCTTCGCGCTTGCCCTGTGGCAGAAAGCGCGCGACGCCCTGCCCTACCTGCTCGATCCGGCCGCCGCGCCGCCTGCGCGCGTATCGACCTCGGACGGTTTGATCGCCGCCACCGCCTTTTTCGTCATGCAGGGCATCCTTGTGCTGGTCCTCGCCGACGACGCCAAGGCGCCCGGCCTGGACGTCATCACGCTGTCCTTCGGCTTGTCCGGGCTGGTGGTCTATGCCTTGGTAAGGCTGATTTACTGGCGCAGCAAAACGGCTAACGTGCCGGTGATATGGCGTGGCATCCAGCTGGGCGCATCGCTGCGGGACGCGGCCGTCGCCATCGCCGTCAGCTGCGTTGTCGCTTTCAGCTATCTGTACGCGCTGAAACACTCGTCGCTGGCGGCGCAGCTGCCGGCATTGCCGCCGGCGGTGGACACGCGCCTATGGCTGTTCGCGCTCACCGTGCTGGCCGCCCCGCTATGCGAGGAATTCATCTTCCGTGGTTTGATTTTCGGTGGCCTGCGCCGCTCGATGCCGGCCGCGCAGGCGATCGTCATCAGCGCGGCCGTTTTCGCGGCGGTGCATCCGGCGTTGTCGCTGTTGCCGGTGTTCGTGGTGGGCCTGTGTACGGCTTGGGTGTATGAGCGCAGCAAAACGCTGCTGGCGCCAATGCTGGTGCACGCCGCCTACAACGCCGCGATGGTCGCGATCCAGTTGTAAATCCAAGCGCAGGGGCGGCAAGGCGTGGCAGGAATTGACTGTTTAATGGCATTTCGCCAGCCTTCCCACCTTCGATAATTCCTGACCAACCACCGTCAGGGACTGTCATGCGCACTTTGTTTTTACTCATCCTGCTGATCGGCCGACCGGCCGTCGCGGGGGAAATCGCTCCCTACCAAAATCGCTTCGACCGCGACAAACCGGTCGTCGCCGTCATCGCCGAAAACCACGGCACCGAATTGACGGACTTCGTCATTCCTTACGGCGTCATCGCCCGCTCCCGCTCGGCCGAGCTGGTCGCGGTGGCCACGCGGGCCGGTCCGGTAACGATGCTTCCCGCGCTGAAGATCAATCCGCAGGCGACGATCGAGGAATTCGACGCCCGCTTCCCGGACGGCGCCGACTATCTGATCGTGCCGGCCGTCTCGAAGTCCCGCGATCCCGCTTTGCTGGCGTGGGTCGCGGCGCAAGGCGCCAAGGGCGCCACCGTGGTCAGTATTTGCGACGGCGCGCTGGTGGTCGCCAACAGCGGCTTGTTCAAGGGCCGGCGCGCCACCGGCCACTGGGCCACCGAATCCTACCGCAAGGAGCACTACCCGGATACGCAATGGATCAGCAACGTCCGCTACGTGGCCGACGGCAAAGTGGTTTCCAGCGCCGGCGTCAGCGCCGCCATGCCGACCGCGCTGGCACTGGTGGAGGCGATCGCCGGCCACGAACGCGCCGGCGACGTGGCGCGGCAGGTCGGCGCCGGCGACTGGAGCACGGCACACGACAGCGACATGTTCAAGCCGCGCCTCGGCGTCAACCTGGGAGCCTACATCACCGGCTACACCAATCAGTGGTTCCATCCGGTCGAGCGGCTAGGCTTGCCGGTGGCGGCGGGCGTCGACGAGATCGCGCTGGCCTACACCGCCGACGCCTGGTCGCGCAGCAAACGCAGCCGCGTGTATGCGGTCGCGGCGATCGCGGAGGACAGGCCGGCGCTGCTTACCCTGCACGGCTTGACGTTGCTGCCGGACGGCGCGGATATCGAGGGCTTGCGGATGCTGCCGCCCCTGCCGAGCGCCGCCCCGCCCGGCACGTCGCTGGACCAGTCGCTGGCCGCGATTACCGCGCGCTATGGATCAAACACGGCGAAGCTGGTCGCGCTCGAATTCGAATACGCCCCCGCGACCGCACCCTAGCGGGGGCGAACACGGTAAACTGGCCGGTATGAACATGCCCATCTCAAGACAAACACTGCGCGTCGTGCTGCTCGCCTACGACGACATGAACCTGCTTGACCTGTGCGGCCCGCTGCAGGCGCTGGCGACCGCCAGCAAGCGCCACCTCGGCGATGGCCCGGCCTTGTACGAAACCATCGTCGCTTCCGCCGACGGAGGCCTGATCACCACCAGCGCCGGCTTACCGGTGGCGACGGTGTCCATCGCCACGCTCGACGGCGTCGCCATCGACACCTTGATCGCGCCGGGCGGCTGCAAGGGCCAGGAATTCAACGCTTCGCCCGCGCTCGTGAACTGGATAGCGTCGCGGGCGCCGCTGGTGCGACGGCTTTGTTCCGTATGCACCGGCGCGTTTTTGCTGGCCGCCGCCGGCCAGCTCGAAGGCCGGCGCGCCGCCACGCATTGGGAATGGGTGGAACGCCTGCGCGAGGCCCATCCACGCGTCGACGTCGACGCCGACAAAATCTTCGTCAAGGATGGTTCGATATGGACCTCGGCCGGCGTCAGCGCCGGCATCGACCTCACGCTGGCGCTGATCGAGGAGGATTACGGCCATCACGTCGCCATCGAAACGGCGCGGCAACTGGTGGTGTTCATGAAACGCACCGGCGGTCAATCGCAGTTCAGCGTTCCGTTGGCGGCGCAGTCGCATGAGGGCGGACGTTTCGATGGCCTGCACGCCTGGGTCGCCACGCACCTGCGCGAGAGCTTGACGGTGGACCGGCTGGCCGAGCAGGCCGGCATGTCGGCGCGCACCTTCGCGCGGACCTACGCCACCCAGTTGGGACGCACGCCGGCAAAGATGGTGGAAGCGATGCGGCTGGAAGCCGCGTGCCGCGCGCTGGAGAAGACCGCGCTGCCTTTGAAGGCGATCGCTGCCAACACGGGATATGTGGACGAGCAGAATTTGCGCCGCGTATTCCAGCGCCAGCTGGGTGTGAGCCCCGGCCAATACCGCGACCGGTTTTCAGCCTGCGCCGTTTAGCGCTTCCACCGTTCCCCGTCCCTAACGAAATGCTGGCTATCGATCCAAATACGGGGCGAGTATCTGCCCGGCCCACTCCATGAAGACCCCTACCCTGCGTGACAGGTTCTGACGATGGGCCACCACAAACGACACGGGCAACGGCTCCGGCCGCAGCTCCGGCAGCACCTCCACCAATTCGCCGCGCGCCAGATATTCCGTCAGGCTCGATAGCCCGGCCTGGATCAGTCCCAGCCCGGCCAGTCCCGCCGCGTGGTAGGTCTGCACGCTGTTGACGCTCACGGAGCCGGCAAGCGCCAGCGTCCCGTAGCCATCGCCGTCGGCCTGGGGATACTCCCATCCAAATGGCCGGCTTCCCAACGTTGGCGCATAGTGGACCATGCGATGGCCCTGCGCCAGCAGATCATGCAGCGTGCGGGGCACGCCTTGGCGTTGCAGGTAAGCCGGGCTTGCGACATTCACCATGCGCAGTGCCCCGACCCGGCGCGCCACCAGGGTCTCATCGACGATCGCGCCGATGCGTATCGCGCAGTCCATCCCTTCCTGGATCAAATCGATACGCCGGTCTGTGCTCGATATCTCCAGCTGGACGTCCGGGTAGGTGGCCATGAACGAAGGCAGCGCGGGCACGATGGTGCCACGGGCCAATTCGGTCGGCAAGTCGACCCGCAGTCGCCCGCGCATCGTCGCATCGCTTCCCGAGAACATCGCGTTCAGTTCCTCGGCGTCCGCCAGCAATGCCCGCGCACGGGTGTAAAACGCGCGCCCCTCCTCCGTGAGCTGGACGCTGCGCGTCGATCGGTGCAGCAGCCGCGCACCCACGGACGCCTCGATACGGCGAACGACGTTCGATGCCCGGCCCTTTTGAATGCCCAGGCTTTGCGCCGCGTGGGTAAAGCTGGCCATTTCAGCGATGCGTACAAAAATGGCCAGGGACTCAAGATCCCGCATTGTGTCCTTTTGGAGTAACGATAGGTTTCGATTGGCGTACTTTATCGCAAAAGTCGAAACCGGCATAGTCAAGCCTTCGGGAGCGGGTGGCCGCTCCCCTGGATTCTGGAGGCGGTTATGCGCTACAACCAACTTGGTAACACAGGGCTGTTCGCGCCGGGCGGTCCGGCCGGCGGAGGAGAGCTATGAGACCGTTTGCATGGCACACCTGGCTAAGCTGGGGACTGGTCGCCTTTTTCGTTTTCGCCGGCGTGTTGAATATCGTGGCGCCGGTGTCGCTGCAAGAAGATTATGCGCGATGGGGCTATCCAACCTGGTTCCATTTCGCCACCGGCGCCCTCGAGCTGGCGAGCGCCTTGCTGCAAAGCCGCCGCGCCACATCGCGGGCCGGCGTTGTGCTCGGCCTGCTGATCATGGCGTCGGCCGTCGCCACCCTGTTCCTGCACCGCGAGTGGACACACGCCGTGTTCCCCGCGCTGATTCTGGCCGCCCTGGCCTTCACGCTGACCACGCGATCCAGACAACCCAAAACCGGTGCCATGGCCAGTGGCACATCACCATCACACTAAGGGCTTTATCATGAACGTTACCTCCCCGGCTTTAAAAGGCGTCGTCATCTTCCATTCCGGCTATGGCCACACAAAACGGATGGCGGACTCCGTTGCGCAGGGCGCGCGGGCAAGCCTGCTGCAGATCGGCGCCGATGGCAACTTGTCCGACGAAGACTGGTCGGCCATACAGGCGGCGCATTTCATCATCCTTGGATCGCCTACATACATGGGCGGACCAAGTTGGCAGTTCAAGAAATTTGCCGACGACTCTTCCAAACCGTGGTTCGCGGATCAATGGAAGGACAAGATTTTCGGCGGATTCACCACCAGCGCCAGCATCAATGGCGACAAGCTGTCGACGCTGCAGTATTTCACGCTCCTCGCGGCGCAGCACCGTGGCATTTGGGCCGGCGTCGGCGTGAAGTCGTCCAACACCAAAGCGTCGCAACGGGACGACATCAATCGCATGGGATCTTTTTTGGGACCAATGGCGCAAACGCCAGCCGATGCCGCACCGGACGAGATGTCGCCGGGGGACCTGGAGACAGGGCGCCAATACGGCGCCCGCGTCGCTGAAATCGCCGGATTATTATTGTCGGCGTCGGCAACGCCGATTTTTTAGCCGCCGACAGAGACGGCGGTCGACACCAAGCCCGTTTTCCGAGCTTGGATGTCCGATCAGTCCTGGTAGCGCGGACCGACGGCGGCGAACCCGCCACCCTGATAAATGGTCGCCAGATCGTCCGCCGCCGGGTACACGCCGGTATCCGGGAACTTGTCGGAGAACTGCACCGAGCTATCCTTCGGCACGTAGCCAAGGTGCGCGGCCTTGCTGTTGTCCCACCAGCTGGCCGGGTTGGCCGAGGCGCCGAACAGGATCGTATGGCCGACGCGCGGCGTGAACAACGAGCAGCGCAACGCCTCTTCCAGATCGTCGTAGCTCAACCAGGTCACCAGCATGCGCGGGTTGGCCGGTTCCGGGAACGACGAACCGATACGCAGGCAAACCGTCTCCAGGCCGGTGCGGTCGTAGTAGTAGCGCGACAGCGACTCGCCGAAGCACTTGCTCACGCCATAGAAGCTGTCCGGGCGCGTCGGG
Source organism: Burkholderia sp. LMU1-1-1.1 (assembly GCF_040675865.1). NCBI lineage: Bacteria > Pseudomonadati > Pseudomonadota > Betaproteobacteria > Burkholderiales > Burkholderiaceae > Burkholderia > Burkholderia sp. LMU1-1-1.1. Next base: position 83,856 of record NZ_JBEGHG010000012.1, on the reverse strand, counting down.
CTGTCGGCATCGATGTAATCGGTCCACTTGTAGTAGCCGATGGTGTGGTTCGAGCTGGCGAAGATGATGCGCCTGGTGCCCTGCTTGTGCGCCGCCTCGTACAGGTTGTAGGTGCCGAGGATGTTGGCCTGCATGATGTTTTCAAACGTGTTCTCGGTGGAGATGCCGCCGAAGTGCAGCACCGCCTCCACGCCTTCGAGCAGCTTCATGACGGCCGCCTTGTCGGCCAGGTCGCACTGGATGATTTCCTCGCCCTCGCGCGCTTCGCCCATATCGGCGATGTCGGACAGCACCACCACATCGGCCCAAGGCTTGATGCGGTCGCGCAGAACTTTACCCAGGCCGCCGGCGGCGCCGGTCAGCAGCAGTCGTTTGAATGGCTTACTCATTGTTGTTTGTCTCTCGTTCGGTTTTTATTGAAGGATGATCGCTGAGTGTAAATCGGCTGGTCAGGTCACCGGCGCCGGGTTGAACAGCACAAGCGCGTTGTGCAGCTTCCACTTCTCGGCCCAGGTTTCGCGGCCGCTGGCCACGTCCAGCACCAGCTGGAACATCTCCCAGCCGACATCGGCGATGGTGGCCTCGCCGCTGGCGATGCGGCCGGCGTTGATGTCCATCAGATCGTGCCAGCGGCTGGCCAGGTCGTTGCGGGTGGCGACCTTGATCACCGGGACTTCGGCCAGGCCGTACGGCGTGCCGCGGCCGGTGGTGAAGATATGGACGTTCATGCCGGCGGCCAGCTGCAAGGTGCCGCAAATGAAATCGCTGGCCGGCGTGGCGGCGTAGATCAAGCCTTTTTGCGTCAGCTTCTCGCCCGGCGACAGCACGCCGGAAATGGCGCTGCTGCCGGATTTGACGATCGAGCCCATGGCCTTCTCGACGATGTTCGACAGGCCGCCCTTCTTGTTCCCCGGCGTGGTGTTGGCGCTGCGGTCGACGCCGCCGCGCTGCAGGTAATTGTCGTACCAGGCCATCTCGCGGATCATCGCGTCGGCCACTTCCGGCGTCGCCGCGCGCGATGTCAACTGGTCGATACCGTCGCGCACCTCGGTGGTTTCGGAGAACATCACGGTGGCGCCGGCGCGCACCAGCAGATCGGTGGCGAAACCGACGGCCGGATTGGCGGTCACGCCGGAGAAGGCGTCGCTGCCGCCGCACTGCACGCCGACCACCAGCTCGGAGGCCGGCACGGTTTCGCGCTGGCGCTTGTTCAGGTTGACCAGGTTGGCCTCGGCCTGTTTCATGATCGAGTCGATCATCGACATGAAGCCGACGTGCTGCGCGTCCTGCAGGCACACCAGCGCCGGCTCGGTGCCGCCGCCGTTCTGGATCGGGATCGAACCCTTGGGGAACAGGCGCGTCGGCTGCAGCTTCTCGCAACCGAGGCTGACGACCATCGCCTGTCCGCCGAAGTTCGGATTGAGCGTGATGTTGCGCAGGGTGCGGATCGGGATCATCGCGCCGGGCGCGTCGATCGCCACGCCGCAGCCGTAGGTGTGCTCCAGGCCCACCACGTCGTCGACATTAGGATACTTGGGCAGCAATTCTTCCTTGATGCGCTTGACGGCGAATTCCACCACGCCCGATACGCATTGCACGGTGGTGGTGATGGCCAGGATGTTGCGCGTGCCGACGCTGCCGTCCGGATTGCGGAAGCCCTGGAAGGTGTAGCCCTCGAGCGGCTCGGCCGGCGGCTGCAGGCGGGTCGAAATCGGCAGGTTGACCAATTCGCGCGCGTCCGGCATCTGCACATTCTGCTCGTTGAGCCAACTGCCGGCCGGCAGGTCGGCGGCGGCGAAGCCGATGGTGACGTTGTAGCGGATCACCGCCTCGCCCTTGGCGACGTCGCGCAGCGCGACCTTGTGGCCTTGCGGGACCGCTTCCAACAGCGTCAAGCCGCTGGCGAACACGGCGCCGGCGGGCAGGCCGCCGTCGTTGACAACGATGGCGACGTTGTCGTTGTCATGCATGAGAATGTAGCGCGGCGTGGCGGCGCTGGTCGGTGGCGTCATTTAGCTTCCTTCCCGGGAGTCTCTGCCCGGCTAACGTTGTTTTTTAGCATCGTGAATTGGTCAGACCACTTTTGATATTGGCCGGCCAGCGTTCTGTTCCCGTCCGGGGCGCCACCCCCGTACAGCCTTGATTCTACCGTGTTTTTCAGGCTTATTCATCTGAAAAAGACGGTTGGAAAGCGGTTACCTAGCGAATTTAGTATGACAGCTTCGAATAATTTTGGCTAGTCCACGTTGCCCTTTTGGTCAGGCCACCTTAGAATGGCCTGACCAGATGGCAATATCAAAAACGCCACGACCATAACATTAAGAGACAAGAACGATGCTGAAGAGAACTTTAGCGGCGAATGACGGCACCACTCCCGAGACGCGGTTGTACCGTCTCGTGGCCGACCGTATCCAGCAACTGATCCGCGACGAACACATCTCCCCCGGCGAGCGCCTGCCGTCGGAACGCGACTTGGCCACCAAGCTCAGTGTCAGCCGCGCCTCGCTGCGCGAAGCGCTCATCGCGCTGGAACTGGGCGGCGTGATCGAGGTGCGCGGCGGCTCCGGCGTCTACGTGAGCGAGCGCCCCGCCCCGGCCGATCTGCCCGAAGCCGGTCCAGGCCCGTTCGAAGTGCTGTCCGCGCGCCGCCTGATCGAATCCGAGATCGCCGCCATCGCCGCCCGCGTCGCCACCGACAGCGCCATCGACGCCATCCTCAAGGCGGTCGTCGAGATGGAACAGAACCACTCCAATTATTCAAGCAACGAGCAGGCCGACCGCAACTTCCATATCGCTATCGCGCGCGCAACCGGCAACAGCGCGCTGGTGGGGTCCCTCGACTACCTGTGGGACCAGCGCGGCCGCCTGTGGCACAAGCTCAAAGAACACTTCCAGACCGAGGAACTGCGCCAGGAAACGCTGAAGGATCACCGCCGCATCCTGGAGGCGATCGCCGCCCACGATCCGGCGGCCGCGCGCAAGGCCATGCGCGCCCACCTGGAACGCGTGACCCGCACCTTCTCGCGCGGTTGACGCCGAGCCGATATTCAAAGTTTTGCAGTACCCGTAGCAAAGCAGGAGCGGCCTTGATGCCGCCCGCTAAAAAAAAGTAATCAAGTTATTGACCGTTTGCGACCCCGGACTGTGCCCGCACAGCGACCCTCGTCTCAACGGCACGGAGTACGCGAGGTGCTCCACTCACGTTCATTGCCGTCGCGGCAAAGCGTATAACTTTATTCAAAAAGACGAAGGAGACTAGAATGATCAAGCCCGAGCACCCGGTCCAAAACCGATCCGCACAACCACGGCTGCTGTTGTCGGCCATTACCCTGGCCGTGCTGACGCTCGCCAATCAAACCGCCGCGCAGGCGCAGGAAGCCGAAGCGCCGATGCAGCGCGTCGAAGTGACCGGTTCGAGCATCAAGCGCCTGGCCACCGAAGCGTCGCTGCCGGTCAGCACCGTCAAGGCGGAAGACCTGGTCAAGCAGGGCATGACCACCCTGGCCGACCTGATGATGGCGCTGCCGCAATCGGCGTCGCTGGCGCCGTCCAACGCCGGCTCGGGCACCAACATCAACCTGCGCGGCCTGGGCGTGAACCGCACGCTGGTGCTGTTGAACGGCCGCCGCCTGGCCAACGAGGCGATCGCCGACGGCTACGCCAACCTGGACGTGATTCCAATGAGCGCGATCGCGCGCGTCGAGATCCTGCGCGACGGCGCCTCGTCGATCTACGGCTCCGACGCCATCGGCGGCGTGGTCAACTTCATCACCCGCACCTCGTACGAGGGCCTGGAAGCGACCGCGCAGCACGTGGAAGTGGGCCGTCGCGGCGGCGGCGAAGAGGAACGCGGCACCCTCACCTGGGGCAAGGGCAACCTGGAACGCGACGGCTGGAGCCTTTGGGGCACGATCGACGCGCACAAACGCTCGGCCCTGGCCGCGAGCGACCGCGCCAGCCTGAGCTCCCCGGAACTGCTGACCAGCATCGGCCGCTCGCCATCGCTGGGCACCGGCGGCAACGCCACCCCGGCCAACTTCACCACCGCCACCAACCGCACCGCGCGCAATCCATACGCCGCCACCGGCTGCGTGGCGCCCTACTCGCTCCCCGGCCGCGCCAACACCTGCGTGCTCGACGCGAACGCCTACGGCAACGCGCTGTACGAAAACCAGCAGGTGACGTTCTACGCCCGCGCCTCGAAGAAATTCGGCGAAGACCACGTGGTCTCGATCGACTACTCGCGCGGCGAGGAGCACATCATCGGCACCCGCAATCCGACCAACGCGCTGGCGGTCAACGGCGTCCAGCCGCAACTGCCGTCGACCAGCAAATGGTATCCGGGTAACAGCGGCGGCGTGCCGGCGATGTCGGGCCTGAACGGCGCCACCCTGATCCCCACCTGGGCCGTCGCCGACTACGGCGCCGCCGCCACCAAGGACGTGCAGCTGAACCAGCGCGTGGCGCTGACCGCCGAAGGCACCATCAAGGGCTGGGACTACAAGACCGGCCTGGTGATCGGCATCTCGAACCGCGACAACTACTACGACAACGGCTACTTCACCGGCCAGGGACTGCTCGACGGTCTGCGCAACGGCAAGCTCAATCCATTCGGCCTGCAGGACGCCGAAGGCCGCGCCTACCTCGCAAGCATCAACGTCGACGGCCAGAAGAACCGCGAATCGAAGAGCACCTACAAGGGCGTCGACTTCACCGCCAGCCGCGGCGTGATGGAACTGGGCGGCGGCGACCTGGCGCTGGCCGTCGGCACAAGCTTCAGCCGCGACACCAACGAGGACACGCGCCTCGAGATCGTGCGCCAGGTAACCTACGCCAACGCCAGCCCGTCGCACGGCGAGGGTGGCCGCAACGTCGCCGCGCTGTTCGCCGAACTGGATATGCCGTTCACCAAAAAACTGAATGTCAACGTCGCCGTGCGTGACGACCATTTCAGCGACTTCGGCAACACCATCAACCCGAAGGTCAGCTTCCGCTATGAGCCGACCAAGCAGCTGATGTTCCGCGGCTCGGCCAACACCGGCTTCCGCGCACCGACCCTGTTCGACCGTTACGGCTACCGCCTGCCGGGCGCCACCGGCCTGACTTCGGCGCGCTGGGATGATCCGGTACTGTGCCCTGGCGGCCGTCCAGGCGTGGCCGGCACCGGCACCGCGCTGCCGGGCTATGTCTCCGCGAACGTCTGCAACGTGCAATTGCCGAAGCAAACCGGCAGCAACGCCGACGTCCAGCCTGAAAAATCGAAGGGCTTCACGCTGGGCACCGTGTTCGAGCCGACCGCCACCTCGATGGTGTCGATCGACTACTGGAGCATCCGCATGACCGACATGCTGGCGAACTTGCCGGAGCAGGTCTACTTCCTCGATCCGGTCAAGTACGCACCGTACTTCGTGCGCAACGCCGACGGCACCATCAACTTCATCCAGAACACCATCATGAATCTGGGTGGCCAGAAGGCGGCCGGTATCGACGTTTCGGCGTCGTATGCCTTCCCGCGCAGCTCCTTCGGCGACTTCAAGGTCTCGATCGATGGCACCTACCTGACGAAGTTCGACAATCAGCTCGACAACGGCAGCCCGTTCGTCTCGAACGTCGGCCGCTTCGGCCTGGCCTCGAACGGCACCACCAGCAGCTTCCCGATCATCACCTATCGCTGGAAGCACGTGGCCAAGTTGAACTGGGCGCTGGGCAACTGGAACAGCACCCTGACCCAGAACTACAATTCGAAGTACGAAGACCAGAACTTGGTGGCGCAGCAGTACTGGCGCGACATCAACTCGTACAAGAACTGGCAGTGGACGACCACCTACACCGGCTTCAAAAACCTGTCGCTGACCGCCGGCATCACCAATCTGTTCGATGCCAAGCCGCCGGTCACCAACAGCAGCCAGTATAGCAACGGTTATCTGAGCAGCGCCGCCAGCCCGATCGGCCGCGCCTTCAACTTCCGCGCCACCTACAAGTTCTATTAATAGAACCTGATGATGTCGATCGATGCTTGATCAACGGCGCCGGACCGCAGCGATTGCGGCCGGCGCCTTTTTTTTCGAGAAGCCCATGAAACTACCCATCAGCTTTTTGGCCGCCGCCGCATTGTCGATGTGCGCCCACGCCGCCGAGAACACACCACCACCTCCGGCCAAGCCGGTGCGCGTCATCCTCGTCGGCGACTCGACGATGGCCAGCCATAGCGGCTATGGCGACGCCTTCTGCGCCCGCGTGCAACGCTCGAACACCTGCATCAACCTGGCGCGGGGCGGCCGCAGTTCCGGCAGCTTCCGCGCCGAGGGCCGCTGGGACGAAGTCGAGGGACTGCTGCGCGGCAGCGCCGCCTACCGCGCCACCTATGTGCTGATACAGTTCGGCCACAACGACCAGCCGGGAAAACCCGGCCGCTCGACCGATCTCAAAACGGAATTCCCGGCCAACATGGCCCGCTACGCGCAGGAGGTGAAGGCGCTCGGCGGCGTTCCCGTGCTGGTCACGCCGCTGACCCGGCGCACCTTCAAGGACAATGTCCTGGAAAACAACCTGCAGCCGTGGGCCGACGTGATCCGCGCCACCGCCGCCGCGCAGCGCGCGCCGCTGCTGGACCTGAACGCCGACAGCTACGCCGCCGTGCAGGCGATGGGCCAGGACGAAGCCGACACGCTGGCGATGGCGCCGCGTCCGGAGAAAACCGCCGAGGCCACACCGGCACCGGCGGCCGGCAAGGTGGAAGTCGCCGGGGCGGCGAAATCCGCCTTCGACCGCACCCACGTCGGCCCGAAAGGCGCCGCGTTCTTCTCGAACATGGTGGTCGAAGAGATGAAGCGCGCCCTGCCGGAAAGCGTGGGCATGTTCAAGCGCGAGGGCGAGCAGTGAAGCTGGCGCCGTCCGTTTTTGCCGCCGCCGCGTTGATGGCCGCCGCCTGTGTCGGGGCGGCGCCGGCCCGTGCCCAGGGTAACTCCGTCACCCGTCCCCAACTGAGCGCCGCGCAGGCCAAGCAATTCGCCTACGGCGAGGTGCTCAAGTACGTCGGCGCCGCCGGCAAGGAAAGCGTCGATCCCTGGGACCCGCTGGCCGACCCGCTGGCCAGGGGCGCCGCGTTCACGCCCGACTACATCGTCGACCACTCCGCGAAGGCGGACGGCGTGAAAACGTTCGGCACCATCCAGCAGGCGGTCAACCGCGCCGTGCTCGACAGTGCCGCGCAGCCGGCCAGGCGCCTGTACATGCTGGTCAAACCCGGCACCTACCAGGAGCTGGTCTACGTCCCGGCCAACACCGCGCCGCTGACAATGTACGGCGATGGCAAGGACCCCGCCGCAACCAAAGTCACCGCCAAACTGGACGCCTCGGTGACCGGCGCCGCCTATGCCGCGCAGTACGGCGCGCAGTTCGCCAAGGCGGCGCCGGGCGCGCAGGCGATGTACGCGACGATCAAGGACCGCGCCGTCATCGGCACCTTCGGTACCGCCACCGTCTGGGTGCAAAACAACGGCTTCCAGGCGCGCAACCTGACGTTCGAGAACGGCTACAACAAGGACATCGGCAACGCCCGCGCCGAATCGCTCCCGAACGTCAACAACGTGCACCACCAGGCGTTGGCGTTGCAGGTGGACGGCTCGGACAAGGCGCAGTTCGAGAACATCCGCCTGATCGGCTTCCAGGACACGCTGTACCTCAAGTCGCCGCGCATAGGCAGCACCTCGCGCAGTTTCTTCAACAATTCCTATATCGAAGGCGACGTCGATTTCATTTTCGGCGACAGCACCGCCTACTTCCACCAAACGGAAATCAAATCGATCGGCGACCGCGGCCTGTCGTATGTCGCCGCGCCGGACACGCATTTGAAAAGCAAATACGGCTTCGTCTTCGACAACTGCCGCTTCACGCACGACGGCTCCGCCAACGCGCGCCAAGGGACCTTCCACCTGCTGCGCCAGTGGTTCCACAGCGCCCGCTGCACGCCCTACGCCCCGGTGCCGGTCGAGGGCTACGCCTGCCTTCTGGGCGACACCAACGGCTACCAGGCACCGACCGGCACCATCGCCCGCGTCTCGCTGGAGGCCGTCGGCAAAATGGTCGTGCTCAATTCCCGCATCGGCGCCCATATCAACCGCCATAAGCCTTGGTCGGACTGGAACAAACCGGGCGGCCTGCCTTACCGCCCGGTGCAATACAGCTCCGACGACTACTGGAACAATTTGATCAGGGCCGGCATCGATCCGGTCAAGGATCTCGGCTACGCCGCAAAACCTACTCCCGCCGATATCTTCATCGGTGAATTCAACAATCAGGACGAATAAGGAATACAGCATGTCTATCAATACCCAGCGCCGCAGTTTGATGAAAGCCCTGCCGGCCGCCGGCCTTTCGCTCAGCCTTCCCGCCGCCACCGCCGCCACCGCGCCCGATCCTTGGCTGCAGGCGCAGGCGATCATCGACCACGTGTCCAAGCCGCTCAAGTTCCGCAAGCAGGATTTCGATATCACCGCCTACGGCGCCAAGACCTGCAAGCTGTCCAAGGTCAAGGCCTGGATTTCGTTCGAGGAGCAGGACACCATCGACACGCCGGTGGCCGGATCGCCGGACTGCTACGCCGCCATCCGCGACGCCATCAAGGCCTGCAGCGACGCCGGCGGCGGCCGCGTGGTCATCCCGGCAGGTAACTGGTACTGCGCCGGCCCGATCGTGCTGCTGTCGAACGTGAATGTCCATCTGGGCGCCAACGCCCACGTCTACTTCAGCCACAACCCGGCGGACTACGCCAAGTACGGCGACATCGATTGCGGCAAGCATGGCAAGCTGTCGATCTCGCGCTGGCAGAGCAACGACGTGCTGAATTACTCGCCGATGGTGTACGCCTACAACCAGCACAACATCGCGTTGACCGGCGACGACTGGACCAGCACCCTGGACGGCCAGGGCGGCGTGCCGTTCAACGACGAAGGCGATTGCTGGTGGACCTGGAAAGGCAAGCAAAAAACCATCAACTCGATCGGCCAGGGCACCACACCCAACTTCAAGGCCGGCAAGATGTCGGAGAACACGGAGAACCCGCTCAACGCCATGTCGCTGGCGACGGTCGCACCGAACCTGACCGAGGCCGAACGGCTACTGATCCAGGGCGAAGGCCAGCGCTGGCGCGCCGACGCGCAGTACCTGCCGGCGTTGTCCGAAGCGGGCGTGCCGCTGTCGAAGCGCGTGTTCGGCATCGGCCACTATCTGCGTCCGCCGATGATCCAGCTGATCGGCTGCACCAATGTACTGCTGCAGGGCTATCACGTGACGCGCACACCGTTCTGGATGCACCACCCGGTCCACTGCCGCAATATCGTCATCCGCAAGGTGCACTGCGAAAGCCATGGTCCGAACAGCGACGGCTTCGATCCGGAAGCCTGCGACCACGTGCTGATCGACGGCTGCACCTTCGACACCGGCGACGACTGCATCGCCATCAAGGCGGGCAAGGATCTGGATACGCAATTCGGCCCGTCGCAGAATATCGTCGTACAGAACTGCATCATGCACAGCGGCCATGGGGGAGTGACCCTGGGCAGCGAGATGGCCGGCGGCATCCAGAACGTGTTCGCGCAAAAGCTGGTGTTCGAAAACGCCAACTGGAAGACCAACCCGCTCAACACCGCGATCCGCATGAAGACCAACATGAACCGTGGCGGCTATCTGCGCAATTTCTACGTTCGCGATTGCACGATACCGAACGGCGTGCAGCTGTCGCCGTCGTTCTACGCGTCTTTGCCAGGCTCGCCGATCCAGTCGAAGACGGTGGCCACGGCCGCCGGCGCCATCGTCACCTTCGATTGCGACTACACGCCGATCAGCGACAATGTGCGTACGCGGCCGCCGGTGGTGTCGAACATCCAGATCTCGAACATCAAGGTCGGCAACGTCACCAAGGACGGCAAGACGGCATCGTGCTTCCAGGCGATCGTGATCCTGGGCCCGGTGGCGTCGGACTACAACGGTCCGGGCCCGATGCCGCCGGTGGTGCCGGTGACCGACGTGACGATCACCGACTGCGATTTCGGCGTTCCGGTCAACACCGCGCAGCCATGGTTCCTGTACAACGTCAAAGGGCTGACCTTGAAGAACGTCACCATCGGCGGCAAGGTGCACAACACCACGCTGAACGCGTGAGGATAGCCATGGCGATCGACCGGCGTGCTTTGCTCAGGAGGCTGCCGGCGCTGCTGGCGCTTATGACGTTGCCCGTGGTGGCGGAGGAAGTGGCGCCGCTGGCGTCACCGGCCAGCGGTGCGCGAGACGTCAACCCGGATACCCATCTGGTGCTGCGTTTCACGCGGCCGCCGGTGGTTGGGAAGTCCGGCCGCATCCGCATCTACGATGCGGCCGACGACCGGCTGGTCGATACGCTGGATTTGGGCATTCCGGCCGGGCCGACCGAACGCACAAAACTGCCTGCGGCGCCTTATCTGGCAAGGCCCTACGCTTATCCAGACGGGCCGCGCCGCACCAATGCAGACACCAGGGCGGGCACGCCTTCGGCCGGCGCCGAACGGACGCCTGACAGCTACCAGCTCACCATCATCGGGGGCTTCACGGACGGTTTCCACTTCCATCCGGTGATCGTCAGGGGGAACACGGCGACCATCTACCCGCATCACAATCTGCTTGAATACGGCAAGCGCTATTACGTCCAGATCGATCCGGGCGTGATCGTCGGCTTCAAAGGCATCATTGGAAAGACGGCTTGGGTTTTCAGCACCAAGGCCAAGCCTCCCCGCGCGGACAGCGAACGCGTGACGGTCAATGCGGATGGCACCGGCGATTTCAATACGGTGCAAGGCGCGCTGGACTTCGTTCCAGACCATCCCGCGCGGCGCACCACGATCTTCGTGCACAACGGCGACTACGAGGAGATCGTCTACTTCCGGCGCAAGTCGAACTTGACCATCGAGGGCGAGCACCGCGACAAGGTGCGCGTTCACTACGCCAACAACGAGGTGTTCAATCCGCATCCGGCCAACATCAGCACCAACGAGGCGCCGGGTACTTTTCCGTCCCGCCGCGCGGCCTTCGCCGCCGATAACGTCAAGGGCGTCCATCTGAAGAACATGACGCTGCAGACCACACTGGAGGGCCAGGCCGAAGGCCTGCTGATCACGGGTGAGGAAAACATCGTCAACGATGTCACCGTAATCGGCTCCGGCGACGCCTTGCAGGTCAACGGCAGCACCTATCTGGAAGACGTCAAAGTCGTCGGGCACGGCGATACCATTCTGGGTCGCGGGCCGGCGTTTTTCCGGCGCTGCGAGATCGAATCGCGCGGGCCGTTTATGTGGATACGCAATACGTCCGCCAACCACGGGAATGTGTTCGTCGATTGCCGCTTCGGCGCCATCGGCGACGGGCAGCCGCACCTTGCGCGCTCGCCGGTCAACAAGGGCAAGAGCTATCCGCATGCGGAGGCGGTGCTGATCAACGCCACGTTGAGCGGTGTCAGTCCGCAGGGCTGGGGCGAGATAGGCGGCGACGCGTCCAATGTGCGGTTCTGGGAGTACAACAGCCGCAATGTGGATGGCACGCCGGTGGATGTGAGCAAGCGGCATCCGGCCTCGCGCCAGTTGACGATGGAGCGCGACGCGGAGCTGATTAAGAACTATAGCAATCCATCATGGGTGCTGGGCGGCTGGGCGCCGCGCTAAGTCACCGGCACCGGGACGCACGCAAAACGCGGAAACACGTAGGGAGGATTAGGCGGAACGCCGTAATCGGCCATCGATGAGCCGCCGGCGGCGCTTGGCCGATTACGCTGCGCTAATCCGCCCTACGTGTATCCGGGCGATTCACCCGTCCAAAGCCACCGGAAACACAGCGCTCCCGCGCAATGAAAAAAGGGCGGGCACTCCGGTGTCCGCCCTTTTTTCATCCAACAAACGGCGTTTCCGCCAGCCCCTTGACGCCGGGCCGCAGCAGCAACACGGCCCCGCCCCACTCCGCGTCCTCCGGCTTGCCGGATGGGATGGAGGTGACGATCAGCGTGTCCAGGTCCTTGCCGCCGAAGGAGCACATCGACGGCTTCTTCATCGGCACCTCGAGACGGCGATCGAGCTTGCCGTCCGGCGTGAAACGCAGCAGGCAGCCGCCGTCGTTGCCGGCGACCCAGTAGCAACCGTCGGCGTCGACCGCCGCGCCGTCCGGACGCCCAACCTCTTTGGTCAGATCGGCGAACACGCGCTGGTTCGACGGCACGCCGTCGGCGATGTCGTAGTCGAACGCCCACACCATGCGCCGCAGCGGATGCGAGTCCGACAGGTACATCGTGCGTCCGTCCGCAGAGAAGGCGGTGCCGTTCTGCGTCAGCAGCTCCACCACCAGCGGCGCGGAAATACCATGCGCCGCATCGTAGCGGAACAGTTTGCCGACCGGACGATTGGCCGACATGTCCATGAACATGGTGCCGGCCACGAAGCGCCCCTGACGGTCGCAGCGGCCGTCGTTGAAGCGCATGCCCTCGCCCAGGCCCACCGACGGCGTCGCCACCTTGGTCGCCACGGCGGCCGGGCCGTCGCCCAGCTCCAGCTCGAACACGCCCGTCTCCATGCCGGCGATCAGGCCACCACCGGCCCTGGTCGCGACACAGCCGGCCATTTCATCCAAGGCCCAGAAACGCGTGGCGCCGGACACGAGGTCCAGGCGCCAGACACGCTTGGCGGGGATATCGGTCCAGTAAAAGGCCGATTCCGCCGCACTCCACGTCGGGCTTTCGCCCACCGCGCATTTGATGTCGCTTACGCGTTCCATACCAGGTCACCGTTGACGATGCGCGGCAGCTTTTGCGGATTCTCGTCAGCCAGCGATTCAGGCAACAGGTAGGAAGGCACGTCCTGGTAGCAAACAGGGCGCAGGAAGCGGTCGATGGCGCCGGCGCCAACCGACGTCGAACGGCTGTCCGAGGTCGATGGGAACGGGCCGCCGTGCACCATGGCGTGCGAGACTTCCACGCCGGTGCCGAAGCCGTTGAACAGAATGCGGCCCACTTTGCGTTCCAGCACAGGCATCAGGCGCGCGGCCAATTGACGGTCGTCGGCGGTGGCGTGGACGGCGGCGGTCAGCTGACCTTCGACGTGTTCGGCCACGGCCAGCAGTTCGGCTTCGTCGTTGGCGACCACCAGCAGCGAGGTCGGTCCGAAGATCTCGCCTTCCAGCGCTGGATTGCTCAGGAAGGTTTTCGCGTCGACCTGGTACAGGAACGCTTGCGCGGCGCATGGCGCCTCGGTGGTCTGGCCGGCGGCCTTTTGCGAAACGCCTTCGATGCCCGCCAGGCCCTTGACGCCGTTGACGTAGGCTTTGTGGATGCCAGGGGTCAGCATGGTGGCGGCGGGCTTGGCGCCCAGCGAGCCGGCGGCGGCGTCGACGAAGGCTTGCAGCTTGTCGCTTTTCAGGCCGATCAACAGGCCGGGGTTGGTGCAGAACTGGCCGGCGCCCATCGTCAGCGAGTCGGCGAAGGCTTGCGGCAGTTTGGCGTTGTCCAGCGCGCCCGGCAGCAGGAACACAGGGTTGATCGAGCTCATTTCGGCGTACACAGGGATCGGTTCCTTGCGTTCGGCGGCGGTTTTCATCAGGGCGAGGCCGCCGGCGCGCGAGCCGGTGAAGCCGACCGCCTTGATGGCGGGATGACTCACCAGCGCCTGGCCGATGGTCTGGCCGGAGCCGATCAGCATCGAGAACACGCCTTCCGGCATGCCGCATTCCTCAGCGGCCTTGGCGACGGCTTTGCCGACCAGTTCCGAGGTGCCCAGGTGGGCCGAGTGGGCCTTGACGACGACCGGGCAGCCGGCGGCCAGCGCCGAGGCGGTGTCGCCGCCGGCCACCGAGAACGCCAGCGGGAAGTTCGAGGCGCCGAACACGGCGACCGGGCCCAGGCCGATTTTGCGCAGGCGCAGGTCGCTGCGCGGCGGAGTGCGTTCCGGCAGCGCGCTGTCCAGCGTGGCCGACTGGAAGCGGCCGTCGCGCACGACTTTGGCGAACAGGCGCAGCTGATTGCAGGTGCGACCGCGCTCGCCTTCCAGGCGGACTTGCGGCAGGCCGGTTTCCTGCATCGCGCGCTCGATCAGGGTCGGACCCAGATCCATGATGCGGTCGGCGATCGTTTCGAGGAACTTGGCGCGCGCTTCCAGGCCGGTGGCGCGGTAGACGTCGAAGGCGGCGTCGGCCAGTTCGCAGGCGCGCGCCAGGTCGGCGGCGCCGGCCAGGCCGAACGCCGGTTCGATTTCCACGTTGCGCGATGGATCGATCGCCTTCATCGTGCCCTCTTTACCCACAACGGCGCTGCGGCCAATGATCATTTCGCCAGCTACTTGCATATCGACTCCTTAGATGTGTGAAAAGCGCGGACCAGCCGCGCTTATGTTGTATGACGTTCTATGACGACAGCTTACCGGATTATTGCGCGCCCTGCTTGCGGATCAGCTTATCGAGCATGTCGCATTCTTCGGCGGTCAGGTCGGTCAGCGGTGCGCGCACCGGACCGCCGTCGTGGCCGACCAGGCGGGCGCCGGCCTTGACGATGCTGACGGCGTAGCCGGCCTTGCGGTTGCGGATCTCCAGGTACGGCAGGAAGAACTCGTCCAGCATGCGGTTTTGTTCGGCGTGGTTGTCCGAGGCGACCGCGTGGTAGAAGTCCATCGCCAGCTTCGGCATGAAGTTGAACACCGCCGACGAGTATACCGGAGTACCGAGCGCCTTGTAGGCGGCCGCGTACACTTCGGCCGTTGGCAGGCCGCCCAGGTAGCTGAAACGGTCGCCCATCTTGCGCCAGATCGAGACCATCAGTTCGATGTCGCCGACGCCGTCCTTGAAGCCGATCAGGTTAGGGCAACGGTCGGCCAGCTTGGCCAGCGAATCCGGGGTCAGGCGGCAGTTGGCGCGGTTGTACACCACCACGCCCAGATTGGTCGCCTTGCAGACTTCGGCGACGTGTTCGATCAGGCCGTCCTGCGACGCTTCGGTCAGGTAGTGCGGCAACAGCAGCAAGCCCTGGGCGCCCACGCGCTCGGCTTCCTTGGCGTAGGCGGCGGCGACGCGGGTCGGACCGCCGACACCGGCCAGGATAGGCACTTGGCCGGCGCAGGTGTCGACGGCGGTCTTGATGATGTCGGTGTATTCGTTCGGCGTCAGCGAGAAGAACTCGCCCGTGCCGCCGGCGGCGAACAGCGCGGTGGCGCCGTACGGCGACAGCCATTCCAGGCGCTCGATGTAGCTCGATTTACGGAAGTTGCCTTCGGCATCGAAGTCGGTGATCGGGAACGACAGCAGGCCAGAGGAAAGGATTTTTTTCAGGTCATTCGGTTGCATAAGGTCTCCAATAATCGACGTCTATTGTGTGAAGGGGAAGTTCGACGGGCTTCCCGTCGCGTGTTGTATGACATCGTACAACCATATTCGGATGGGAGCAAGCGATTTAGCGAAAACTCGCCGATCGCCGATCCGAGCGTTGCGTTCGGGCGGCGGGCCGGGCGGAAACCCGGCCCCGCCCCCCTCCCGGTGTCAGCCGTTCTTGGCGGCGATATCCTCTTGCGCGCGGCGCAGGCGCTCGCGGCTGTTGCTCAGGTGGGTGCGCATGGCGGCGCGGGCCGCCTCGGCATCCTTGCGCAGGATGGCGTTGTAAATATCGTCATGTTCGCGGTTGACGCGCTCCTGGTACACCACCGGGTCGTCGTGCGCCAGCGACGCCGAATCGACGCGCGTGCGCGGGATGATGGTGTTGCCCAGGTCGCTCAGGATATCGACGAAATAACGGTTGCCGGTGGCTTGCGCGATCAGCAAATGGAATTTGACGTCCGACTCGACCGAGCCGGGACGGGTTTGCGACTCCTGGATGCGCTTGAGCACCACGCCCATTTCCTGCACCTGCTCCTCGCTGCGGCGGCTGGCCGCCAGCCACGCGGCCTCGGTTTCCAGGCTGATGCGCAGTTCCAGGATGGCCAGCACGTCGCCGAGGGTGCGGATGGTGTCCGACGAAATGCGCAGGTTGGCCGGCTGCGGCTCGAGCACGAAGGTGCCGATGCCGTGGCGGGTCTGCACCAGGCCGGCCGCCTGCAGGTGGGAGATGGCTTCGCGCACCACGGTGCGGCTGACGCCGTGCATTTCCATGATCACCGATTCGGTCGGCAGTTTCTCGCCCGGTTTGAGGGTGCCGGCCTGGATGCTGTTGGTGAAGCTCTCCACCACGCCTTGGGCGAGGTTGCGGTGCTTCTTCTTGGGCAAGGGCGCCGGTACGGGGGGCAATGGAAGTGCTGCGGTTTGACTCATGGCTGATGAATTGTTGTATGACGACTATCGGCATTATCGCCTATGAGGGTCGTGCGATGTGCATATTGCCAGATTTTCGGCAAAAATGATTCCTTATACATCGTTTTCGCCACAGGGGCGGAGCCTACACCAGCAGCGCCGCGCTCATCGACGCGGCCTCCTCCGCCGATTCGGCCAGCATCTGCTCCAGCGCCGCGTTGTCGTCGATGAAGCCGGCCAGGCCGGCGTCCTCCTGCGTCGGCGAAAACGGCGATGCCACCGGCGCCAGCCGCTTGGCGATCAGCAAGGTGTCGCGCAGGCCCAGCGGCGGCGGCGTCAACGTCGCCCCGCGCAGCGAAACGATGGCCAGGCCCACCGGCTCCGGTATCGCCATCTTCTTCATCATCTCGCGCGTGATGATCTCGTGCGCGGCGCCCATCCAGTCGGCCGGATCGTCCAGCAGGCCGGGGATCTCGTCGGCGCGCGACAGCAGGTAAAAGCCCCCCGCCTCGTGCACGATGCCGGCGAACATCGCCGTGTCGGCGTCGGTGGCGGTCAGCTTGCGGGCGATGACGTGGGACAGCGCGGCCACGTGGGCCGTATGGCGCCACAGCTGCTCGGCCTTGGCGCGCAGGCCGGCGTCACGGATGCGGCTGCCGAACTGGCGCACCACCATCGCCGCCGCCATCGTGTACAGGTGGCGGTAGCCCACCCGCGCCACTGCCGACCGCACGCTGGTGACGGGCACGCCGCCGCGGTTGAACACGGCCGCGTTGGCCAGCGCCACGGTGCGCGCCGCCAGCAGCGGCTCGGCCAGCACCTTGCGGATCACGTCGTCGGTGTCGCAATCGGGATCGGCCAACGCGAATTGCAGCCGCAACGCGGCGTTGACGCTGGTGGGAAAGACCAACTCGCCGCGAGAGGCTTGCGTAACAATCTGCGAGAGGTCTTTTAGTTTTTCCATAGCAAGAGTATAGCCTCAAAGGCCACGCCGCTTTGTAACAACTTGTGCGCCGGCGCCCGGTTTGAGGAACATCGCGTCCAGCATCGCCAGCAAACTGACCAGCGCCACCAGCAAAAACGCCAGCCGGTACTCGATGGCGGGCCAGTCGGCGATGCCCAGTCGCTGCGCGCTCCAGTGGCCCAGCCGCACCCCGCCGGCCCCCATCGCGATGCCCAGGCCCACTGCCACCTGGAACGAGGTGCTAAACAAGGTGTTGGCGGCCGCCATGCGCTGCTGCGGCACGTCGGCGAAGGCCAGCGTGTTCAGGGCGCTGAACTGCATCGAGCGAGTCAGCCCGCCGACGAACAGCACGGCGGCGATCAGCCACACCGGCGTGGCCGGCGACAGCAGCGCGCACGCCGCCAGCGAGGCGACGTTGGCCAAGCCGTTCACCAGCAGCACAGGCTTGAAGCCGAAGCGCCGCAGGATGGGCGTGGTGGCCGGCTTCATCATCAGGTTGCCGGCGAAGACGGCGATAACCAGCAAGCCGGACTGGAAGGCGTCCAGCCCGAAGCCCAGCTGGAACATCAGCGGCAGCAGGAAGGGCACGGCGCCTATCGCCATGCGGAACAGCGAGCCGCCGACCAAGGTGATGGCGAACGTCGGGATGGCGAACGCGCCCAGGTCGATCAGCGGATGGGCGGCGCGGCGCAGGTGCCAGACCATCGCGGCCAGCATGACGGCGCCGGCCGCCATGCAGGAGATCGCCTCGAACCAGTCGGGATGGCGGCCGCCGACCGACTCGGCGCCCCAGGTCAGCAGCAGCACACCGCCCGCGCTCAGCACGAAACCCGGCCAATCGAAGGGCCGCCGCGTCTCCGCGCGCTGCTCCGGGATCAGCCACAAGGCCAGCGCCAGCGCGACCACCCCGAGCGGAAGATTGAGATAGAAGATCCAGCGCCACGACAGGTAGCTGGCGATGAAGCCGCCCACCGGCGGCCCCAGCACCGGCGCCACCAGCGCCGGCCAGGTCAGGGTGGCGATCACGCCGATCAGCTTTTCCTTGGAAGTGTTCTTGAGCACCAGCAGGCGTCCGACCGGCACCATCATCGCCCCGCCCACGCCTTGCAGCACGCGCAGCCAGACGAATTCGGTCAGGCTGTCGGCCATGCCACACAGCACCGAGGCGAGCGTGAAGATGGTCAGCGCCGCCGCGAACACCCGACGCGCGCCCAGCCGCTCGGCCACCCAGCCGCTGATCGGGATGAAGACGCCCAGGGTCAGCAGGTAGGCGCTGACGCCGATGTTGAGCGCCAGCGGCGCCACGCCGAACGATTTGGCGATGTCCGGCAACGCGGTGGTGATGATGGTGCCGTCCAGGTTCTCCATGAAGAAGGCGCCGGCCACCAGCAGCGCGATCCATTTACCGGCGGCGGGCTGTGGCGCCTCGCCGCTCATGCGCCGGCCTGGGGGAATACGCGTGGAAAGAACATGGTGTCGGTCGGGTTGTTTGCGGTACGCAAATTATACGCACCGCGACACTAGCGTTACGCAAGCTTCATTGCGGCGCTGCAATTGTCCTGTCCCGCGCGACAACTGTGTTTGGATAGCCACGGCCACGGCGGAATCCACCAAAAACAGCCTTCTTTTAATGACAACTGTACGTGGCGCAAGGCATGTTGCTCTACACTAGGACACAACACGACCGAGCAAACGGTCGGTTTTCACCACCACTAAAAAAAACCGGAGACAAGAATATGAAACGAACCGCCGCATCCGCAGCATGCCTGTCCGCCCTCGCCCTCCTCGGCATGGGGCACGCTCACGCGCAATCGTCCGTCACCCTCTACGGCACGCTCGACGTCGGCGTCGACCGCATCGAAAAAGGGGAAGGCAACGTCCAGGGCACGCTGTTCGGGCTGCGCGGAACCACGCCGATCCCGAACTCGATCGCCGCGCCGGCCAGCACCTCGGTGCGGGTCAGCCCGTCGCACACGCGGCAGAGTAATTTCGGCATCCGCGGCGTCGAGGACCTGGGCGGCGGCTATCGCGGCATCTTCACGCTCGAAGGCGGCCTCACGCTCGACAACGGCGGCGTCGCCAACGACAGCCGGCTGTTCGGCCGCCAGGCCTATGTCGGCCTGACCACGCCGGTCGGCGAGGTCAAGCTCGGCCGCCAGGCCAGCCCGATGCTGATCGCCTATTACCTGGTCACGCCGGAAGCGATCGGCAGCACCGACCTGTTCAGCGCCGGCCTGGCGGTCAACACCTTGCAAACCTTCCAGGACAACCAGGTCAGCTACGCCGTCAAACAGGGGCCATGGACGGCGATCGCGTCGTTCTCGACCAACGCCGGCGTCGGCAGCGGCGTCAGCGCCGCGCGCTCCTTCCCCACCGCCACCACGCCGGTGGCCAGCGCCAGCACCGGACAAATCGTCGGCGGCCTGACCGCCGGCGCCGAAACCACCGACGACCGCGGCCGCGCCGTCGGCGCCATGCTGGCCTGGCGCGGCGAGAGCCTGACCGCGCTCGCCTCCTACCACCGCAACGATTTCGGCGGCGTGCCGCTGGGCGTGGTCTCTGGCACCACCCTGGTGCCGCTGTACACCATCGAGAATTACCGCGCCTACATGGCGTCGTTCAAATACATTTTTACCGGCACCGGCACCACCGTCGCCCTCGTCGGCCACCAGGGCAAGTTCAACCTGGGCGGCAACGCCGATCCGACCGTCAACACCTGGGGCGCGACGATCAAACAGGCCATCGGCCAGGTCGACGTCAGCGCGCACCTGCTCGACACGCGCTTCACCAACTACACGCGCGGGCGCGAGCGCGGCCTGATGTTCGGCCTGGACTACAACTTCTCCAAGCGCACCGCGCTCTACACCCGGGTCGGCGGCGTCAAGGACAAGCGCGGCAACATCGTTCGTGGCGCGATCACCCCGCTGCCGATCGCCGGAGGCCCGGGCGCGCTGCTGCTGCCATTGGGCTCGCAGGAAGTGCCGCTGTTCGCCGGCGCCGGCCAGAACCTCGACGCCAAGACCACCATCGTCAGCCTCGGCATCCGCCACGCGTTCTGACGCAAAAAAGCGCAGCACCGCCGGTACGGTGCTGCGCTTCAACTGCGGGTACAACTCATTATCGGGGCGCATGCGCCCCAAATCTTTACAGGTGCGCGGCGATCTGCGGCAGCAGGTCGTCGAAGGTGCGGCCGTTGCCGTTTTCGCCGATCGCGTGCATCTTCCACTCGCCATTGTGACGGTACACCTTGGCCATGATCTGCGCCGAGTGCGGACCCTGCACGGACAGGTTGAAGCGCGCCACTTCCTTGCCGTTGGACGCGTCCAGCAGGCGGCAGTAGGCGTTCTCGACCTGGGCGAAGGTCTGGCCGGTGAAGCTGTTGACGGTGAACACCAGGCTCTTGACGTTGGCCGGCACGGCGTTCAAGTCGACGTTGATCTGCTCGTCGTCGCCGTCGCCGGCGCCGGTGCGGTTGTCGCCCGTGTGCACGATGCTGCCGTCCTTGCTCTTGAGTTGGCGGAACCAGATCACGTCCACCGGACGCTGGCCTTCATCGAACATGACGACGGAGGCGTCCAGGTCGACCGCCTCGGTCTTGGCGCCGAAGCCCAGGAAACCCTTGCTCTTGATCGCATCCCAGCCCAGGCCCATGGTGACCTTGCCGAGCGCGCCGCCGCTTTCTTTTTCCAGAGAAATTTTCTGGCCCTTGCTCAAATTGACTGACATTGTGTGCTCCTTAGTTGTTGGTTGACAGCATGAAGATGTTTACTGCGACCCTGGGCGCTGGGCCCAAGCCCGGAACGCCGCGCCGTTGCGCGAGCACACCAGGATCTTTCCGGTTCCGGAAAAGCGCAGCACCATGCCTTCGCCGCTGGTCTGGCTGTTGACCAGATTGCTCAAAAAGCCGCTGTTGCCGCCGGTGGTGACGGAGATTTCATAGCGCAGCCGGTTGTCCCACGCCACCACATGCGAGTTGTCGATGACCACATCGTTGCCGGGCGTGACGTCCAGTTGCGAGATCGAGCCGAAGCCCGACACCGCCACCTGGCCGGTGCCGGCGGTTTCCGTGATGAAGAAACCGCCGCTCTGGGCGAACAGCGCGTTGCCCAGGCTTTGCGTGCGCACCTTCAGTTCCACGCTGGACGTGGCGGCGACAAAGGCGCCGTCGCTCAGCATGTACTGCACCTGACCGACGTCGAGCACCTGCATGGCGCCCGGCAGCGTGGGCGCCAGCAAGCAATCGCCGCCGCCGCGCACCGCCTCGATGTGTTGCTGGAAGAAGGACTCGCCGTTGGCGAAGCGACGCATGATGGCCGCACCGATACCGCCGGTGACCTTGCCCTTCAAGTCGAGCGTCGCTTCCATCATCACCATCGCATCCGACTCGCAGTAGATCTTCTCGCCCTGCGCCAATGAGACGTGCAGAAATGGGTCGACATCACCGGTGATCGAAAATTTTGGCATGAATGAGTCCTTTCCAGTTATGAGTAAATTAAACGCCGACGCCGAACGACGCGGCGAGCGGACCGAGACCGCCTTTGAAGCCCTGGCCGACGGCCTTGAACTTCCAATCGGTACCGTTACGATACACCTCGCCGAACACCATCGCCGATTCGGTAGAACCATCTTCGGACAGGTCGTAGCGGGCGATTTCGGCGTTGCCGCTGGCGTTGACGGTGCGGATGTAAGCCTTCTGCACCATGCCGAAGTTTTGCTTGCGGGCGTCGCCGTCGTGGATCGTCACGCAGATGGCGATGCGCTCGACGTCGGCCGGCACCTTGGTCAGGTCGATGGTGACGGTTTCGTCGTCGCCGTCGCCGGCGCCGGTGCGGTTGTCGCCCGAGTGGGTGACGGCGCCGTCGGACGATTTCAGGTTGTTGTAGAAGATGAAGTCGTTGTCGGCGCGGACCTTGCCGTCGACCTTCAACAGGAAGGCCGAGCCGTCCAGGTCGAAGGCGCTGCCGTCGGTGGCGCGTGCGTCCCAGCCGAGGCCGACGACGATTTGCGACAGGCCCGGGGCTTCCTTGCTCAGATTAACGTTACCGCCTTTTTGCAGACTGATTGCCATAATGTGATACTCCTTAAAGAAACCGGACTTGGGTACTGCATGCGGCGGGTCGTGTCCGTATTTAACGACCCGCCGTGTTCTGTTACGACTCTAACCTTGTTTGACTACACCGTCGTTACGCGGCGATCGCTTCGGCCGCCGCCTCCTTGCGGCGGTGGCGTACCGACGACCAGACCGAGGCGGCGATGAAGGCCACGCCAATCAGACCGGTGAAGATCTCCGGCACGTGGAACTTCATACTTGCCAGCATGATCGCCGCCAGGATACCGATCGCATAGTGGGCGCCGTGCTCCAGGAAGACGAACTGGTCGAGCGTGCCCTTCTTCACCAGATAGACGGTCATCGAGCGGACGAACATCGCGCCAATGGCCAGGCCCAGCATGATGATCACGACGTCGGTGGTGATGGCGAACGCGCCGATCACGCCGTCGAAGCTGAACGAAGCATCGAGCACCTCCAGGTACAGGAAACCACCGATACCGCCCTTCTTGACCATGTCGCCGACATCGCTGCCGCCCGACTCTTCCTTCTCCAGCAGGCCGCTGATCGCGTCGACACCGACGTACACCAGGATGCCCCACAGGCCGGAAATCAGCACCACCAGCTTTTGCGCCTCGCTCACCAGGCCCATACAGGCCATCAGCACGCCCAGCGAAATCATCACCGAGATCGACGAGACCTTGCCCAGCGAACCGAGCTTCTTCTCGAAGTTGCCCAGCCAGTGCACTTCCTTGTCCTCATCCAGCAGGAAGTTCAGGAACACCAGCAGCAGGAACATGCCGCCGAATGCCGCCACTTCAGCGTGGTGGTTGGTCAGGTGCATCGAATATGTTTTAGGATCGTTCAGCGCCAAAGTCCAGACATCCATGATGCCGATGTCGGCCGCGACAGCGACGATGACCAGCGGGAACAGCAAACGCATACCGAACACAGCGATGATGATGCCCAGGCCAAGGAACAGCTTTTGCCAGAACTCGTCCCAGTCCTTCAGCACGGAGGCGTTGACCACCGCGTTATCGAACGACAGCGACACTTCCATCGCCGCCAGAATCAGTGCGACACCGAAGGCGGACAAGGCGCCAGCCCATCCGTTCAGCGAGTATCCCCACCAGCCAGCCGCCGCAAGACAGATGAAGCTGACCAGGAAGGAAATTCTAAAATGCTTCATTGATTTTTTCCCCAGTTATAAGTTGATGTAGCGCAGTGTATAGGCGTGCGGACATTTTAAAAATAGAAGATAATTGAAGTATTACTTCGTAAAAACAGAAGATAGACACAATGAAGACCAGCGGACTGAATTTCCGGCACCTGTATTTTTTCTGGATGGTGGCCAAGGAGGGAGGCGTCACACGCGCCGCCGAACGTTTGGGGCTGGCGGTGCAGACGATCAGCATGCAGCTGGCGTCGCTGGAGCAATCGGTCGGCAAGCAATTGCTCGAGCCGCAGGGGCGGCGCCTGGTGCCGACCGAGGCCGGCCGGCTCGCGCTCAGCTATTGCGACCAGATCTTCCTGCTGGGCGAACAATTGCAGGACGCGCTCGACGAAGCCGAGGCCGGCAAGATGAGGTTGACGGTCGGCATCTCCGACTCGCTGCCCAAGCTGATCGCCTTCCGCCTGCTGCAGGCCACGCAGGAAATGGACAAGCAGGTGCGGCTGGTGTGCATGGAGGCCGAGTTCGAGGACTTGCTGGCCGACCTGGCGCTGGGCAAGCTCGACGTGGTGCTAACGGACCGCACGGTGCACGCTGGCGGCAGCCTCAAGGTGTTCAGCCACCTGCTGGGAGAAAGCGACATGAAGCTGTTCGGCGTGCCGCGTCTGGCGGACAAGTACCGGCCCAACTTCCCGGCCAGCCTGAACCACGCGCCGCTGCTCGTGCCCACGCGCAACAACGCGCTGCGCGGGCGCATCGATGCCTGGCTAGTGCAGCACGAGGTGCGGCCGGAGATCGTCGGCGAGTTCGAGGACAACGCCATGCTCAACACCTTCGGCCGCAACGGCATGGGCTTGTTCTTCGCCACGTCGGCGCTGGCGCACGATATCGAGGAGCAATTCGGCGCCGTGCTGGTGGGCGACGCGCCGGAGCTGCGCGAGCACTTCTACGCCATCTCCAACGCCCGCAAGATCAAGCATCCGGCGGTCGAGGCCATCCTGTCGACGGTGCACGGCGGACCGTTCGCGGTGGCAAACTGACAGGCGTTATCGAATCGGTTACAGTTTAGCGATCACTGACCAAAGGGGAGGAAGCCATGTTAAAAGGTGTTTGTTTATGCGGCGGCGTCGCCTACCGGGCGGACGGGCCGGTGTCCCACGCCAGCCACTGCTACTGCACCATGTGCCAGAAGCAGCACGGCGCCGCGTCCGGCACCTACGCCAACGTGGACACGGCCGGCTTCGTCTTCGAACGCGGTGCCGACCTCGTGACGGAATACGCCTCGTCCGACCACGGCCGGCGCGGCTTTTGCCGCGTGTGCGGCTCCACGCTATTCTGGCGCAGCACGCAAAGTCCCGACCGCATCGCCCTCACCCTCGGCACCATGGAACCGGAATACGACGGCGCGGTGGAGCGCGAACTGCACACCGACACCAAGCCGCGCTGGCTGCCGACGCATTGAACCTTCAATGATCAGCCTGAAAAAGTTAAGGCACATCGCTGGCGGCATAGCGAGTTCTTTCGTCCATCGCAATAACGATGTGGGCGGCCAATGGGCGCTTGGCTTGCTGTACCGCGAAGCGCCGGCGGACCAGCGGGTACAACTGGACCTGGTTGAACACACCGCTGTTCCATCGACCAACATTACGCAGTTGGTCGCCCGAAATTACGGGGAATTCCTGCGTCGCGCCGCGATCAAAATGGGAGTGCCGTTGGAAGAGCTGGCGGAAGCCAAGGTCGGGTTAAGCTTCAACGCCGATCTGCGAATTCCCGGCGAGGGATGGGTGGTTGTCGGCGACGTATTCCTTTGCACTGTCACGCTGACATTGAAAGACGGCAGGTCAGCCTCCACGCAACGTCTTGGCCGTTGCCTGCGCTACGAAAAAGGCAAGTTCGGGGGACGCGCGCCGGGCGACGACTCGATACTCGAATCGCTGCGGAGCGGCTTCTGATTAGCGACCTTGTTTTTTTATGTCACGTTACTTTTCGAGAGAGTCTGTGACTTGGTTTCCACCATAATTCCAGCGAGTTCCCCTTCCTGGAAAGGCCATTCGCATGAACCAAGAAATGCAGTACAGCAGCAACGGGCTGGCGTTGACCGAACAATTCGAAGGATGCGAGTTGACCGCCTACCAGGATTCCGGCGGTGTCTGGACCAACGGCTACGGCAACACGCACGGCGTGGTCCCGGGCTCGACCATCACGCAGGCACAGGCCATCGCCGACCTGCAAGCCAATATACAGAACAGCGTGAACGACGTTAACCGGTTGGTGACGGTCGAACTGACCCAAGGCGAATTTGATGCCTTGGTGGATTTCGATTTCAATCTGGGGCGCGGGAATCTCGCCACGTCGACCTTGCTTACGTTGCTTAACACCGGCGATTTCGCCGGTGCTGCCGACCAGTTCGACCGGTGGGACCGGTGCGACGGCACTGTACTGGCGGGCCTGCTTCGCCGCCGTCAGGCCGAGACGACGGAATTCGCCGGCACAGCCCGCACCCCGGCCAACACCGCGACCTGACCTTTCGCAGCGCTTCGACAGCGAGCACACAATGAACCCCGTCTACCAAGCCGCCCAACTGGCATGCATCGACATCTACGACCCCGTCGCTACGGATGTGTTCGAGAAGATCTACCGCATCAACGAAACCGTCTGCGGCACCAAACTGATCGACAACCGCCTGCACGTGGTCATGCAGGGCACCGAAAGCCTGCCAGGCTGGTTGGCGGACGGCGACATCTTGCCGGTGGTCCATCCGGTGCTTGGCCATATGCACTCGGGGTTTTGGCGCAACATTCCCGAACTGCTGAAGGAACTCGTCCCGGACATCGACGTGATCAAGCAAACGTTGCCGGGTCTCGAGATTCAAGTCGAAGGCCACAGCAAAGGCGCAGGGGAAGGCGCGCAAGTCGCGGGCGCGCTGCATGCCGCAGGCTACAACGTGGTGCAAGTCTACTTGTTCGCCTGCCCGAGCCCCGGTTTCCAAGATTTCGCCGCCTATCTGCAGGCGAACATTCCCGGTCTGTCCTACCGCAACGCGCCGATCGAGTTTCCCGATTTCGGCGATCCCGTGCCGCTGATGCCGATCTCGCCCTACGTCGGTCCGTATCCCCATACCGGCTTCGATATCGCGCCGGCCGGCTTTGAGCGCATGCTGGATGTCGAATGGCATAGGGGAAGATACTATCTCAGCGGCGCGCAAGTGACATAACGGCACTGATGTTTGCTAAAATCGGACTTCTGATAATTCTCCGTCCGGTCCTCTGTGCTCACTGGAATCAACCATTTAACCTTGGGCGTCGCCGATCTGGGGCGGAGCATTGATTTCTACACCCGTCTGCTAAATTTCCGGTTGGCCGCCACCTGGGATGCCGGAGCGTACCTCGCGCTGGGAGAACTTTGGGTATGCCTGTCGCTTGACCAGGACGAGCCCCAAGAGAATCGCACCGGCTACACACACTACGCTTTCTCGATTCAGCAAGCCGACTTCGACGGGTTTCGGCAACGTCTTCAGGCCGAAGGTGTAAAGGAGTGGAAACGCAATCGCAGCGAAGGCGATTCGTTTTATTTTCTTGATCCCGATGGCCACAAACTTGAAGTCCACGTCGGTTCGTTGAATTCAAGACTAGCGCGGTGCCGCGAGCAGCCATACGCAGGCATGAGATTTTTCGACGAATGAATATCAGACAGGCCACTGTGCTCGACATTCCAGCGATGTCGGCCATTCGCTTGAGCGTCAAGGAAAACACGCTATCCGATCCAAGCCGGGTAACCGAACAGATGTATCGGGATTATCTGGAACTGCTGGGACGCGGCTGGGTCGCGGAAGTTGATGGCGCGGTGGTCGGCTTTTCCTACGCCGACAAGGCCGACGCGTCGATCTGGGCCTTGTTTGTCTCCCAGGACCACGAAGGCAGGGGAATCGCCAAGCGCTTGCTGCAGGTCGCGGTGGACTGGCTGTTCGCCCTCGGCCACGAAAGCGTTCATCTGAGCACGTCGAAGGATACGCGGGCCGACAGGTTTTATACCGGCCAGGGATGGACTCGAAGCGTGTTGAACGAGCGCGATGCCGGGTTTCGGCTTACGCGGAAGACGGCGACATTTTCAGGTAGCTAACGTCGATGCCGTTGTAGTGGCGGTTGGACCGGCCGATAACGGCAAATCCGCTTCGTTCATAAAACTGCCGCGCGTTCAGATTTGACTCCGCCACATGCAGCGACAGTCCGCCGGGCGCGCGTGCCAGCGCAGCGTTGAGCAAGGCGTGGCCGACGCCTCGTCCGCGCGCCTCGCTGTGCACGAATAACGCCCGCAATTGCCCGTCGAACATGGCCGCGAACCCCACAACCCCGCCATCGTCATAGACGATGACATCGGACTCGCGAAACGCCGCCAGGATGACGGCATCCTCTTCCAGCGGAATGATGTCAACGGCCTGGCCTTGGTATGCCAGCTCGTCACGCTTGGCACCAACGTAAATTCGGCAGACGTCGGCAAAATCCGCCTCATCAAACTGCCTGACACAGATCGCCGGCGGCAAGCCGGCATCCAGTTCAGACAAGATCGGCCGGCTTGCGTCGCGGCCGTGCCCAGTAATACACCACAAATCCGATCATTGGAACCAGCGCGAATAGCACGCCGACGCCGATGAAAAGCCAGCCGACGGCCGCGCCGCCGAATCCGCAGAGCACTAATAAAAATAAGATATCCGGACTGCCCAGGACAAGGAGGCCCAGTTTTTCAAGAGGGGCGACACACTTCCAAGAAATTTTCTTCATTGCAAACTCACAGTTAGGTTCGTCATAGTCGATCGCGTCAAGGACTGGTTTTCAGCAGCAACTTGCCGTAGGTGGTGTCCGTCCGCTTCCCTTTGTCACTGGAGTCCACGGCGAAGCGGCAGCTTTAAACATACGCCGCGGCGGCATTCAGCAATTCCGGTGGCAGCCCTAGGCTTCCGCCTTCACGTTCCAAGCTGACTGTTGGTGCCGCTTCGCTGCGAGCCGACGGCAGAAGCGGCGCTGCTGCGGTAAGAACAAACTGTAGGCATTTTCCGGTCGTGCGCATGTCGTCTCCGATCGATCAAGTGCCTACTAATAGGATAGCATCTTGCCTCGATCGAAAGTACGCGAATTCTCACGCAGGCGGACGCCACCTTCGAGGCATTGAAGCTGGACCGCGCATCAGGCGTTAATCACAAGATAATCGACGTAAAGCAGGATGTCCGTCCCCCACTCGATGTTCACCCAGACATCGACACCGTTGACCCGTGGTGCGACGTTGTGCACGGTGTATCGCGCCGCCCCGATGAACTTGCCGGCGTCCGGTCCGCCTGCGGCACCCTCACTAATCGTCACGAAGACGCGGGAGCGAGGGGTGAGCGCGGGAAACCGGGGCGAGTTGAGGCTCAGTATCCACTGGCCATGCAAGGCGCCCCAATTGGCCCGATAGGTGTAGCCATACCCTTTTAGAAAGGATTGCTGCAAAGACGAGCCGGGGAGCGGCACCAAAGCCGTTTCGTCGATATCCTGCTCGATTCTGGCGAACGGCATCGCCACCGCCGAGGAAGCCATCTCCATCGCTCCTTCGCGTCCGGACCGGGTTGCGACAATGATTTCAGGTCCATTGATTTGATTAGTTGACATCGTCCTTCTCCTTGTACGCCATGGTTAGGGGCCGCCAACCCGGCCAGACGGGCGACTCCGCTGGTCACGACCAGCACGATGAGGGCTTGGGCCGAAGCCGGCCACTCACTCTCTTCATGCTAGCTGGAGCATATGGATGAGTATTTGTGCCGCATCAGGCTAGATACTTGGAAACAACAGCGTTTGCGATAGCCCGCGCTCCATGCCACCAATGCCGATTTTCGATTGATAAACGGCAATTTGCGCCCCATCCCCGCGCAGTCGTTTAAGATGCATGTTTTAACTACGTCACTGCCGCTCGGCCCCTATGCAAAACGTTATGCTTGTCGTGCTCGCCCTGTTCCTGGTCGCACTCAATGGATTCTTTGTGGCGGCCGAATTCGGCATCGTCACGCTGCGCAAGACGCGTGTTCGCGCCATCGCCAAGACCCAGGGACTACGCGGTCGCATCCTCGGCAAAGTACACGGCCAGCTCGACGCCTACCTGTCGGCCTGCCAACTCGGCATCACCCTCGCCTCGCTGGGCCTCGGCTGGGTCGGCGAACCAGCCTTCGCCAGCCTGCTCGAACCGTTTCTGGCCGCCATCGGCATCGATTCGCCCAAACTGGTCCACAGCATCGCCTTCATCTTCGCCTTCGGCGTGATTTCCTTCCTGCACATCGTCGTCGGCGAACTGGCGCCCAAATCGCTCGCGATCCGCATGCCGGAGGTGGTCGGCCTGTGGTGCGCACCGTTGCTGTATGCCTTCTATTGGGCCATGTACCCGTTCATCTGGGTGCTCAACGGCAGCGCCAACATGGTGCTGCGGCTGGCCGGCCTGGCCGGCAAGGGCGGCCACGAGAGCCATTATTCGGTCGAGGAACTGAAGATGATCCTGCGCACCAGCCAGCCTGGTGAAAAGTTCAACAAGGACGAACGCAACATCCTGGCCCATTCGCTCGATTTCAGCGATCTGGCCGTGTCGGACCTGATGCGCCCGATCAACGAGGTGATCAGCCTGCACGCCGGCCGCGCGCTGTCCGACAACCTGCAAACCATGCTGCGCAACCGCTTCAGCCGCTATCCGTACTACGACAAGGACGGCGAGACGGTGCTGGGCGTGGTGCACCTGAAGGACCTGTTCTTCGCCCAGCAATCGGGCAAGCCGATCACCGACCTGACACCGTTCCTGCGGCCGGTGGAGACGATTTCGGCGCGCACGCCGGCGCTGGAGCAGTTCCGCCGCTTCCGCGACGGCGCCCCGCACTTCGCGCTGATCGGCGAGAAGGGCAAGCGGCCGCTGGGCTTCATCACGCTCGACAACCTGCTCGGCGCGATGGTCGGCGAGATCCACGACGAGTTCCGCCTCAACGAGAACGATTGGCTCAAGCAGCCGGACGGCACGCTGATCGGCAAGGCCAGTCTGCCGATCTTCTCGCTCGAACGCACGCTGGGCATCGATATCGAGAACGAGGAATTGGGCATGGACGAGGTGGAGTCGGTCGGCGGCCTGATCATGCTGAAGCTGGGCGACATCCCGAAACAGGGGCAGCGCATCAGTTTCCGCCACTTCGACATCGTGGCGAAAAAGATGAACGGCCCGCGCATCCTGCTGGTGAAGGTCATTCCGAAGGATGACACCGAGGACAACGCCGATCTGGATTAGGGGATAGGTGAATTGGGGCGGGTTGCCGGGCCAGCGCGCTGCGCAGGCTCGGTTGTTGTGTGGCTCTGGCTGGCAGTCGTATCGCTCACGCCCGCCTTCCTCTCTGCGCCCTGCTGAAGCTCCGCGCTGAACCGGTATCCAAGCAAAAGCGCACCGAGCACGAAAATCGAGA
The DNA here is from genome assembly GCF_040675865.1 of Burkholderia sp. LMU1-1-1.1. Lineage (NCBI taxonomy): Bacteria > Pseudomonadati > Pseudomonadota > Betaproteobacteria > Burkholderiales > Burkholderiaceae > Burkholderia > Burkholderia sp. LMU1-1-1.1. The sequence goes on along the minus strand of NZ_JBEGHG010000012.1, from coordinate 52,937 downwards.
CTAAATTGACCAGTAGATTGCCCGACACCTCGCGCAACCAGCCAACGAGCGTCCGTTTTGCGCCTATGCTTTCGGCAATCGCACCAAGTTTTTCTTCCAATCTAACATTACCGGACTCGATTTTCCGATACAGCGTATGCTGGCACGTCGCCGCCTTGGCATTCGCAGCAAGCTCATCGAGACTGGCATTGAGAAAGGATTCCGCGATCGCCTCGCCTTGAGAACGGTACGCGTCGATCGATGTATCAAGGGACGCGACCGCGTGAAAGCTATGCAATTCCTCCCTCGTGGGCTCGCGATCGCCGAACGATTTACAGAATTCAATTTTTTGCCGCTTGTAGGCGATGTACGCAAGTGCGCCGGCCGCATTATTGGGATCGGCAGTCAACCGCTGAAAGACAGAGTCCTCAGTCATCGCTAAGGTCCTATTTACCTGAACGAACCGTCATCTGCGCGATGCGATAAGCCTCGTTCATCTTCTCGCGGGAAACTCCTTTTTCACGCATAAGCCTCGCGACGATGGGCGACTTGGGCAGATATGCAGAATTCGTGGAGGCAGGCGAGGCCGAATAGCGGGCCATTCGCGCGCTAATCGCGGCCAAGTCGGCAGATGAAAAGAAGTTTTTGTTCTCGCCCATGTATTTCTCCTCGACACTGTAGATTCACCCGTTATCGATCCGCTACGACAAAAATTATATACCTAAGATTTTGACAGCACCGGTCAAATGAGCGAGCGCGGTTTGAGACAAGACAAATCGCTTTCAATTTGCCAGAGAGGCAATCCACTGCTAGTCTTGCCGCTATCGAACCAGTCGGAGAGACCTTGAAAACCTATCGTGGAAGTTGTCATTGTGGCGCCGTGAGCTTTGAGGCGGACATCGACCTAAGCCAGGGTACCTTGCGCTGCAATTGCTCGATCTGCACCAAGGTACGGTTCTGGCCGGCCATCGTCCAGCCATCGGCCTTCCGACTCCTCTCGGGCGAAGCGGACCTCACCACCTACCAATTCCTGACCAAACGGGACAAGCACCTGTTTTGCCGCCACTGCGGCGTGCGCTCATTTGGGATCGGCAACTCGCCGCGCTGGGGCGAGTTCTATGCCGTCAATGTGACCTGCCTCGACGACGTCACCCCCGAAGAGCTGATCAAAGCGCCGATCACCTATCTGGACGGCCGCAATGATAACTGGGAAACCCCGCCGGACGAGGTGAGGCACTTGTAGCCAGGCCGCGAACGACAGACCGAATCAAACAGGCTGCCCGGTCCAGTTGCGCAACAACCCAAGTCCGACCGCCAGCAACGTCGGCCCGATGAACAGCCCGACGAAGCCGAACGCCAGCACCCCGCCCATCACCCCCAGCAGCACCAGGATGAACGGCAGGCTGCTGCCACGGCTGATCAGCAAGGGCTTGACGACGTTGTCGACCCCGCTGATCAGGAACATGCCCCACACCAGCATGAACACACCCCAGGCGACGCTGCCCTCGTTGAACAGCCACAGCGCCGCCCCGCCCCAGATCAGCGGCGGGCCGACCGGGATCAGCGAAAGCAGGAAGGTCGCCACCGACAGCAGCGCCACGGCCGGCACGCCGGCGATCAGGAAGCCGACCGCGGCCACCACCGATTGCGCCAGCGCCGTGCCCAGCAGGCCGTACATGACGCCGCGCACCGTGCGGCTGACGGTGTCGGACACCGACAGGCTCTGCTCCGCGCCAATCAGCTTGTTCATCGCGTTCGACAGCGAGACGACGATGTACTGGCCATCGCGATACAGGAAGAAGCTAACGAACACGGCCAGGCTAACCTGCGCCACGCCGCTGCCCAGCACCATGCCGCTGCCCAGCAGGAAATGACGCGCCGGCTCCAGCATGCCCTTGGCGGTGTTGACCAGCTCGTCGCGGCTGCCCAGCAGCTTGCGCAGATAGGTGTCGATGATGTCGCCGACGATGGGGATATCCTTGAGCCATGCCGGCGGCGACAAGGTTCCCGTGTCGAGGTCGCCCTTGAAGTGGTCGTAGAATTCGGAGGCGTTGTCGGCGATGTTCCAGGTGACCAGGGTCAGCGGCACGACGATCAGCAAGGTCAGGCCGACGCTCATGATGATGGCGGCCAGCCAGCGCCGCCCCTTCACGCGCTCGAGCAGGCGCAGATACAGCGGCCAGCTGGAGATGGCGATGGCGCAGGCGAACAGGATCGCGGCCAGGAACGGCCGCAGCACGAACAGGCAGCCGATCACCAAGAGGATGACGGCGGCGAGCCGGGTAAAAGGCTGGAAGCGCTGGCCCACGGGATCCCCGCTCATAACAGTTGTTTGATATCTTGGACGATCGGCGCCGGCCCCTGGTTATGGCGCACCAGCAGGCGCACCTTGCCGTTGCGGTCGAAGATGTAGCTGGCGGCCGTATGGTCGATCGAATAGCTGCCCGGCGTCTTGCCCTCCACCTTGGAGTAGAACACCTTGAATTCCTTGGCGACGGCGGCGGTCTGCTCGGGCGTGCCGTACAGGCCGACAAAGCGCTTGTCGAACGCCGGCACGTACTGCGACAGCAGCTCTTTCGTATCGCGCTCCGGATCGACGGTAACGAACAGCACCTGCACCTGTTCGGCCTGCGGCCCCAGTTCCTTCATCACCGCCGACATCTCCGCCATCGTGGTCGGACACACGTCCGGGCACTGGGTGAAGCCGAAGAACATCACCACCACCTTGCCCTTGTAGTCGGCCAGGGTGCGCGGCTTGCCGGTGTGGTCGGTCAGCGCGAAGTCGCGCGCGAAGGCGGCGCCGGTGATGTCGACGTTCTTGAACGTCGGCGCCGCCGCGGTTTTCTCGCCGCAGCCGGCCAACATCATGGAGACGGCCAGCAGGCCCAGGGCGAGGATTTTCTTCATAGTTTGATGTAGTGGTCCACCAGCAGCGCCGCGAACAGCAGCGACAAATAAATGATCGACCAGGTGAACGCCTTGCGGGCCACCAGATCGGTGTAGTGACGGTAGATTTTCCACGCGTGGTGCAGGAACACCGCGTTGAGGATGACGGCCGACACCAGGTAAATCAGCCCGCTCATGTGCACCGCGAACGGCAGCAAGGTGGTGGCGGCCAGCGCGATCGAGTACAGCCAGACGTGGAACTGGGTGAACTGCATGCCGTGCGTGACCGGCAGCATCGGCAGGCCGGATTTGGCGTAGTCGTCGCGGCGGTACAGCGCCAGCGCCCAGAAATGCGGCGGCGTCCAGACAAAGATGATCAGCACCAGCAGCCACGCTTCCATCGGCACCTCGTTGGCGATGGCGGCCCAGCCCAAGGCCGGCGGCATCGCGCCCGACAGCCCGCCGATGACGATGTTCTGCGGCGTGGAGGGCTTCAGAATCATCGTGTAAATGATGGCGTAGCCGATGAAGGTGACAAAGGTCAGCCACATCGTCAGCGGATTGACCATCGTGTACAGGATCCACATGCCGGCGCCGCCGATCACGGTGGCGAACACCACAGTCTGCATCACGGTGATATCGCCCAGCGCCATCGGCCGGCGCGCGGTGCGGGCCATGCGGGCGTCGATCTCGCGCTCTGCCAGGCAGTTGACGGCGAAGGCGGCGCCGGTCAGCAGCCAGATGCCGATGGTGGCGGCGACCACGACGCGCCAGTCCGGCAGCCCCTCGGTGGCGAGGAACATGCCGATGACGGCGCAGAACACCGCCATCTGGGTGACGCGCGGCTTGGTCAGCGCCCAATATTGCGAGGCGCGGCTGGGTGGTTTGGAAATTGCGGTGTGAGTGGTCATCAGGTGTGCTTATCGTTGCCTGACCGGCAAGATCTGCGGGAAAGCCGAGCCTGAAGCTGCTTTTTTGGCAAGATCGTACTGGTACTTAGCCTTGTAGTTTAACATGGTAAGCAGCAGGACCAGCATCGCCGCCCCGGCGTTATGCAGCACGGCGATGGTCAACGGGAAGCTCAGGTAAATGGTGGCCACGCCGCTGGCGATCTGCACCGCCAGCATGATGGCGATGCCGCGCGCGGTCTTGTGCAGCGCCGGATGGTCCCACGCGCGCCAGGCCGTGTAGCCGGCCACCAGGGCGACCACGAAGCCCATGTTACGGTGCACCCAGTGGATCGCCGTCAGCGCCGAGAACGGCAGATAGTGGCCGGCGGCGGTCTTGCCCAGCTCGCGCCACAGCGTGAAGCCATGCTCGAAGTCCATCTCCGGCACCAGCTTGCCGCCGCACAGCGGGAAATCGGTGCAGGCCAGGGTCGCGTAGTTGGTGCTGACCCAGCCGCCCAGCGCGATCTGCACCAGCAGGATCAGCGCCGAGGCGGCGGCCAGCAGGCGGATGTTGCGCATCGCCGGCGGCGACGCCGTTACCGTGCGCACCGGCGAGATCAGGTGGTTCTGGCGGCCGCCGTACCACACCAGCAGCGCCAGCAGCCCCATGCCCAGCAACAGGTGGATGGTGACGATCACCGGTTGCAGCTTCAAGGTGACGGTCCAGGCGCCGAACGCGCCCTGCAGGCAGACGAAGAAGAACAGGAAGGTCGGCATGCCCGGCGCGTACTCGATGCGGGTGCGCTGGGACTTGATCCAGCGGTACCACGCCTGCGACATCATCGCCACGATCAGCACGCCGATCGCCATCGCCAGGTAGCGGTGGATCATCTCGATCCAGGCCTTGACCACGGTGACCGGGCCGGTCGGGCGCAGGGTTTCCTCGGCCACGATCTGGGCATGCGCCAGGAAGGGATTGGCGGCGCCATAGCAGCCGGGCCAGTCCGGGCAGCCCAGGCCGGAGTCGGTCAGGCGGGTGAAGGCGCCGAACACGATCAGGTCGAACGTCAGGAACACGCTGACCCACACCAGCTTGCGGTACTTGCTGGCGTCGGACGAGGTATAGACCAGCGACAGCGGCAGCAGCGCGACCAGCAACGCCGTGACCGCCATTTGGATCAGGGTCATGTGCATGATGGCTATCCGATCGCCGAGGCTTTAAGCAGTTTGTAGATATCCTTGTGGACCTTGCGCACCTTCTCGGTGTCGCTGGAGACGGCGCCTTTCGGGAAGCGCATCATCAGGTTGCCCAGCGGGTCGATCAGGTAGACGTGGTCGGCGACCTTGTCGGCCGGTGCGGTCTTGTCCAGCGGCAGCCACTTGTCGATCACGGCGGCCGGCGCGCGCAGCATGCGGGTGCCGTCGTTGACGCGCATCAGCACCGTATCGAGCGGCTCGCTGTCGGTGATCATCCACACCCGCTCGATGCGTTCCATCTCCTTGCCTTGCATGGTGCGCAGCTGGCGCATCGCGAACAGCTGGTCCTGGCATTCCTGCAAACACTCGGACGGGCCGACCTTGAGCATGATCCATTTGCCCTTGTAGTCGTCCAGCGTGGCCGGCTTGCCGTCCAGCGTGGTGCTGGCCATCGGCGGGATCGGATACAGGCGCGGATCGATCAGCGTGCCGTAATTGGTTACGCCGCCCTTGGGCTTGACCACGTAATACATGAAATACGAAGCGATCAGCGGCGCGGCGCACACGGCCAGCACGGCCATCAGCTTCCAGCGGCCACGGGATGTTTGATTATTTGGCGGGTTTTGCACGTCTGAATCCGTTCACAACAAAGAAGACAACGGCCATCGCCGCCAGCGCGTACCACTGGAAGGCGTAGCCCTGATGTTTTTCGACGCTCATCGCCGGCAGCGCCCAATCGCGCGCCATGTGCGTATCGTCGCCGCCCGGCTTGGCCGGCGCGGTCTGCTGCAGCACGAACGGCTGCATCGTCAGTCCGCTCTGCTGCGCCACCTGCAACGGATCGGCGTTCTGCACGATCGCGTTCGGCGCCAGCGGCGGCGCCGTACCCAATTGCATCACGTGGCCCGGGTTCAGCCGCGCCACGCCTTCGAGCGTGACCTCGCCCGTCGGCGTGAGGAAGGCCGGCAACCTGTCGTGCTGAGCCGAATCGCGCGGCAGCCAGCCGCGCTGCACCAGCACATGCATGCCCGATCCGGCGATCTTGAACGGCATCAGCACATAAAAGCCGGAGCGGCCCTGGTAGGGGCGGTTATCCAGGTACAGCGGCCAGCCGGCCACGAACTCCCCGGTCGCGGTCACGCGGCGGAACTCGACGGCGCCGGCATCGAGCGGCTTACCGTCGAGCACCAGCGGACCGGCGAGGTTACCTTGAGCAAGTTTATCCTGAGCGGAGATTTTTTGCGCGGCGCGGCGCTCCTGCCAGTTCCCCAGCTGAATGCCGAGCGTCACCAGCAGCACGGTCGCCACGAAAGGGATCAATTTAAAGCGGAAGCTAATAGGCATTACAATGGAGCCTCACTCATTTCACCGCCCGGTCCTGTCATGAAAATTGCTGTCGCCATCGCGTTCATCCTGATACTGGGCAGCCTGGGGTCGGCCCTGTTCTTCCTGATGCGCGACAAGGGCAAAAGCAACAACACCGTCAACGCGCTCGCGCTGCGGGTGGGCCTGTCGATCGCCCTGTTCCTGCTGATCCTGCTCTTCTACAAGCTCGGCTACATCCACCCCACCGGCATCCGCACCTGAAACGGAATTGCTCTTAAAAAAATAGCCGCAGCGGGCGGTCCCGTCTGCGGCTTTTTGCGCCGCGACGACCCCGTCGCGGCATTATAACGCTGCGCCCTTACAGCCAGTACACGACAACGTACAAACCGAGCCAGACCACGTCGACAAAGTGCCAGTACCAGGCCGCGCCTTCGAACGCGAAGTGGTTGTCCGGCGTGAAGTGGCCCTTCAGCACCCGGTACAGCACCACCGACAGCATGATCGCGCCCACCGTGACGTGGAAGCCGTGGAAGCCGGTCAGCATGAAGAAGGTCGAGCCGTAGATGCCCGAGGTCAACTTGAGGTTCAGTTCCGAGTACGCGTGCATGTATTCGTAGGCCTGGAAGCCCATGAAGATGGCACCCAGCAGCACCGTGGCGAACAGCCAGATCGCCGTCTGCGCGCGGTGGCCGGCGCGCAGCGCGTGGTGTGAAATCGTCAACGTCAGGCCCGAGGTCAGCAGCAAAGCGGTGTTGATCGTCGGAATCGGGAACGGGCCCATGGTCTTGAACGTTTCAATCGTGCCGGCCGGACCGGTGTTGCCCCAGTGCGCGGCGAAGTCCGGCCAGATGAACTTGTGATCGAGATCGCCCAGCCACGGCATCGTGATCGTGCGCGCGTAAAACAGCGCGCCGAAGAAGGCGGCGAAGAACATCACTTCCGAGAAGATGAACCAGGCCATCGACCAGCGGTACGAGTAGTCGATGCGCTGGCTGTATTGGCCGGACTCGGATTCCTTGATGGCGTCGCCGAACCAGAAATACAGCACGGTGATGATCGACAGGATGCCGATCAGGTTGACCGGCATGCCCCACGACGCGTCGTTCACCCAGCCGGATGCGCCGACCATCGTGACCAACAGCGAAATACCGGCGAACAGCGGCCATCTGGACGGACCCGGCACAAAATAGTACGGCGCCGTCGCGTGGTGTGAACCGACCTGTGAACTCATCTTCATCTCCCTAAATCATTTATTCGAGGATGCTACTGTTATTGTGCCACTACTAATTTGACTATCGTGATCAGCAAGCCGATGAAAACGGCCACGCAGATCAGGGCGGCAATGACGATGTGCAACGGATTCAGCTTGGCCGAATCGGTATCGAAATCGCTCTTCCTGCGCAGGCCGAAAAACGACCAGAACACCGCCCGCAACGAGTACAGGAACGAGGCGCTTTCCTTTTTATCGGATGGCATTTTTAGCGCCCTCGCCCACCGCTGCGGTCTTGTCCATGCCGCCCACCTCGAAGAAGGTGTACGACAGGGTGATCGTCTTCACATCCTTCGGCAGCGCCGGATCGATGAAGAACACCACCGGCATCTGCCGCGCCTCGTTCGGTTTGAGCGCCTGCTGCTTGAAGCAGAAACACTCGACCTTTTTAAAGTGCTGCATCGCGTTTTGCGGCGCGTAGCTCGGTATCGCCTGCGCCGCCACATCGCGGTTTTGCGTGTTGACCACCTCGTACATCACCGTGGCCAACTCGCCCGGATGCACCGTCATGTTCGTCACCGTGGGGCGGAAGCGGTACGGCCCCTGCGCGTTGGCGTCGAACTCGATGACGATGTCGCGCGTCTTGTCGACCTGCGTGTTCTTGTCGAACTCGACCGTGCCGTCCTTCTGCGTCAGCACGTTCAGCCCCAGCGCTTCGCAGATCTGGCGGTAGAACGGGTTGAGCGCGTAGGCAAAGCCGAACATCACCACCGCGATGACGATCAGCTTGCCCAACAGCGTGCGGTTCAACCCGCTGGTTTCGTTGTCTCGACTCAAGTCAGCTCAGCCAGATACGTTTGACAAACACAGACAGGAAAAAGAACAGCGCCAGGCCGGCCAGTATCCAGCCGGTGCGCGCGTTGTTCGGCTTTTTATGTTCGGACATAGATTACTTGAACTGCGGTGGCGTTTCAAAGGTGTGGAACGGCGCCGGCGACGGCACGGTCCACTCCAGGCCCTCGGCGCCATCCCATGGCTTCGCTTCGGCTTTCTTGCCGCCGCGAATGGTCGGCAGGATCACGCAGAACAGGAAGAACACCTGCGACAGGCCGAAACCGAAGGCGCCGATGGTGGCGACCATGTTGTAGTCGGTGAACTGCGCCGAGTAGTCGACATAGCGGCGCGGCATGCCGGCCAGCCCCAGGAAGTGCATCGGGAAGAAGGTGATGTTGAACGTGATCAGCGACAGCCAGAAGTGCGCCTTGCCCATCGTCTCGTTGTACATGTGGCCGGTCCACTTCGGCGACCAGTAGTAGAAGCCGGCGAACAGCGCGAACAGCGAGCCGGCCACCAGCACGTAGTGGAAGTGCGCCACCACGTAGTAGGTGTCCTGCAGCTGGATGTCGATCGGCGTCACGGCCAGGATCAGGCCGGTGAAGCCGCCGATGGTGAACACGAAGATGAAGCCGACCGCGAACAGCATCGGGGTTTCGAAGGTCATCGAGCCCTTCCACATCGTGGCGATCCAGTTGAACACCTTCACGCCGGTCGGCACCGCGATCAGCATGGTCGCGTACATGAAGAACAGCTGCGACGTCACCGGCATGCCGGTGGTGAACATGTGGTGCGCCCAGACGATGAACGACAGGATCGCGATCGACGCGGTGGCGTACACCATCGAGGCGTAGCCGAACAGCTGCTTGCGGGCGAACGCCGGCAGGATCTGCGAGACGATGCCGAACGCCGGCAAAATCATGATGTAGACCTCGGGGTGGCCGAAGAACCAGAAGATGTGCTGGTACATGACCGGGTCGCCGCCGGCGGCCGCGTTGAAGAAGGTGGTGCCGAAGTGGCGGTCGGTCAGTGTCATGGTGATGGCGCCCGCGAGCACCGGCATGACGGCGATCAGCAGGTAGGCGGTGATCAGCCAGGTCCAGCAGAACATCGGCATTTTCATCAGGGTCATGCCGGGCGCGCGCATGTTGAGGATGGTGACGATGATGTTGATCGAGCCCATGATCGACGACGCGCCCATCAGGTGCATCGCGAAGATGGCCATGTCCATGCCCGGCCCCATCTGGGTCGACAGCGGCGCGTACAGGGTCCAGCCGGCGGCGGTGGCGCCGCCCGGGACCAGGAACGAGGTCGCCAGCAGCAGCGCGGCCGGCGGCAGCAGCCAGAACGAGAAGTTGTTCATGCGCGCGAACGCCATGTCCGAGGCGCCGATCTGCAGCGGGATCATCCAGTTGGCGAAGCCGACGAAGGCCGGCATGATGGCGCCGAACACCATCACCAGGCCGTGCATGGTGGTCAGCTGGTTGAAGAACTCGGGCTGGAAGAACTGCAGGCCGGGCTTGAACAGCTCGCTGCGTATCATCAGCGCCAGCACGCCGCCCGACAGCAGCATGACGAACGAGAACCACAGGTACAGGGTACCGATGTCTTTATGGTTGGTGGCGAACAACCAGCGCGACAACCCGTGCGGGTGGTCGTGAGCGTGATCGTGATCGTGTGCGTGATCCAAGGTGCTTGTGCTCATTTGTAACGCTCCTGATTACTTACGTGCAGCCACGACTTCGGCTGGTTGAACGATGTTTTCGGCGGCCTTGTTCGACCAGCTGTTACGGGTGTAGGTGATGACGGCGGCGATGTCGGTATCCGACAGTTGCTTCCACGCCGGCATCTCGGCCGGGTATTTGCCGCTCTTCTGGCCGTTCAGCAGCACATGGATCTGGTCGGCTTTCGGGCCGTTGACGACGGCCGAGCCGTCCAGCGGCGCGAAGGCGTTCGGCACGCCCTTGCCGGTGGCCTGGTGGCAGACCACGCAATTGGCGGTGTAGACTTTTTCGCCCTTGGTTTTCAGTTCGTCGATGGTCCAGGTCTTGTTCGGATCGTCGGCCAGCGCGGCCATTTCCTTTTTCTTGCCGTCGACCCAGGTCTTGTACTCGGCGTCGGTGACGACCTTGACCACGATCGGCATGAAGGCGTGCTCCTTGCCGCACAGCTCCGAGCAATAGCCGCGATAGGTGCCGGTGTGGTCGGCCTTGAACCAGGTGTCGCGCACGAAGCCGGGAATGGCGTCCTGCTTGACGCCGAAGGCCGGGATCGACCACGAGTGGATGACGTCGTTGGCGGTGGTGACCATGCGGATCTTCTTGTTGACCGGCACCACGACCTCGTTGTCGACGTCCATCAGGTAGTTGTCTCCGCGCGCCTCGGTCGGCGCGAAGCCCGGCGCGCCCACTTGCGAGCGCGGCGTCTTCAGGTTCGACAGGAAGGAGATGCCCTCGCCCTCGCCCTTGAGGTAGTCGTAGCCCCATTTCCACTGCATGCCGGTCACCTTGATGGTGATGTCGGCGTTGGAGGTGTCCTTCATGCCGACCACGGTGCGGGTGGCGGGCAGCGCCATGCCGATGACGATCAGGAACGGCACCACGGTCCAGGCGATTTCAACGGCGGTCGATTCGTGGAAGGTGGCCGGCTTGTGGCCGAGCGACTTGCGGTGTTTGAAGATCGAATAGAACATCACGCCGAACACGGCGACGAAGATGACCAGGCAGACCACCATCATCCAGGTGTGGAGGTCGTAGATTTGGGAAGCGATCTGGGTCGCGGGGGGCTGCAGATTCATCTGCCCGGGGATGGGGCCGCCGGTGCCGCCCGTCGCCGGGCCGTAGGTGCCAGCCGCCGTCTCCGCCGCCCACGCTGGGATACTGGCTGCCGTCATCGTCAGCCCGAGCATCAACGATTGAAGTCGCTTCGCATGTGTCATGTTTTCCCCAACCACCCAAGAAATTAAAAATATTTTTTTAACGACTCCGGATTTCGGTGAACTGAACCGGCGCCGCTCCTTAAACAACTTCAGGCCCCATGCCAGCCACGTTTGAAAAACTTCTTCAACGCGACCCCGGCGGGACCTTGAGACTTATAAGGTCGTCCCTACATACTGCCTACGGACAACATAAAAGCCTGATTCTGCTTAATTCAACTGCTTGTTCTTGTTCGTTCTAACTGCTTTCGCCTCGCGTCGGTGGGTTATAGCTGGCGACGTGACATGCTGGCAAAATTAGTCAATGATTATATATAACAACAACGACGCACATCAACAAATAATCCATTTTGCAACTCTTCCGTCCCTCAGAGCGCACTCAGCTTTACCACAGTGCGAAATGTCGAACGGCGGGTGAAACGGCCGCAAACCCGCTACTGGCGCGGCTTGCGGGGCAGATCGAAGCGGATGATGGCTTCACCTTTGGAAGTCACTTTCGGCGCCGGACGGAAGGCGTGGCCGTAAATCACCTCGAAGGTCAGCCCCAGCTTGCCGTCCGCACGGCGGGTCTTTTCCAGCGCGTCCAGCATGCGTCGCCAGGCGTGTTTGCCCATCAGTCCCCTGCTCACCGTCCCCAGCGGATTGCCGCCCAGGGCGCGCACATCGGCCAGCATCGCCCGGGGGGTGTCGTAGGTCACGGTGATCACTTCCATATCCAGCACCGGCGTCGAGAACCCGACCTCCACCAATTGATCGCCGAAGTCGTGCATATCGACGAACGGCAGCGCGTGCGCGGCCAGGTCGGCCTCGGCGAACGCCGCCCGCAGCTCGCGGAACGTATCGGGTCCGAAGCAGGAAAACATCAACAGGCTGTTCACACGCAGCACGCGGCGCCATTCGGCGAACACGCGATCAGGCTGGGGATGCCAATGCAGGGCCAGATTGGACCACACGAGGTCGACGGAGTTCGGTCCCAACGGCAATTCAGCGAAATCCCCGCACATCAGGTCGACACCCGTCTTGGACGGCAACAGCTTGCTCAGCAGCTGGTTCAGCGACGACGGCTTGGTCGACTGGCCTTGCGCGGCGCGCAGCTGCGCCTCGGCGGAATCGAGGCCGAGGATCTGGGCGGCGGGATAGGATTTTTGCAACAACGGCAGGTCGGCGCCGGCGCCACAGCCGGCGTCGAGCACGCGTTGCGGCGCGATCTTGATCAGTTCCAGGCGGTCGAACATGCGCGACGACACTTCGCGGCGCAGGAAATCGGCCGGCGCAATGCGTTCAGGGCGGGAAAATAGCGCGCGCACACGCTCCAGATCGATAGGCGCACTGAGTTTGGGTGGATTTGCGGGCACATGCATCGTGGGGTGGTCTGTAATGCGATAATGTCGGCAGTGTACATGGTTGAACGCGAATGCGACGGCTACGGCCCGCGTTTTTTGCCGGGAGCGTGGCATGCGTGGCAAGCTGATCGAAGAAACAACAGGCACTGGCGGCGCCGGGGCCGGCCCGGCCGGCGGCCTGCTGCGGCGCACCAGCGCCAGGGTCTTGCGTACGTTGCTGCCGACGTCCTGCGCGCTGTGCGGACTGGACAGCGACGACACGCTTTGCCCCGAATGCGCCGCACAATTTTTCGGCGCCAATGCCGCTGTCGCGCGATGCGATTGCTGCGCCAATCCGTTGTCGGGCGCCATGGCGAACCATCCCGGGCAGCAGACGCGCGGCAACCCCGGGGGTCAACTGTGCGGCCAGTGCGCCACGCATCCGCCCGCCTTCGATGTCACCTTGACCGCGGCCGACTACGCGATGCCGGTCGACCAACTGGTGCTGCAACTGAAGTTCGGCCACCGGCTGGCCCTGGCGGCCCTGTTCGCGCGCCTGCTGCGCGACGCCGTGTTGCAGCAGCCGGGCTTCGTCCTGCCGGCGCTGATCTGTCCGGTGCCGCTGGGGCCGCGCCGGCTGGCCGAGCGCGGCTACAACCAGGCGCTGGAAGTCGCCAGGCCGCTGGCGCGCAGCCTCGGCGTCGCGCTGCATCCGCGCCTGACGGCGAGGGTGCGCGAGACGACGGCGCAAAGCAGCGTCGCGCCCGAGCAGCGCCAGCGCAACATCGCCGGCGCGTTCGCGGTGCCGGACGCCGCGCAGGTGCGCGGCAGGCATATCGGCATCGTCGACGACGTCATGACCAGCGGCGGCACGCTGGACGAACTGGCGGCCACCTTGAAGCGCCACGGCGCCGCCCGCGTGAGCAACCTGGTGTTCGCCCGCACGCCGCCGCATTGAATTGTATTGAGGAGAACATTTTGTTTCACGTAGTGCTGGTCCACCCCGAAATTCCGCCGAACACCGGCAACGTCATCCGTTTGTGCGCCAACACCGGCGCGCAGCTGCACCTGATCGAACCACTGGGCTTCCCGCTGGAGGATTCGAAGATGAAACGTGCCGGACTGGATTACCACGAATACGCCAGGATGAAGGTGCACGCCGACTGGCAAGCGTTCCTGGCGGACCTGCAGCCGGACCCGGCGCGCATGTTCGCGATGACCACGCACGGCTCGTCGCCGTTCGCGCAGGCCAGCTTCCAGCCGGGCGATGTGTTCGTGTTCGGCTCCGAGACCAGCGGCCTGCCGCCGGCGCTGCGAGAGAATTTCCCGCCGGCCCAGCGCATCCGCCTGCCGATGCGTCCGGACAACCGCAGCCTGAACCTATCGAACACCGTGGCGGTGGTGGTCTTCGAGGCCTGGCGCCAGAACGGTTACGCCGGCGGCGCTTGACGGCCGGGCGTGCAGCCACACCGACCACGCCACGCCGACGATCAGCAGCAGGATCGCCAACCACTCCAGCGGCCGCGGCGTTTGCCGGTGGTACAGGAAACCGTACAGCAGCCCGAACAGCACTTCGAACAGCAGCAACTGTCCCGACAGCGTCACCGGCACGCGGCGGCTGGCGATGTTCCAGAGTTGGTTGCCGATCACGGAGGCGGCCGTCGCCACCAGCGCGATCAGGCCCCAGAAACGCGGCCAGTCGCGGCCGGGGGCGCCAAGACCGCCGGCACCAATCGCCACCAGGCCCGTCGCCGAGGCGATCGCCAGCGCGATCACGCCCGTGCTGATGCCGTACAGGCCGGACCATTCCGCGCTGCTGAACCTGGCGTTACGCTTGAGAAAGCGCGCGTTGTCCACCGCGTACCAGGTCCAACAGAGCAGCGCGCCAAACGCGCACAGCATGCCCAGCGCCGACGCCGCCCAGCCGGCCCGCGCCGCCGTGAACACTTCCACATTGATGCACACCATTCCGGCGATCACCACCAGCAGCGGCCACGCCAGCCTGCGCAAGGGCACCGATCCGTGATCGCGCCGGCCCACCAGGGTCACGCTCAGCGGCAGCAGGCCGATCACCAGCGACGCCGCCGCCACGCCGGCCAGCTGCACGCCGAACGACAGCAACAAATAGTAGACAATATTGCCCGCCAGCGCGTGGCGCAACAGCACCATGCAATCGGCGCGGGTGAGGCGCTTCAGCAGCCCGGACAGGCGCGGCGCCAGCAGCACCAGCATGATCGCTCCATAGGCCAGGTAGCGCCCCAGCGCCAGCTCCAGCGGAGAAAACGCGGCCAGCCACGCCGGCAAGACAAAGATCGTCCCCCACATCGCCCCGGCCGCCACCCCGCATAACACGCCATACCACATATCGCCTCCTTGAGAAGGCGTCATTGTCGGCGGGCGGGAGCGGCGCGGATTGTGCCAGGCTAGCGATTTTTTGTCTGATCCTGCCGTTCGCGCTTGCGGTAAGCCAACGGTGTGATGTCCATCGCGCGGCGCATCGCGTGCGTCAGCGCGCTCTGGTCGGCGTACCCGGCCTGCGTGGCCAATTGCGCGATCGGCAGATTGGTGGCGGCCAACTGCCGGCACACCCAGCGCAGGCGCATGTCAGTCAGCCAGGCCAGCGGCGTGGTGCGCAGCTCGTCGCGGAACACGCGGTGCAGGCTGCTCACGCTCATGCAGGCGGCCTTGGCCATCGCCTCGGCGTTCCACGGCAAGCCGGGATGGGCCTCGATCTTGTCCAGTGCGGGCAGCAGGCGCGACGCGGGACGGATCGGCTGCCGCGCCAGCGCGTCGAGCAGCAACGGCGCCCAGTTGGCCAGCGTCGCGGCGTCGGCTCCCGCATGGGCGCGCATGAGCCCGATGTAGTCGATCAGCTTGGCGGCCGGCGCGCTGATGGGCGCGTAAGGCCGCTCGATCAGGCGCGCGGCCGTGGATTCCGGCGCCATCGCCAGGTCGAAATCGAGGATCAGCGATTGATTGGACTCTGTGGAGAACTGGGTATGCACCAGGCCGGGTTCGATGAACGCGGCCTGCAAGGGATGGGCGACGCCGCCCTCGCCGCCGATATCGAGCGTCAGCTTGCCCTTGAGCGGCAGCACCAGCTGGGCGAAGCCGTGCACGCCGGCCGACGGCACGGCGCCGTAGCTGCGCAGATCGAGTGCGGTGGATGCAAGAGCGGACATGCGCCCAAGTGTACCATCGGCGGTGGGGAACCCGCGTCGTCCAAATACCGTTAAAACACGCAGGCCGGGATTCAGCGCCCGCGCCTTCTGGCGACGTAACGCGCCAGCGCCAGCGCGCCCGTGCCCACCGCGCTGACGATGACCGTCGAGGCGGCGAACAGCGCCGGCGGATTGCGCATGCCGAGCACATCGGCCGTGAACGCCAGCGCCACCGCCGCCATCAGCTGCGCCGGCAGCAGGAACCGCAATTGCCGGAACGCGACCGGGTCGCCGCGCTGCCACAGCCGCCACGCCACATACGTCACCGGCCCCCACAGCACGCCGATGAACACCAGCACCGCGATGGCGATCAGCAGCAGCCTCATGCCGGACGCTGCGCGCGCACCTTGGTCAACAACTTGGTCGTCGACCGGTCGTGCTCGAAATCGATCGCGACCGCCTGCCCGCCGTAGGCCAGCACCGCCTGTCCCTCCGGAATCGCATCCATCCGGTAGTCGCCGCCCTTGGCGTAAATCTCCGGCCGCGCCTGTTGCACCACCTCCAGCGCCGTGTCCTCGTCGAAATCGACCACCAGGCTGACCGACTCCAGCGCCGCCAGCACCGCCATGCGGTCGGCGCAGTTGTTCAGCGGCCGGTCGTCGCCCTTGCCCAGCCGCTTGACCGACGCGTCGGTATTGGCGGCCACCACCAGCGACGCCCCCAGCGCGCGCGCCTGCGCCAGGTACGTGACGTGGCCGCGGTGCAGGATGTCGAATACGCCGTTGGTCAGCACCACCGGCTTGGGCAGCGCGGCCACGCGCGCGGCCAGTTGTTCACGGGTGCAGATCTTGTCTTCAAATTGGGGCATGTGGGTCTTTTCGATGTGATTACTTGGGTTCTTCGTCC
This sequence comes from Burkholderia sp. LMU1-1-1.1, assembly GCF_040675865.1. Classification (NCBI taxonomy): domain Bacteria; kingdom Pseudomonadati; phylum Pseudomonadota; class Betaproteobacteria; order Burkholderiales; family Burkholderiaceae; genus Burkholderia; species Burkholderia sp. LMU1-1-1.1. Next base: position 36,291 of record NZ_JBEGHG010000012.1, on the reverse strand, counting down.
GGCGCTTCCGCTTCGATCTGCATGCTGAGTGTATCGGCGCCGGCGCGGCCTGTGTCGCCCGGCTCCTTGCGCTCGCCGCGCAGCTTGATCTGCAAGCGCAGGCCATTGGCCGAATCGGCGTTGCGGATCGCCTCTTCATAGCCGATGTAGCCCTTATTATAAAGTTCGTACAGCGCCTGGTCGAACGTGCACATGCCCAGCTCGCGCGATTTGTGCATGATCTCCTTGATCGACTGGAAATTACCCTTGAAGATCATCTCGGCGATCGTCGGCGTGTTGAGCAGGATTTCGATGGCCGCCTTGCGCCCCTGCCCGTCCTCGGTGCGCACCAGCCGCTGCGAGACGATGGCCCGCAGGTTGGACGACAAATCCATCAGCAACTGGTTGCGCCGCTCCTCGGGGAAGAAGTTGATGATGCGGTCCATGGTCTGGTTGGAGTTGTTCGCGTGCAGGGTGCCCAGGCACAGGTGGCCGGTCTCGGCGAACGCGATCGCATGTTCCATGGTCTCGGTGTCGCGGATCTCGCCGATCAGGATCACGTCCGGCGCCTGGCGCAAGGTGTTCTTCAGCGCGTTATGCCACGACAAGGTGTCGACGCCGACCTCGCGGTGCGTGACCAGGCAGCTCTTATTCTTGTGCACATACTCGACCGGGTCTTCCACCGTGATGATGTGGCCGGCCGAATTGGCGTTGCGGTAATCGATCATCGCCGCCAACGTGGTCGACTTGCCCGAACCGGTGCCACCGACCACCAGTACCAGCCCGCGCTTGGTCATGATGACGTCCTTCAACACCTCGGGCAGGTCGAGCTTTTCGAACGTCGGGATCTCGGAGGCGATGGTGCGGATCACCATCGCCACGTTCTGCTGCTGCACGAAAACATTGACGCGGAAGCGGCAGACCTCCGGCAGCGAGATGGCGAAGTTGCACTCCAGCTCGGCCTCGAACTCGCGCTTTTGCTTCTCGTTCATGATCGACAGCGCCAGCGCGCGCGTGACGCTGCCGGTCAGCTTCTGCTGGCTCAGCGGCTTCATCGCCCCCTGCGCCTTGATGCTGGGCGGGAAATCGGCGGAAATGAACAGATCCGAGCCGCCCGTATGGTGCATCACTTTCAACAGCTTGTGCAGGTAGGCTTGCGCCTCTTCCGGTCCGAATGTTGTGGACATACCGCCCTTCTTTCTCAGGTTTGCGCCGCCAAGGTGCATTATATCGACACCATTCCGCTACAATGCCCTTTGTTGGCCCACAATTATTGCATCTGTACATTGCCTGTGTTCAAATAGATTCATGACTCTGACCGAACTGAAATATATAGTAGCCGTTGCGCGAGCGAAACACTTCGGGCACGCCGCCGAAGCGTGCTATGTCGCGCAGCCGACGCTGTCGGTCGCCATCAAGAAACTCGAGGACGAGCTGGGCGTGGTGCTGTTCGAACGCGGCGGCGCCGAGATCTCGGTCACCCCGCTGGGCGCGCAAATCGTCGCCCAGGCCGAACGCGTGCTGGAACAGACCGCCGCGATCAAGGAACTGGCCAAACAGAACAAGGACCCGCTGGCCGGCCCGCTGCGCCTGGGCGTGATCTACACCATCGGCCCGTACCTGCTGCCGCCGCTGGTCAAGGGCATGATCGCCAAGGTGCCGCAGATGCCGTTGATCCTGCAGGAGAACTTCACCGTGCGCCTGCTGGAGATGCTGCGCCAGGGCGAGCTCGACGCGGCCATCATGGCGCTGCCGCTGCCCGACCACGGCATGGCGATGCAGGCGCTGTACGACGAACCGTTCGTGGTCGCCATGCCGGCCCAGCACCCGTGGACCAAGCGCAAGACCATCCCCGCCGACGACCTCAAGACCGAGAACATGCTGTTGCTCGGTAACGGACACTGTTTCCGCGACCAGGTACTGGAAGTATGTCCCGAGATGGCCCGCTTCTCGGCGCCCGGCAACGGCATGCAGCGCACCTTCGAGGGCTCGTCGCTCGAAACCATCCGCCACATGGTCGCCAGCGGCATCGGCCTGACCGTGCTGCCGCGCGCCTCGGTGCCGGACATGAACACCACCGAAGGCATGCTGCAGTTCCGCAACTTCGACGCGCCGCAGCCATCGCGCCGCGTCGTCATCGTCTGGCGCAAGAGCTTCACCCGCAAGGCCGCCATCGACGCCGTCTGCGAAGTCGTCGCCGCCTGCGACCTGCCCGGCATCACCACCCTCTGCGACGAGGAATAAGCCGGCCCGCGACCGGCGGGGAAAGATTTGCGATAATGCCAGTCTTTCCCTTCAAGCGACGCAATCAATGAACAAGCTGCAGCTGTATTTCCGCCTGGTCAGACTGGACAAACCCATCGGCACCCTGCTGCTGCTGTGGCCGACGCTATGCGCGCTGTGGCTGGCCTCCGACGGCAAGCCGGACTGGATGCTGGTGGTGATCTTCTCGCTCGGCACCCTGCTGATGCGCTCGGCCGGCTGCGCCATCAACGACTACGCCGACCAGGATATCGACAAGCACGTCAAGCGCACCGCGCAGCGCCCGATCACCAGCGGCCGCATCAGCGGCAAGGAAGCGCTGGCCATCGCCGCCGGGCTGGCCATCGTCTCGTTCTGCCTGATCCTGCCGCTCAACGCGCTGACCAAGCAGCTGTCGGTGGCGGCCGTCATCATCGCCGGCACCTATCCCTACTTCAAGCGTTTCTTCGCCATCCCGCAAGCCTACCTGGGCATCGCCTTCGGCTTCGGCATCCCGATGGCGTTCGCCGCGATCCAGGACACGGTGCCGCCGGTGGCCTGGGTGCTGTTGCTGGGCAACGTCTTCTGGGCGGTCGCCTACGACACCGAATACGCGATGGTCGACCGCGACGACGACTTAAAGATCGGCATCAAGACCTCGGCCATCACCTTCGGCCGCTACGACGTCGCCGCCGTCATGCTGTGCTACGGCGTGCATCTGGCGCTGTTGCTGGTGTGCGGCCTGCAGCTGGGGTTGGGTGTCTGGTTCGTCGCCGGCCTGGCGGTGGCCACCGGCATCGCGCTGTATCACTACACATTGATCCGCGCACGGGAGCGCGACGCGTGTTTTTACGCTTTCCGCCATAATAACTGGCTGGGCGCAGCGGTGTTCGCGGGTATTGCCGTCGATTACGCGCTGCGCTGAAACGATAGCCCCAGCGCAAAGGCGCCCCGCACTGGGCGCCTAAACCGGCTATCCCTTTCAACGAGCGACAGACAGGAGGGCATCACCATGGATCAAACTCATCAAAACGGCAACGGCATCTCCGACGGCCAGGCCGCCAGCGGCGCGGCGCGCGACAAGCTGATGGACGGTCTGAAGACCGCCATCGGCGAAGCGGAACACTACCTCAGTGATGCAGGCGAGCAAGTCAGCGGCAAGGCCTCCGAGGTCCGCGCCCGCTTCGAGGACACACTGCGCACCGCCAAGACCGACCTGCGCAAGCTCGAGGACAGCGTCATCGCCCGCAGCCACGAAGTGGCGCAAAGCGCCGACGTCTACGTGCGCGACAACCCGTGGAAAGCGGTCGGCGTGGGCGCCGCGCTCGGCGTGCTGGTCGGCATCCTGGTGTCGCGCCGATAGACGCGATGTCCGGGCGCGACCTTAATTGGCCGCGCCCAACTCGTCGCCCATCTCCTTGCCGCGCGCGGCGGCCGCCTTCACCGCCTTGACGATGGCGGCCTTGACGCCGCTCTGCTCCATGCTGGTCAGCGCGGCGTAGGTGGTGCCGCCCTTGGACGTCACCCGCTCGCGCAGCAGCGAGACCGGCTCGGTCGACTGGTTGGCCAGTTGCGCCGCCCCGGCGAAGGTCGCCAGCGCCAGCTGCGTGCCCTGCTCCGCGCTCAGGCCCATGTCCCCGGCCGCCTGCTGCATCGCCTCGATAAAGTAAAACACATAGGCCGGACCGCTGCCCGACAGCGCCGTCACCGCGTCGATCTTGGCCTCGTCGTCCAGCCACACGGTCGGGCCGACCGCGCGCAGGATATCGTCGGCGGCCTGTTTCTGCGCGGCGCTCACGCCTGCGGCGGCGACCATGCCGGTGATGCCCATGCCGATCAGCGCCGGCGTGTTGGGCATGCAGCGCACGATGGCGCCGTAGCCGCCCAGCCAGCGCGACAGGTCGGCGCTGCGGATGCCCGCCGCGACCGACACGATCAAGGTCTGCTTCGCCTGGTCCAGCAGCGGCAGCAGCTGCGCCGCCACTTCGCGCATGCTCTGCGGCTTGATCGCCAGCACGATCACGTCGGCCGCGCCCGCGGCGGCGTCGGCGGCGGTGGCCGTGGTCACGCCGTACTGCTGGTGCAGTTTTTCCAGCGACGCCGGATTCGGATCGACCACATGGATGTCCGCGCCGGCGGACAGCTTGCCGGCCAGGCCGGCGATCAACGCGGAGGCCATGTTGCCGCCGCCAATAAATGCAATCTTCATATCAAACCTTGTTGTAAGTTCGTGCTCCAAAAATGGCGCTGCCGACGCGCACGATGGTCGCGCCCTCGAAGACCGCCGCGCGCAGGTCGGCCGACATGCCCATCGACAGCGTATCGAGCGCCAGGCCGTCGGCGCGCAGCTGCTCGTACAACGTCCGCAGCCGCGCGAACGCCGCGCGCTGCTGGTCGAATTCCACGGCCGGCTCGGGGATCGCCATCAGGCCGCGCAATGTCAGATTGGGCAGCGCCGCGACCTTGTGGGCCAGCGCCGCCACCTCCTCCGGGGCGGCGCCGCTCTTGCTGGCCTCGCCGCTGATATTCACTTGCAAACAGATTTGCAGCGGCGCCATGCCGGCCGGCCGCTGCTCGGACAGGCGCTGCGCGACCTTCTCGCGCTCGACCGTATGGACCCAATCGAAATGTTCGGCGATGGGCCGCGTCTTGTTGCTCTGGATCGGCCCGATGAAGTGCCATTCAAGCCGCTCGGGCTGCGCGCTCAACGCCGCGATCTTGTCGAGCGCCTCCTGCAGATAATTCTCGCCGAAGGCCCGCTGGCCGGCTTGCACCGCCTCCAGCACGGCTTCCGGACCGAAAGTCTTGGACACGGCCAGCAAGCGCACGGCCTGCGGAGGACGGCCGGATTCCTGGGCGGCGGCAACGATAGTCGCGGTGATTGCTTGCAAGTTTTGGGGGATCGGAGACATAATCATCGAGTAAAAGACAGCGGTAAGCGTCATCACACCAACGCCAGGCAGGGATTATAAATGGACATCTCCGAACTTCTCGCATTCTCCGTCAAGAACAAGGCCTCGGATTTGCACCTGTCGGCCGGGCTGCCGCCGATGATACGGGTGCACGGCGACGTACGGCGCATCAATCTGCCGCCGCTCGAGCACAAGGAAGTGCACGGCATGATCTATGACATCATGAACGACGGCCAGCGCAAGGCCTATGAGGAGATGTTGGAGGTCGACTTCTCGTTCGCGATACCGGGGCTGGCGCGGTTCCGCGTCAACGCCTACAACCAGGAGCGCGGCGCCTCGGCGGTGCTGCGCACGATCCCGTCGAAGATCCTCAGCCTCGAAGAGCTCAACGCGCCCAAGATCTTCGCCGAGTTCGCGCTCAAGCCGCGCGGCCTGGTGCTGGTGACCGGCCCGACCGGCTCGGGCAAATCGACGACGTTGGCGGCGATGGTCAACCACCTCAACGAAAACGAATACGGCCACATCCTCACGATCGAGGACCCGATCGAGTTCGTGCACGAATCGAAGAAATGCCTGATCAACCAGCGCGAGGTCGGGCCGCACACGCTATCGTTCAACAACGCGCTGCGCTCGGCGCTGCGGGAGGACCCGGACGCCATCCTGGTGGGCGAATTGCGCGACCTGGAGACGATCCGCCTGGCGCTGTCGGCGGCCGAGACGGGGCACCTGGTGTTCGGCACCTTGCACACCTCGTCGGCGGCCAAGACGATCGACCGCATCGTCGACGTCTTCCCGGCCGACGAAAAGGAGATGGTGCGCGCGATGCTGTCGGAATCGCTGCAGGCGGTGATCTCGCAAACGCTGCTCAAGACCAAGGACGGCTCGGGGCGGGTGGCCGCGCACGAAATCATGGTCGCCACGCCGGCGATCCGCAACCTGATCCGCGAATCGAAGATCGCGCAGATGTACTCGGCGATCCAGACCGGCAGCAACGTCGGCATGCAAACGCTGGACCAGAACCTCACGGACCTGGTGCGGCGCAACGTCATCTCCGCCGCCGCCGCCCGCAGCGCCGCCAAAACCCCGGACAACTTCCCCGGCTAAAACAAGGGGGTCAAGTCTGTCATTCGGACACGAACTCTACGGCATTACGGTAGAACTCGTGTCCGAATGACAGACTTGACCCCGTCCTGAAGGAACCATCATGGAACGCGACCAGGCCTCCAAATTCATGTTCGATCTGCTGCGCTTGATGACCAGCAAAAAAGGCTCGGACCTGTTCATCACCGCCGGCTTTCCGCCCGCGATCAAGATCGACGGCAAGATGACGCCGGTGTCGTCCCAGGTGCTGACCGCCGCCCATACCGTCGACCTGGCCCGCTCCATCATGAACGATAAGCAGACCGCATCGTTCGAGCTGACCAAGGAGGCCAACTTCGCCATCAGTCCAGGCGACCTGGGCCGCTTCCGGGTGTCGGCGTTTGTGCAGATGAGTTCGGTCGGCATGGTGCTGCGGACCATCACCAGCGAGATCCCCAAGCTCGACGACCTCGGCCTGCCCGAGGTGCTCAAGGACGTCGTCATGGCCAAGCGCGGCCTGGTGATCATGGTCGGCGCCACCGGTTCCGGCAAGTCGACCACCTTGGCGGCCATGGTCAACCACCGCAACGAGCACAGTTACGGCCATATCATCACGATCGAGGACCCGGTCGAGTACGTCCACCCGCACAAGAACTGCATCATGACCCAGCGCGAGGTCGGCGTCGACACCGACGACTGGACGGTCGCGCTGAAAAACACGCTGCGCCAGGCGCCCGACGTGATCCAGATCGGCGAGATCCGCGACCGCGAAACCATGGACCACGCGATCGCCTTCGCCGAGACCGGCCACCTGTGCCTGGCCACCCTGCACGCCAACAGCGCCAACCAGGCGCTCGACCGCATCATCAACTTCTTCCCCGAGGAGCGCCGCCAGCAGCTGCTGATGGACCTGTCGCTGAACCTCAAGGGCATGATCTCGCAGCGCCTGATCCCGCGCAAGGAGGCCAAGGGCCGCGCGGTGGCGATCGAGATCATGCTCAATTCGCCGCTGATCTCGGACCTGATCTTCAAGGGCCAGGTCCACGAGATCAAGGAGCTGATGAAGAAATCGCGCGAACTGGGCATGCAGACGTTCGACCAGTCGCTGTTCGATTTGCACGAAGCGGATATCATCACGTACGAGGACGCGCTGCGCAACGCCGATTCCGTCAACGACCTGCGGCTGGCTATCAAGTTGGAAGGCAAGGCCGCCAAGAACCGCGACCTGTCGGCCGGCACCGAACACCTGGGCATCATCTAACGAGGACACATCCATGGACACCATCTTCGACATCTCCGCCGACAGCCTGACGGGCGCGCCCGTCGACCTGCGCCAGTACCAGGGCCAGGTCCTGCTGATCGTCAACACCGCCAGCAAGTGCGGCTTCACGCCGCAGTACAAGGGGCTCGAGCAGGTCTACCAGCAGTTCAAGGACAAGGGCGTGACGGTGCTCGGCTTCCCCTGCAACCAGTTCGGCGCCCAGGAGCCGGGACAGGCCGACGAAATCGGCGCGTTCTGCGAGAAAAACTACGGCGTCACCTTCCCACTGTTCGCCAAGATCGACGTCAACGGCGAGCATGCCCACCCGCTGTTCGTCAAGCTCAAGAAGGACGCCCCCGGCATCCTCGGCACCGAGGCGATCAAGTGGAATTTCACCAAGTTCCTGATCCGCAAAGACGGCACCGTCTTCAACCGCTACGCCCCCGCCACCAAGCCGGAGGAGCTGATCGCCGACATCGAAAAGCTGCTGGCCGAATAAAATCGGTTAATCGTTGTCTAGTACATCATGTAAATGCTGCAATCGTTTTCCGAAAAACGTGCTTTAGGTTAACTTTTCGGTAATAATGGCCCTTGGCCCTTTCCAATCGAATCAAGTACCTATGTCCGTGTTTGGAAAATTATTGTCGCCGTGGCTGCGAATGGGAATGTATTCCCGGTTGTTCGTACCCATTTTCATCATCATCGCCATGGTGGTGGGCGTCCGCTACACGCTGCTGTTCCAGGCGGAGACCGTCAGCGCCAACGCGCGCTATCAACAGGACGCCAGCGACATCGGCATCTATCTGCACAAGGCGCTGCTGCCGGCGCTGGCCGTGCCCGACCGCGCCGCCATCGACAGCACGCTGGCCGACGCCCTGCTGCTCAGTCCCGATCTGGCCGCCGCCCGCCTGGACTTCGCCGGCGGCCATCTGGAGGCGCTGCGCCAGCCGCCGCCACGGGCCGACGTCCCCGCGTGGTTCGCCAGGCTGCAGCCGCTGGAGCCGATCCGCCGCCACATCTACATCGGCACCGCCAGCCTGGTGCTGGAGTTCGATCCCGCCTTGCCGGTGACCACCGTGTGGACCTCCGTCTGGAAGCAGATGATCATCACCGCCCTCAACGTCACCGTGATCTACACGCTGCTGGGCATTATCATCTTCGCCAACAAGCGCATGCTCAAGCGCCTCAACGACGTCACCCGCCGCTTCCAGGCCGGCGAGCACGACGTGCGCCTGCCGGTCGGCGGCACCCTGGAGGCGCGCATGCTGGCCGTCACCTTCAACAACATGGCGCAGCGGGTGCAGGCGCTGGTCGGCAAGCTGCAGACCAGCGAGAAGAATTTGAGCGATCAACTGAAACGCACGCTGGCCGCGCAGGACCAGCTGCAGGCGCAAAAGGAACGCATCGAAGTGACGCTGGCGTCGATCGGCGACGCCGTCATCACCACCGACCTGACAGGCAGGATCGAATCCATCAACGACGTCGCCCAACGCCTCACCGGCTGGTCCGAAGCGCTCGCGCGCGGCATGGAGCTGCACCAGGTGTTCGTCCTGGCGAATAACTTCGGCCAGCACTCGCTGCTCAAAACGATGTCGGCGATCTACGACGGCGGCGAAGTGGTCAAGGTCGGCAACCAGAGCCTGCGCAACCGCGCCGGCCAGACCATCACTATCGAATACACGGCCAACGGCATCCGCGCCGCCCACGGCGAGGTGCAAGGCTCGGTGCTGGTGTTCCGCGACGTGACCGAACGCCGCCAGCTGATGCAGCAGATCTCCTGGCAAAGCAACCACGATGTCCTGACCGGGCTGCCCAACCGCGCGGCGCTCGCGGCCCGCTTCGAAAACGAGGTCACGCGCGCGCGTGAGCAGGACTACCTGCTGGCCGTGTGCCTGTTCGATCTGGACCACTTCCAGCAGGTCAACGACACGCTGGGCCACGCCATCGGCGACGAGGTGCTCAAGCAGGCCGCCAGCCGCCTGCACGACTTCGCCGGCCAGCGCCACTACGCCGCACGCCTGGGCGGCGACGAATTCGTCCTGCTGCTGCCGGAGATGCACTCGCGCGCGGCCGTGGAGGTGGCGATGGACCGGCTGATGTCGGCGCTGTCGCGCGACTACGTGGGCGACGGCCAGGCGGTGGCGATGTCGGCCAGCGTCGGCATCGCCGTCTACACCGGCAACGAGATCAGCGCCGACAGCCTGCTGCGCCACGCCGACCAGGCGCTGTACCAGGCCAAGATCATGGGCCGCAACCGTTTCCACTTCTTCGACGCTGACCTCGACGAGCAGGTGCGCACGCACCACAACCGCCGCACCGAGGTGCGCTCGGCCCTGCGCGCCGGCGAGTTGCGGCTGTACTACCAGCCCAAGCTGGACATGCGCAAAGGCCGCATCATCGGCATGGAGGCGCTGCTGCGATGGCAGCATCCCTCGCGCGGGATCGTCGGACCGATGGAATTCCTGCCCATCGTCGAACACAGCGACGTGATCGTCGACATCGGCGAGTGGGTGCTGCGCGAGGCCCTGCGCCAGTTGCAGCAATGGCGCGCCTTCGATCCGGCATGGGTCATCAGCGTCAACATCGCCGCGCGCCATTTCCAGCGCGGCGATTTCGTCGACCGGCTCACCGCGATCCTGTCCGAATTCCCGGACGTGCCGCCGCACATGCTGGAGCTGGAGATCCTGGAGTCGTCGGCGCTGAGCGACATCAACCACGTGCGCGGCATCATGCTCGATTGCCAGGCGCTGGGCATCAGCTTCGCGCTCGACGATTTCGGCACCGGCTATTCGTCGATGTCCTACCTCAAACGGTTGCCGGCGGACCTGCTGAAGATCGATCAAAGCTTCGTGCGCAACATGCTGGTCGACCGCGACGATCTGCACCTGGTCAGTGCGGTCATCGGCCTGGCCAGGTCGTTCGGCCTGGGCGTGATCGCCGAGGGCGTCGAAACGATCGAACACGGAGCGATGTTGATGCGGCTGGGCTGCGATCTGGTGCAGGGTTATGGCATCGCGCGGCCGATGCCGGCGGACGAGGTGCTGGCATGGGTCGACGGCTTCGACCTGGCGCCGACCTGGCAGGCCGCCGCCGGACTGCCGCCCATCGTCAGCCTGCACGGCCAGGAACCGGCCGGCGGCACCGCGCAAATACCGCTGTTCGTGCAATAGGCACGCGTCGGTGGCGGCTCATCGCCGCTTACGGCCCGCAAGCGCCCTATCGACCAACTCAATCCAATGCAACACCGGCGTCTGCGTCCCCGACTGCAAATGCGCCGTGCAGCCGACATTCGCCGAAACGATGGTGGTCGCCCCCGTATCGGCCAGATTGGCCAGCTTGCGGTCGCGCAGCTGCAGCGACAACTCCGGCTGCAGCAGTGAATACGTCCCGGCGGAACCACAGCACAAATGACTCTCCGCGCACAGGACCACATCGACACCGACCGCGCGCAACACGCCCTCCACCTTGCCGCGTATCTGCTGGCCATGCTGCAAGGTACAAGGCGGATGATAGGCGACGCGCTCCTTGATGACCGCCCCAAGGCGCGCCAGCCCTTCCTCGAACTCCGGCATGACTTCGCTCAGATCCCGCGTCATCATCGAAATGCGCGCCGCCTTGCCGACGTAGTCGCTGTCGTGCGCCAGCAGATGCCCGTAATCCTTGACGGTGGAGCCGCAGCCGGATGCCGTCATGACGATCGCTTCCACCGCACGACTCTCGACATACGGCCACCATGCGTCGATATTGCGGCGCATGTCGTCCAGCGCCGCCTCGTGATCGTTCAAGTGATGCCGCACCGCGCCGCAGCAGCCCGCCTTGGGGGCGACAATCAGCTGCACGCCCACCGCATCGAGCACCCGCGCGGTGGCGGCGTTGATATCGGGCGCCATGGCCGGCTGCGCGCAGCCTTCCAGCACCAGCATCTTGCGCCCATGCTCGCGCGTCGGCCAGGCGCCGGCGCGCGCCACGGCCGGGATCTTGTCCTGCATGGCGGGCGACAGCAGCGGACGGAATAGCTGCCCGGCGCGCAACGCCGCCGTGAAGACCGCCTTGCGCGGCAGGCCCTCCTTCAACACCTTGCGCTTCAGCCGCTCCATCAGCGGACGCTCGACGCGCTCCTCCACCACCTTGCGGCCGATGTCGATCAAGCGTCCGTACTGCACGCCGGACGGACAGGTGGTTTCGCAGTTGCGGCAGGTCAGGCAGCGGTCCAAGTGTGTTTGCGTCTTGGTGGTGACCGGCGCGCCTTCCAGCACCTGCTTGATCAGATAAATGCGTCCACGCGGCCCGTCCAGCTCATCGCCAAGCAGCTGATAGGTGGGACAGGTCGCGGTGCAAAATCCGCAATGGACGCAGGAGCGCAGGATGGCTTCGGCCTCTTCGCCTTCGCGGGTGTTCTTGATGAAATCGGCGAGATTGGTTTGCATGGATACCTATCAGTACATGCGGCCGGGATTGAAGATCCCCGCCGGATCGAAGGACTGCTTCAGCCGCTCGTGGATCTTCGCCACGGCGGGCGCCAGGGGATGGAACACGCCGAGCTGCTTATCCCCGCCCCGGAACAGCGTCGCATGCCCGCCCGCCGCCGCCACCGCGCTACGGATGCCGGCCGCCTGCCCGGCGTCGCAATCGTCCACCTTGAGCCAGCGCTGGGCGCCGCCCCACTCGATCAGCTGCTCGCCGCGCAGGATGATGGCGCTGGCCGCCGGTGGCACTGACAGGCGCCACAAGGCGCCGCCGCTGAAATGGTCGTGCGACTGGTCGCGCAACGATGTCCAGAACGCGACGCCGTCATCCAACGCCTCGCCGCCCAGCCTTTGCCGCGCCGCGATCACCGCCGCTTCGGCCCCGGACAAGCGCAGCGTCAGCACGCCCCGATGCCAGCAGCTTGCCGATATCGGCAGCGGCTGGCCCGCCCACTCGTTCAACCGGGTCAACGCGTCGATCTCGCTCATGTCGAACCGCAGGCTGGTCTCACCCACCGGCACCGGCAGCACCTTGAGCGACACTTCCAATATCAGGCCCAAGGTGCCGAGCGAGCCCGCCAGCAGGCGCGAGACGTCGTAGCCGGCAACGTTCTTCATCACCTGGCCGCCGAAACGCAGCCCCTCGCCGCGTCCATCCATCAGCACCGCCCCCAGCACGAAGTCGCGCACGGCACCGGCGCTGGCGCGGCGCGGCCCGGACAAGGCGCTAGCGACCACGCCGCCTATCGTCGATTCGGCGCCGAAGCGCGGCGGCTCGAAAGCCAGCATTTGATTGTGCCGCGCCAGCAGCGCCTCGATCTCGGCGAGCGGCGTGCCGCAGCGCGCGGTGATCACCAGTTCTGTCGGCTCGTACGACACGATGCCCGAGTAGGCGCGCGTGTCGAGCACTTCGCCGTCGAACTCCTGCCCGTACCAGTCCTTGGTGCCGCCGCCGCGCAAGCGCAGCGGCTTGCCGGCGGCCGTGGCGGCGCGAATACGGGCGCCGAACTGCGCCGCGATGTCGGTCGATGAATCCGTCAATGGTTCAGTCATGTGGCTCCGTTCAGAAACGCGGCAGATGGGCGAACGGCAGCGCGCCGCCGCTGACGCGCATCTTGCCGAATTCGGCGCAGCGGTTCAGGGTCGGTATAGCCTTGTCCGGATTGAGCAGGCCGGCCGGGTCGAACGCGCGCTTGACCGAGAAGAACGCCGCCAGCTCGGATGGCGCGAACTGCACGCACATTGAATCGATCTTCTCGATGCCCACGCCATGCTCGCCGGTGATGGTACCGCCCACAGCCACGCACAACGCCAGGATCTCGGCGCCGAACGCTTCGGCGCGTTCGAATTCGTCGGGGATGTTCGCGTTGAACAGGATCAGTGGATGCAGGTTGCCGTCGCCGGCATGGAAGACATTGGCGCAGCGCAGGCCGTACCTGGTTTCCATCTGTGCGATGCCTGTCAGGACCTCGCCCAGGCGCTTGCGGGGAATCGTGCCGTCCATGCAGTAGTAGTCCGGCGAGATGCGGCCGGCGGCCGGAAAGGCGTTCTTGCGGCCGGACCAGAACTTCAGGCGTTCCGCCTCCGACTGCGACACCGCGATCGCGCTGGCGCCGGCCGTTTGCAGCACGGCCGACATGCGGGCGATCTCCTCCTCCACTTCCTCGGCGGTGCCATCGGCCTCGCACAGCAGAATCGCGGCGGCGTCGGTGTCGTAGCCCGCCCGGACGAACGGCTCGACCATGCGTGACGAGGTTTGATCCATCATCTCCAGTCCGGCCGGGATGATGCCCGCCGCGATCAGCGCGGCTACCGCCTCGCAGCCGGCCACCACCTGATCGAACGACGCCATGATCACGCGCGCCGTCGCCGGCTTGGGCACCAGCTTGACCGTCACCTCGGTCACGATGCCGAGCATGCCCTCCGAGCCGATGAAGACAGACAGCAGATCGAGTCCCGGCGCGTCGAGCGCCTCGCCGCCCAGTTCCACGACGTCGCCGTCGATGGTCACCATGCGCACGCGCAGCACATTGTGTACCGTGAGGCCGTACTTCAGACAATGCACGCCACCCGAGTTCTCCGCCACATTGCCGCCGATGGTGCAGGCGATCTGCGACGACGGGTCGGGCGCGTAGTACAAGCGGTGCTGCGCGGCCGCCTCGGAGATGGCCAGGTTGCGCACACCCGGATGGACCACCGCCGTGCGCGAATACGCGTCCATGCGCACGATGCGGTTCAGGCGCGCGGTCGACAGCACGACGCCATCGGCGATCGGCATCGCGCCACCGGACAGCCCGGTGCCGGCGCCGCGCGGCACGATCGGCACGTTCAACTCGCGGCATACGCCCAGCACGGCGACGATCTGCGCCTCGCTGTCGGGCAGCACGACGATCATCGGCAACTGGCGGTAGGCGGCCAGGCCGTCGCATTCGTAGGGCCGGGTATCCTCCGGCGCGGACAAGATGGCGCTCGACGGCAGCACATGCCGCAGCGCAGCAGCGACTTGGTCGCGGCGGGCGGCGATGTCGGCCAGAAGACCGGGATCGGGAATGGCAGTGTTCATGGGACCGGCGCCTGAAAACACGAGTAAGCCTCGATTGTAAGCACAAACGTCCGGCCAGGCGATATCTTTGGCTGGTGCGCGGCGTATAATCTGCCGGCCTTCGCTATATCAACGCATTGGAATCGTATGGAATACAATTTTGAGAAAGAGTGGCTGCTGGCACTGGAGCGGCGTTTCAACATGCAGGCGACGGAAATCGCCCATATCACGCTGAGCGGTCGTCCGCGCATGCTGATCTTCTATTTCGCCGACTTTCCGGCGGCGGGCATGCTGACGGCCGTCACCGCCGGCCTGTCCAATGCCAGCTACCCGGATTGGGTGCACGGCAAGCCGGAGCTGAGCTTCACGCTGAAGACCACCGATCGAGGCTGGGGCAAGGGTGCCGCCTATCTCGCGCAGGAGTTCTTCGGCAAGCGCTCGTTCGCCTACCAGTCGTCGTTCGCCCTGCATATGCCCATGTCGGGCGACAGCGCGATGAACGCCTGCTTCGTCTACCGCCCCCAGTTCATGGACAAGGACCAGGTCAAGTTCGAGCTGCAAGACCGCACCATCTACCTGGCCGGCCTGTTCCCGATGTATGACGAGGAAATCGCCATGTACGAGGCCAAGGGCACCGAGGCTTTCTGGAACACGCCCGGCTTCCATCCCTACGACCCGACGCGCGCCAGCATCGCCGGTAAATAATCGACACCAGGAGCCACATATGGGCAACCGACTCTCAAAAATCGCCACCCGCACCGGCGACGGCGGCACCACCGGCCTTGGCGACGGCACCCGCACCGACAAGGACAGCGTGCGCATCCACTCCATCGGCGAAGTCGACGAACTGAACTCGCACATCGGATTGCTGCTGTGCGAGGACATGCCGGCCGATCTGCGCGAGGAGCTGGTGACGATCCAGCACGACCTGTTCGATCTGGGCGGCGAGTTGTGCATCCCCGGCTACCAGATGATCACCGAGGCCCACGTCGAGCGGCTCGACGCGTTGCTGGCCAAGTACAACGCCACCTTGCCGGCGCTGACGGAATTCATCCTGCCGGCCGGTTCGCGCGCGGCGTCGCAGGCGCACGTGTGCCGCACGGTGTGCCGCCGCGCCGAACGGGCCATCGTCACCTTGGGCAAAACCGAAACCATCCACGAACATCCGCGTCAGTACGTGAACCGCTTGTCGGACCTGATGTTTGTGCTGTCTCGGGTGCTGAACCGCTTCGGCGGCGGTAGCGACGTGTTGTGGCAGCATGAACGCCGCGGCAAATCCGCAAATCCAGACGGGGTCTGATCCGGCCGGGTCAGCCCCCGTAGTAGCGACGCGCGCATGCCCTTCAGGGATGCGGGGTTGGAGGCTGGAACAACAAAGCCATCCCCTTCGCCATGCTGATGCGCGAGGCCGCCGCCGGATAGGCGTTGGACACGAGCGCAGATCGTTCTTCGGTCTGCAGCTTGCGGTAGAAGCTGACCATCTCCGCCGCCGGCCACCCGGCGCGATGCGCCAGCACCATTCCCAGTTGGTCCGCCTCCGACTCCTGCAAGCTCGATAATTTTGATAGACGTATCTGCAGCGACAGGTCGCTATCCAACCGCTCCATCACGACGTCGACCGGCGCGCGCAACGGGCGGTTCAAGGACAAAGCCTCGGACAGCGTCTCCCGATGATGCTCCGCCACGGCATGCGCCACCTCATGGGCGAGCAAGGTGGCCAGTTCGCCGTCGCTGAGCGCCAGTTTGTGGACAAACGCGCCTCCCACCAGAATTTTTCCGCCCGCCATGCAGAGGGCGTCCACCTCCGGATCGCTGGTGGTGTGGACCTCCCACTGCCATTCGGCCGCTTCCGGCTTCATCGCCACGGCGGCCTTGATCAATCCTTCGCTGATGACACGCAGCCGCGCCAGCAGCGCGCGGTCCTCGTCAAGCTTGCCGGCGGCGGCCAGATCGACCATGCGGTCGATGTATTTGTCCTCCATGCGGGCGCCAACTTCGTCGGCGCTGAAGCTCAGTTCCTGCGCGCGCCCGGACTCGGGCACCTGGGCGCGGGCGCAGGCATACATCAGACTCAAGGCCATCAGGCCAACGGCGACCACTTTCATCCTGCCTCCCGGGAGCATTCTGATATAAACGATTTATATCAATATATGCCATGCGCGGTCGAAGGCAAGCGGGATAGATCAAATCTGTTGCGTATTCGTGTATCCCGGCAGCCGCGCGATTTGCCGCGCCAGATGATCGAGCAGCAATCGCGCGCGCAGCGGCTGGTAGCGGCGCGACGGCGACAGCAGGTGCAGCGCCTGCGGCTGGCCCTCCCACTCCGGCAGCACGCGCACCAGTGCACCGCTGTCGAGCAAATCCCGCACCAGCCATAACGGACACAATCCAATCCCACCGCCGGCCGCGAGGCTTTCGCGGATCGCCAACGCATGGTTGACGCGGTAGCGGCCGCGCGTGACCACGCTTTCAATCTTGTCGCCACTATGGAGCGTTAGCATATCGCCATCGGCCAGCCAGGCGAAGCGGATGTAGTCGAAGTTCGCCAGCTCCACCGGATGGAGCGGTTGGCCGCGCAGGCGCAGATATGACGGCGCCGCCACCAGGTGTCTGGGAGACATGCCAGCCAGCCGCGCCACCGCATCCGGCGGCAGTTCACGGCCCTGCCGCAACGCGATATCGACGCCCTCCTTGACCAGATCGACCATGCGGTCGTCGAGTATCAGTTCGATGTCGACCTGCGGATATTGTTCGAGGAAGGACGCCAGCATGGCGTTAAGCCGGAACTGGCCAAAGGCAGCCGGCGCGTTGACTCGTATCAGTCCCGCCGGCGTGTCGGTCTGGCCGCGCGCTTCGGCCACGGCCTCCTGGTATTCCGCCAGCACACCAAGCGCGCGCTGATAGAAGCGGCTTCCCTGCGGCGTCGGTTGCAGGCTGGTGGTGCTGCGCTCAAGCAGACGCACGCCCAGTTCGCGCTCCAGCCCCGCCATCAGTTTGCTGACGGTGGGCTGGGTGATGCGCTCCTCGCGCGCGACGGCAGAGAGGCTGCCCAATTCGATGGCGCGCACGAAGCAGCGCAATGATCTGATGGTATCCATGGCTCGCTTATTCGATATTTGAATGAAGTATAGTCCGATTCCTCGTCTTCACGTGATATTCGGAATGACCTATCGTGTGGCTTTACAGGAGCCCATGATGAAAACCTTGAACTATCTCGCCCTGGCGGCCGCGCTGGCAGTGGCGGCGCCGTCATATGCCGTCGAACGATCGGGCGGCTGGACCACCAGTTGGTACGCCAGCCCGCAAGCCACATGGGGAGCGGATTTTCCACTGCCGACCGCCGTTCCGGCAACGCTGGAGCGGCAAACCGTACGCGAAACGGCGCGCATCAGCGTCGGCGGGACACGCGTGCGTATCGTCTTGTCGAACCGCTACGGCGACCGGCCGATCGTCATTGGGGAAGCGCGCGTCGCCCGTGCCGGTGACACGGGCGGTTCCGCGCGGGAGCTAACCTTCGGCGGCCAGCGCGCCGCCACCATTCCGGCCGGGGCGCCGTTGATCAGCGATCCTGTCGATATGCGCGTGGACGCGCTGGAAAAGCTGGCGGTCGGCGTGTACCTGCCGCAGGCAACGCCGTTGAAGAGCTTCCATTGGGGTGCGCAGCAGACCGGCGATATCGTCGACGGCAACGCCACCGGAGCGGCGACGTTGAAAGGTGCGCGAGCGATGCATGGACGGGCCCTGCTCAGCGCCATCCTGGTCGAAGCGCCGGGTGGCAAAGGCGCTTTGGTGGCCCTGGGAGATTCCATCACCGACGGCAACGGCTCGACCCCGAATCGTGACCGGCGCTGGCCGGATTATCTGGCCGCCCGTTTCAGCGCGGACGGCATCGCCGTGGTCAACGCCGGCATCTCCGGCGCGCGGTTGCTGGGTGATCGCATGGGCGTCAATGCCGCCGCGCGTTTCGAGCAGGATGTATTGAGTCAGCCCGGCGTCAGGACTGTCGTGGTTCTGTTGGGGATCAATGATATCGGGTGGCCGCAAAGCGCCTTCGCGCCGGACGAGCCCCTGATGCGGGCGGAGCGCATGATCGCCGTGTATCGGCAGCTGATCGCGCAGGCGCGCGTGCGCGGGGTGCGTATCGTCGGTGCGACGTTGCTGCCGTTTGAGGGGGCGCTGCATGGCACGCCGTTCGAGGGTTATTACACGCCAGAGAAGGATGCGGTGCGGCGCGAGGTCAATCAGTGGATCAGGGACGGTGGGGAGTTCGACGCGGTGGTCGATTTTGACAGGTTGCTGCGCGATCCGGCGCGGCCGGCGCGCATGTTGCCGCGTTATGATAGTGGCGATCACCTGCATCCTGGTGATGCCGGTTATGAGGCAATGGCGCAGGCGGTGGAGGCTGGCGGATTACCGTGATTGGCCAAGGCATGCGTTGCCGACGGCGCGTGCATTGGCGGATTACGCTTCGCTAATCCGCCAATGCGTGAGCCGCCAACGACACTCGTCGAATCAACCGTTGTTGACCACCAGACGCGGCTCGTCGCCGGCGCTGTCGAAGCGCTTTTTGATGGAGGCGGTGATGCCGGCGCCATCCAGGCCCACGCTGGCGAGCAGCTTGACCGGGTCGCCGTGGTCGATGAATTTGTCCGGCAAGCCAAGCATCAGCACCTGCTTGACGATGCCTTCGGCGGCCAGCGCCTCGGCAACCGCCGAACCTGCGCCGCCCATGATCGAGCCCTCTTCCACCGTCACCAGATAATCGTGTTCGGCGGCCAGCTGCTTGACCAGCTCCACATCCAGCGGCTTGATGAAGCGCATGTTGGCGACCGTCGCGTCGAGCGTCTCGCCCGCCACCATTGACGGCGTGACCATCGAACCGAACGCTAGGATCGCGATCTTCTGCCCCTTGCGCTTGATCTCGCCCTTGCCGATTTCGATCGTCGTCAGCTCCGGCTTGATGGTCGCGCCGATGCCGGCGCCGCGCGGATAGCGGATCGCCGCCGGTCCCTTGTACTGGTAGCCGGTGGTCAGCATCTGGCGGCATTCGTTTTCGTCCGACGCGGCCATGACGACCATGTTCGGAATGCAGCGCAGATAAGCCAGATCGTAATTGCCCGCGTGCGTGGCGCCGTCGGCGCCGACCAGGCCCGCGCGGTCCAGCGCGAACGTCACGTCCAGGTTTTGCAGCGCCACGTCGTGGATCAGTTGATCGTAGGCGCGCTGCAGGAAGGTCGAATAAATCGCCACCACCGGCTTCATGTCCTCGCACGCCAGGCCGGCGCCAAAGGTCACCGCGTGCTGCTCGGCGATGCCGACGTCGAAGTAGCGGTCCGGATATTCCCGCTCGAAGCGCACCATGCCGGAACCTTCGCGCATCGCGGGCGTGATGCCGACCAGTTTCTTGTCGGCGGCCGCCATGTCGCACAGCCAGTTGCCGAAGACGTCGGTGTAGGTCATCTTGCCGGGAGCGACCGCCGGCTTGATGCCTTCGGCCGGATTGAACTTGCCAGGGCCGTGGTACAGGGTCGGCTCGGCCTCGGCCAGCTTGTAACCCTGGCCCTTCTTGGTCACCACGTGCAGGAACTGCGGCCCCTTGAGCTGCTTGATGTTCTGCAGCGTCGGGATCAGCGAGTCCAGATCGTGGCCGTCGATCGGGCCGATGTAGTTGAAGCCGAATTCCTCGAACATCGTGGCCGGCACCACCATGCCCTTGGCATGTTCTTCCAGCCGCTTGGCCAGTTCCAGCACGGGACCGGGCAGCACCGATTTGCCGACGTTCTTGGCGGCGGCGTAGAACTGCCCCGACATCAGGCGCGCCAGGTAGCGGTTCAAGGCGCCGACCGGCGGCGAGATCGACATGTCGTTGTCGTTGAGGATGACCAGCAGGTTGATGTCGTCCTGCACCCCGGCGTTGTTGAGCGCCTCGAACGCCATGCCGGCGGTCATCGAACCGTCGCCGATGACGGCGATCGCGTGGCGGTGCTCGCCCTTGATCTTGGCCGCCTGCGCCATGCCCAGCGCGGCCGAAATCGATGTCGACGAGTGCGCGGTGCCGAAGGTGTCGTACTCGCTCTCGTCGCGCTTGGGGAAGCCGGAGATGCCGTTCAGCTGGCGCAGGGTGTTCATGCGCTCGCGCCGACCCGTGAGGATCTTGTGCGAATACGTCTGATGGCCGACGTCCCAGACGATGCGGTCGTGCGGCGTGTTGAACACGTAGTGCAGCGCCACGGTCAGTTCAACCGTGCCGAGATTGGACGACAGGTGGCCGCCGGTCTTGGAGACCGAGTCGAGCAGGTAGGCGCGCAGTTCGTGCGCCAGCGGCGTCAATTGGGTGTACGCCAGTTTGCGCACATCGGCTGGTGAATCTATATTTTGTAGCAAGTTCATTTATGCCTTCCGCTGCACGATCAAATCCGCGAGTTCGCGTAACCGCAGAGCTTTGTCTCCGAACGGCGCGAGCGCTGCGTGCGCATCGAGCCGCAATGTTTGCGCCAGCGCGCGCGACGGTTCCAGACCCAGTATCGAGACGTAGGTCGGCTTGTTGTCGGCGGCGTCCTTGCCGGCGGTCTTGCCCAGGGTGGCCGAATCGGCCGTGGCGTCGAGCACGTCGTCGACCACCTGGAACGCCAGGCCGATGGCGCGCGCGTAGGCGTTCAGCGCCGTCAGTTCGACCTCGTCCAGATCCTTGCCGGCCAGCGCGCCAAGGATCACGGCGGCGCGCAGCAACGCGCCGGTTTTCAGCTGGTGCATTCGCTCCAGCTGTTCCAGCGTCAGGCTGACGCCGACGCTGTCAAGATCGATCGCCTGGCCGCCGCACATGCCGGCCGAGCCGGAGGCGTGCGCCAGCAACCGCAGCATCGCCACCTGGCGGGACGCGGGCACGCTGGTCGCCTCGGACAGCACCAGGAAGGCCTGCGATTGCAGCGCGTCGCCGACCAGCAGCGCGGTCGCCTCGTCGTAGGCGACGTGCACGGTCGGCTTGCCCCGGCGCAGCGCGTCGTCGTCCATGCACGGCATGTCGTCGTGCACCAGCGAATAGGCGTGGATCATTTCGACAGCGGCGGCGGCGCGCGCCAAGGTGGCGGGATCGGCGTCGAACAGCGCGCCGGCCGCGTACACCAGCAGCGGGCGCACGCGCTTGCCGCCGCCGAGCAGCGCATAGCGCATGGCGTCGTGCAGCTTGGCCGGCACCGTCGTCGCGGTGGGCAGGAAACCGGATAAATCGTTTTCAGACCCGGCCTGCACGGTTTTCATCCAGTCGTCGAAGGCGCCGCTCATTGCTCGGCCTCGCCGGTCTCCGCGAACGGCTTGAGCATGTCGCCCTCCAGCACCTTGACCTGGGATTCGACTTTTTCGAGCTGGGCGGCGCAGAACTTGACCAGCTCCGAGCCGCGCGCGTAGGCGGCCACCGACGCTTCGAGCGGCAGTTGCCCTGCTTCCATTTGCGCGACCAAGGTTGCCAGCTCCGCCATCGCTTCTTCAAACGAGACGGGGGCGGCGGCGGTCGCGTCGGCAGATAATTTCTTAGACATAGTCACTCAGGCTTCAAGGCAAACTTCAGGGCTAATTCCAGGCTAACTTGCGGTTAACAATACCCGCCAGCGCAGTGTAGCCCGTTATTTTAGAACAAACCACCTTCTCCGGTGGAACTATAGCGGCCGCACCGGCGGCGGACTATGGATTTTATCGCAATCGACCCCATATCCTCGATCTGCATGTATTTGTTACAAGTTTTTGCACAGAAAACGAGCACTGCAGTCTGTCGGCAGGGAACGAAACGCGGTATAATCGCCGGTTCTGTCCGAAATACCATTTTCAACGAACTTGAATTCAGGTCTTTACGGATTCTGTCTCTCTTTGGTCTGAAGCACATATTAAGGGGGGTTGGGATGTCCGATCTGGGTACCCACGCCAAGCTGGCGCGTCCACACGCGCAACTGCCGGTAAACGTCTACTTCGACGAAGCGCTGTTGCAGCGTGAAATGCAGCAATTATTCCAGGCCGGTCCGCGCTACGTCGGGCACGAACTGATGGTGCCGAACGTCGGCGATTTTGCGACCCTCGTTTCCGAAAACGAAGGGCGCATGCTGGTGCGCAACGCAAACGGCCTCGAGCTGCTGTCCAACGTCTGCCGCCATCGACAGGCGCTGATGTTCAACGGCCGTGGCAACGCCAACAACATCGTCTGCCCGCTGCACCGCTGGACCTACGACCTCAAGGGCGAGTTGATCGGCGCGCCGCACTTCGCCGAAACGCCGTGCCTGAACCTGCCCAAGACCCAGCTGCAAAGCTGGAACGGCCTGCTGTTCGAGCAAAACGGCTACAACGTCATGGAAAAGCTCAAGAACCTGTCGGTGACGGGCGACCTGGATTTTGCCGGCTACATGTTCGACCACGCCGAAGTCCAGGTCTGCAACTACAACTGGAAGACCTTCATCGAGGTCTATCTGGAGGATTACCACGTCGAACCGTTCCACCCGGGCTTGGGCGGCTTTGTCAGCTGCGACGACCTGCGCTGGGAATTCGGCCGCGACTACAGCGTGCAGACGGTGGGCGTGAACAAGGGCCTGCTCAAATCGGGTTCCGAGGTCTACAAGCGCTGGCAGGAGCAGGTGCTCAAGTTCCGCGGCGGCGAACCGCCTCCATACGGCGCCATCTGGCTGACGCTGTATCCGAACATCATGGTCGAATGGTATCCGCACGTGCTGATCGTCTCGACCCTGTGGCCGGACGGCCCGCAGCGCACCCGCAACGTGGTGGAGTTCTACTACCCCGAGGAGATCGTGCTGTTCGAGCGCGAATTCATCGAGGCCGAACGCGCCGCCTACATGGAAACCGTGGCCGAGGACGACGAGATCGCGCTGCGTATGGACGCCGGCCGCAAGGCCCTGTTCGAGCGCGGCACCAGCGACGCCGGCCCCTACCAGTCGCCGATGGAAGACGGCATGCAGCATTTCCACGAGTGGTACCGCGCCAACATAGACATATCGGCGGCCTAGGGCCGCTCACCGGATACAGGAATCAGATGCAATCACTTTGGATGTTGTTCGCCAGCTTCATGTTCGCCGTCATGGGGGTGTGCGTCAAGCTGGCCTCCGAAGAATTCTCGACATCTGAAATGGTCATGTACCGCGGCATTGTCGGCGTCGTCGTGCTGGCGGTGATCATCCGCATGCAGGGCGGCAGCTTCCGCACCTCCATGCCGATGGCGCACTTCTGGCGCTGCCTGATCGGCGTCATCTCGCTGTGGCTGTGGTACTACTCGATAGCCAATCTGCCGCTGGCCACCGCCATGACGCTCAACTACCTGTCGCCGATCTGGATCGCCGTATGGCTGTTCGCGATGGGCTGGTGGCACGCCAAGAATCAGGTCAAATGGCCGCTGCTGGTGGCCGTGGCGATGAGTTTTGTCGGCGTCACCCTGCTGCTGCAACCGGCCTTCCACGCCAACCAGCTGGTGCCGGCGCTGATCGCGCTGTTCTCCAGCGTGCTGACGGCGATGGCCTACATGCAGGTGCGCAAGCTGGGCCTGGCCGGCGAACCCGAAAACCGCGTGGTGTTCTACTTCGCGGTCATGAACATCGTCGCCGGCGTGGCCGGCAATTACCTGTTCGCGGGCGACAAGCCGGCCGTCTGGCACCCGATCAACACGGTCCACGGGGCGCTGCTGTTGCTGGGCATCGGCGTCTGCGCCACCAGCGCGCAGATCGCCATGACGCGCGCCTACCGCCTCGGCCAGACGCTGGTCGTCGCCAATCTGCAGTACACCGGCATCGTGTTCTCCAGTATCTGGGGCGTGCTGGTGTTCGGCGACGTGTTCAGCTGGCACAGCTGGGCGGGCATCGCCATCATTCTGGCGTCGGGCGTGGCCGCGACGTTCTACAATACCCGTAACACCGAACGCGGTAAGGCCATCGCCAATACCGACCCGATCGCCAGTGAAGTTTAAGGAGTCCGGACCATGCACACCACGTTGATCAGCGCCGCCGACCTGTCCCAGCATCTGGACGATGACACCTGGGCCACTCTCGATTGCCGGCACGACCTGATGAATCCTAACGCGGGCCGCGACGGCTTTGCCATCGGCCATATCCAGAACGCGCAGTTCGCCAATATCGACACCGACCTGTCCGGCGCCAAGGTGGGCGCGGACGGCAAGTTCCAGGGCCGCCATCCGCTGCCCGACCGCGCCGCGCTGATCGCGACATTGCGCGGCTGGGGCATCAACGACGACACGCAAGTGGTGGCCTACGACGCGCACGGCGGCATGTTCGCCGCGCGGCTGTGGTGGCTGCTGCGCTGGGTCGGCCATCCGGCGGTGGCGGTGCTCGACGGCGGCCTGGCCGCGTGGCAGTCGCAGGGCTTGCCGCTGGTGACGATGGTGACCGCGCGGCCGGGCGGCACGATAGCCGACAAGCCGTCGCTGATGCACACGGTGACGGTGGAGGATATGGAGTCGAACCTGGTCACGCAGACGCGGGTGGTGGTCGATGCGCGCGCGGCGGACCGCTTCCGTGGCGAGAACGAGACCATCGATCCGGTCGGCGGCCATATCCCCGGCGCCAAGAACCGCTTCTTCAAGGACAATTTGACGCCGGATGGGCGCTTCAAGGGCGCCGAGCAGCTGAAGCAGGAATTCTCGCCGCTGTTCGCGGCGGCGCCGCAGGCGATCATGCAGTGCGGCTCGGGTGTGACGGCTTGCCACAATTTGCTGGCGTTGGAGATCGCCGGGCTGCCGGGCGCGGCGCTGTATCCCGGCTCGTGGAGCGAGTGGTGCTCGGACCCGGCACGGCCGGTGGCGACCGGGGGCTAGGACTTCCGCATTCGCTTTTGATGGCTATCGACTATCCGCTTCAGCCCTTCCATTACGTCCTCATTGGAGACCGTCCGACCTGCGGCAATGTCGTCGGCGGCGGCCAGATTTGTCTCGACGCTGTCCTCCGTGTCTTCGAACCCGTAGGACCACACGTCAGGCCATATCGCCTCTAGACTTACGTCGGCGCGCGCGGCCAAGCGTTCCAGCCGCTCCCGATCTGCTGCCGAGAGAGCGGCTAGTGCCTCTGCCTGCTTCTGTTCTCTGGAGTTCATCCCGCCATGATATGCCGGGCGGCGCTGGCTGCAAGCGCCTCGGCGCAAACGAAAACGCGTGGATCAATGACCGTTGGTCAGGAACAGCACGATGGCGACGCCGGTGGCGATCAGCAGCACTTGCGGCACCGATTCGCGCAAAGTGGCGCGGCGTTGCATCTGCGGCATCAGGTCGCTCACGGCGATGTAGATGAAGCCCGACGAGGCGAACACCAGCACGTACGGAATCAGCTCGCTGGCGCGGTCCAGCGTGTAATAGCCCAGCAGGCCGCCGGCGATCGCCAGCAAACTGCACAGCAAATTGTAGACATACGCGCGCGTCCGCGAGAAGCCGGCGTTGAGCAGCACGATGAAATCGCCGATCTCCTGCGGGATCTCGTGGGCGATGATGGCCAGCGCCGTCACCAGGCCCAGCTCCGGGTTGGCCATGAAGGCGGCGGCGATCAAAATTCCGTCGGTGAAGTTGTGCATGCCGTCGCCGACCAGGATCATCCAGCCGGCCTTGCCGGCCTCGTGCTTGTCATGCCCGTGGTGATGGTGGTGGCCGTCGCCCTCGTGGTGGTGGGAATGGCGCATGATGGCCAGCTTTTCCAGCAGGAAGAACGCCAGCAGGCCGGCCAGCAGGGTCGCGAACAGGCTGCGCGCGCTCGCGTGCGATTCGAACGCTTCGGGCAAGGCGTGCAGCAGCGAGGTCGACAGCATGATGCCGACCGACAGGCTGACCATGCGCTCAACCACCTTCGAGAGCAGCGTAAACGAGAACACGGCAGCGGCCGAAATGCTGACGACACCGGCTAGTGTGGTCGCCAGTAATATGGAGATAAGTATGGGATCGATGTTATAGCCTCTTGTACCTGGAGCCGTGCCGCTGCGCAGGCCGGGGGCGTTATTTTACCGCCCGGCACGCTTTCCTGCTCATTTTTGGCTAAAAACAGTTAAAACGGCGTGATTGGCTGGGTTCAGGCGACCCCGTTCTGCCTGAACCACGCCAGCATCCGGCCCCAGCCGTCCTTGGCATCCGCTTCCACATAGCTGGGACGGTAGTCCGCGTGGAAGGCGTGGCCGGAGTTGGGGTAGATGACGAAGGTCGATTTGTTCGGCCCCTTGGCCAGCATGGCCTGCATCGCCTTGATCGAATCCTGGGTGATGCCGGTGTCTTTTTCACCATACAGGCCCAGCACCGGGACGTTCAAAGTAGCCGCGATATCGATCGGATGCCTGGGCGTGACGGCGTTGGAGGTGCCGATCAGGCGTCCGTACCAGGCGACGCCGGCCTTGATCGACGGATTGTGCGCCGCGTACATCCAGGTCACGCGCCCGCCCCAGCAGAAGCCGGTGATGGCGATCTTGTCGGGATTGCCGCCATTGGCCTTGGCCCAGGCGACCAGCGCGTCCAGGTCGGTCATGACCTGGGTGTCGGGGGTTTTGGAGATGATGTCGCGTTGCAGGTCGGCGATCGAGGCGGATTTTTGCGGATCGCCCTGGCGCACGAACAGGTCCGGCGCCAGCGCCAGATAGCCGAGCTTGGCGAAACGGCGGGCGACGTCGGCGATGTGCTCGTGCACGCCGAAGATTTCGGAAATCACCAGCACCACCGGCAGGTTGGTTTTGCCTTCCGGCTGGGCGCGGTAGACGGGGACGGTTTGGCCATCGACCGTCAGGGTGATGGTGCCGGCGGTCAGGCCGGCGGTGTCGGTCTTGATGACGTTTTGCGCCACCACCGGCATCGCGGCGGCGGCGAAGCCGCTGCCCAGCGCCACCTTGAGGAAGTCGCGGCGGTCGACACCGTCCGACAGGCTGGTTTTCGTCAGCAAACTCTCTGCGTCCCGCTTCAAATCATCCATGCGACTCCTCCGGTAATGTTGAAACCCGCAAACCTTTGACGTGGGGTCGTACCCCGTACGGGGTACGACCCCGGGCTTGCGGGTCGGTTGTTGGTGAAGCGCGCTTTAGTGCGCCTCGTCCCAGTTTTTGCCGACGCCGACTTCCGCCGTCAGCGGCACTTTCAACTGCGCCACGCCGGCCATCAACTCCGGCAGCTTGCGCTTGACCAGTTCCAGCTCGGCATCCGGCACCTCCAGCACCAGCTCATCGTGCACTTGCATGATCATCTTGGTCTGCAACTTGTCCGTCTCGAGCCAGTTCTGCACCGCCACCATCGCCAGCTTGATCAGATCGGCCGCCGTACCCTGCATCGGCGCGTTGATCGCCGCCCGCTCGGCGCCCTGGCGACGGGGACCGTTCGGCGAATTGATCTCCGGCAGCCACAGGCGGCGTCCGAACACCGTTTCGACATAGCCGCGCGCCTTGGCCTGCAAACGCGTGTCGTCCATATACTGTTTCACGCCGGAGAAACGGGCGAAATAACGGTCGATGTAGCTCTGCGCGGCGGCGCGCTCGATGCCGAGGTTGGCCGCCAGGCCGAACGCGCTCATGCCGTAGATCAGGCCGAAGTTGATGACCTTGGCATAGCGCCGCTGCTCGCTCGACACCTCGTCCGGCGGCACGCCGAAGATCTCGGCGGCGGTGGCGCGGTGGATGTCCACGCCCTCGGCGAACGCGCGCAGCATGTTCTCGTCGCCCGAGATGTGCGCCATGATGCGCAGCTCGATCTGCGAATAGTCGGCCGAGACGATGTGGCTGCCCGGCGGCGCGATGAAGGCCTCGCGGATGCGTCGCCCTTCCTTGGTGCGGATCGGAATGTTCTGCAGGTTCGGATCGTTCGACGCCAGGCGTCCGGTCACCGCCACCGCCTGCGCGTAGTTGGTGTGCACGCGGCCGGTTTCCTTGTTGATGCCCTTCGGCAGCTTGTCGGCGTAGGTCGACTTCAGCTTCGACAGGCTGCGGTACTCCAGCAGCACCTTCGGCAGCGGATAGTCCTCGGCCAGCTTTTGCAGCACTTCCTCGTCGGTCGACGGCGCCCCGCTCGGGGTCTTTTTCACCACCGGCAGCTTCAGCTTCTCGAAGAAGATCTCGCCGATCTGCTTGGGCGAACCGAGGTTGAACGGCTGCTCGGCCAGCTCGTGCGCCTTGGCCTCCAGCTCGGCGATGCGCGCGCCCAGTTCGGCCGACTGGATGTCGAGCAACGCGGCGTCGATATGCACGCCGTTGCGCTCGATCTTTTGCAGCACCACCGCCGTCGGCAGTTCGATGTTGCGGTAGATGTAGCTCAGGCGCTCGTCGCTCTCGACCTCGCCGATCATCGCCAGGTGCAGGCGCAGCGTGATGTCGGCGTCCTCGGCCGCGTATTCGGTGGCGCGCGCGATGTCCACCTTGTCGAAGGTGATCATGCTGGCGCCCTTGCCGCAGACGTCGACGAAGGGGATCGTCGTGTGGTTCAGGTGGCGCAGCGCCAGGCCGTCCATGTCGTGCGTGCGGTGCGATTCGAACACGTACGATTGCAGCAGGGTGTCGTGGTGGATGCCGCGCAGGCGCACGCCGTGGTTGGCGAAGATGTGGCTGTCGTATTTCAGGTTCTGGCCGACCTTGAACTTGGTCTCGTCCTCCAGCCATGGCTTGAGTTTTTCCAGCACGTGCTCGCGTGTCAGTTGCTCCGGCACGCCGGGGTACGCGTGCGCGACCGGGATGTAGCAGGCCACGCCGGGCTGCACCGACAGCGAGATGCCCACCAGCTGCGCCGTCATCGGCTCGAGCGAGGTGGTCTCGGTGTCGACGGCGGTCAACTCGGCGGCGCCGATCAGCGCGATCCACTTGTCGAGCTGCTCGTCGGTGAACACGGTCTCGTAGTTGACGTTGACCTTCGGCACTTCGCCGAACAGGTCGCCGTTGGCCGAGACCGCGCCGCCGGCCGCGACGGCCGCCGCCGCTGCCTTGCCCGCCGCGCCGATCGGCGCGGCCGGGGTCAGCGCGTTCAGTTCGCGCAACAAGGTCTTGAAACCGTACTTGCCGAAGAAGGTCAGCAAGGTTTCCGAGTCCTCGGCGCGCGCCACCAGCGATTCGCTGATCGACATCATGTGCTCCGACAGGTCGCAGTCGGTCTTGACGGTGATCAGCTCGCGCCCTTTCGGCAGCCACTCCAGCGCCTTGCGCAGGTTCTCGCCGACGGCGCCGGTGATCTTGTCGGCATTGGCCATCACGCCGTCCAGGCTGTCGTACTGCGTCAGCCACTTGAGCGCCGTCTTCGGCCCGCACTTGGCCACGCCGGGCACGTTGTCGACCGTGTCGCCGATCAGGGTCAGGTAATCGATGATGCGGTTCGGCGGCACGCCGAACTTGGCCAGCACGCCGGCCTCATCCATCTTCTCGTTGGTCATCGTGTTGATCAGCATGACTTGCGGATTGACCAGCTGCGCCAGGTCCTTGTCGCCGGTCGACACCACCACGTTCATGCCGGCCTTGGCCGCGTCGACGGAAAGGGTGCCGATGACATCGTCGGCCTCGACGCCGTCGACCATCAGGATCGGCCAGCCCATGGCCTTGACGGCCTCGTGGATAGGCTCGATCTGCAGGCGCAGGTCGTCGGGCATCGGCGCGCGCGTGGCCTTATAGTCGGGATACATGTCGTCGCGGAAGGTCTTGCCCTTGGCATCGAACACGCAGGCGATGTAGGCGGCCGGATAATCGGCGCGCAGCCGGCGCAGCATGTTGACCATGCCATGCATGGCGCCGGTCGGGTGGCCGTCCGGGCTGCGCAGGTCGGGCAGCGCGTGGAAGGCGCGGTAAAGGTAACTGGAACCGTCAACTAACAGCAGGGTATTTTGCATAGGAACTAAAGAGATGTGAGGGCAAAAGTGCGTGATTTGCCACGAATGCCGCATTATCGCAGGTTTTGGCCGGCATCCGCCTGCCGCGCCCGCGTTTCAAGTATGACAATACCATGGTGAAATTCAGCATTTCCTGTTGGAAAAACAGACGTCCATGCGGCGGAAATCCGCCGGAAATCCGCCGCGACGCACAGGGAAGCGTGTCTGTTTGTTACAATGGATCATACATAAAAATTCCACGGCTTTTTACCTACTAAGGCGATCCATCATGACGCGCACCTCCCTCCTCTGGCCGGCACTCCTCCTGGCGCTCGGCGCCAACGCGTTCGCGCAGTCGACGCCGAGCCAGGCGCCGCCGAAACTGGAAAAGATCGAAGAAGTGGCCGACGATCCGATCACGGTGACGGCCAAGCCGGCGCCGGAGCGCCAAATCACCGAACGCCGCGACAACAGCGGCAACGTGGTGGAAGCGACCGTCAAAAGCGGTCCCAGCACGTACACGCTGAAACCAACCCATCCGGTCGGCAGCGCCTTGCCGGGCGACGCCATGTCCGGCGCCGCGCGCGGTCCGCAGTGGACCGTGATGACCTTCGGCGGCAAGAAAAAGAAGAATCCGGACGACGAAGCGGCGGCCGACACCGACGCACCGCCACCGCCACCAGCGGCGCCGGCCGCCAAGTAAACCCGGTAGTATCGCTAATACATTTAAAGACGCGCCTGCCTCGGCAGGCATCCCGGACGTCCGCCAAGGCGGGCGCCGATTCACCGAACCTCATCAAGCTTGCACATGGCAGTGTTTACCCCGGTCACCCTGGACGATGTCACCCAGTGGATCACGCAATTCCCCCTCGGCAAGCCGCTGGCCCTCAAGGGCATCGCCTCCGGCATTGAGAACAGCAATTTCTTCTTGACCACGGAGCGCGGCGAGTTTGTGCTCACGATCTTTGAAAACTTATCGTTCGAGCAACTGCCTTTCTATTTGAACCTGATGCGCCATCTGGCCGATCGCGGCGTGGCCGTGCCGGCGCCGATCGCCACCGACAAGGGCGAGCTGATCGTGCCGCTGCACGGCAAGCCGGCGTCCATCGTCACCAAGCTCGAAGGCAGCTCGCAGATGGACCCGCAACCGGCGCACTGCGCCGAAGTGGGCGCCATGCTGGCGCGCATGCACCTGGCCGGCCGCGACTATCCGCTGCAACAGCCCAATCTGCGCGGCCTGGACTGGTGGAACGCGACCACGCCGCAAGTGCTGCCCTTCCTGTCGGAAAGCAACGCCCACCTGCTCAAGGCGGAGATGCACTTCCAGGAGGCGTTCGCCGGCTGCGAGACCTACCGCAAGCTGCAAAGCGGCCCCGTGCACGCCGACCTGTTCCGCAACAACGTCATGTTCGACGGCGAGCGCCTGACCGGTTTCTTCGACTTTTACTTCGCCGGCTGCGACACCTGGCTGTTCGATGTCGCCGTCACCGTCAACGACTGGTGCATCGCCCTCGACACCGGCGTTCTCGACACGGCCCGCGTGCGCGCGCTGCTCGACGCCTACCACGCGGTGCGCCCGTTCACCGAGGCCGAACAAACCGCCTGGCAGCCGATGCTGCGGGCGGCGGCGCTGCGCTTCTGGCTGTCGCGCCTGTACGACTATTACCTGCCGCGCGAAGCCGAAATGCTGACCCCGCACGATCCGACCCACTTTGAGCGCATCTTGCGCGAACGCATCGCCACGCTGGCGCCGAAACTTTTCTGATGAATAAATTTCCCGCGCGCGCCGGATGGCAATGGGTCAAGCAGGGCATGATGCTTTTCCGCAAGCAGCCCGGCGGCCTCATGGCGCTGTTCTTCTGCTGCATGTTCGTCTCGTTGTTCTCGATGATCGTGCCGCTGCTGGGGCAGATCGCGCCGTTCATCCTGACGCCGCTGTTCTCGGTCGCGCTGCTGGAAGGTTGCGCGCAGGTCGACCAGGGCAAGCGCGCGCTGCCGAATTTGCTGCTGAGCGGTTTCCGCAAGCCGGTGCGCAGTCCGCTGCTGGCCATGGGCGTGCTCAACCTGTTGCTGCTGGTGATCGCCCTGGGCGTGCTGTACGCGATGGCCGGCGATGCCGTCATGCAAATGGGCACGCGTCCGCCGCAGATCGACCAAAGCCAGCTGGAAGGGTTGCTGGGCGCGGTATTCACCTCGTCGACGATCTACACGGTGGGCTGGATGCTGACGTGCCTGACGGCGCCGCTGATCTACTGGCAAAAGATGAAGTTGAACAAAGCGCTGTTTTTCAGCGTAGTCGCGGTGCTGCGCGGCTGGAAGGCGTTCCTGACGGCGGCGGTGACGTTGCACCTGATGTACTTCGTCGGTTGCAAGATCGTCGTGCTGATCCTCGGCTCGTCGCAGCTGGCGGTGGCCGGCATCTTCACGCTGTTCCTGATCACCATCGTGCTCACGCATTGCACCTTGTACATCGCGTACCGGCAAATCTTCGGCCCCACCGACCTCGCGGTCCCGGTCAAGGCCGACGGCCCCGAACCCCTGCTCTAGGCGGCCCGAAACCCCGTTTTAATATGGGAACACGTAGGGTGGATTAGCGCAGCGTGCCGCCCAATCCGCCCTACGTGGAACCGATTAATGAGCTAATCGCTCGAGCTTGGCGATGCTGAGATCGAGCACCTTCATGCCGTTGCTGCCGAAGTTGATCTGTGCGCGCGCGTTGGCGCCGCTGCCTTCGATATTGACAATCACCCCTTCGCCGAACTTGCCGTGCGCGACAGACTCGCCAATGCGCCAGCCCGCGCCCGGCGATTTATGCGCGATCTTTTGCGCTATCGCGTTGTCGGAACCGGCCAGCGGCACCACGTCGTCCCACGGCGTTTTCTTGTTGGCGAACCAGTGCGATTGCACCTTCGGCGAGAGCCACTTGAGCGAGTCCTCCGGCAATTCGTCGAAGAAGCGCGATTTCATGTTGTAGCGGGTCTGGCCGTGCAGCATGCGCGTCTGCGCGAAGCACATGTACAGCCGCTGCCGCGCGCGCGTGATCGCGACGTACATCAGGCGCCGCTCCTCCTCCACGCCGCCGTCCTCGCGCGAGCTGCTCTCGTGCGGGAACAAGCCCTCCTCCAGCCCGGTGATGAAGACGTTGTTGAACTCCAGCCCCTTGGCCGAGTGCACCGTCATCATCTGCACCGCTTCCTGGCCGGCCGTGGCCTGGTTGTCGCCCGCCTCCAGCGACGCGTGCGACAGGAAGGCCGACAGCGGCGACATCACCGTCGCCAGCGGCGCGTCGGCGTCAAGGATTTCGAAGCCGTCCTCGTTGACCACGGGCAGGCCCGACTGCTCCTGCGAGCGCGGTCCCAGATGCGCCGGCGCGCCCTGGCCGAAGCCTTCCTCCGAGACGAATTGCGTCGCGGCGCTGACCATCTGCTCCAAGTTCTCGATGCGGTCGGCGCCCTCTTTCTCGGTCTGGTAGTGCGCCAGCAGGCCGCTGGCCTCCAGCACCACGCGCACCAGCTCCGGCAACGCCATCTGCTGCGTCTCGAAGCGCGCGCCTTCGATCAATTTGACGAAGCCGCCCAGCGACGAGCCAGCCTTGCCCATCACATACGGCACCGCCGCGTACAGCGACACCCGGTGCTGGTCGGCCGCGGCCTGCAACGCCTCGATCGAGCGCAGGCCGATGCCGCGCGTCGGGAAGTTGACCACGCGCAGGAAGGCCGAGTCGTTGTGCGGGTTGTCCATCAACTGCAAATACGCGATCGCGTGCTTGACCTCGGCGCGCTGGAAGTAGCGCAGGCCGCCGTAGACGTGGTACGGAATGCCGGCCGAGAACAATGCGTGCTCGATCACGCGCGATTGCGCGTTGGACCGGTACAACACCGCGATCTCGCTACGCGAGGCGCCGTCGGCGATCAGGTTCTTGGTTTCCTCGATGATCCATTGCGCCTCGGCCAGGTCCGAGCTGGCTTCATACACGCGCACCTGCTCGCCATGGCCGGCGTCGGTGCGCAGGTTCTTGCCCAGGCGCTTGCTGTTGTTGGCGATCAACACGTTGGCGGCGTCCAGGATGTGGCCGTGCGAGCGGTAGTTCTGTTCCAGCTTGATCAAGTTCTTGACGTGGAACTCGCGCTCGAAGGCGCTCATGTTGCCGACGTTGGCGCCACGGAAGGCGTAAATACTCTGGTCGTCGTCGCCGACGGCGAACAGCGCGCCACCGCCCTGCTCGCCATGGCCGGCCAGCAGCTTGAGCCACTTGTATTGCAGATCGTTGGTGTCCTGGAACTCGTCGACCAGGATGTGCTGGAAGCGCTGCTGGTAGTGCTGGCGCAGCGGCTGGTTGCGGCTGAGCAGTTCATAGGTGCGCAGCAGCAGCTCGGCGAAGTCGACCACGCCTTCGCGCTGGCACTGGTCGTCGTACAGCTGGTACAGCTCGACCTTCTTGCGCTCGTCGGCGTTGTACGGGTCGATCTTGTCGGCGCGCAGGCCCTGGTCCTTGGCGCCGTTGATGAAGTACATCACATCCTTCGGCGGGAACTTCTCGTCGTCGATGTTGTTGGCCTTGATCAGGCGCTTGATCGCCGACAGCTGGTCCTGCGAGTCGAGGATCTGGAACGTCTGCGGCAGCGCGGCGTCGCGGTGGTGCGTGCGCAGCAGGCGGTTACACAATCCGTGGAAGGTGCCGATCCACATGCCGCGTGTATTAATCGGCAACATCGCCGACAACCGCGTCGTCATTTCCTTGGCGGCCTTGTTGGTGAAGGTCACGGCCAGGATGCCCGACGG
Source organism: Burkholderia sp. LMU1-1-1.1 (assembly GCF_040675865.1). NCBI lineage: Bacteria > Pseudomonadati > Pseudomonadota > Betaproteobacteria > Burkholderiales > Burkholderiaceae > Burkholderia > Burkholderia sp. LMU1-1-1.1. The sequence continues at coordinate 1,234 of NZ_JBEGHG010000012.1, read as the reverse complement.
CGACACCTGCCCGGTCTGGATCAGCCAGGCGATGCGGGTCGTCAGTACGCGGGTTTTGCCGGAGCCTGCGCCCGCCAGAATCAGGGCGCTTTGGGCCGGCAGGGTCACGGCAGCGAGTTGTTCGTCGTTAAGATTGTGAAGAAGATTTTGCATGCCGTGATTATACCGGCAGCGGCCCTTCGGGGTCGGTCCATGTGGGGCCGGTCCATATCGGGCCGGCCCCGCATCCCGCCTACATCAGCCCCTTCGCCGGCACCGCCTTGCCGTCGCGGATGGCGTCCTGAATCACCGCTTTGAAGTTGCGCTCGGCTTCGCGGCTGGCCTTGGCCTGCTCGCGGCCCAGCTCACCCATGCGCCGGCCCAGTTCCGCCATCGGTTTGTTGGCTTCGGCCATCTGCACGTTGAGCGCCTTCATCGGCGCCGCATTGCGATGCATGCTTGCCATTTTCGCGGCCATGTCGCGTTGCATCTGCGCCATTTCCCTTTGCAGCGGCACCATCTCGCTGCGCGTTGCAGCCTCCAGCTCACGGTATTTGCGCACGCCTTCCTGGCTCTGGTCATGGCTCAGGGTTTCGCTGGCGGCCACCATGCGCCCGGCGATGGCTTCTTGCCTGGCCGCGAGCGCTTCCATCCGACGTTCCAGCCGCTCGCGCTCGGCTGCGGCCGGGCCGCTTTCCATGTCGCTGGTCAAACGGTCGATCTGCGCGGCCAGCCCGTCCATCACCTTGGAATGGACATCCATCCGCTTGCTTTGCGATTCCATCAATGCGCCGATGACGCTGACGGGCTTCCAGACCTCCCGCACCTTGGAGATGACCGCCGGGTCCTGGATCAGATAGGCTTTGCCGTCTTCGCGATACCAGACGAAATCGCCCTTGAGATTGGAACGTAGTTCCGCGATACGGCGCACATCGTCGGATGAACCGGAGATATGAACGTGGTCGGTGCCGTTCCAAACGATGGCGTAGGCACGGTCGGCGTGTTTGTCGCCCAGGTTGACGGTGCTATTGCCAAAAGAAATCGGTGCGGCCGGCGCCGCCGGGGCGGCAGGTGGCGCTGGCACTGCGGGTATCGCCGGCAAAGCTGGCATCGCCGGGGCGGCGGGGGCGGCGGGGGCGGCGGGGGCGGCGGGGGCTGCGGGGGCGGCGGGGGCTGCGGGGGCGGCTCTTGGCGTACCAGGTGTAGCCGATCTCGATACGGCCGACCTCCGGGAGGATGTCGTGGTAGCTGGTCG